>NZ_FNTJ01000002.1:1200000-1800000 GCF_900105185.1 Pseudomonas saponiphila | reverse complement strand
TGAGCATTACCTTGTAGGGGCTGGCTTGCCAACGAAGACGGTGCAAGCCGATAAAACCTGTTCGCCGGCAAGCCGGCTCCTACGCGCTCTGGCCGCTGACGGCGTGCCGGTGATGGCTATTTGCAGCGCCATCAAGAAATACCTCCTGCCCCCGCTTGCGCGGCACTCGCCCGCTCACTAACGTAGCGCCTTTATCGACGTTACCCCCCGCAGGAGCTTGACCATGGCCTCGCCAGCCCTTTCACATTTTCTTCCCCGGCTCGGCGTTGCCGCGGCTGTGGCCGGTGCCCTGAGCCTGGCCGGTTGCCAATCCTGGAACTCGCAGAACAGCCTGCCCCCGACCTCTGGCGTGCAGCCCCTCAAGGGCCTGGCGCAGAACGTCTCCGTGCGCCGCAACGCGGTGGGCGTGCCGCTGATCGAAAGCAGCAGTTTCCACGATGCCCTGTTCACCCTGGGCTACGTGCACGCCAGCGACCGCATCGGCGAAATGGTCACCCTGCGCCTGCTGGCCCAAGGCCGCCTGGCCGAGATGTCCGGCGCCGAGGTGCTGGATGTCGACCGCCTGATGCGCGCGGTGAACCTGAAGAAAAGCGCCGACGAGCTGTACAAGGCCTCGTCGCCACGGATCAAGCGCTTCTTCGAGGTCTACGCCCGGGGGGTCAACGCCTACCTGTTCCGCTATCGCGACAAGCTGCCGCCGGATCTGGCGTCGACCGGCTATACCCCCGAATACTGGAAGGCCGAGGACTCGGCCCTGATCTTCTGCCTGCTGAATTTCGGCCAGTCCGCCAACCTGCTGGAAGAGATCAACGCTCTGGTCCTGGCGCAAAAGGTCGGCAGCGACAAACTGCCGTGGCTGACGCCGAGCTATCCCGACGAACCCCTGCCGCTGGCCGAGGCCGACAAGCTCAAGGGGCTGAACCTCTCTATCCCTGGGCTGAACGAAGTCAGCCGCGCCGCCAACCGCATGGCCCAACTCAACAGCCTGGGGGTGCGCGGCGGCAGCAACCTGGCCATCGCCCCACAGCGCAGCCGCACCGGCCGCAGCCTGCTGGCCACCGACAGTCACCTGCAAGCCTGGTACTACGCGCAGATCCGCGCACCGAAATACCAGGCCGCCGGAGCCTCCATCGCCGGTTTGCCAGCGATTCTCCAGGGCTTCAACGGCAAGGTGGCCTGGAGCCTGAGCTCGGTCATGGGCGACAACCAGGACCTGTTCCTGGAGAAGCTCAAGCGCCAGGGCAACGCCCTGTACTACCAGAACAACGGCAAATGGCAGCCGGTGGCCGTGCGCAACGAAACCTATTTCGTCAAAGGCCAGCGGCCGATTCGCGAAGCGGTGTACGAAACCCGCCACGGCCCGTTGCTCAACAGCGCCCTGGGCGCGGCTTCGGGCAGCGGTTTCGGCCTGGCCCTGCAAACGCCGGAGCTCAAGGACGACAAGACCCTGGACGCCTTCTTCGACCTGTCCCGGGCGCAGAACGTCGAGAAAGCCTCGGACGCCAGCCGGGAAATCCGCGCCATCGCCCTGAACATGGTGTTCGCCGATGCCAGCAACATCGGCTGGCAGGTCACCGGGCGCTTCCCCAACCGTCGCGAAGGCGAAGGCCTGCTGCCTTCCCCGGGCTGGGACGGCCGCTACGACTGGGACGGCTACGCCGACCCGATGCTCCACCCCTATGACCAGGACCCGCCCCAGGGCTGGATCGCCACCGCCAACCAGCGGGTGATCTCCCGCGGCTACGGCATGCAGTTGTCCAACTCCTGGCAGGCCCCGGAACGGGCCGAGCGCATGGCCGAACTGGCCTCCAACGGCAAGCAGGACAACCGCAGCCTGATCGCCCTGCAATACGACCAGAGCACCCTGTTCGCCGCCAAGCTGAAGAAGATGTTCGAAGCCCCGGGCATGGCTCAACCGCTGAAGAAAGCCATCGAGGCGCTGCCCGATGCCGACCGCGCCAAGGCCCGGGAAGCCTACAGCCGCCTGCTGGCGTTCGACGGCAAGGTCACTGCCGGCTCGGCCGACGCAGCGCTGTACGAGTTGTTCCTGCAGGAAAGCGCCAAGCAGATCTTCCTCGACAAACTGGGCCCCGAGTCCGGCAGCGCCTGGCAGGCCTTCGTCGCCAACGGCAACCTGTCCTACTCGGCCCAGGCCGACCACCTGCTGGGGCAGGAAGACAGCCCGTTCTGGGACGACTCGCGCAGCGCGCAGAAGGAAGACAAACCGGCGATCCTCGCCCGCAGCCTGGTGGCAGCCATCAATGCCGGCGAGCAACTGCTGGGGGCCGACCGCAAGGCCTGGCAATGGGGCAAGCTGCACAGCTACTCATGGACCAGCAGCAGCGGCCGGCAGATCCGCGCCCCGATGCAAGCCGGAGGCGACCACAACACCCTCAACAGCGCCGCCTACCACTGGGGGCAGGACTTCGTCATCAGCGATACCCCGGCCCTGCGCTTTATCGTGGATTTCGGCCTCAGCGAACCCTTGATGGGCCTCAACAGCAGCGGCCAGTCCGGCAACCCGGCAAGCCCGAATTATGCCAATGGCATCGATGGCTGGCTCAAGGCCCAATACCTGAGCCTGCCGATGCAACCGCAGAACTTCGAGCGCAGCTACGGCAAGACCCGCCTGACCCTGGTTCCGGGCAAGTAAGCGCCCTGCGCTCTGCCGCCCGCTTGCCCATCCGGTGCAAGCGGGCCTGCCCCAAAACGAACAGCCTGCCCCCGCCACCGGCCTGACGCACCGGCGTGATGCCCAAGCCAGCGCCTCCCGCGATCAACTGCGCACCCTGCCCCCTATTGGCGCCCGCCGCAAAACACGCCCCACTTAAGTGCACGCCGACCCTGACGCCGGCTCCCCAAGGGTTTTAAAACACTTGTTCGGGACTCTGGTTCGGAAATTGCTACTTTCAATATGTCTTATGCGTTCCAGTAACAGTACTCATGCGCCACAAGCGCTCATATTGGTTCTTAGGGATTGAATAATGAAAAAAGCATTGCTGACCCTTTCTGCATTGGCTCTGTGCATGGCCGCCGGCTCCGCGCTGGCCAAGGAATACAAGGAACTGCGCTTTGGCGTCGACCCGTCCTATGCTCCCTTCGAATCCAAGGCCGCCGACGGCAGCCTGGTGGGCTTCGACATCGACCTGGGCAACGCCATCTGCGCCGAGCTGAAGGTCAAGTGCAAATGGGTCGAAAGTGATTTCGACGGCATGATTCCAGGCCTGAAAGCCAACAAGTTCGACGGTGTGATCTCTTCCATGACCGTCACCCCGGCTCGCGAAAAAGTCATCGATTTCTCCAGCGAGCTGTTCTCCGGTCCTACTTCGTTCGTGTTCAAGAAAGGCTCGGGCCTGAGCGCGGACATCGCCACGCTCAAGGGCAAGACCGTCGGCTACGAGCAGGGCACCATTCAGGAAGCCTATGCCAAGGCCGTGCTGGACAAGGCCGGGGTCAAGACCCAGGCCTATCAGAACCAGGACCAGGTCTACGCCGACCTGACCTCCGGGCGTCTGGATGCCTCGATCCAGGACATGCTGCAAGCTGAGCTTGGCTTCCTCAAATCGCCACAGGGCGCGGACTACGAAGTCAGCAAGCCGGTGGAAGATCCCCTGCTGCCGGCCAAGACCGCGGTCGGTATCTCGAAAGGTAACAAAGAGCTGAAAGCGCTCCTGGATAAAGGTATCAAAGCGTTACACGATGATGGCACCTACGCCACCATCCAGAAAAAACACTTCGGTGACCTGAACCTCTACAGCGGTAAATAACCAGTCGGCGCCCATCCTCGATGGGCGCCTTTTTTATCGCTACGGGTCACTGATCGATGCTCGAAGAACTTCTAAAAAACCTGGGGCTTTCCGCATTCAGCCTGAAGGGTTTCGGCCCCCTGCTGCTGGAAGGCACCTGGATGACCATCAAATTGTCGGTGTTGTCGCTTCTGGTCAGCGTCCTGCTCGGCCTGATCGGCGCCAGCGCCAAACTCTCCAGCCTGGCCTTGCTTCGGGTTCCGGCCCAGCTCTACACCACGCTGATCCGCGGCGTGCCGGACCTGGTGCTGATGCTGCTGATTTTCTACAGCCTGCAGACCTGGCTGACGTCCTTTACCGACTTCATGGAGTGGGAATACATCGAGATCAACCCCTTCAGCGCCGGGGTGATCACCCTGGGCTTCATCTATGGCGCCTACTTCACCGAAACCTTTCGCGGGGCGATCCTTGCCGTCCCACGTGGCCAGGTGGAAGCCGCCACCGCCTATGGCCTGAAACGCGGCCAGCGCTTTCGCTTCGTGGTTTTCCCGCAGATGATGCGCTTCGCCCTGCCGGGCATCGGCAACAACTGGATGGTGATGCTCAAGGCCACGGCCCTGGTGTCGATCATTGGCCTGGCCGACCTGGTCAAGGCCGCCCAGGACGCCGGCAAGAGCACCTATCAGCTGTTTTACTTTCTGGTCCTGGCGGCACTGATCTATCTGTTGATCACCAGCGCTTCCAACTTTGTCCTGCGCAAGCTTGAACGGCGTTACGCCGCCGGCGCCCGGGAGGCCGTGCGATGATCGAACTCCTGCAGGAATACTGGCGTCCCTTCCTTTATAGCGACGGTTACCACATGACCGGGCTGGCCATGACCATGTGGCTGCTCACGGCGTCGATCTGCATCGGCTTTTTGGTGTCGATCCCGCTGTCCATCGCTCGGGTTTCGCCCAAGCGCTACATCCGCTGGCCAGTGCAGTTCTACACCTACCTGTTTCGCGGCACACCGCTCTATATCCAGCTGCTGATCTGCTACACCGGGATCTACAGCATCGCCGCGATCCGCGCGCAACCGCTGCTGGACGCGTTCTTTCGTGACGCGATGAACTGCACCATCCTCGCCTTTGCCCTGAATACCTGCGCCTACACCACGGAGATTTTCGCCGGGGCGATTCGCAGCATGGCCCACGGCGAAGTCGAAGCAGCCAAGGCCTACGGCCTGAGCGGCTGGAAGCTGTATGCCTACGTGATCATGCCCTCGGCCCTGCGCCGCTCGCTGCCTTACTACAGCAACGAAGTGATCCTGATGCTGCACTCCACCACGGTGGCTTTCACCGCGACCATTCCCGACATCCTGAAAATCGCCCGGGACGCCAACTCGGCGACCTTCCTGACCTTTCAGTCGTTCGGCATCGCCGCCGTCATCTACCTGTGCGTGACCTTCACCCTGGTGGGCCTGTTCCGTCTCGCCGAGCGCCGCTGGCTGGCCTTCCTCGGACCGACCCACTAGGACTTGCAGCAGGAATAACCGTCAATGCGCCACGAGATCCACGACCTGCTCGCTCCCCTGCCGGGCACCGCGCGCCAGGTCCACAGCTTTCATTTCGGCCCCGCCCAGGCCACGGGCAAGATCTACATCCAGTCGTCCCTGCATGCCGATGAACTGCCCGGCATGCTGGTGGCCTGGCACCTCAAGCAGCGCCTGACAGAGCTGGAAGCCGAAGGTCGCCTGCGGCATGAAATCGTTCTGGTGCCGGTGGCCAATCCAGTTGGCCTGGAACAGATACTGATGGACGTACCACTGGGTCGCTATCAGATGGAGAGCGGGCAGAACTTCAATCGCGGTTTCGTCGATCTCAGCGAAGAGGTGGGCAACGCCGTCGAAGGCCTGCTCAATCACGACCCCCGGCACAACCTCGATCTGGTACGCCGGCACCTGGCCGACGCCCTGGCCCGGCAACGCCCGGAGACGCAACTGCAATCCCTGCGCCTGACCCTGCAACGGCTGGCCTGCGACGCCGACGTGGTGCTGGACCTGCATTGCGACTTCGAAGCCGTAGCGCACCTGTACACCACCCCCGAAGCCTGGCCGCAGGTCGAGCCCCTGGCCCGCTACATTGGTGCCGAAGCCTGCCTGCTGGCCACCGACTCGGCGGCCTGGTCGTTCGATGAGTGCTTCAGTCTGCTGTGGTGGCAACTGCAGCAGCGCTTCGGCGAAGGCTTTGCCATCCCCACGGGCAGCTTTGCGGTCACCGTCGAACTGCGCGGCCAAGGCGACGTCAATCATGGCCTGGCCCGCCTCGACTGCCAGGCCATTTTGGATTACCTGACCCATTTCGGTGCCATCGCCGCCGAGGCGCCGCCCCTGCCTGAACTGCCCTTCCCGGCCACGCCACTGGCGGGAGTGGAACCGGTAGCAACGCCGGTGGGCGGGCTGCTGGTGTTCACCGCCCTGCCGGGGGAATACCTGCAAGCCGGACAGCAGGTGGCGGAAATCATCGACCCGATCCACGACCGGGTCACCCCTATCCATTGCAACAACGCCGGGCTCCTGTACGCCCGCTCGCTGCGACGCATGGCTACCGCTGGCATGGTGATCGCCCATGTCGCCGGCCGCGAAGCCTATCGCAGCGGCTACCTACTTTCGCCTTGAGGATGCAAGCCACCATGTACAAATTGACCGTTGAAGGCCTGCATAAATGCTATGGCGACAATGAAGTGCTCAAGGGTGTTTCCCTCAAGGCCAGGACCGGCGACGTGATCAGCCTGATCGGCGCCAGTGGCTCGGGCAAGAGCACTTTCCTGCGCTGCATCAACTTTCTCGAAACCCCGGACGACGGCGCCATGAGCCTGGATGGCCAGCAGATCCGCATGGTCAGCGATCGTCACGGCATGCACGTGGCCGACCCGGCCGAGTTGCAGCGGATCCGTACGCGCCTGGCGATGGTGTTCCAGCATTTCAACCTGTGGAGCCACATGACCGTGCTGGAAAACATCACCATGGCTCCGCGCCGGGTGCTGGGGGTCAGCACCAAGGACGCCGAAGAGCGGGCCCGGCGCTACCTGGACAAGGTCGGCCTGCCAGCCCGCGTCGCCGGCCAGTACCCGGCGTTCCTGTCCGGCGGCCAGCAGCAGCGGGTGGCCATCGCCCGAGCATTGGCCATGGAACCGGAAGTCATGCTGTTCGACGAACCGACCTCGGCCCTGGACCCGGAGCTGGTGGGCGAGGTGCTCAAGGTGATCCAGGGCCTGGCCGAAGAAGGCCGGACCATGATCATGGTCACCCACGAAATGAGCTTTGCACGCAAGGTGTCGAGCCAGGTGCTGTTCTTGCACAAGGGCCTGGTGGAAGAGGAAGGCGCCCCGGAGGAGGTGCTGGGCCACCCGAAAAGCGAGCGCCTGCAGCAGTTTCTCAGTGGCAATTTGAAGTAGCGACCCACTACAACGCTCCCGTCCGCACCGGTTTGCCGCGGGCGGGGCGTCGCGCGGCGAAGGGCCGGTTCAAGCCACGGGCGCGGGTGGCGGCTCGTCGGGCAAGGTGGGCTCGCCTGGTTCCTGGGGTTCAAGGGGTTGCGGGGTATCCGGGTCGGGCTGACCGGGAATGCCGCCCGCCATGTCGACGGGCGGATGGGCCAGCAGGGTCCAGGCCAAGAGCCCGACCTGATTGGGTTCCAGCTGGGCCAAGGTGGCGCTGATTCGCGGATCTATCTTCATGGGGCACTCCTGAGCGGGGCCCGGCATGCCTCGCGCATACCGGAAATACTCTCAATAGAGTGTGGGTCCGCTCAGGAATTCCCGCTGTCTGTCAGACAGACGTACTCAGGTGCGCGGCAGGGTGACGCCACGCTGGCCCTGGTATTTGCCGCCCCGGTCCTTGTAGGACACTTCGCACTCTTCATCGGATTCCAGGAACAGCATCTGCGCCACGCCTTCGTTGGCGTAGATCTTCGCCGGCAAGGTGGTGGTGTTGGAGAATTCCAGGGTCACGTGGCCTTCCCACTCGGGTTCCAGCGGGGTCACGTTGACGATGATGCCGCAACGGGCATAGGTGCTCTTGCCCAGGCAGATGGTCAGCACGTTGCGCGGAATGCGGAAGTACTCGACGGTACGCGCCAGAGCAAAGGAGTTCGGCGGGATGATGCAGACGTCGCTCTTGATGTCGACGAAGCTCTTTTCATCGAAGTTCTTCGGATCGACGGTGGCCGAATTGATGTTGGTGAACACCTTGAATTCATCGGCGCAACGCACGTCGTAGCCGTAGCTCGACACCCCGAAGGAGATCAGCCGATCCGGGCCTTCGCCACGCATCTGGCGCTCTACGAAGGGCTCGATCATGCCGTGCTCTTGCGCCATGCGGCGAATCCACTTGTCCGATTTGATGCTCATGGCGGGTGTCCTGAAATAGCGAGGTGAAAAAAAACGGTCAGGCATCTTACCGGGGCACGGGGTCGGGTTCAAAGTCCGGGGCGCTTTTCTCGCCCGCACCCGCGTTTTTCAAGGGCTCGGCGACGAACGACGGGCCGTCAGTCACGAAAACCGAGAAACCTTGGCCCTAGCCATTGGCACGTTCAGGAAAAAGGGTTAAGGTGGCGCCACTGTGCTGCTTGTGTCACTGAGAATCTCTACACGATGTTGAATTTCGATCCAACCATCTCCAAGAATTTTTCCTGCTCTTTGCACTCAGTCTCGGCCAGGGCTTTTCCTGAGTCGCAGTTAACTTTGTCCAAGGAGATACACCATGTCTAATCGCCAAACCGGTACCGTTAAGTGGTTCAACGATGAAAAAGGCTTCGGCTTCATCACTCCACAATCCGGTGACGACCTGTTCGTACACTTCAAAGCTATCCAATCCGACGGCTTCAAAAGCCTGAAAGAAGGCCAACAGGTTTCTTTCATCGCTACCCGCGGTCAGAAAGGCATGCAAGCTGAAGAAGTTCAAGTTATCTAACTTGTACTGATCCAGTAAAAAGCCCCGCCCTCAACAGCGGGGCTTTTTTGTGCCCGATGTCTTTATCGGCGCCTTTACGGAAAAGACGCACGAGCCGCATGCAGCTACCAAGTCACGCCAAAGCCCACAGTGTAGCGAGTCTTGTCCAGATCACTGTTTTCGGTGCCGCGAATCAAGTCCTTTTCCGCCTTCAGGTTCAACGACGCCCAGTCGGTAACCTTGTAACGCAACCCCATCTCGGCATCCAACGCATAGTCGGCCACCCCGGAAAGCGGTCGCCCGACTTCACCATTGGTGAAGAACTCCACCCGCTTGCCGATCAGATAGCGGTTGTAGTCCCACTTCATCGCCAGGGAATAGAAGTTGTCCTTGCCGCCTTCGGCGTACTCGTAATCTGTACGGTTTAGCAGCGAGCCCAGGGAGAACGCCCCCAACTCATCATCCCAGAACTGGTAGCCAGGGCCGGTACCCACCACCCGCTGTCGCGCCAGTTCCTCGATCTTGTCACGCTTGTAGGTCAGTCGCCCTTCCCAGAACCATTTTTCAGTGATGAAACGGTCCAGGGCATATTCGGCACTCCAGTTGTCCGTGGTCACCTGATGATCCTGGAACTCACGGTTGTACTCACCCTGAGCATTGTGGCGCCAAGCCCCATGGCGCGCCGACGTCTTGAAGTCGATGTCGTAATCATCGGTATTCTTCTCAGCGCGCTTGTAATCCATCGCCACATCGACACTGCCCTTCCAGACCATGTCCTCCACCAGCGGCCTGGGCTTCATGATCTGCTGGATACTCGCCAACTCCACCGTCTTGGGCGCTTCGCCGTTGGCGAGAATGACCTTGCCCTCCCCCGCCGCCTGCAACGACTTGGCCTTCTCCCCGATGTAGGCATCCTGCTTGACCAGCAGCTCCTGGTCGCTTTGCAGGGTCTTGACCTGTTTCCAGTCGATGGAAATGGCGCCGCCATAGTCGGTCTGGAGCAATAGTTTGCCGCCGTCGAAAACCTTGATCTTGCCGCTCAGGCGGTCACCGTTCTTCAACCAGACGGTATCGGCCAGGACGGGCATGGAGGCGCTGAGCACCGCGTAACACAACAACGTTCTAGGCAACATAAGTAATACAGGGCTCGATCTTGCGAAAAAAAACGGCATTATTCCTGCTGAACACGCCTGAGTCAGGACTGACCCGGGCATTGAGAGTGAGTTCAATATGCATCCGCATCTCACCCCCTGAACCGACCAACGCCTCTTCATAGATCTGGAACCGCGAATGTGACCGAACACGGCGAAGCTCCACAGGACCCGGCACAAATCCGACGCACGGCGCTGTACCTGACCCTGGCCCAGGTTCCCGCAGGCAGGGTGGTGAGCTACGGCCAACTGGCAGAAATGGCCGGCCTGGGCCGCGCCGCGCGCTGGGTTGGGCGCACCCTCAGCCAGTTGCCGGCCGACACCCGCCTGCCTTGGCACCGGGTATTGGGCGCCGGCGGTCGCATCAGCCTGCCGGCCGGCAGTCCATCAGGCGACGAGCAGCGCGCCAGACTGCGCGGCGAAGGCATCACGATCCGGAATAATCGCGTGGATATTCAGCGCCATGGCTGGCGCCCGGTAGAGCACAGCGGTTAGAGTGCGCGCTTTGTTTCCGTAACCTGAGGCAGACTTCAGCCCATGCCCCGTAAAACCTGGCGAGCCGCACTTGCCGCCTATGCCAGCCCCTCGACGCTCGTGCTGTTGCTGCTTGGTTTCGCTGCCGGCATGCCTTACATGCTGGTGTTCTCGACTCTTTCGGTATGGTTGCGCGAGGCCGGTGTCGCCCGTGAAACCATCGGTTACGCCAGCCTGATCGGTTTGGCCTATGCCTTTAAATGGGTATGGTCGCCGCTGCTTGACCAATGGCGCCTGCCCATACTGGGCAGGCTCGGCCGACGCCGATCCTGGCTGGTACTGGCCCAGACCCTGGTGATTCTCGGCCTGATCGGCATGGGCTTCTGTGACCCGCAAAAGCATCTGTCCTGGCTGATCGCCATCGCCGTGATCGTGGCCTTTGCCTCGGCGACCCAGGACATCGCCATCGACGCCTACCGCCTGGAAATCGCCGACGACAGCCGCCAGGCCGCCCTCGCCGCCAGCTACATGTCCGGCTATCGGGTAGCGGTGCTGCTGGCGACCGCCGGCGCGCTGTTCTTTGCCGAGGGCTTCGGCTCCACTGGTTTCAGCTACAAGCATTCAGCCTGGACCGGCACCTACGTGCTGTTCGGCGTGCTGATGATTCCCGCATTGATCACCACCCTGCTGATGCGCGAGCCCGCAGTGCCACTGCGCACCCAACTCTCCGCGGGACGCTACAGCTTCGCTCACCAGTTGATCTCGGTATTCGTCCTGATCGTGCTGCTGGTATCGGTGCCCGCCACCTTCACCCAGCTCTACAACACCGACTTCGCCAGCGTGATCTTCGATGGCGTGAGCCTTTTGGACCTGCTGCTGGAAGACCGGGCCTTCCTGCGGGCGATCCTCTACATCACCCTCACCGCCCTGTGCCTGTCGGCCATGGGCCGCCGGGGCCTGGCGCCGGTGCTGACACCGGTCAACGACTTCATCCTGCGCTATCGCTGGCAAGCCTTCCTGCTATTGGGGCTGATTGCCACCTATCGCATGTCGGACACGGTCATGGGCGTCATGGCCAACGTGTTCTACATCGACCAGGGTTTCACCAAGGACCAGATTGCCGGGGTCAGCAAGATTTTCGGCCTGATCATGACCCTGCTTGGCGCCGGCATGGGCGGCCTGCTGATCGTGCGCTTCGGCATCCTGCCGATCCTGTTCATCGGCGGTGCCGCCTCCGCCGCCACCAACCTGCTGTTCCTCATGCTGGCCGGCATGGGCCCGAACCTGGAAATGCTGATTGTCACCATTTCCCTGGACAACTTCAGTTCGGGCATGGCCACTTCGGCTTTCGTCGCCTACCTGTCGAGCCTGACCAACCTCAAGTTCTCCGCCACCCAATACGCCCTGCTCAGCTCGATCATGCTGTTGCTGCCGCGCCTGATCGGCGGCTATTCCGGAGTCATGGTGGAGAAGTTCGGCTACCACGACTTCTTCCTTATCACCGCGATACTCGGGGTGCCGACGCTGATCCTGATCGCCATTCACTGGTTCCAGGAGAGCCGCCGCGCCGGGCCCAAACCCGAGCCGGAGTCCCCCGCCAGCGGCACCGCCGTCGGCGAAGAATCCTAGAAAATCCCGGGAGTTACGGCTCGATCCCCGTGGCTCCCGGCCCTTCCAAGCGCAATCCTGTACGCCAGCGGAACTCGCCCGTACAATGCTCCGTCACTTCCAGTCTTCAGCAACCGACAACGGCCTACCATGCGTACCAGTCAATATTTGCTCGCCACACAGAAAGAAACGCCTTCCGACGCGGTCGTGATCAGCCATCAGCTGATGCTGCGCGCCGGCATGATCCGTAAACTGGCTTCCGGCCTGTACACCTGGCTGCCGATGGGCTTGCGGGTGATGCGCAAGGTTGAAGCCATCGTTCGCGAAGAAATGAACGCCGCGGGCGCGCTTGAAGTGTTGATGCCGAGCACTCAGCCGGCTGAGCTGTGGCAGGAATCCGGTCGCTGGGAAGAGTACGGCCCTGAGCTGCTGCGCTTCAAAGACCGTCACGGTCGCGATTTCTGCGCCGGCCCGACCCACGAAGAAGTGATCACCGACCTGGCGCGCAACGAGCTGAGCAGCTACAAGCAGCTGCCGCTGAACCTGTACCAGATCCAGACCAAATTCCGCGATGAAATCCGCCCACGCTTCGGCCTGATGCGCGGCCGCGAGTTCATCATGAAGGACGCCTACTCCTTCCACGCCGACCAGGCATCGCTGCAGGTCACCTATGACCGCATGCACCAGGCTTATTGCAACGTCTTCACCCGTCTGGGCCTGAAGTTCCGCCCGGTTGAAGCGGACAACGGCTCCATCGGCGGTGCCGGCTCCCACGAGTTCCACGTACTGGCCGAGTCCGGCGAAGACGATATCGTCTTCAGCAACGGTTCCGACTACGCAGCGAACATCGAGAAGGCCGAAGCCGTGCCGCGCGAAACCTCGCGCCCGGCGCCGACCGAAGAGATGCGCCTGGTCGATACCCCAGACGCAAAAACCATCGCCCAGCTGGTGGAAGGCTACAACCTGCCGATCGAGAAGACCGTCAAGACCCTGGTGGTGCACGCCGAGGAAGCCGGCAAGCTGATCGCCCTGATCATCCGTGGCGACCACGAGCTGAACGAAATCAAGGCCGCCAACCAGCCTGGCGTCGCCAGCCCGCTGGTGATGGCTTCCGAAGCCGAACTGCGTGCCGCCATTGGCGCTGGCGCCGGTTCCCTGGGCCCGGTGAACCTGCCACTGCCGATCATCATCGACCGCTCGGTGGAGCTGATGAGCGACTTCGGCGTCGGTGCCAACATCGACGACAAGCACTACTTCGGCGTCAACTGGGAGCGTGATCTGCCGGTTCCGACCGTAGCCGACCTGCGTAACGTGGTGGCCGGCGACCCGAGCCCGGACGGCAAGGGCACCCTGGAAATCAAGCGCGGCATCGAAGTCGGGCACATCTTCCAGCTGGGCAACAAGTACAGCAAGGCGATGAAGTGCGAAGTGCTGGGCGAGAACGGCAAGCCGGTGACCCTGGAAATGGGCTGCTACGGCATTGGCGTGTCCCGCGTGGTGGCGGCCGCCATCGAACAGAACAACGACGAAAACGGCATCATCTGGAGCGACACCCTGGCGCCGTTCCAGATCGCCCTGGTACCGCTGCGCTACGAGACCGAGCAGGTTCGCGAAGCCACCGACAAACTCTACGCAGAACTGACTGCCGCCGGTTTTGAAGTGCTGCTGGACGATCGCGACAAGAAAACCAGCCCGGGCATCAAGTTCGCGGACATGGAGCTGATCGGCATTCCTCACCGCATCGTGGTCAGCGACCGCGGCCTCGCCGAAGGCAACCTGGAATACAAGAGCCGTACCGAAGCCGAGGCGCAAGCGCTGCCCGTGGCCGACGTACTGTCCTTCCTCCAAGCCCGTATCCGTCGCTGAAACCAGATAGAGAAGTCATGTTCAAGCGAAACACCTTAAGCCTCGGGGGGGCCGCCTTGTGCGGCGCCCTGCTGGTCAGTGGCTGCGCCAACCAGATGTCGCAACGCAGCGAACACGAGGAACGCGTCGAGCGCAAACTGCTCGATCACAGCCTGCAGATCGATGTCGGTGAGCCTAAGGTGCTTGAGCTACCGCAACGCCGGGTACGCATCCACGAGCAAAAGACCTTTGAAGTCACCGAGTTCGAGGTCACCCGCCGCTACGATCGCTACACACCCTACCAACCCTGGCGGGAAATCTACGAAATCCCGCTGGGCGCGGTAGCGCTGGTGGCCGGCGTCGGAGCCAACGTGGTCAATGTGTTCGCCCTGGGCAATCTGCCGGACAGCGTCACCAAGGACTGGGTCAGCTATGGCGTGTCGGGGCTCAACCCGTTCATGAACATGCCGTCCCACGGTCGCGCCCAGCAGAACCTGGCAGCCATCGATGAAGTCCAGCGTGACAAGCGCCTGGAGTATTCGAGCCTGCCCTGGAGCGAGCGCCCAGTGCAGGTCAAGGCCGGCAAGCAGACCTACGACATGAGCACCGATCGCAATGGCGTGCTGCGCTTGAACCTGCTGGACGCGCCGTTCTCCGAACAGGACCTGAACCACATCGGCAAGTTGCAGATCAGCGTCGAAGACGCCCAGGACGAAGTGCACTCCGACTCATCCCTGAGCCTGAGCAGCAGCCTGCGCGGCAAGCTGGTGGAAGCTCACGCGCTGATCTACGACGACCTGGAAGATGACGAAGTGAGCCAATGGGTGCACCGAGTCAAGCGCCTGTCGGAACTGGGCCTGGAAGAAGAAGCCAGCGAACTGGAGCAGAGCCTGATCGAGCTGACCCGTAACGATCCGGAACTGCAGAGCGAGTTTCTCAAGTCCCTGACCAAGAACGCCGGCCGCCTGGTCGCCGACCCCGGCAACAACTGACCCACCCTGTAGGAGCCGGCTTGCCGGCGAAAAAGCGCTGACGCGGCTGAATAACGGCCCTGTTCGCTGGCAAGCCAGCTCCTATAGACCGTCCTGGAACAGCTCCAGCTGTTCATGAGCGCCGCGCAGATCCTGCAAACGCACACCAATGCCCAGCAAACGCACCGGCTTGCCACCCCGCTTGAAGGCCTGGGTCAGCAACTGCCGATAACTCTCCAGGTCCCGCCCCGCCCCCGCCTGCTCCAGGGTGGTCTGAGTAAAATCATGGAACTTCACTTTGACGAACGGCTTGCCCGGCCGGTAGCTGGCGTCGATCCGGGTCATGCGTCCGGCCAGCGTCTGCATCAGTTCCGGTAGTTTCTGCAGGCAACTGTCCAGATCCGGCAGGTCCACGTCATAGGTGTTTTCCACGCTGATGGACTGGCGCCGACTGTCATTCTGCACCGGCCGCTCGTCGATCCCCCTGGCCAGACTCCACAAGCGCTCGCCGAAACTGCCGAACTCGCGCACCAGCGCCAGCTTGCTCCAGTCGCGCAATTGCAGGCAGTCGACAATCCCCAGGCGACCCAGTTTGTCTGCCGTGACCTTGCCCACCCCATGCAACTTGCTCACCGGCAATTCGGAGACAAAATCCTCCACTTGATCCGGAGTGATGACGAACAGGCCGTTGGGCTTTTTCCAGTCACTGGCAATCTTGGCCAGGAACTTGTTGGGCGCGACCCCGGCCGAGACGGTGATATGCAACTGATTGGAAACCCGCCGACGAATATCCTGGGCGATGCGCGTCGCGCTGCCGGCGAAGTTCGGGCTGTCGGAAACGTCCAGGTAGGCCTCGTCCAGGGACAAGGGCTCGATCAGATCGGTGTAATCACGAAAGATCGTATGAATCTCTTTCGACGCCTCGCGATAGGCATCCATGCGCGGCTTGACGATCACCAGGTCCGGGCACAGGGTCAACGCGTGCCTTGAGGACATGGCCGAACGCACGCCGTAAGCCCGCGCCTCATAGTTGCAGGTGGCAATCACTCCCCGTCGATCCGCGGAGCCCCCCACTGCCAGCGGCTTGCTGGCCAGCTGCGGGTCATCGCGCATTTCGATGGCCGCATAGAAGCAATCACAGTCAATGTGGATGATTTTGCGCTGCATCATATAAAGGCAGAGATCATGGAAGGCGGACATCGCAACGAAAGCAGGACGCAAGTATCTACCGACACCTGTATATAGCACCAGTACCTTGTATCTTCGCATCCCTCCTCACAGCCCCCGGTTGAATTTATTTACGCAACGGCAGCCCAACCGCCAACAGAGCTGCAAGCCCCGTTCTACCTAGGCCGAAGCCTCCTTCAAAGGCTGCTCAAGGACGCTAAGCGATTGAACCGGAAGCAATTTTCAAAATTTAATGATTGACAGAATCTGACCAGCCTGTAGAATTCGGCCCTATCAGACGCGGGATGGAGCAGCCTGGTAGCTCGTCGGGCTCATAACCCGAAGGTCGTCGGTTCAAATCCGGCTCCCGCAACCAAACATCGAAAAAGGCCACTTGAAAAAGTGGCCTTTTTTGTGCGCGCAAGTTTTACCCTGCCCACCCCTCCTTGCAAAACTCCTTGCCTGTCCATGACTTAAGCTGACCGGCTGGTGTTTCGACGTTAATTTGACCCATTGAGCCATTAACGGTTGACACTCAGTCGTTCGCCTGTAGAATGCCGCCACACAGACGCGGGATGGAGCAGTCTGGTAGCTCGTCGGGCTCATAACCCGAAGGTCGTCGGTTCAAATCCGGCTCCCGCAACCAAACATCAAAAAAGGCTGCTCGAAAGAGTGGCCTTTTTTGTATCTGTTGAAAAAGTCCTTTCGCAACAATGGCCTGAGAAAGTGTTGCGAACCGTAAGCGGTGCTTCGACCCTTCAAGATGCGAGCTATGCTCTGTCTCGAGCAACCACCCGGCGGCAAGCGCCCAGGGTCGCCGGGCCACGGTGAGACGCGTTAATATCTGAAACTATTTTTTCTACAGGGATTGGTAACTTGGCTGGATACCCCCATCCTGTCGCGCACAATCCACGAGGTGATTGATGCGCGCCAACATGTCTGATTCACAAGACAGCGATACCACCGCTACCGCCACTCAACCCGTGACAGCCACTCGCTTGCGCTGGCTGGACCTGTTGAGCAAATACCGCCAGCCCCTGGGCCTGGCCGTCACTCTGTTGCTGTTCGCCATTGCCCTGATCGCTTGCCGTCACTTGCTCAGCGAGCTGGACTTCTACGCGCTGCACGACTCGATCCTTGAAGTGCCCAAGCCAGCCCTGCTCGGCGCTCTGGGCGCGACCATCGTCGGCTTCATCATCCTCTTGGGCTACGAGTGGTCCGCCAGCCGCTATGCCGGGGTCAACCTGCCCGGTCGCACCCTGGCCCTGGGTGGCTTTACCGCCTTCGCCATCGGCAACGCCATCGGCCTGTCGCTGCTGTCCGGCGGCTCGGTGCGTTATCGCCTGTACGCGCGCCACGGGCTGGGGGCCTCAGACGTCGCCCACATGACCCTCTTCGCCAGCCTCTCCCTGGGCTGTGCCCTGCCACCGCTGGCGGCCCTGGCCACCCTGAGCAACCTGCCGGCAGCTTCGGCGGCCCTGCGCCTGCCGGAGAGCCTGTTGGCCGGCATCGCCCTGGCCATCCTGCTGCTGGGCGCGGTACTGGCCGTCGGCATCTATCGTCGACGCCTGCCGGAGCAGCCCCTGCGCGACAACCTGCTGGTCCGGGTCGGACGCCGCACCCTGCGCCTGCCCGGGCGCCGCCTGACCTTCCTGCAACTGATCATCACCGCCCTGGACGTCGCCGCAGCCGCCACCGTGCTCTACCTGCTGCTGCCAGAAGCACCGCCCTTCGGCGCCTTCCTGCTGGTCTACCTGCTGGCCCTGGCGGCCGGCGTACTCAGCCATGTGCCGGGTGGTGTCGGGGTGTTCGAAGCCATCCTGCTGGCAGCCTTCGCCAACAAGCTCGGCGCCGCGCCCCTGGCCGCCGCACTGCTGCTGTACCGCCTGATCTACGTGGTGCTGCCGATGCTGGTGGCCTGCGTCCTGCTGCTGATCAACGAAGCCCAGCGCCTGTTCCAGACCCGCCAATCGCTGCGGGTAGCGTCCGGCCTGGCAGCACCGATCCTCGCGGTGCTGGTGTTCCTTTCCGGCGTGGTCCTGCTGTTTTCCGGCGCCACCCCGGAAATCGACACCCGCCTGCAACACATCGGCTTTCTCATCCCCCATCGCCTGGTGGACGCCTCGCACTTCGGCGCCAGCCTGATCGGCGTGCTCTGCCTGCTGCTGGCCCAGGGCCTGCGGCGGCGCCTGTCGGCGGCCTGGATGCTCACCACCATTCTGTTGCTGGTGGGCGCACTGCTCTCGCTGCTCAAGGGCTTCGACTGGGAAGAAGCCTGCCTGATGACCCTCACCGCCAGCCTGCTGGCGGTGTTCCGGCGCTCGTTCTACCGTCCCAGCCGCCTGACCGAACTGCCCTTCTCGCCGCTGTACCTGGTGGCCAGCGTTTGCGTGCTCGGTGCCTCCATCTGGTTGCTGCTGTTCGCCTATCAGGACGTTCCCTACAGCCATCAACTGTGGTGGCAGTTCACCCTCGACGCCGACGCTCCCCGGGGCCTGCGCTCGCTGCTGGGCGCCGCGGTGCTGTTGCTGGTGGTGTCCCTGACCTGGCTGCTGCGCACTGCGCGCCCGGTGATCCACCTGCCCACCCGTGACGAGCTGGACAAGGCGGCGCAGATCCTCATGGCCTCGTCCCAGCCCGATGGCGGCCTGGCCCTGACCGGCGACAAAGCACTGCTGTTCCACCCCAACGACGACGCCTTCCTCATGTACGCTCGCCGTGGCCGCAGCCTGGTGGCGCTGTATGACCCCATCGGCCCGCCCCAGCAACGCGCGGAAATGATCTGGCAGTTCCGCGACCTGTGCGACGTGCACCACGCACGCCCGGTGTTCTACCAGGTCCGGGCGGAAAGCCTGCCCTACTACATGGACATCGGCCTGACCGCGATCAAGCTCGGCGAAGAAGCCCGGGTCGATCTCAAGCGCTTTGATCTCGAAGCCAAGGGCAAGGAGATGAAGGACCTGCGCTACACCTGGAACCGCGGCACCCGCGACGGCCTGTCGCTGGAGATCCACGAGCCCGGGCTAGCGCCAATGGACGAGCTGAAGGTGATTTCCGACGCCTGGCTGACCGGCAAGAACGTTCGCGAAAAGGGCTTCTCCCTGGGCCGCTTCAGCGACGACTACCTCAAGCACTTCCGCATCGCCATCATCCGTTTCGAAGGACGCCCGGTGGCCTTTGCCAACCTGCTCGAGACTTATAGCCATGACCTGGCCAGCCTCGACCTGATGCGGTCGCACCCGGATGCGCCGAAGCTGACCATGGAATTCATGATGGTCGGCCTGATCCAGCACTATAAGAATCATGGATACGCCCGCTTCAGCCTGGGCATGGTGCCGCTGTCCGGCCTGCAACCCCGGCGTGGCGCGCCGCTGACCCAGCGCCTGGGTTCGATGGTGTTCCGCCGTGGCGAGCAACTGTATAACTTCCAAGGTTTGCGCCGCTTCAAAGACAAGTTCCAGCCCGACTGGGAACCCCGTTATATGGCTGTGCCAGCCGGGCTTGACCCGCTGGTGGCACTGGCCGACACCGCCGCCCTGATCGCAGGCGGCCTGACTGGATTGGTGAAACGCTGATGATTCAACGCTCTTGGCGGTATCTGCTGGCCACACTGGTGGTGCTGGCTGTGATTGCGGGTGGCGGCTACTGGTGGTGGAACCGCCCCGCCCCTGAACCGACCCTGGAACAACTGACCCAGGCCGACGGCTCGACCCTGACCCGCGTGACCCCGGGCACCAAGGCCAAGGCCCGGGTGGTGGTGGCCGTGCTGCCTGACGCCACCCTGACCGACAAGCAACTGCTGGCCCTGAGCCGCAGCGGCGCGGCGCAGATCGTCCAGGTGGTCCTGCCCAAGGACGACTGCAAACTGCAGGAACAAGCCCTGCAAGGCGCCCTGCCCCAGCTCAGTGGGCCGGCCACCCTGGTCAGCGGCATCGGCCCGGGCGCGGCGCTGGCCTGGCGCTGGATCGCCACCCAGACCGACGACAAGGCCCAGGCCGTGTCGGTAGGCTTCACCATCAACCCGGCGCCCGGCTGCACCGATCCGCTGCCCAAGACCCTGGCCCACGGCCACTGGCTGGTAGCCTGGAACGACAACCCGGACGACGAAAGCGCCGGCTTCGTGCGTGACACACCCAACGCCACCACCAGCATCAGCGATTACGACATCCACCTGCCCCAGGTGCTGAACAACGAGCTGCGCAAGCTGCTGGTGGGTTCGGAGAACGGCGGCCTGAGCATCCCCGTGGTGGAAGTCCCGGCCGGCCAGGCCAAGGACACCGTGACCCTGTTCCTCTCCGGTGACGGCGGCTGGCGCGACCTGGACCGCGACGTGGCCGGCGAGATGGCCAAGATCGGCTATCCGGTGGTGGGCATCGACACCCTGCGCTACTACTGGCAGCACAAGACCCCGGAACAGAGCGCCATCGACCTCACCGAACTGATGCAGCACTACCGGCAGAAGTGGGGCACCAAGCGCTTCGTGCTGACCGGCTACTCCTTCGGTGCAGACGTACTGCCGGCGATCTACAACCGCCTGCCGGAAGCCGAGCAACAGCGCATCGACGCCATTATCCTGCTGGCTTTCGCCCGCACCGGCAGCTTCGAGATCGAAGTCGAAGGCTGGCTGGGCAACGCCGGCAAGGAAGCGGCCACCGGCCCGGAAATGGCCAAGCTGCCTGCGGCCAAGGTGGTGTGCATCTATGGCGTGGAAGAAGTCGATGAAAGCGGTTGCACCGACAAGACTGCCGTCGGTGAAGCCTTGAAGCTGCCAGGGGGCCATCACTTCGATGAGAACTACCCAGCACTGGCCAAGCGCCTGGTGGATGCCATCGAGAAGCGTCAGGTCAAGGATCAGGCTACTGCTCAAGAATGAGCTGAGCCTCGCTCCATAAAAGCCCCCGCAGCCTTGAAGCTGCGGGGGCTTTTTTACATCAGCTGCCCCGTTGAAGACGGCTTGATTGCGGATGACTCCCGCGCAGCTTGTAGGCAAACTCCGAGAGTTGCGTAAGGGGTGCGTTTTGGGCACTTTGCTGCCTTGTTGGCCTTGGCTTCGACGGGCTAGGCTCCGGGAGTCGCTGAGCATTCAGTGACCGGGCTTGGAAACCCGAAGAACCTTGGCAACTAGCACCCCGCTTGATTGCAGATAAATTTTGCGCCTGCAATCCATCTGTTATGGCGGCTGTGCGTGGGAGACCTTCGGGTCTGCCGGTTTCCTTGGTTTCCGGTTTTCCAACCTGCGCATAGCTGCCACCCATTCGCTTGGAAACGAACGTGGTAGCTCCTCAAACCTTGGAGTTGAACCATGAACAATACAAGCCCGCCTCAACTTTCAAATCTTAAAACAGTCGGCTTAACCACTTTCCTTTACTGCTCGGAACGCCCGCTGTTCCAGGTCTGCCCCGGCCTCCCCATCGGCGACGCCCTGGCCCAAGCCTCCGACCTGCTGTCTCTGGCCAAGGCCTTCGCCGAGGACGCCGCCTACAGCAAGGACAGCGACCGTCACGCGTGGGCGGCGCACTACCTGACCGCCATGGGCAAGGCGGTGGTGGACGATGTGGTGCAGGCGCTCGCTGCGTAACGCGCGAGGGGCGATCTCGCGAAAGCGTTCTGTTATCAGAATTGATGTCGGCTGTAGGGTCGTTATCGCGAGCAAGCTCGCTCCTACAGGGGCCGTGAAACGAAAAAGCCCCCGCTGCCGCAAGGCAACGGGGGCTTTTATGGGCTCAGGCTTATATCTCGACCTGGGTGCCCAGTTCGATCACCCGGTTCACCGGCAGCTTGAAGAAGCGCAGGTTGCCGTTGGCGTTCTTCAACATGAAGGCGAACAAGGCTTCGCGCCAGCGGGCCATGCCTTCGAGCTTGGAGGCGATCACCGTCTCGCGGCTGAGGAAGTAGGTGGTGCGCATCGGGCTGAAGTCCAGCTCGTCCAGGTGGCACAGCTTCAGGGCTTCCGGCACGTCCGGCTCGTCGGTGAAGCCAAAATGCAGGATCACCCGGAAGAAACCTTCGCCGTAGGCATCCACCTCGAAGCGCCGCTGGGCGGGCACCCGGGGAATGTCTTCGTAGACCACGGTCAACAGCACCACTTGCTCATGCAGCACCTGGTTGTGCAGCAGGTTGTGCAGCAAGGCGTGGGGCACGGCGTCCGGGCGGGCGGTGAGGAACACCGCGGTGCCCTGGACCCGATGCGGCGGCTGCACGCGGATGCTGCCAATGAAGATCGGCAGCGGCAGGCCGCCTTCGTCCAGGCGATCCACCAGCAGTTCCTTGCCGCGTTTCCAGGTGGTCATGAGGATGAACAGTACGATCCCCGCCAGCACCGGGAAGGCACCGCCCTGAACAATCTTCGGCACGTTGGCGGCGAAGAACAGCCCGTCCACCAGCAGGAAGCCCACCAGCACCGGCACCGCCAGCACCGGTGGCCATTTCCATAGCAGCAGCATCACCGCCGACACCAGGATGCTGGTGATCAGCATGGTCCCGGTCACCGCCACGCCGTAGGCCGAGGCCAGGGCGCCGGAGGACTCGAAGCCCAGCACCAGCAGGATCACGCCGACCATCAGCGACCAGTTCACCGCGCCGATGTAGATCTGCCCTTGCTCGGCACTGGAGGTGTGCTGGATGTACATGCGCGGGATGTAGCCCAGCTGGATCGCCTGACGGGTCAGGGAGAAGGCGCCGGAAATCACCGCCTGGGAGGCGATCACCGTGGCCAGGGTCGCCAGCACCACCAGCGGGATCAGGGCCCAGCCCGGCGCCAGCAGGTAGAACGGGTTGCGCGCGGCGTCGGGGTTCTCCAGCAGCAGAGCACCCTGGCCGAAGTAGTTCAGCACCAAGGCCGGCAGCACCAGGGCGAACCAGGCACGGGCAATCGGCTTGCGACCGAAGTGGCCCATGTCGGCATACAGCGCTTCAGCGCCAGTCAGCGCCAGGACCACCGCGCCGAGAATGGCCACGCCCATGCCCGGGTGGACAATGAAGAAGCGCACGCCCCACACCGGGTTCAGCGCCTGCAGCACTTCCGGGTGCTGGAGAATGCCGTTGACCCCCAGGCCACCCAGCACCAGGAACCAGGCCACCATCACCGGGCCGAACAGCTTGCCGATGCGATCGGTGCCGTGTTTCTGGATCAGGAACAGCGCCACCAGCACCACCAGCGCCATGGGCACCACCCAGTGCTCCAGGCCGCTGAACGCCAGCTCCAGCCCTTCCACCGCCGACAATACCGAGATCGCCGGGGTGATCATGCTGTCGCCATAGAACAAGGCAGCGCCGATCAAGCCGAGGATCACCAGCACCGAACGCAAACGCGGATAAGCGCCGGACGCACGTCGAGCCAAAGCGGTCAGGGCCATGATGCCGCCCTCGCCCTGGTTATCGGCCCGCAGGATGAACAGCACGTACTTGATCGAAACGACCCAGACCAGCGACCAGAAAATCAGCGCCAGGATGCCGAACACCCCATCGTGGTTGACCTGAACGCCATAACTGCCGGAAAACACCTCTTTAAGGGTATAGAGCGGGCTGGTGCCGATATCGCCATACACCACCCCGACCGCCGCCACCAGCATCCCCAGAGGCTTGACCCCGGAGTGCTCGCCACTCGCCGCCTGACTACTTGCCTGACCCATCAATGACTCCTACTACCAAGACCGGGGCTTCTTATATAGAAAGCGCAAGGTTATACAAGGGCTATTCTCTAAACTTGTGCAGTTTCCCATGTAACTTGCAGGTTTTTATTACCACTGGGTGCCTAACTAACGGCGCATGAAAACCACCGGGCATAACGCGAAGAAGCATAGTCCAGCGCTCGTCGTATTTCCCCTGCATAAAGCTGGTCAAGCGCCTCGACCATCGCTAGAATTGCGCACTTTTTGATCAGAGGCGCAGCCAGCGCCCAAGCGTCGCACTTGCCCCCCAAGTGATTCGACACCAATACCGAGGTTAGACATGTCCACCCCCTCCGCGCCGGCCAACCCGAAAGTCGGCTTCGTATCCCTGGGTTGCCCAAAAGCTCTGGTCGACTCCGAGCGCATCCTCACTCAACTGCGCATGGAAGGCTATGACGTGGTGTCGACTTACCAGGACGCCGATGTCGTGGTGGTCAACACCTGCGGTTTCATCGACTCGGCCAAGGCCGAATCCCTGGAAGTGATCGGCGAAGCCATCAAGGAAAACGGCAAGGTCATCGTCACCGGCTGCATGGGCGTCGAAGAAGGCAATATCCGTGACGTGCACCCCAGCGTGCTGGCCGTGACCGGCCCGCAACAGTACGAGCAGGTGGTCAACGCCGTGCACGAAGTGGTGCCGCCGAAACAGGACCACAACCCGCTGATCGACCTGGTGCCGCCACAAGGCATCAAGCTGACCCCGCGGCACTACGCCTACCTGAAAATTTCCGAAGGCTGCAACCACAGCTGCAGCTTCTGCATCATCCCGTCGATGCGCGGCAAACTGGTCAGCCGCCCGGTGGGTGATGTGCTCGACGAGGCCCAGCGCCTGGTCAAGTCCGGGGTCAAGGAACTGCTGGTGATCTCCCAGGACACCAGCGCCTACGGCGTCGACGTCAAGTACCGCACCGGCTTCTGGAACGGCGCGCCGGTGAAGACCCGCATGACCGAGCTCTGCGAGGCCCTGAGCACCCTGGGTGTGTGGGTGCGCCTGCACTACGTGTACCCGTACCCGCATGTGGACGAACTGATTCCGCTGATGGCCGCCGGCAAGATCCTGCCGTACCTGGACATCCCGTTCCAGCACGCCAGCCCGAAAGTGCTCAAGGCCATGAAACGCCCGGCTTTCGAAGACAAGACCCTGGCGCGGATCAAGGCCTGGCGCGAGATCTGCCCGGAGCTGATCATCCGCTCGACCTTCATCGTCGGCTTCCCCGGCGAAACCGAAGAAGACTTCCAGTACCTGCTCAACTGGCTGACCGAAGCCCAGTTGGACCGCGTCGGCTGCTTCCAGTACTCGCCGGTGGAAGGCGCGCCGGCCAACGACCTGGACCTGGAAGTGGTCCCGGACGAGGTCAAGCAGGACCGTTGGGAGCGCTTCATGGCGCACCAGCAGGAAATCAGCTCGGCGCGCCTGCAACAGCGCATCGGCAAGGAGATCGAAGTGCTGATCGACGAAGTCGACGAGAATGGCGCGGTAGGCCGCTGCTTCTTCGATGCCCCGGAAATCGACGGCAACGTGTTCATCGATGGCGCCGGCGACCTGAAGCCGGGTGACAAGGTCTGGTGCCGGGTCACCGACGCCGACGAATACGACCTCTGGGCCGAAACCCTGTAAGGCGTAAAAAAACTGCCAAGCCCCGCTCTCGCCACGAGATGCGGGGCTTTTTTCGGTCTATCGTTAGCCCTTGCCAATCACCTCAGGGGCACACCGCATGCGCCACCACCCGGTCATCCACACTCCCAAACTCAGCGACTACCCGGAACTGGTGCGCGTCTGGGAAGCCTCGGTGCGCGCCACTCACGACTTTCTACCGGACAGCTATATAGCGCTGCTGCGCAACCTGGTACTGACCCGCTACCTGGACGCGGTGATGCTGATCTGCACCCGCGACCCACGCCAGCGCATCACCGGGTTTGCCGGGGTGGCGGCGGGCAAGATCGAGATGCTGTTCATCGACCCGGCCCATCGAGGCCAGGGCCTGGGCCGACAATTGCTGCGCTACGCGGTGGAGCACTTGAACGCCTATCAGCTGGACGTCAACGAACAGAATCCCCAGGCCCTGGGCTTCTACTTCAAGCAGGGGTTCGAAGTGGTCGGCCGCTCGGAGCAGGACGGCATGGGCCAGCCCTACCCACTGCTGCACATGCGCCTGAAGCAGCCACAGCTGCAAGCCCTGCGCGGCTAAAAGCCACAGCGGGCAAATGGACCCGCGATTAACCGGCGCCAGGCAGGTACAATGGCCGCCCTCTTTTGTTACGGCCCCTGACATGACTGACCCGATTCGTCTCTCCAAACGCCTCATCGAACTGGTCGGCTGCTCTCGCCGCGAGGCTGAGCTGTTCATCGAGGGCGGCTGGGTCACCGTAGACGGCGAAGTCATCGACGAGCCCCAGTTCAAGGTCGGCGCGCAAACCGTCGTCCTCGACCCCGAGGCCAAGGCCACCGCTCCAGAGCCGGTGACCCTCCTGCTCAACGTGCCCGCCGGCCAGGATCTGGACAGCGCCATGCAGTCCATCAGCGCCGACAGCCTGTCCGAGGAGCACCGCTACGGCAAACGTCCGCTGCGTGGGCATTTCCTGCGCCTAAGCGCCAGTGACGACCTGCAACCCAATGCCAGTGGCCTGCTGGTGTTCACCCAGGACTGGAAGGTGCTGCGCAAGCTGACCGCGGACGCGGCCAAGATCGAGCAGGAATACGTGGTCGAGGTCGCAGGCGAGATGATCGACCACGGCCTCAACCGCCTGAGCCACGGCATGACCTACAAGGGCCGCGAACTGCCGCCGGTCAAGGCCAGCTGGCAGAACGAAAACCGCCTGCGCTTTGCCATGAAGAACCCGCAGCCGGGTGTGATCGCCCTGTTTTGCCAGGCCGTCGGCCTCAAGGTCGTCGCCATCCGCCGCATCCGTGTCGGCGGCGTATCCATCGGCAAGGTGCCGCTGGGCCAGTGGCGCTACCTGTCGGCCAAAGAGAAGTTCTAAAGCCGCCCCCATTCAGACGCCGTGCCCTGGCACGGCGCTCAACACGCATCGATCAGGACAGTAACCATGATTCATAACGATGTACTGCGCAGCGTGCGCTACATGCTCGACATCAGCGACAAGAAGGTCGTGGACATCATCAAGCTGACCGGCTTCAAGGTCAGCCTGGACGAGGTTGTCAGCTACCTGAAGAAGGACGAGGAAGAAGGCTTCGTGCACTGCCCGGACGAAGTCATGGCGCACTTCCTCGATGGCCTGGTGATCTTCAAGCGCGGCAAGGACGAAAGTCGTCCGCCACTGCCGATCGAACTGCCGGTGACCAATAACATCATTCTGAAGAAGCTGCGGGTGGCCTTCGAGCTCAAGGAAGAAGACATGCACGCGGTGCTCAAGGCCGCCGACTTTCCAGTGTCCAAGCCCGAGCTGAGCGCACTGTTCCGCAAGTTCGGCCATACCAACTACCGCCCCTGTGGCGACCAGTTGCTGCGCAACTTCCTCAAGGGCCTGACCCTGCGTGTTAGAGCTTAAAACAGCTGCAAGCTTCAAGCTGCAAGTTCAAAGCTTGCGGCTTGTAGCTCAAGGCTTGAGGCTTGCCAAATGACCTACAGCGTTTCCCCCATCGGCTTCGTGCGCTCCTGTTTCAAGGAGAAGTTCGCCATCCCGCGCCAGCCGCAACTGGCGCCGGCCGCTCGCGGCGTATTGGAACTGGTGGCGCCCTTCGATCAGGGTGATGCGGTGCAAGGGCTGGAGCAGGTCAGCCATGTCTGGCTGCTGTTCCTGTTTCACCAGGCCCTGGAGGACAAGCCGCGGCTCAAGGTGCGCCCGCCGCGTCTGGGGGGCAACAAGTCCATGGGGGTCTTTGCCACCCGCGCCACCCACAGGCCCAACGGTATCGGCCAGTCGGTGGTCAAGCTGGACAAGGTCGAGGCCGACCGCCTGTGGATCTCCGGCATTGACCTGCTGGACGGCACGCCGATCCTCGATATCAAGCCCTACGTGCCTTACGCCGATATCATTTCTACGGCGAGCAATGACATCGCCAGCGCCGCGCCACAGATTATTCCGGTGCAGTGGCAGGATAACGCCCTGCAACAGGCTCAGATCCACGCTCAGCGCCTCCAGGAGCCTCTGGTGGAGTTGATCGAGCAATGCCTGGCCCAGGATCCGCGTCCGGCCTATCAGGTGCCCACTGCCGAGCGGGAATACGGCGCGCAGTTCTGGGACCTGGACGTGCGCTGGCATTACCCCGAGCCGGGGCTGATCCGGGTGCTGGAAGTGGTCCCGGCGAGCTGAACCCCGGAAACGAAAAAGCCCGCGTTGCCTGGGAAGGCAACGCGGGCTTTTCTGTGTCTGGGAGCAGGTGCCCAGTCAGCATTAACAGGCTGACTGGACAGGCTTCGCGAGCAAGCTCGCTGCTACTTTTCGACGAAGGCGCGTTCGATCAGGTAGTCGCCCGGTTCGCGCATGCGCGGCGAAACGGTCAGGCCGAAGCTGTTGAGCACTTCGCTGGTTTCTTCCAGCATGCTCGGGCTGCCGCACAGCATGGCGCGGTCGTCCTGCGGGTTGATCGGTGGCAGGCCGATGTCGCGGAACAGCTTGCCGCTGCGCATCAGATCGGTGAGACGGCCTTCGTTCTCGAACGGCTCGCGGGTCACGGTGGGGTAGTAGATCAACTTCTCACGCAGCGCTTCGCCGAAGAACTCGTTCTGGGGCAGGTGCTCGGTGATGAACTCGCGGTAGGCGACTTCGTTGACGTAGCGTACGCCGTGGCACAGGATCACTTTTTCGAAACGCTCGTAGGTTTCCGGATCCTGGATCACGCTCATGAACGGCGCCAGGCCGGTGCCGGTGCTGAGCAGGTACAGGTGCTTGCCCGGCTTCAAGTCATCCAGCACCAGGGTGCCGGTGGGCTTCTTGCTGATGATGATCTCGTCGCCTTCCTTCAGGTGCTGCAGCTGGGAAGTCAGCGGACCGTCCGGAACCTTGATGCTGAAGAATTCGAGATGCTCTTCCCAGTTCGGGCTGGCAATGGAGTAGGCACGCATAAGCGGACGGCCATTGGGCTGTTGCAGGCCGATCATCACGAACTGACCGTTCTCGAAGCGCAGACCCGGGTCGCGGGTGCACTTGAAGCTGAACAGAGTGTCATTCCAGTGATGAACACTGAGGACACGCTCGTGGTTCATGTTGCTCATGTACGGGGGCTCCTAGAAATTGCCTGCGCTGACCATGAGCGCAATTGCACAGCATTCTAATGGCGGCGACAATATCTGTTAACTGGATTATTAAGATAAGGGTTATCGGTTATATCGATATGCGATTTACTCTCCGTCAACTGCAAGTCTTCGTCGCCGTCGCCCAGCAAGAGAGTGTTTCTCGTGCTGCGGGGCTGCTCTCCCTATCGCAATCTGCGGCGAGCACCTCGATCACCGAACTCGAGCGCCAATCCAGCTGCCAGCTGTTCGACCGTGCCGGTAAGCGCCTGAGTCTCAACGCCCTCGGCAAACAGTTGCTGCCCCAGGCGGTGGCCCTGCTCGATCAGGCCAAGGAAATCGAGGACCTGCTCAACGGCAAATCCGGCTTCGGCTCGCTGTCAGTAGGGGCGACCCTGACCATCGGCAATTACTTGGCGACCCTGCTGATCGGCAGCTTCATGCAGGTACACCCGGAAAGCCAGGTGAAACTCCATGTGCAGAACACTGCGCATATCGTGCAACAGGTGGCTCACTACGAAATTGATCTGGGTCTAATCGAAGGCGACTGCAGCCACCCGGATATCGAGGTGCAGACTTGGGTCGAGGATGAGCTGGTAGTGTTCTGCGCGCCCCAGCATCCACTGGCCAAACGCGGTCACGCCAGCATGGAGGAGTTGACCCACGAAGCCTGGATTCTCCGCGAACAGGGCTCAGGAACCCGCCTGACCTTCGACCAGGCCATGCGTCACCACCGCAGCGCGCTGAATATCCGCCTGGAACTGGAGCACACCGAAGCCATCAAGCGTGCGGTGGAGTCGGGATTGGGAATTGGCTGCATCTCCCGCCTGGCGCTGCGCGATGCCTTTCGCCGCGGCAGCCTGGTGCCGGTGGAAACGCCGGGCCTGGATCTGGCCCGGCAGTTCTATTTCATCTGGCACAAACAGAAGTACCAGACCTCGGCCATGCGCGAGTTTCTCGAACTGTGCCGTGCCTTTACCGCCGGGGTGCAGCGCAGCGACGAGATCGTCCTGCCGAGCATTCCTTAGATCAGGATCACTGCCCAGACGATAGTGATCATGCTCAGGGCGACAAACTGCGCGGCGCTGCCCATGTCCTTGGCGTTTTTCGACAGTGGGTGGCGATCCAGAGAGATTCGATCGATCGCCGCTTCAACAGCCGAATTGAGCAACTCGACGATCAGCGCCAGCAGGCACACGGCAATCAGCAGCGCGCGCTCGACCCGGCTGACATGGAGCAGGAAGCTCAAGGGAATCAGGATCACGTTGAGCAGCACCAGTTGACGAAAGGCTGCCTCGCCGGTGAAGGCGGCGCGCAAGCCATCGAACGAATAGCCGGCGGCGTTAAGGATGCGTTTAAGACCGGTTTGACCTTTGAAAGGCGACATAAGCAGGGCAACTGAAGAAAAAGGAGTGGGGAAGCTAGTTCAACCAAAGTCAAAAAAGCGTGAACCAGCCGCCGGTTAATGGCTGGAAATTGACTCAAGTTGTTGCAAAAGCAAGGCCGCCTGAGTACGGGTACGAACCCCGAGCTTGCGGAAGATCGCCGTCACGTGGGCCTTGATCGTGGCTTCCGAGACACCCAGTTCGTAGGCGATCTGCTTGTTCAGCAAACCTTCGCAGACCATGGTCAAGACCCGGAACTGCTGGGGCGTCAGACTGGCCAGGCCTTCGCTGGCGGCCTTGGCTTCCGCGGAAACACTGACTTCTTCAAACGCCTGGGGCGGCCACCAGACATCACCGTCCAGCACACTGCGCACCGCCTGTTGAATGACTTCCAGGGAACTGGACTTGGGAATGAAACCGCTGGCCCCGAACTCGCGGGAACGGACCATGACGGAGGCTTCTTCCTGGGCCGACACCATCACCACCGGAATCTGCGGGTATTGCCCGCGCAGCAGCACCAGGCCGGAAAAGCCGTAGGCGCCGGGCATGTTCAGGTCCAGCAGGACCAGGTCCCAGTCGGCTTTTTCGGTCAGGCGGGTTTCCAGTTCGGCGATGCTCGCCACTTCCACCAGACGCACATCAGGCCCCAGGCCCAGGGTGACGGCTTGATGCAGCGCACTGCGAAACAGCGGGTGGTCATCGGCAATCAGGATTTCGTATGTGGCCATTTTTCAAATGATCCTGTTTTTCATGGCAGGACTGATGCATTCAGCCCTCATCCAGGCAACACGAGTGCTCGCCAGAGTGCGACACCCAAAGAGCACGAACACCGCGAAAAGCCTGAGCAAAACGGTGGTTCAAACAGCGCTGGCGCCCTAATCGGCGCCAAGCATGCCCAGCGCAGCCGGGGTGGTCAAGCGTGAAGCTTTGCGGCATCTTTGCCGGCTAACTAATAAGAGAGCCATCATGCGAAGCCAAGCCTTGCGTGCCGATGTCCTGATGCTGATCACCGCTGTCATCTGGGGATCGGCGTTCGTTGCCCAAACCTCCGGCATGGATCATATCGGTCCCTTCCTTTATTCCGGACTGCGCTTCGCCCTGGGCTCACTCTGCCTGCTACCGCTGGTTCTGCGCAGGGCGGCGGCCGATCGCCCTGCCGAACCGCTGCTCAATCGCGGCCTGCTGATGGGCGGCATGCTCATGGGACTGGCCCTTGCCCTGGGGATCAATCTGCAGCAGGTCGGACTGTTATTCACCAGTGTCACCAATGCTGGGTTCATCACCGGGCTTTACGTCATTGTAGTGCCGCTGCTGGGATTGCTGATTGGCCACAAGACCGGCCTTGGCACCTGGATCGGCGCGGTGCTGGCCGTGGTAGGGATGTTCCTGCTGAGCGTCAGCGACGGCTTTCAGGTGGCCTCCGGCGACTGGCTGCAACTGATCGGCGCCTTTGTCTGGGGCGGGCATGTGATTCTGGTGGGGGTATTCGCCAGCCGCCATGACCCGATTCGCCTGGCCTTTCTGCAATTTGCCACCTGCTCGGTGGCGAGCCTGATCCTGGCGCTATGTCTGGAGCCGATTCGCTGGAGCGCAATCGTCGAAGCCGGTCCAGCCATTGTTTATGGCGGGGTGATTGCCGTCGGTGTCGGCTACACCTTGCAGGTGATCGCTCAAAAGGATGCGATAGCCTCCCACGCCGCGATCATCCTCTCCCTCGAAGCCGTGTTCGCCGCCATCGCCGGAGCCTGGCTACTGGATGAATCGCTGCAGATGCGCGGCTATTTCGGCTGCGCCCTGATGCTCGGCGGCATGCTGGTAGCCCAGCTATGGCCACAGAAACCCCAGGCGAGCGCTGCCGCTACACAAAAGGCTTGAGCCGGGAGTGCACTTCATCCTCAGGATCGATGGCCTTCTGGAACTTCGCCGACAGGTAATGGGTGCTGAACACATCAAGGTAGGCATCAAGCACCTGGCTGACCTGCTCGTCCCCCGCCAGCTCCAGGCATAACGCGGCCACCTCGGCGGTACAGAAGTGGTCGTCGCGCTTGGAGCGGCGCAGTTTGTAGCGCGAAAGCTTCTCGGACGACAGGCTCAGGACCGGCAAGTGCTCAAGATACGGGCTCTTGCGGAACATCTTGCGTGCTTCGCTCCAGGTGGCGTCCAGCAGAATGAACAGCGGGCGCTTACCTGCTTGCAGCCGGACCTCACTGACCACCCGCTCGGGGGCCACGAACTCTCCAGGGAACACGATGTAGGGCTGCCACTGTGGATCAGCCAGCAAGGCCAGCAACTGTGGATCGACCTCGGTACGGGACCAGTGAAACGCCCAGGTGTCGGCAATCACATCGGCGATCAACCACCCGGTATTGCTCGGCTTGAGCGGCTCCACATCGTGCATCACCAGGCACATGGCCGACTCGGCGCTGACCTTTGGCCGCCAGGCGCACAGGCAATGACTGGGAATCACCCGGCAGCGCGGGCAACGCTCGGCTCGCGAGCCTCGGGCAAAAAAGGGTTTGACCACACGAGCCATACGCAGATCACGTAGGCGGGATACCGCGTGGCTCATCGCAGGCCACGTCGGCAAAGGGCAGGAATCAACACGTAAAAAACTCAAGGCAGGAAAAAGTCGGACAAGTTTATCAGAGCTATCTGTTCAAACCTGTACCGCCTTCCTGGCTCTACCCCTATAATTCGTCGCCACTGAACGCACAGTCGAGTGACTGGTCGAAGCTTCAGTCATTGCACCAGGAGAGTTTCATGTTGCGCTTTACCATCCCTACCGTCGCCCTTCTGCTGGCCTTGCCTCTGGGCGTTCAGGCTGCGTCTTTGCAAGAGTTCGAACTGAGCAAAATGCTGGAGAAGGTCGCTGCGGAAAGCAACGTCGGCACTCCCCGGGAAATCAACGAAAACATCCTCGATCAGGGGTATACCGTTGAAGGCAAAGAGCTGATCAACCACCTCAGCGTCCAGTCTGGCCACGCCACCCAGATGCGCGCCAATCCCAAGGCGGTCTACCTGCAACTGGGTGCCAGCGTCTGCCGCAACCCCAACTACCGCAAGCTGATGGCCAAAGGCGCAATCATGCGCTACGAATTTACCGAGAACCGCACCAATCGCCCGGTAGCCTCGGCACGCTTCCAGGAATCGGACTGCCCCTCGCAGAACACCCCCAAGAAGAAGTAATCAAGAGCGGGCCGCGCGTCGCTGCAGATCCTCGGCGCGCAACTCCGCCACCAGGGCTTGCAGATATCGCGAGTGCGGCTCCTCCCCTGCCAGGCGCCGCCGGCACTCTTCCTCAAGGCTCAAATCATGGGCCGCCGCAGCGGCTTGCAACAGCTGGTACAACTGCGCATCGATTTCCAGCACAACAGTGGTCATCCCTTGCCTCCTTGCCCATGGCTGGCACGAATGAACGCCTGCGGTCCCTTCCCGGACCCAGCGCTGTAACTTAGTAAATCAGGGCTACAGCCCCCTGCCGCCGCGCCCGACCAATGGTGTAGAAGCCGCTCAGTTCATCAAGAAGCGATTGCCAGCCAAGACTTTATGGGCACATGATCAGGTCATGTCCGAAGGTTCCCATCAACGGTTTGAGGACGGTTCAGGAGACCGCCCTGGTGCGTCTTGCAGTGCAATTGTTTTCTCAATAAAGGAAAGCAGAACCTCTGTGGATACCTCGATTGCCGCCCAGCGACGGTCAGCGCAATCGGCTCAGGAAAATTGCTCGCACGCTGGGCTGAGCAAGCAGCGACACAGGCAGTGTCGTGGCACATTCGAATACCTCGAACGTGCACAAGGTTCTGTGCAGAAGGAGAAGCTGAATGCCTTACCAATCGAATGACCTGTTAACCCGTCATTTTCAGAGCAAGGGCGCCGACCTCACGAGCCAGGTCGAAGCGCAACTCAACCAGATTGCCCCCAACAGCCCGAATATCCCTCTTTATCGCGATATGGTTCTCACTGTCCTGCGCATGGCCGAGGACGACCTCAATCGCTGGAACGCCAAGATCACTCTGCAAGCCCTGCGTGAACTGGAACATGCCTTCAGAGTCCTGGAACAGTTCAAGGGCCGACGCAAGGTGACAGTGTTCGGCTCGGCGCGAACCCCCAGCGAGCACCCGCTGTATGCCATGGCCAAGGAGCTGGGCGCAGCCCTGGCACGCTCGGACCTGATGGTCATCACCGGTGCCGGAGGCGGCATCATGGCTGCGGCCCATGACGGCGCGGGCCTGGAGCACAGCCTGGGATTCAACATCACTCTGCCCTTCGAACAACATGCCAACCCGACTGTCGGCGGCACGGAGAACCTGCTGTCATTCCACTTCTTCTTCACTCGCAAGCTGTTCTTCGTCAAGGAAGCGGATGCCCTGGTGCTCTGCCCCGGTGGATTCGGCACCCTGGATGAAGCACTGGAAGTCCTGACCCTGATCCAGACCGGCAAAAGCCCCCTGGTGCCAGTGGTGCTATTGGACGTACCTGGCGGGCAATTCTGGCAGGGCGCCCTGGACTTCATCCGCAACCAGCTGGAAGCCAATCGCTACATCCTGCCCAGTGACCTGAAGCTGGTGCGCCTGGTGCATAGCACCGAAGACGCCGTCAAAGAAATCCAGCAGTTCTACTCCAACTTCCACTCCAGCCGCTGGCTGAAGCAAGAGTTCGTCATTCGCATGCACCACTATCTCGATGAACAGGCGCTGGCACAGATGCAGGCGGAGTTCTCCGACCTATGCCTCAGTGGCCGGTTTCAGCAACATGCCTACCGTGGAGAGGAGCACGATGAAGCGCAATTCAGCCATTTGATACGGCTGTCGTTCACTTTCAACGCTCGCGACAATGGCCGCCTGCGGGAACTGATCGACTTCATCAACCTGCCGCAGAACTGGGCCAGACAGCCCCCAAAGGCCCACCAAAGCGTGAGAGAAACCAGCAACGCCAACTGATCCGCAGGCATCACGCAGCGGGTACCGCCTCAGTCATCCAGCACTCGGCCGCTCAACAGGCGGCCGATCATATCCATGGAGTAGCCGCGATAACTTAGAAAGCGCCCTTGCTTGGCCCGCTCCCGGGCATCCGCAGGAAACTGCCCGGCAAACTTGCGCTGCCAGACCTCTCGCAACTGCTCTTGCCAGTCGATACCGCACTCACGCAGTGCAAGATCGATATCACCTCGCTGCAAGCCGCGCTGGCTGAGTTCTTCGCGAATACGCATTGGCCCGTAACCTGAGCGGGCACGGTAGGAAACAAAGCTTTCGAGATAACGGGATTCGGACAGCAATCCCTCTTCCGTCAAACGGTCCAGGGCTGCTTCGATCATTTCAGGAGGGGCGCCGCGCTGACGCAGTTTACGCGTCAGCTCGACTCGACCGTGCTCGCGTCGCGCGAGCAGGTCCATTGCAGTTCGCCGCACCGCGACGAGGGTATCGAGTACGGCGATCATTGGATCAATCAGATATCAGCGTCGGCCATATCATCTTCGGTCTCTTTGACCGGATTGGCTTTGACGTCTGGCGAACCGGTCAGCAACTTATCGCGGATTTGTTTTTCCAGCGCGTTGCCGATTTCCGGGTTGTCCTGCAGGAACTTGGCCGAGTTGGCCTTGCCCTGACCGATCTTGTTGCCCTGGTAGCTGTACCAGGCGCCAGATTTTTCCAGGAAACCGTGCAGTACGCCCAGGTCGATGATCTCGCCATTGAGGTAGATGCCCTTGCCGTAAAGAATCTGGAACTCGGCCTGACGGAACGGCGGAGCCACCTTGTTCTTGACGATCTTGACTCGGGTTTCGCTACCGACCACCTCGTCGCCTTCCTTCACCGCGCCGGTACGACGGATGTCCAGGCGAACCGAAGCGTAGAACTTCAGGGCGTTACCACCGGTGGTGGTTTCCGGGCTGCCGAACATCACGCCAATCTTCATGCGGATCTGGTTGATGAAGATCACCAGGCAGTTGGCGTTCTTGATGTTACCGGTGATTTTACGCAGCGCCTGGGACATCAGGCGGGCTTGCAGGCCCACGTGCATGTCGCCCATTTCGCCTTCGATTTCAGCCTTGGGCACCAGGGCCGCCACGGAGTCGACGATGATCACGTCAACCGCGTTGGAGCGCACCAGCATGTCGGTGATTTCCAGGGCCTGCTCACCGGTATCCGGCTGGGAAACCAGCAGATCGTCGACATTCACACCCAGCTTGCCGGCGTATTCCGGATCCAGCGCGTGCTCGGCGTCGACGAAGGCACAAGTGGCACCGGCTTTCTGCGCCTGGGCGATGACCGACAGGGTCAGGGTGGTTTTACCGGACGACTCAGGACCGTAGATTTCAACGATACGGCCTTTTGGCAGACCGCCAATGCCCAGAGCGATGTCCAGGCCCAGAGAGCCGGTGGAAATGGCCGGGATCGCCTGGCGGTCATGATCGCCCATACGCATTACGGCACCCTTGCCGAATTGACGTTCGATCTGACCCAGGGCCGCAGCCAAGGCTTTCTTCTTGTTGTCGTCCATTAAAGTCCTCACGTAATCAATAAGGCCTGACGGCCAACACCTGTATAAGTAGCCAGTATTATTCCACAGCGCTCAAGGATCGCCTACCCCTGATTTGCGATTTCTGCTGCGGCGTGTTGCAGCAGCCCCTCTAGCGCGGCCTTCACCGTTTGTCGGCGGACCTCATCGCGATTCCCGGGGAAGTGCCGGCACTCGGCAGTCAGTGTCTCTCCCGCGCCCCAGGCCAGCCACACGGTACCCACCGGCTTTTGCGCGGAACCGCCATCCGGCCCGGCGATACCACTGACCGCCACGGCGAAACGCGCATGACTCTTGGCCTGCGCCCCGCGGACCATGGCTTCGACGACTTCGCGACTGACCGCACCGACCGAATTGAACAAATCGGCCGGCACATTCAATTGCAGGGTTTTCTGACGATTGGAATAGGTGACATAACCGGCCTCGAACCAGGCCGAGCTGCCCGGGATCCGCGTGATTGCCTCGGCAATCCCACCACCGGTGCAGGACTCGGCCGTGGTGACATGGGCATTCAGAACCTGCAGACGCCGGCCGAGTTCAGCGGCAAGCTGGGTAATTTCTTTCACAATCCTCTCCTGATGGGGCTGGCGTGTGCTTACCGTACACCAGCAAAGACGGCTTGCAAGTGACAAGCCGTCAGGAAAACCAACGGCTCTGGAACACGGCTTCAGACAAGGAAGCCCCAAACAACAGGAAAGCGCTCGCGCAAGATCGCGAAGCTGGATACACAGCTCAGGCCAGCAAGTCCCAAGTCAACGCGATTGCACCACCCGGAGTGGATGCATATGCCCACAATGCCTGGCCTGCGGGAATACGGATCGGGTACGGCATGACAATCTCGGAGTCACTGCCGGAGATACTAGAGCCGTTACCCGAGAAGATGATGGCCGCATTGGAGATGGAAGACCCGGTCGGTCCCACATACAGATCGACGACACCGGTGGAGGTCTTGATCAACCCCGTCTGGATGATCAGGCCACCGGTGTTTTGAGCGGCCGAAACGATCTCCACAATCCCTTTTGGGAATACGGTAATGAAGTGCTTGCCCATGGTTACTGCGTTCATATTGTTCACCTTTGAATGGAATGGTCGGTCACTGAAAGTGCCGTTTTCATGTCGCTCAAAGGCGATTGCCCAAGGCTCGAGGCCTTCACGTGATTCAAGGTTCCACAGCGGGAACATTTGATCTGCAGCTCGGTAAACTCACCCACCCGGGCGAGAAGTCGTTTGCAATGACCGCATCTGCATTCTTTTAACATCGACAAGTCCATTTGATTTCAACTGCCCCACACCGCCGCAGCGATCCGTTTCATAAATGTCTCAAGGCCGTCAGTGCATCGCCGGAGCAGCTTGCATCAGCGCCTGAGACTCCCGCACCCACTGCTGCAACGCCCTCAATTGCTCGGCGTTGGCATGGCATTGGCTGTAGTTGTCGACGACGCTGGCGGCGACGGTAGAGAGAGCAAGGCCCGAGGCGGCGTCATCAGCGACGCCGGGGCCTGCGGCCACGGGCAGGTTGGCGGCGCCGGCGTCGTGCACCCGGACAAAACCACCAGGCACAACGCAGGCATTATCAGCTGCTTTCGAAACATGGATCGGAACCTCCTTGGTGATAGTGGCGCCCGCCTGATAGACCTTGACGACGCGATCGACGTACTCGACCACCACCTTCTCCTTGACCCGGCCCAACGCCTGGCCCTGCTCGAAGGACTGTTGCAGTCGAGCCTCGTCCAGGCGCTGCTGTCGACTGCGTTCGCTGCCGGCACCGCTGACGAAACCGAGGGCATAGAGCAACCCAGCCACGACGGCGATAGCCAGCCAACTGCGGATATTCATCAAAACCTCCTCGGACTGATATCAAATGCATTCAAACGGCCGACAAAATCCCTGTAGCCGCGGCCGCAGGCTGCGAAAAGGTCCGCAGGTGCTTCCCGCCAGATCCCATTGCAGCCTCCGACAACAGCTACAGCAGCTGTCCTCCTGCGCATTCAGACCACGGGCAGGCACAACACCGCCCGCGCCCTGGCCCAGAGTTGCAGACGATCCTGCAGCCCGTTCAAACCGCCATTGATGCGGCGGGTGATGCTGTTGAACTCATCGCGATCGGCCAGGGCATTGAGCCCGCCGCGCTCCCAGAACCAGGCGGCGGACTCAGCGGCCCATTGCGGCTGCTCCAGCAGTTCCGGCAACTCCAGCAGGCGCTCATCGCCAAACAGCCCGAGGCTGCACTGCCGATAGTTGCTGCGCCCGGTGATCTGGATCAGCCCGCGCCCGCGATACCGCTGGCCGTCGCCATCGGCTTCTGGGGTATTGCCCAGGCGTGCGGCGAGCGTGCCGGTGTCGTACTTGCTCAGGTATTGATCACTGCCCAGCTCGCGCAGGTATTGCAGTTGCCCGGATTCGTGACCGATCTGGGCCAGAAAGGCCGCCTGACGCTTCGGCGTATCGATCTGCCGATGAGCCATGGCGGTGTTGAGTGGAGAAACAAAAACGCCCGCTTGGCGGCGGGCGTTAGGGAGGATTTGTTGCAGTTGTTGTTCGGTGATTGGCATGGTCGGTGTTTGTAAATTGGTAAGAAAACGCCCCGGCGGTGCGAGGCGTTTATGGAGAGGGGATTTGATCGGGCGGTTGCGGCCAATCGACCTTGGAGGGAAATCCTGGTTGCTGCTGAAGTCGATTCAACGCTACCCGGTAAAGCTTCCAGAGTTTCAGATGTTCAACTTCGCCTGCATTGGCGATATCGGTATCAATCGCGTCCTGCAAAGGCCCCATGCGGTTCGCCGCCATCGCCAGAAGCTGGTCTCGCCGTCCCAGCACTTCATCAATCGAAGAAGGAGGAAACACAGTTTCCAACGGTGCCTGTTCCGAGAAGTACTCTCCTGGAAGAAGATCCTCCTCAACATTAACCGCACGCCAGCCTTGACCATCATCGCGTACTGCAAAACTCATAAAACCTCCTCATACCCATGAATTGCTACAGCCCCTGCCGCGGTCTGAGACGCGACATAAATGCTCATGCCCTCAAGCATGACTTCTGCCGATATGACATCCGGAGCACTACCCGTACCACCGGCGATAGCCGTCGATATCTGCGGAGCCGAGGAGCTACGAGTCCCCAGGTAGCTCGAGTTGGAAGCGATACAGACATTCGACTGAGCGCCGCCGTTGTAACTGGCAATTGCTGTAAGTGAGACAGATACCGCAGTGGGTGGCACAAAGTTGACTAAAGACACCTCCCCCCAAGTGGGTGCAGTAGAGTTCCAACTGCCAACAACCCCTGCCGCCACAAGCCGGTTAGACACAACATTGGTGCCCGCCGCCAACAACCACTTCACCTTGGACCCGCGTTGCCGGTAACGAAGCGGGTACTTGTTGGCAGCATCAGTGAAGAACGAAGTCACCCGCACTGCGGTAAAACCGGCAGGAAGCACTGGTTCATAAACAAACACTACAGGTGTTGCGCCAAGCGTCTGCGTCGCCGGGTGACTGGCAGTAATCTGATTGGCAGAATCGACCGATTGGACCACGGTTCCAGGAGGGAAAGCCCCACCCGCGAAAGCCATTCCCTTGCGCATCAGGGCAGTACTGGGAATACCTGTAACCACATTCGAGCCAGCCGTTGCGTTCACCGTGATGGTAGGCATCAAGGCTGCAACTCCAGCTACTACCTCACCATTGGTTGCTACCCAGCCGCTGTACCAACTTGAGGCTGCAACAGCCCCCTGATCAAGCCCATTAAGCCCATTGGTCAAGAGGTTAATGCCGACATTGACATCGCTTAGTGCAGACGCCGCTCCAGCAGATCCGACAATCAGCCTCCTGGCTCTGATACCTACGATTGAATTCTGACCAGAAGCAGAAACAAAGAGATTTTGCGGGTCGCCAATCGCAGCCAGTACCTTGACGCGCTGAAGTTCCAGAAGCATGGCCGAAACGTCAACTGCTCCCTGGTTGACCGGTGCGTTCCAGGCTTTGACACACCACATTACCGCAAGGTTTCTAGGTCGGGTTTCCATACCACCTGAGAATGCGGTTTCTGTCAGGTACTTGTTGCCATCGGTGGCAATACCGCCAGCGTATCCTGACCCTGTTTCAGTAACGACGTTGGCGTCAAGCGCATGCTTGTGACTCCTCAATTCGTCGGTCTGCCAGCTACCAAGCGCCCGCCCAGCATCCACCCCCCGCCCATGATCCCAACCCCGCAGAAACTCCCCCCGCGACTCCGGCAACCGGAAGTTGCCCTCGCCCTCGCCCCCGGTGTTGAAGGTCGTCCCCAGATAAGCCGCCAGATCCGGATAGGTCGCAGCACTCTGCACACTGCCATCCACCTCCAGGAATCCAGGCGGCACCGTGCCCTTGGGAAACGGCACCATGGCCCCCACCGGCAGGGCTGACATGTTCTTCAACAGCGCCTCGATCTCCGCCTTGGTGTAGGTCACCGACTTGGTATACGCATCGGTGATCCCATACTCGGCCAAGGTCGTGCGAATCTTTTCTGGCGGTATCGAATCCCGGACGATCGCCTTGATCGCCGCTAGCAACTGGTCATGCTCGGCCTCGGCCGGCTGCTTCCCACCCGCACGAATCACATTGAGCAGTTCATCGGTCACCGCATTTCCCCAGTCGGAAGAAATCAGTGAGCCGACTTGCCCCGTGACCGGGTTCTCGTCAACAAACTTCCCATTAACCAACCCAACACTTGGCACACTCTTTGGATAATCCACTCGTCTGTCCTCTCGTTGTCATTCATCCACGCCGACACAGCTCGGCATGGACATAGTTAGAAAACTGGAAAAGAAAACGCCCCGGCGAGGCGGGGCGTTTATTGAACTTGCTTGGCAATCCAGGGGGGCGCTAGCGGACGCAAATCGGCATCAGGAAAATCCACCGATTGCGGCCAATCGCGCAGGGCTTGCATATACACCAGCAGCTCCTTGAACTGCTCCCCATCAATGCTGGTCGGGGCTTTAATTTCGAGCTGGTCGCGATGCCGCTCACGCAGCCACATCAGCGAAGTCAGTTCGTTATCACGCCAGTTGCGCTCCGTATCTTCCTTGGTAGGCAAGGCAGTTGTCGCACTGGTGATATAGGCTTGCACCTGTGCTTCGGACATTGGCAACAAGCTGCTTGGGATGAACTCACCAGGAGCATCCTCATCGTAGGCGTGGACTTCGTTGGTCTCGGGGTTATGGAAATACTTCATGCGCGCAACTCCGCCCAACACAAGTTAACTGGATTGTTGAGTGTGACTGTATAAGTGGCTCCAGCAGGTACTACGAACGCTGCGTGATACGCCGAGAAAGATACGTCCACAGGACCTACCCGGGCGTAAACAGCTCCACTCGAGATCGCCACATGTACCTGAATCGGGCGCCCAGTCGTATTGGTGTAGACAGTTCCAGAAACGCGGCTTGTTGTAAGGTTTTGCCAGATTTGGCCATCGCCCAGGCCACGTGGCCTAGCCTCAAGTGCCGCAACGTTTGCGGCCAAGCCTGCGATATCGATATTTCCCTGGTTGACCGGAGCGTTCCAGGCTTTGATGCACCACATGACCGCCAGGTTGCGTGGACGGACATACATTGCAGAGTAAGCAATAACGTCGGATCCAGTAGTTCCCGCATAGATATCTGAAACACCAGTGATTGGCAGCGGAGGAGTGCCATCAGAATTGAGCCTCGACTTATTCCCCTCCAAGCTCTCATCCGCGTTGTTGTAAAACGAAACTACTGCAGCAGATGTTCTTGTCCCGTCACCAGCACTGACAATCGTGGCAGCCTGTCGACTGCCAATAACCCGCCCCGTATCGATACCACGCCCATGATCCCAACCCCGCAGAAACTCCCCCCGCGACTCCGGCAGACGGAAATTCCCCACGCCCTCGCCCCCGGTGTTGAAGGTCGTCCCTAGGTAAGCCGCCAGATCCGGATAGGTCGCGGCGCTCTGCACACTTGCGGATTTCGGAGCACCGTGACCGGCCGTTTCGGTTGATCGTGACCGGTCATTTCGCTAACGCGTGACCGCTCATTTCGGTAGCAACGTGACCGATTTTCCGCCTGTTCCGAAACAGGTGGTCACGGCTTACCGAAATCGCCGGTCACGACTTAGCGAAAGCCTTCCCCTTCGTTGCGCATGACCTGATGCGCCGCCATCCTCGACCGATTTCGGGAGAGGAAGATGGCGGCGCCGCGAGTAGCCATGCGAAACATCAAAGAATGTCTGCGCCTCAAGTTTGAGGCCGGCTTGTCCCACGAGAAGATTGCCCGTGCCTTGCAGCTGTCCAAGGGCGTGGTTAGCAAGTACATCGCGGCGGCGCGGGTGGCCGGGCTGGACTGGCCGGCGCTGGTGGCCATGGACGAGGCCGCGCTGGCGGCCGCCTTGTTTGCACCGACGTCGACGAACAAGCCGCGCGGTGAGCGAGTGCTGCCCGATGTGCTGAGCATCCACCGCGAGTTGCGACGCAAGGGCGTGACCTTGCAGCTGCTGTGGGAGGAATATCTCGCCGCGCATGCGGGCCAGCCGACCTACCGCTACACCCAGTTCGTCGAGCACTACCGGCGCTACGCCCAGACGCTCAAACGTTCGATGCGTCAGCTGCACCGTGCGGGCGAGAAGCTATTCATCGACTATGCCGGGCCGACGCTGCCGGTGGTCGACCCGGCCACCGGCGAAGTGCGCCGGGCGCACATCTTCGTCGCCGCCCTGGGCGCCTCGAATTACACCTATGCCTGCGCGACGCCAGGCGAAACCCAGGTGGACTGGCTGACCTCGCTGGGCCAGGCTCTGACCTACTTTGGCGGCGTGCCGGAAATGGTTGTGCCGGACAATCCGCGCGCCCTGGTCGCCCAGCCGGATCGCTACGAGCCGGGCCTGAACCGGGCCACGCTGGAGTGCGCGCGTCATTACCAGACGGTGATCCTGCCGGCACGGCCACGCAAGCCTCAGGACAAGGCCAAGGCCGAGGTGGCGGTGCAGGTGGTCGAGCGCTGGATCATGGCGCGGCTGCGCCATCGGCAGTTCTTCAGCCTGCATGCGCTTAACCAGGCCATCGCCGAGCTGCTGGAGGATCTGAATCGGCGCCCGTTCAAGCGGCTCGATGGCTGCCGGCGCGACTGGTTCGAGCGCCTGGATCGCCCGGCCTTGCGAGCGCTGCCGGTGCATCCCTACGAGGTCGCCACCTTCAAGCGCTGCAAGGTCAGCATCGACTACCACATCGAGGTCAATGGCAGCTTCTACAGCGTGCCCTCCGCCCTGGCCCGGCAGAACGTGGACGTGCGACTGACGGCACACACCCTGGAAGTGCTGCATGGCAACCGGCGGGTGGCCAGCCACCTGCTGCTGGGGCGACGCGGCGCTTACAGTACCCAGCGCGAGCACATGCCCGCGGCGCACCAGGCGCATCGCGAATGGACGCCACAACGCCTGCTCGACTGGGGCGCGCGGATCGGCCCCTACACGCGCCAACTGATCGATCACCAACTGACCCACAAGCCGCACCCGGAGATGGGCTACCGCGCCTGCCTCGGCCTGCTCTCGCTGGCCCGGCGCTATGGCAATGCACGCCTGGAAGCCGCTGCCGAACGTGCCGTACACCTGCGCGCCTTCACCGGGCGCAGCGTGCGCAACCTGCTCCAGCAAGGCCTGGATCAACAGCCGCTGCCCCAGCGTGCCGCCGAAACGACCTTACCCGGCGACCACGAGAACGTCCGTGGCGCCGACTACTACCAACCCCCGCAACAGGAGCTGTTCGATGATGCCGCAACACACCCTGAATCAACTGCACCAGCTACGCCTGGACGGCATGGCCCGCGCCCTGGAAGAGCAATGGACGCTGCCGGCCAGCCACAGCCTGAGCTTCGATGAACGCCTCGGCCTACTGCTCGACCGCGAACTGGCCTGGCGTGACAACCAGCGCCTGGTACGGCTGCGCAAGAAGGCCAAGCTCAAGTACGCCAACGCCTGCCTGGAAGATCTCGACCGCCGCACCGGACGCGCCCTGGACGAGCGTCTGATCGCCACCCTGGCCAGTGGCGACTGGATCCGCCAGCAGCACAACCTGCTGCTGACCGGCCCGACCGGTGCCGGCAAAACCTGGCTGGCCTGCGCCCTGGGCAACCAGGCCTGCCGCCAGGGCTATAGCACCCTGTACCTGCGCACCCCGCGCCTGCTGGAACAACTGCGCATCGCTCATGGCGACGGCAGCTTCGGCCGTACCCTGCAACAGCTGGCAAAGGTCGACGTCCTGGTGCTGGACGACTGGGCGCTAGCCCCGCTGGAGGAAGGAGCCCGGCATGACCTGCTGGAGGTGATCGACGACCGCGCTGGCAGCCGCTCCACCATCCTGACGAGCCAACTGCCCATCGAGCACTGGCACGGCTGGATCAACGACCCGACCCTGGCCGATGCCATCCTCGACCGCCTGGTGCACAACGCCTACCGACTGACGATGAAAGGCGAGTCGCTGCGCCGAAAAAAAGCCGAGGAACAAGCCGCATCGTGACCGATGCGATTACAATCCAGAACCCGCGCAACCGGGGTGGAAGCACCGGTCACGTATTAGCGAAACGCTCGGTCACGTTCACCGAAATCCGCACACACTGCCATCCACCTCCAGGAACCCCGCCGGCACCGCCCCTTTGGGAAACGGCACCATGGCCCCCACCGGCAGGGCCGACATGTTCTTCAGCAGCGCTTCGATCTCAGCCTTGGTGTAGGTCACCGACTTGGTGTAGGCGTCGGTGATGCCGTACTCGGCCAAGGTGCTGCGGATCTTCTCTGGCGGTATCGAATCCCGGACGATCGCCTTGATCGCCACCAGCAATTGGTCATGCTCGGCCTCGGCCGGCTGCTTGCCGCCCGCACGAATCACATTGAGCAATTCGTCGGTAACCGCGTTTCCCCATTGCGAGGAAATCAGTGAGCCGACTTGCCCCGTGACCGGGTTCTCGTCGACAAACTTGCCGTTCACCAGCCCTACGCTGGGAACACTTTTCGGATAATCCACTTGTTCTTGTCTTCTCTAGTCATAGTTGATGTACACCTGGGTATGCGCCGGTGTACTGCGATGGATAAGGCATTCCAGGGCACTGCCCGGGTTCATGCCAAAACGTTCGCCCCAATAGCTCGCGCCGAAACGCCGGCCCAGTTGCAGGCGGCCGCCGGTATTGAGGGTCCACATGAAATTCGCCCGCCAGGTGCCGAAATGCGCGTGACCAAAGCGTGAGCGGCCGATGCGCGGGGTGCTCAGTTCGGTGACGCTGGCATTGGGGTAGCCCTGGCTGCGGGCGATTTCGACGAAGTAGGCCGCGCGCTGGCTGCCCACCGCCAACAGACGACGGCGCACGGCCAGGCGCCGGTCTTCGAACAGCGGGGTCAGGCCCAGGCAGGGATCGGGCAGGTTCATGACCTTTTCCCAATCGGTCACCAGTTCGCTGACGCTGGCCGGGTCCATTTCGTTTTGCAAGTCCACGGCCCGGGCGTCGATACGCGCCAGCTCCCGGGAGATGCCCTGCAACACGCGTTCAAGCTCCGGCACCCGCTCCGGGTCCCAGGCCGGGCCGCTGGGCAGCAGGCTGCGCAGCTGATCCTGGTACTGGGTGGCGCTTCTTATTGCTGCCATTGGCAACCTCCGAACACCAGCAACTGATTGTTCGCCGCCGGAACATCGGCCAAAGGCGCCAGCAGCCGATGGTCCTGCTCGCCGGTGGCGCTGCTGATGGCTTCGCGGATATGGCTGAGCAACAGGGTCTGGCCCAGGCCGGCCTCGCGGCTGTGCAGATCGCGCAGCTGGTCCTCGACGGCGGCGCGCACCGCGCTGGTGTCAGGGGTCAGGCGCAACGTGTAGGTCACCGGCAGCATCACCGGGGCCAGTACATGCACCTCGGCAGTGACCGGGCGCAGTGGCTCGATATAGGCCTGAACCTGCGCCAGTTGCTCGGCATTGGGGATCGGCTGCGGGTCATCGTCACGCATGACGAACAGCCCCACCGTGCCTGGCCCCAGGTAGTTGCGCCGGCACCAGGCACGGGTGATCCCTGAGCATTCCAGAGCCCAGGTTTCGTAGTCGTCCGCCGAGCCGCCGTGGGGAATGATCCGATAGGAACGGATCACCCGGGAGCGCAGGGATTCGAGGCTTTCCCGGGCCACGCCACCGCTCAGGCCCGGGGCCAGGACGGTGAACGCGTTGCCGATGCCTTGCACCGGCTGCACCGCGGTCAATTCCAGGCCCGCATCGGCGTTGCCCAAGGCCCCGCCATCGACCGCCTGGATGGTGGTGCTGTTGAGCCCGGCGCTGGTGGTGCGCGCGGCGGTCACTGTGTAGCTGCGACCGTCGCTGCTCTGCAGCAGGGTGTCGACATCCAGCACGGCTCCGGCCGCGGCCGTGAAGCTGACGCTGCCACGGGCCGGCTGGGCGGCCTTGCGCGGCTGGTTCAGGCGCAGGGCGGCGATGCGCTCCAGGGTCGACTCATCGGCCTTGTCCGGAAGGATCTGCTCGGCGATCCAATCCAGGTAGCCGTACAGGCCAAAGGCCGCCCCGCTCAGGGTGCGGGCCAGCACTTGGGCATCGGACTGGCGCAGCGAATCGCTGGCCAGGTCGCTTTGGGTACGCTGAATCAGCACCGGCAGCGAAGGGGTTTCAAACGGCATAGGTCACCTGCCAACTGTGAATGGGGTTGAGGTCCAGGCGTTCGCCATCGGCCAGGATCAGCACCGTGCGCAGGTTCAAGCGCTGGGCATCGAGGCGTTCGCTGAGAATCTCGACGGCGTTGCAATGGCCATCGTCGATCAGCCATTGCAGGGCCTCGCGGGCATAGAACTCGGCGTCGAGCTGGGTCTGCCGGGTCAGCTTGACCCGGCGCAGCAGCCACAGCCGCGAACCGATGCGGTCGTCGGCCACGCTGGGAAAACTGTCGCCCCACCAGCCGTAGCGCTGATCGTCGTCCAGGGCATCGTCATCGGCGGCGCGGCGCCAGGTGAACAGGCTGATTTCCACGGCCCGGGTCAGGGCGCTCTTCAGGTCATAGGTGGCGAACATGCTTAACCTCCCACGGGTACGCCGGTCTGGCCCGGACCGGGTTGCACGCCGCTGTGGACGTGGTTGATCTGGCTGATGCCGGCGGCAAGCTGATCGCCCTGGGAGACGATCTTGCCGCTCATGCTCAGGGTCGGACTGTCGATGTTGACGCCGCTGCTGGCGCGGATATTCAAGGTGGCGGTTTCGATGTCGATGACCCGCCCGCGCTTGAAGTGGATCTTGTCGCCCTCGTCGGTGTAGATCGCCACTTCACCGGCGGCCAGGGCCTTGAGCCGGTAGCGCCGGTCGGCCACCACCAGCACCACCGCATGGGAACGGTCGCCACCGAGGAAGGTGGCGATGCCCTCGGCGCCGGCCAGGGGATTGCTGGTGAAACCGTAAGGCTCGAAATGCTCCATGTCGTCGTTGACCTCGCCGGCGGTGAGGCGCATTTGCAGCGATTGCAGTTTGTTGGCCGAGTTGGCGAGCACCACGGTGCCCCGCGCCAACAGGCGTGTCAGTAGGCTCATGCTGAGTTCCTTGGAGGGTAGGAGCCGGCTTGCCGGCGAACAGGAGTTGCGCGGTTTCGCGCCGGATGCCTTCGCCGGCAAGCCGGCTCCTACGGATGGGCGCGGGGTTCAGGTGTTGTTGGGTGCCGGGTTGGCATCGAAGGTCTGCGGCGGCGCCACCTGCAGGGTGGTGATCGAACCCTGCTCGGACAGTGACCAAGTGACCTTGGAGATCAGCATGTCCCGATCGAACCCCAGCACCGGGTCGATCACCCGTACCAGGGTGTTGTGTTTCCACAAGTCACCGTTGCTCTGGCGCCAGCCCTGTACCTGATAGGTCGTGGTCAGTGCCTTGCCGGTGCGGGTGCCGCACTCCCAGTCCGCGCGCTGCTGAGCCAGCTCGGCGCTCAGTTGCGCGGCTTCGTTGATCAGCGTGACCCGCTTGCGCGAAACACGGGCATCGCTGGCCTGGCCATACACCTCGCTGACCGCCGCCCCGCTGCTCTGGTCGCTGCCCTTGTGCTGGCCGATCACCCGGTACTCGGAAAACACCGCGGAAAAATCCATCGGTGCATTGGCCGAGAGGATGTTCTTGCCCAGCTCCAGGGCATCGCTGGCGCGACCGCCGCTGCCCGGTGCCGCCAGCAGCAGGTTGCCGTTGGCGTCATCGGTGGAGAACACCCGGTACAGGGTCAGCAAGCGGTCGATGGAGGCGAACACCGTCTCCCCCGGCACGATGCTGTGGGTGTGCAGCTTGCCGGTCGGAGCGATCTCGCTGCGTACCCCGACCCCGTAGGATGCGGCCAGGGCGCGGACGATGCTCAGCACGTCCTGCTGGCGCCACTGGCTCGGCCGGTTGATGGCCGCGCAATCCACCAGGTCCTGGGTCAGCGAACCCCCCTGGATGCTCAGGCTGATCTGCTTGCCGTCGTAACTGATCGGCGCCTTGTAGACATGCCCGGTGAGCACCAGGTCGCAACCGATGCGCACCTGACAGCGAGCGCCCGGGCGGATCCGCACCTGCGCGTCCTGCCCCGGCCATTGCCAGGTGATGTTGAGGCTGAAGGTACGGAACTGCCGCTCCAGATCCGCACTGATCTCCACGCTTTTCCAGCCGCTGTAATCCAGCCCGTCCACCGTCAGGGTGACGATATTTGCCAGTTCGTCCATGGGTCACTCCCGAGCGATTTGCAGGTCGGCCGGCGGCAGGAAGCCCGGATGGGCCACCCGGTTGCGCTGCACCACTTCGCCGACCCGCGTCGCATCGGCAAACCGCTGATAGGCCAGCACCAGCGCCGGCATACTGCTTTTGGGGCTGAGACTGACCAGCCGCACCCCCGAGGACGCCACGGCATTGAGGTGCCCCTGTACCTGCTGACGCAGGCTGTTGAGTGCCTGGTAATGCACCGCATCGGCCTTGAGCGAGGCTTGCCAGATCAGCTCATTGAACTGGTCGCGCAGGGCCAGCACATCGTCGGCCACCGGTACTTCCAGGCGCTGCACCGGCCGGCTGGCCTGCTGCGCCAGGGGTGGCGTGTTCTTCAGCTTGACCACCGGAGTGGCCACCGGCAGCGCCGACACCAGGCGGGCAATCTGCACCAGCAGCGCATCCTGTACCAGGTTGGCCACCGCTTCGGCCGCCGCCGTGGTGTCCTTGCCGGTGGTCAGCTTCGGCGCATCGATGCGCCGGGCCGCCTCCACCTGCTGGGAAATATCGGCGAGCATCTGCCGATAGCCGGTACGGGCAAAATCCTTGAGCCCGCGCACATCCTCCAGCAACCCCTTGAACTCCGTGCTCAGCTCCTTGGGTATTTCCTTGACCGCCTTGACCAGGGTGTTGAGGTCGCCATAGAACTCGATCAGCGGTTTGAATTCGTGCTCGATGACCGCGTACACCTCGGTCAAGCCCTTGCGCAGCGCATCCACGCCGATCCGCGCCTGCTTGATCAGGTTGGTGGCGAACTCGAAACGCAGCACCGCCGAGCCCAGCAAGGTATCGCTGGCCACCAGCACCTGCTGCTGGGTGTTGACCACTGCCGAGGGAAAGCGCAATGGCTGGTCCGGGTAGAACTTCAGGCTGAAGGTCACCAGGCCGCCGTCCTGGCGGCTCTGGGTCATCTCGCATTCGCCGACCTTGACCTGCATCCGCCCGAGCCAGGGGTGCACCAGCTCGCCACTGCCCTCCTCCAGGGCCTTGAGCAGCCTGTCGCGCTGCTCCAGGCAATCGGCACCGACGATAAAGGCCGTCAGGTCATGGATCTTCGCCTGCTGGCCCAGCCCCTCGAAAAACGGCTGGTCGCGCTGCGGGTACTCATGCAACTGGCCTTTCTGGCCCACCGGGGTTTTCGCCTGATCAACCCAGAACGGCACGCCGCGAAAGGATGCCGGCAACAAACGATCGCGCCAGTTATCCGCCATTGGAACCTCCTAGGGAAAGTGAGCGATAGCCCAGGGTCGAAGCCACGTTCAGGCCGGGTTGATTGGTCTTGGCCTGTTCGGCACGCAGGCCCGCCGGGGCGTTTTCGAAACGCACGGTCAAACCGCCCTCAAGTTGCGTGCGGTTGTTCGCGGCGTTCTGCTGGATAAGGGCACTGGAGTTCTGGGTCAGCGAGCTGCCCTGGGTTGTGGCAAAGGGTGATGCCAACCCGCCTTTACCCTCGGCGTTGATTTGCCTTTGCGCCTCGGTAAAGCCTTCGACCTTACCGGTGACCGTGGCAATCAGCCCTCCAAAACCTCCCTCGAACAGCTCCTTGATCGGCACCATCAGCGCTTGAAGCTTGCTCCACAGCCCGGAAAACCAATCGGCGATGGGGGCCCAGTTGCTCATGATCAGCTCCATCGGCGACCAGTCGAACAGGACCTCAATAGCCTTTCTGATCGAGTCGATACCTGGTTGCAATTTCGCCCAGATCGAGCTGAAAAAGTCCGTAACCGCACCCCAGTTGCTGTAAAGAATCACCAGCGGAGAGAAGTCGAACAGCGCTTGCAGAACCTTTTTGACCGCATCGATCCCCGGTTGTAGCGCCGCCCAGATAGAACTGAAGAAGCCCGTGACCGCGCCCCAGTTGTTGTAGAGCAGCACCAACGGGGAATAGTCGAACAGGGTCTGCAACACCCCCTTGATCGCCTGAATGCCCGTTTGCAACGCTGCCCAGATCGAGGCGAAGAAGCCGGTGACCGCGCCCCAGCTCTTGGTGATCATGTCCATCGGCACCCAGTCGAACAGGCCTTTTAGAAAGGCCATTGCCGGCACCGTCAACGCCTTGAGCAACTCCCAGATCGACGCAAACAGCCCCGTCAGGCCTGCCCAGTTATCGATGACCAGCCCCAAGGGCGACCAGGAGAACACCTCCTTGAGAAAGCCTACGACCGAAGCCGTCATCGCCTTGATGCTGTCCCAGAGCCCGGCAAAAAACGCCGTGATCGCCCCCCAGTTGCCAATCAGCATGCCCAGGGGCGTCCAGCTGAACAGGGTACTCAGCACCTCCATCGCCTGCGCCGCGAAGCTCTTCATGCCCTCCCAGAGGCTGACGAAAAAGGCCGAGATCGGCGTCCAGTTGGCAATGATCACCCCGGCGGCCAGAGCAATGCCCATGGCAATCAGCATCACCGGATTGGCCTTGGCCACGGTGCCCATCAGGTCGAGCACCTGGGTCGCGCCCGTCACGGCGGTTTGCATCGCCGAGAAGGCAATGGCGCCCATCGCCAGCCCTTCGACCAACTTCGGATTGTCGTCGAGCAGTGTCCCCACGCTGTTGAGCATAGGCTCCAGACCGACCACCAGCGCCCCCACCGCCGGCGCCAGCGCGGCATCGATGGCCGAGGACACCTTGGCCATGGACTGACTGAAAACATTCATGCCTTTGGCCGCATCGGCCGGTGCGCTGGAGTTGCCGACCTCGGCCAGTTTGCCCTTGAACGCGTCGCAGGCCTTGATCCCGTCGAGAAACGGGGTGATCAGGCTGCCGCCCTTGAACAGACCACTGATATCCAGCTTGCCCAGCCCGGTCTGCTCAAGGTTTTTCTTGAAAGAGTCGACCTTGCCTTGAAGGGCGACGAGTTTGGGTGACAGTTCGTCGATGCCGGTCAACAGCACCGACTTCTTCTCTACGGTTTGTGTATCTGCCATCACTGCACCTGCTGCATCGCATTGATCCGTTGCGCGTGCTCCAGGGATTCCCGGAGCACATCCAGTGGCCTGGCCATCATCTGTTCGGGGTCGACCTTCCAGAACCAGGCCAGGTCATAGGCGACAGCGATCAGGTCGGCGATGGCTGCGATGCCGCACTCATGAAAAAACTCGCCACCGCCCAGCTCAAGGCGTTGAGGTCCACCAGGTCCAGCTGGTTCACCGAGGACGGTGGAATACCGGCGCAGACCGCGATGTATTTGGCCGCGACGTCCATGTCGAGGCTGACTTCTTCGCTCTTGTCGATCTTGTACGGCAGCGCCTTGATCGCCCGCACTTCCTGCACCGTCGGGCGGCGCAGGGTGAGTTCGCTCAGGGGCTCGCCGTGGGCTTCGATCGGCACTTGCAGCTTCACCGTGTTGCTCATTGCCAGGTCCCCTTCTGCCCTTCGAAGTTCAGCTCGATGCTGGCGTCGTCGCCCTTGGCAATAGGCTCGTCCACCAGGTAGGCGCCGGCCAGCACGTAGACCTTGCCGTTGGCGAACTCGCAGGTGACGGTCATGTCGACGCCTTCGATCAGTTGCTTGAGCGGAAAGTCCGGGGTGTGCAGCGCGGTGACCTTGAACGACGGGGTGAGGTCGGTTTCCTTGTAGAAACCCGGAACCACGGTTTCCCGCTTGACGGCCATCAGCGGTGCTTCACAGCCGCCGTTGATGGTCAGTTGAGCGCCGTCCACTTTGACGTAGCAGGTGCCCGCAATCAGTTGACCCATGATGTTTCTCCCAAAAAATAAGCCCGCTCAAGGCGGGCTGAAAAAGCGCAGTGATGCAGGTCCGGCTCAGGCCGCGGCGTCGTACTGCAGACGGAATTGGTTGAGCAGCGCGAACACCCGCAGGCCGTTGATGTAGTCCGGCGGGAACAGCACGTTGACCCGGCTCGGGTCCTGCACGTCGCGCTCGACGATCAGGTGCTCGGCGAACAGCTCGGCGTTCTCCACGTGGCCTTCCAGTTCCAGCTTGGCGTACTGGGCGATCAGCTCACCGCGAATGGTGCTCGGGGTGACAATCGGCTGGCCGGCGCCGAAGCGGGTGCCGTCAGAGGCCAGCTTGTGGCGCCCGTACTTGCTGGTGATCACGCTTTGCAACCGGCGCACGATGAACGCCGACTGGTGCATGGTTTCGCTGTCCAGGTAGGAGTTGTCGGCCTGGCCGTAGGCGTTCTTCTGGTAGGTGGTGATCGCCCGCTGAATGCGCATGTAGCCGCCTTCGTAGTAGGCGGTGGCGATGCCGTAGCTCAGCAGCGACTGACGCTCGGTGAGAGTAAAGCGTTCGCTGGCCGGCGCCGGATCGATACCCGGCAGGCTGCCGCTCTGGGTCGGACGGCTGGCGTCGGCGGAGATGAACACCGAGGTCCGCGCCGCCAAGGCGGCGGCCTGCACCCACACTGGCTGGGGCACGCCGGTTTCCAGGGCCTGGATGGTGATGTGCTGATCGTTGCGCGCCTGACCGGCCGCCACCAGGGTGCCGACGGTGCCGCGCTTGGCGCTGTAGACATGGCCGAACAGCTGCTTGGCCCAGGACCAGCGACCGGTGTTGTCATCCATCACCGCTTGCCAGGCATTCAGGCTGGCGGTGTCGGTCCAGGGCATGCAGATGAACTCGAACGGCTCGTCGCCCAGGGCCGCCAGGGCCGCGACCTGATCCGGCACACCGGTGCCGCCAGCCATCTTACCCAGCACCAGGCTCAGGCCCGCCGGGGTTTCTTCGCCATTGCTCTTGCCCAGGCGATTGAGTTGCAGGCTGATGTCATTACCGCTGTCGCCGGTCCACTTGGCGCTCAGGGTCACGGTGCCGTCGACCGCCGTCGCAGTCACCGGCAGGTCCACCGCCGCGTTGATCTTCAGAGCCAGGGCGCTGGCGGCCTGGGCGGCGCTGGCGCCACTGACGATGGAGGCCTGCACCCGCACTCCGCCGACGTACAGATTGAACAGGCCGGCGGCGCTGGCGCTACCACTGATCTTCAGCTCGGCCTTGGCCACACTGCCTTCGGTGCTGTGCAGCGGCAGGCACCAGATCTCGCCAACCGGGTCGGTCTTGCGCCAGGTTTCATACATCGAAGCGAGCATCGAACCTTGTCCGCCGATGCTCTTGGCCAGGGCCACGCTGGACACCAGCACCAGCTTGCCGAGGTCATCGCCGGCCTGGTTGTCATTGACCTGGGCGACGATCAGACGGCGCATGGCCGAAGACGCGCTATTGGCCGCCGAGTTGTCCATCTCGGCGTAGAACAGCGGAACACGGAGGTCCGCCGGGATATTGCTGAAACCGATCGCCATTATTTGGCTCCTTGAGATTTCGCCGCTTTCACGGCCTTGCTAGTGATATCGCCATCGGCCAGACGCCGGCGCCACCAGGCGTTGTCCGGTACTTCACGGCCAGAGGCCGGCAGCAGATCGCCTGCTTCCGGATCCGGTACGGCGCGGCCGGCGACCGGCAGCACGGTGATGCGTTTGCTCATTGCTTCAGCTCTCCTGAAAAAGTCAGCTCCAGGCGCCCATCGGGGCCTGGACGTTGCAGATTGGGGTCCGCCGGATCGATGGCATCGACCCGCACCGTGACCCCGGTCAAGGACGGCAAGCCGTCAAGTTCACGCTCATGCCAAGTCTCCGCCGGCTGGCTGGGCAAGTTGCGGCCCAGCTGGAACTCGGCGAAGAAGCGCAGGCGGTAGAGCAAGCGGGTGGCGTCTAACGACACCAGTTCACCGCCGTCGTATTGGATGGGGTTGTACTCGGCGCCGGGCTTGAAACCGACCAGGGCGCGCCAGACTTCGGCGCGCAGGTCGTGGAGTTGGTCGAGGGCTTGTTGTGGGTTTGTGGCGTCGAGGAGCAGGACGACTTCGAAGCGGTCGCGGATGGTTGAAGAAGTGGCATTTTGAGTGGTGCTCCGACTTGCAATATCGGCCAAGGACGCAACATGAGCAGCAGGAGTTTGCGAAGCATTAGCTGTGTCCAAAGAAGGCATATCAGTACCAACCACTACACGATTGGAAAAACTGGGACAGTGAGTACGCACCTGAGTAAAGACAGGAGTAATTTTCATGGTTTTTCCAAATGATCGTAGAGGGGTGGCGATTTGCACTCACCAGAAAGCTCGGGACACCAACTTTTTGCCCTGCGCGCCTACTAGCGCTTCCAGGTTGTCTCGGCTGGCCTTAACTTTGGCCAGTTCCGTATTGGCAATGTCGAGCAGCCAGCCAAGCGTCCAGGGCGACGGCCAACAAAATCCGAACTACTTACCAAGCTCAGCGCTCACTTCAGCATGAGGTTGTAGTCGATGTTTCCAGGGCTGCGGTTGCGGACGCCGTAGGCGTTTTGAATGGTCATGATCAAACTCCAGGCACAAAAAAACCCGCGACTTGGCGGGCTAGGGGCTGATCAGCAGTGGTAGTTGATCGGTGATGGGGGATTTCCCCAAGGCAAAAAAATCCAGCGTATAGCGGGTGATGGAGCATCTAGCGTATGTGTCGGATAGCCAATCAGTAACCGGTGACGTCGATGATTGTTACGCTGGCCTGAAACTGAGAGAAATTGTACTCGGCGAATCCCTGGCCATCCCAGGGGCGGTTGATGTTCGCCACGATCCCGCTCCTATGCTCCCAGGTGTTGTCGGTCGGCGTGATTATGAACGTCGACTTGACGTCCTCGATAACGATAGTGCCGCTTGGGCCTGTCCTCTGCTTCCTTGCTCCATACCCTCGCGTGTTCTGGATCAGAGCACACTTTCGCCCAACTGGTATGCTGCCGGTGTTAGCTCCCGGAAGAGCTGAACTGTTCAGGATCCGAATGTACTTGCGCAGCGAGTTGTAAACGGTCTCGCCAGTGAGGCGGTTCCTGATACGCATTCCCGGCTTTCCGCCCTCATCGCTTTTCGGCGTGCCGAAGATGTAGTAATCAACAAAGCCTTGAGCGGCGCCGGTAGCGGTTACAGAAAAGAGCCTGACGTACTGCCCATTCATAACGTAGAAGGTGGGGTTGTTACCCCTGACCGCAACTATCTGCGGGGTGTCTGACTGAGGCATAAAGACGTCGGTGTATTTTATGTTGCCGAACTCGCCACTGGTTGCCGGAACTACTCGGCCTTGACTCAACAGGCAATGATTCCGGAATCGGCTGTCAATCTGAATCGCCCTGTTTTGGTTTTTTACCCTAAAACCAATCTCGCTCAAGAGACACCCCACAAGATTTTCACGGAAGTCCGTGCGCCGTAAACGTTCGGAAAACTCCAGGACAGCCTATTGCCGCTGATCCTAGGGATCGGCCGAACAAAGTTTGTCCAGAGGTTCGGCCACGGGTCAATCACGACATAGAAAGGCTCGCCCAGCAGGAGGTTGTCGTCCGTGATCGCCCCGTCTCCTCTCCCGCTGTCCAAGACCCCGAGCTGGCGCGTCAGGCGATCGGTCACCTCTACGGTGACCTCCCCTGTAACCCTATCCCTTCCCCTGAACCCGAAGGTCACGACAGGACACCCAGTTCTACAACCTGGACGCCGGTCTCGGTATCGGTGAGATAGACGCCTCGATCCATGATCTGGAGCCTGTAGCCCACGCCTTCACCGTTGAGCTCTAGAGTTCCTGACTTCTTCATTCTCCACCCCCTTTGCCCTTCAATAAAGTCATCCGACTGGATGTAGTCGCCAATCTTGGCATTAGTAATCGATCCATTCTCAATAAACGCAGACTTGATATAGGCAGCGTTTCCTTGAACAACGAACGGGTAGAAAACATCGGTGGTGTTTGGGTCGATGATCGCAAACCGACTGGCCGCGATCAGCACCTGGCTGGTGATGATTCCTTGGTTGTTCTCGACCCCGACGCCGATGCCTGCCAGGTATGGCTTACCATCGACCGTGAGCTGGGTCTTGATCGAGTACATAGCTGCCAGTTCGGTTTTCAAAGCATCTACCTCGACCTGAGCGCCGCCGCTCGAGTCGATTTTCTCCAACAGTTGCTGGCTCAACTGCGTCTCGGTGATCTGATCGCTGAGGTAGTCGAGAATCAGCCCGGCGTCCGACGATGACTGCCCAGTAACCGGGCCATAGAACGCCCCTACGTTTCCAATGCGATCCACCAGCCGGGCCCAGAAGAAAAACCGCACTCCAGCGGCCAAGCCCATGATCGTCAGGTCAGTCTGCGGATAGGCGTAGTCACCAAACTTAGCAGCCGTTCCAACGTCATTGGTCTGGCTGTACCAGATCTCGGTTCGCTGCAGATCCGCAGTGGCAACACCCGCCGGAATACCCCACTTCAACTTGATGCCAAACACAATCGACTCTGCGGTAAACGACGCCACCACCGGTGGTGGCGTGGTCTTGCCATTCAGTACAGTCTCGGTCGAAGTCGCGAACACTGAGCCAATATCCAGCGAGTTGATCGCTCGAACCTTGGCCACATAACGACCGGCATAGATCCCGCTCACTTCAATCGAAGTCGCACCGGTGCGCCCGGCGAACACCCACTCGCCATCGTTTTTGCGCCAGTACACCTCATAAGCAATCGCGCTTTCGGGGCGATCCCATTCGATGGTCATGACGCTGACCGCACTGCCCTGATCGACAAAGTGATCGTTGCTCACCCGAACGTTGCTCGGCGGCTGTTGCACACTCGGCGGTATCACTGTCACCGGCGGTCGTTCAATCCGCGCGCCGTTATCAATCGCGTCAAACTTGCTGGGCACATGCTTGACCGCACTGATGCTGTATTTGATGGCGTCATCGCTGAAGTCTTCAGCCACCGACAGCACCCGAAACTGTTGGGCTGCCAATGTCCGAGAATCGATCGCCCACATGGATTGATCTGGCGGCAGTTCATCCAGCTTCTTCTCCAGCACCACTCGCTGGATTTCGGTAGGAAGGCTGGTGGTATCGAGGGTGATGTCGCCGTTATCCCAGGTAATCCCCGTGCTGTCCCAGGTCAGTGGATAACCCACCGATTTGATCACCCGCGAGATGGCCTTGCCGGTGGGCATGATCAGGGTGACGGTGTCCCCCGGATAGGCCTTCACGTCGGCATCGAGCACCAGGGTATCCAGGGTCGCGGAACGCAGTCGGCCGCCAATCCGGCGCCCTGCCCTGTCATTGTCCGCCACTCGGATGATCTGCCCAGGACGTGCGAGGGTGCCATCCAGGCCCACGGAGAAACTCACGCTTTCGGTTTCCAGGCGGTTGGTCAGCAGCGCCCATTTGCCAATGCGCTGGGCCTGGGCCTGGGAGGTGCAACCGGTGGCGGTGATTTCGGTCTGCTGCACACCGTAGCGGGCAATGCCTTCCGGGTCGTCAACGTACTGCACCTTTTGCCGGTAGAAGTCCGCCGGGTCGTTCCAGCTGACCAGGGCCACGCTGTAGCGGGTCTTTTTCGCCGAGCCACCGTAGACGAACTTGCCGTCGACCACGTTGGCATTGCTGTAGGTGTACACCGGGTCTTCCGGCATATCGGCCACGGCCATCACCGAGCCCGCGCCCCAATAGGCCATGCCGCGGAAGGTGGTCGCCAGGTCCTGCAGCACTTTCAGGGCGTCGGCGCGAACGGATAGATAGAGGTTGCAAGTGAAGCGTGGTTCAGTGCCACCTTTGCCGTCGGAGACTGGTTGGTCGCAGTACTGGCCAATGCGGTACAACTCCCACTTGTCCACTTGGGCAGCGTTGAGCAGATGCCCCAGACCATAACGCTGGTGCAGCAGCAGGTCGTAGTAGATCCAGGCCGGGTTGTCGGTCCAGGCCGACTTGAAGGTGCCATCCCAGACGCCGCTGTAAACCCGGGTCAGCGGGTCGTAGTTGCTGGGTACGCGGATGATCCGCCCCTGCAGTTCGAAGGAACGGGTGGGGATCGACTGGAACTGTGAGGCATCGAATTGCAGGCCGATGATCGCCGACCCGGGGTAGCGCAACTTGGCGTCGATCACATCGGTGATGGACTCGACACTGGTGGTGTCGGCAATCGCTCCGCTGGTGGAGTTCGGTGTCAGGCGCCGTACACGAACCGTCCAGCCAGCAGTAGCGGCAGGTAGATCGACGCGATGGGAGCGCTCGTACTTGCTCGAGGTCTTGCCGCTGAAGGCTGCTTGCAGCACTTCCACGAAGACACCGCCATCGGTGGAAAGATCGATCGCATAGCGCACCGTGTAACCGTTGGTGTCGCCATTGCTGGTGTTGGTCTGCGCCAGCCGCGAGACCGCCAGGCGAATGCGCACGGCCGACAGTTGCAGATTGGTGATGGCCTTGCTCCAGGGCTGGTCACTGCGCAACTCCACCGCCACCGAAGATTCGTTTTCCACCGCCGGGAATCCCGGGATGTAGGTCTGGTCCTGGCTGCCATTGCGGGTCTCGAGGGTAACCCCGGAGAAGTTCAGGCTGCCATCGGCGTTGGCCAGGGGCGTCTCGTTGAGAAACACCGAGCGCTTGCCATTCTTCAAGCCCACAATCTCGCCCTCGCTGACGAGATCGAGGATCCGAGCATAAGCCGTGCTTTGCAGGCTGTCTGGCGCCTCCACGGAGGGACGGGGCTTGGAGCCGCCGCCTTTGCTGCCAGCGAGAGTAAGGTCAGTCATGGCTTTCCTTCAGGCGAAATAAGGCCCGCGCAACGGCAGGCAGGTTGAAGACAGGAGGAGTTAAAGTTGATCTTCGGCGTAGATGCCGGAACTGATCACGGCGCTGCCGATGGTCAACTGACCGTAAAGCAGGCCTACCGGATTGCCCTGGGCACTGGTGTTGACTGGCCCGTTAAAGCTATAGCTGGAGCGGCTTTCCGGGCTGTCCTGGGCGGCAAGCCCCTTGGGCAAGGGAGCCAGCATTTGCATGACACCGCCCATGGCCATGCTGACTCCCGTCATCATCAGGAACGACGCAGCAGGCCCGGTCAGGAAGCCAAAGGGGTTGTAATAAGCCACGGCCATCAACACCGCGCCCAGAATGGTCTGCAATCCACCAGCACGCTTCGAACCGCTGAGGACCGGGGCGATGCGAATCACTTCTTTGCCAAGAGGCTGATGAATATCAGTCTCGGACAAATTGCGCCGTCCATTGAACACCGCGAATCGCAAGCCTTTATCCGCGCTCTGCAGCATGTAGCGCTCAAAGCCGGGGAACTGACGGAAGTACCCCATCACCTCCTTGAAGCCACCAGCAATGGCCACACGATGCTCACGTCCGAACATTCTTGCCAGGGACCCGGACAGCAGCACGGTTTGCATCTTTTGTCGTTCTACGGCCAAGCCCATGGGGTTCTCCTGGCAATAAAAAACCCGCCAAGGCGGGCTTCAAGTAAAGGGTGGACCCAGCCGGATTCAGAGCTGGTCCTGGGCATAGATCCCGGCGCTGATCACCGAACTGCCAACGGTCAACTGACCGTACAGCAACCCCACCGGATTGCCCTGGGCACTGGTGTTGACCGCGCCATTGAAACTGTAGCTGGCGCGATTGTCGGGACGGTCCATGGCTCCCAGTCCCTTGAGCTGCGGGGACATCATCTGCATGACCCCACCCATGGCGAGGGAGATCCCCATCTGCGCGGCCATGGTCCAGCCCGTAGTACCGGTAGTGCCTATCAATGTCGAACTGCCCCCAGCAGCAAACATGCCCCCGGAGAAGTACGACGCGGCCACCACCAGGGCCACTCCGATAATGGTTTGCAGCCCACCTGAACGCTTGCTGCCGATCACTATCGGCGCAATGCGGATATCGCTGTTGCCACTGGGTGCGTTCAAACGGTCGTGACCGATGTTGTCGCGGCCAAGAAACAGCGAGTAGGTCAGTCCGCGGTCCTTGGACTCCATAAGGAAAGCCTCGAACCCCGGAATCAGAATGCACAAGGCTCTAACCGCTTCCGAAGCATTGCTGACCGCCAACCTGTGCACCCGGCCAAAACGTGCGCCCAGGGTTCCGTAGAGACGGATGACGCGGATTTTTTGCTGATTCATCACATCACTCCCAGGAACAAGATCCCCGGTTGAATTCAAGGAAAGACGATGCACTTCAATCCATCGCCATGAGCTGGCGATGTCGCCAGATGCTGACCGTTACCTCGTCCCAGTAACCGCCATAGGTGTCCCGTTTGCTGTCCCGTCCATAGAGGTGATGCAGGATCGAGCCCGGCGCGGGAAAGTGCTCCGGTTCGCTCTTGAGCACGCCGTCGGCGAGGTAGATCGCCGCATGATTGGGTACCGGCGAGCGGATCTGCATCAGCACCACGTCGCCTTGGCGCAGGTCATTGACTCGCTCGAACCCGGCCTCGGGCAAATGCTCCAGATAGAGATTGCCGCCCTTGTCCCACCAACCGTCTTCACGCTGGTAGCTACCCAACTCGATACCCAACTCACGACGGTAGTAGTCGAGGATGATGCTCAGGCAATCGTGGATACCGTGGGCAAAGGAACGGCCAATCAACGGCGCTTGATACCCCGTGGGCAGCAGACTCGCCCAGTCGCCCTTGCGCAAGGTGCCGTCATCGTCCTTGCGCACTTCCAGGATGTGCCAGGGCAATCCCGACGCCTCGCAGGCCACCCGATCAGCCTCGCTGGGAGCCGGTGGATAATCCGGGTGGCTGTGGATCACCGCCAGCACCTCGCCGCGTTCTTCCGCCGCCGCGTAATCCTCGGGGGCCAGGCGAAAATGTTCGCTGGGCGTGACAGCGGTGTTGCGACAGGGCACGTAGACCCGCTTGCGCCCCTCGCGGATCAGCAGCCCGCAACACTCCTTGGGGTACTCGGCCAACGCGTGGCGCTCGATGGCGGCCAGATTTGCCTTGTTCATGCTCAGCTCCGTAGCAGCCCTGCCGCTGGAAATGAACCGAAGGGCAGCGGGTTGTTTTCACCGAAACGCAGCTTGCAGCTGCTCAACCGACCACCGCATTTATCCTTGGCCGCATCGGTGACGATCACATCATTGAGATCCGCCACCGGGCCACCGTTGTAGCCGCAATAAGGCCCGCGATAGCCTCCACAACTGAGCCACCAGCAGACGTTGGCAACGATCTGCCGTCGTGGCAGTTGCACACCGTTGAAGTCCAGGGCGCTGGCCAGTTCGAACTTCACCACCTCGTTGTCTTCCGAAGACTTGCGCTCGACATACCAGATGTCTGGCGGCAACTCTTCTTCAGGATCGGCTTCAGGCTGGCCGTCCAGGTACTTGCCAAGGGTCCGGTGACGAATCAGCCGGGCCCCGACCAGGTCCTCGAAATACAGCACCAGGGCGGTGATGAAACCGCCCACGTTGCCGACCGACAGCGTCGGAGTTGGCTGCGCGCCCTTGCCGGTCATTTCAAAACCCTCGGCCTGAATCGGCCAGGGTGAGTACTCAAGCCCCTGCCAGAAGATCGACGACTGCTGGGGGTAACCGTGAAAGCGATAAAGCTCGGCGCCGAGGCTGGTGGCGTCGAGCTCAAAAAGCTCCACCCACGCGCCTGGCTCCAGGGTCTGGATATCGGCCGTGATCGGCATGATTTTTCCTCGGGAAATTAGATGGCTCTATGCGAACCTGGATTCAATCTCAGCCAACCGAGCCTCAAAGCCTGCTGCAAGGAACAGGTTGAGCTCGTCAATCCTGAAGCTATATCGGTCACCAGCTGGAACAACAGTCGGGTCTTCACCCTCCACCGGGCCTGCCTGGATGCGCTCCTCCCAGGCGTCGTGGCATATGAACCCGTAGGCAAACGGGTCCAGGCCAAAAGAGGACATCACCTGGATAGCACGCTGAACAGTCATGCCGATATGATCGCGGGCCGACTCGCCCTTTTCAGCTATGGCGGCTAGCCAGCGATAAGAACCAATTTCTTTTGCAAGAGCTTTAGCCGCCCCAACCTCTTCTTTTGACAGACCGCGTACCACGGTCTTTTCGCGTGCGTCCGATGTACTGATAGCCCCAGTTGCAGCCCAAAGTGTCTTGGGCCTAACTCCAGCGCCCCCGATGTCGTAGAGGTTGTCGTCGCCTGGCTGGAAATCACCGCTACTTCGTACTCGCCACCGCACTCCCCCGGTATTGGCTCCAGCAGTGTAAAGCTGAAGGGATGTCGGAACCACCGCACCTGATGGCGTTCCGTCAATAGCCGCGCTGATCGATGCGGTCGTGATGAAAAAACTTCCGTTATGGGCTACAAACTGAAACGCACCGAGATTATCTGCGTCAATTACAGCGGTGGGTGCAGATACCGTTCCTCTTGATCGCAACAGGGTGAACTTGGGGGCGTAGCCCCTAACTTCTGAGCTAACAAAGAACTCGGTTATCATGTTCGTGTTCTTTGCGATTGAAATAATCGGGCCTAAGGTTACCGCTGTGTGCGGCTCACCGCCCGATATTAATGCTTCAGTCGTCGAACTGAGTTCCAATTGCGTGAACTTCCCATGACTCGACGAAAGCAGCGGGCCGCTCAGGCTCCCACCGCTAATACTAAGCTTTCCGTTTGCTATCTCTCTGGCGTTTTCAGCATCTGCCACGCCTTGATCTGCTTTTGTCTGGGCAGCGTTAGCGGCGCTCAATGCGTTTGCAGCATCTGCCACGCCCTGATCTGCTTTCGTCTGGGCGGAGTTAGCAGCGCTCAAGGCATTTGCAGCATCTGCCACACCCTGATCTGCTTTCGTCTGGGCCGCCCCTGTTCGGATGTCCAGCTCAGCGAAGTTGTCATTGATTGTCTGCCCCCCCGAACGCAGGTTTTGCCCGGTGCCATCGTTGGGAGCACTGCCGAGGTGGATCGGATCGATAGTCATGGATGAAATGCCTGTTCAAAAGTTGCGCTAAGCGAGTAAATCCCTGCGCCCAACGGCGAGGGCTGGTAGGTCTTGCAGCGGTACAGCCCCTGCTCGCCCAACGGCGGCGTCCAATAGAAAGGCCTGGCTCCTTGGTGGGCGTCGATGAAGTTGATGATCGGCTTGATCTTCTTGTCGTCGCCGACAAAGGTCAGCGGCCAGGACTGGGTCTTGTTATTGATCCCGTCCTGGACAACCTGCTGATAGCCATCACCAAAGCGCGCCGACTTGAGGCGAAACTCGACGCTGCCCACGGGCTCGATCTTGGGTACCCAAGTGAATGTTTCGATAGTCATGTCTTTTCTCCGGGCGTGAGCCGTTGCGGCCGCTGGAAATCAGCGGCCGTTGATGACGGACCAGATCTGGCCGCCCGGTTTCAGGTCTCGGGCAATCTGTTCGGCAGCGCCCTGCTTCGCCGCGCTGGCGTAGGCATTGGCCAGGCTCTGGGAATTCGTGCCTGCCCCCGAGGCACCGGCCTGTCCGTCGGGTACGTTGATGGTCTGCTGGATGACCACCTGCTGGTTGCTGGTAGTGCCGGATTGTCCCCCGCCCAGCGCAACGACCCCCAACGAGCCGTCGGAACCACGACTCAGGGGCATGATTGCTTCTGGGCCAGACTCACCGAATAGGGCCATTGGAGCCAACGTTGGAGCGGTGGCCACCGTGTTGGTGAAGGCACCGCCCTTGGCATGAGGAAATACAGGAGGGGACAGGCTGGACGCATCGACCTGCGGCTTGAATACAGTCGTGGCGCCATCAACCGTGAACGTGCTTGAAGTCGGGGTAGCGCTGGGCCAAAAACTCATCACTGCCGAGCCGACCATTCCAAACAACGAACTCAACGCCTTGGACGCCGCCGTCTTCGCCGCCAACATCGCCATGTCCTTGAGCACCGACTTGGCGAAATCGGAAAAGGAGAACTTGCCCGTGGTAGCGAACTGGAGGATCGCGGCATCCATCTGCTCAAACGCACTGGTGAACACCGCCTTCGACTGAGCAGCGACGTTGCCGGCGTTATTCATGTAGTCATCCAAAGCCGACGAGGCACCATTTTTCCAGTCGCCGAGTGCTTCGCTCATCTGTACATAATTGCTTTGAATCTGCAGGGCCATGTCACTGTGCTTGGTCTTCAGCTCATCAAGCTTGGTGGCATACTCGTCGCTCTGTTCGACCCCACGGCCATAGGCATCTCCCGCCGGGAACTTGATCCCCGACTTGTCGGCATAGGTCGCTGGCGACTGAACCGCGCCTTGAGGAAATTGCTTATCCAGAGCCTTGCGCGCCAACGCATATTCTTCATCGTTCGCACTGAGTTGGGCGGCCAGTGCCTGTTGACGACTCCCCCTGCCCAACTGAGAAACAGCGAGAGCACCTGAATTACGCAGTTTCTCCAGCTCGTCGGAGTACGCCCCCAGCTTTTTTCCAGATACTTCCAGGGACTGCCCATACTCGGTTCCAGCACTTTTGTTCTGCTGGAGCAGTGCGTTCAGGGCGCTTTGGCTTTTAACAAAATCATCGGCTGCTCTGGCAGCCGGGTCATAGGCCTTGCGCAGGCCATCAAAGGCATTGGAGGTTGCGCCCAACGTGGAAGCAGACGAAGTTGCCAGCGCCTCGGTAATCTTCTTGCTGGCCTCCTCGACACGCCTTTGCATGCTGCGCATGCCTTGGTCGGTAATACGCTGGGCCTTGTCCAGGGCTCGCTCCAGGCTGCCAAGGTCCAGCTGCAAACTCCCTTGGGAAGCAGTTGCCATAGGTTTCTCCGGGTCATGAAAAAACCCGTCGAAACGGGTTCGGGAAAAGTGGCCCGAGGTCAGCGCCACTCGTTCATTGCACGTTCGAGTGACAACCCCAAACGTTGTTCGTGAGGCATGAAGTCCAGCAACTCCGCCACGCCTCCGCCCAGCCGGTGGGTCTGCAGCGCCACCAGGGCGCTGCCCGCCTCCAGCCGCCTACCGGTATGCAAGGAGCCATATCGGTCGATATAGCGCCCCCATGCCAGGGCTTCCTGGTAGGTCATGCGTTCCTTGGCTTCGGCAATGGTCCGGCCGCCGACTCCGTTCAGCACCAACTCGTGCCAGAACTCATCGGCGGCGGTCAGTTTTTTGCCGCGGCGCCACCGGTGCCATTGACCTCATTCACCGCATTGAGAATCAGGAACCCCAGGGACGGCTCCAGCCCGTAGGCATCGTCGTAGCTGAGGGCTTCCGAACCGTCAGCGCCCAACGCCACCGAAGCGGCGATGTAGCGGGCATTACGGCTCAGCTCGCTGTCACTCTCGGCAAACAGGCGCTCGATAACCCCGAAAGACTGCCGGCGAACATGCAGGGTCAAGGTGTCGGTCACTTCCTTGCCGGTCTTGCTGTCAAGGTGAGTCCAGCTCACCTGTTTCTTCACGGGCAGGGCATCGACGATGCCGCCCTTGGCTTTCAGCTGCTTGAGGTTCATGGCGTGGCTCAGGCCTTCTTGATCCAGGTGGAACCGCCGGTGCGCTGAATGGTGACGGTGGTGGTCACTACAGCGTTCAGGGCGAAGTTGAACGGGAAGTCCGAGACGTAGCCGTCGAAGGCGAACCAGGTACGGGTGGTGGGCAGTTCGAAGTTGTCACCCTTGGTGTTGAGGGTAGGGACTACACCCTTGCCATCGGACCAGCCCACGACCCATTTGACGCTGGTATCGCCATTGGCCTCGGACAGCTGGTGCAGACGGATATGACTGGCGTTGGCAGGGTCAGCGTTCAGCCCGAGGCTGGCCGTACCTGGAGTGCGCAGGCCCTTCTTGTAGCTGCGTTCTTCAGCGTTGAGGCTGGTGTCTTCGATCTGCTCGGCGGGTGCACCGCCCGGGTCGAAGGAGGTAGCGTGCTCGATTTCCAGCACGGTGTAGGGGCCGCTGCCGGAGACAGGCGGAACCAGGGCAAAGATTTGCGTACCTTGGGTAAGAATCGACATCAGGTGTTCTCCATCAAACAATAAAAAACCCGCGACGGCGGGCTGTGAGTGTTACTCGGGAAGGAAGCTCAAGACGCTGGAACCCCTGGTTCAGGGAGCCGGCGAGCCATCCAGATAAGGGGGAGCGTTGGGGTCGGGCTCGCGACTCTTGATCAAGTCCACCAGCGCCTGGTTACTCTGCGCCAGCAGGCGGATCGCGCTGTTCAAGGCGGCCTGTCCATCGGTCTGGGCCTGGAGCGCAGCGATCAGTCGATTGATCGCCGCAAGGTCTTCGTCATTCATGGGGCAGTACTCTCTATCCGTCGAACGTTACCCGGGGCAGTCCCGGAATTCTGGTACTGGCCTGGCTCACTCCCGCCCCGCCGGCAACAGTTCACCACCGGCCTTGAGCCCGGCCTGCAGCGCCGTCCAGAACTCGGCATTTTCATAGCCCATGGCCCAGACGCTGGTGCCGCCCAGGCCCAGCTTGGCGACCAGTGCGGTCTTGCTCTGGATGCTCGCGGCGTCGTCGTACCAGAGCACCGGTTGCGCGCGCTCCGGGGTCCACTCCACGCCGTCGGCAAAGGTCCGGACCGGGCCCCAGGTGGCGTAGGGAGTGGCCGAGGCTGCGTCCCGGTGGATGACGGCGCGGTGCTCGGTAATGACTTCCTGATAGGCCGACCAGTGCACCCGGTTGCCAATGCTGTAGTCCTGACCGTAGGCCGGCAGCCCGGCCAGGACTTTGCTCGGTGCGACTCGCGACACGGCATAGCCGAGCAGCGCCTGCTGCCAGTCGGCACCGGAGCCCGGGCCGGGCCAGACTTCGTCGTGGAAGCCGCCGCTGCTCCAGCCGGGGCCGACCTGGTCGTAGGTCATGACCTGGAAGTAATCCACCGCCGCGCCCAGGGCCTTGTAGTCGTAGCCTTGCAGGTACTCGGGCTCGCGGTCGCTGGACTTGGGCGGGACGCTGATGATCAGCTTCTTGCCGCTGGCATGCAGGGCATTGCCCAGGGCTTTGACATAAGCGGAAAAGGCCTTGGCATTCCTCGGCTCGACCTGTTCGAAGTCCAGGTTGATCCCGGCAAAGCCGCCCTCCTTGGCCAGCGTCACCAGTTGCTTGATGCTGCCGGCACTCAAGGTCTTGTCGTTGACAATCGAGTGGGAAATCGCCGGATCGAAATCAGCAATGCCCTGGTTGTAGTCGGAGACGGTGGGGTACAGCGGCAGCGACTTGGACTGGGCGAAGCGAATGATGTTTGCGCTGGTCGGGTTCATCCCTTCCTGGTGCAACTGACCGGTGACGGTCAGCCCGTAGACGCTGCCCAGACCGACAGCAGAAAGGTTACGGTGGAACGCCTGCAGGTTGCTGTAGGACGCTTCGACCTGGCCGTCGGTGTAGGCCAGGACAAAGGGGCCGGCATGGGCTACGGCGGCCAGTAGCAAGCTGCAGCCGGCGATCAATGTCTGCAATAGAAAGCGGACGCCTCGCTTCGAGGCCGGGCTGCTGATGCCTGGGTTCATGAATACTCCTGCGGATTTTCCGCCTGCTTGAAAAATGAAAGAGGGCTGGATCGGAACGATCCACATGCATGGGCCACGGGACAGTTCGCGGGGCTGTCGCCGCGTCAAAGCTGCACCACCCTGAGTGGCTTTTTGGCGGGCGTTTTCTTGGCCTTGGCTTTGGCCTTGCCGTGTTTGCCGCCGTTGCATTCGACCGTGGTGCTCCAGCCCGACGGGTTGAACAGCTGCTCCACCGAGTCCACCAGGTATTCGCCGTCCAGTCCGGCCTTGAAGCCCTGGGCATTGATCAGGCGCTCGGCAAACAGATCGGTGCGCCCGAGCATCTCCAGGCGCAGGCTGGCGCTGCTGCGGTTGAAGGCAGCCAGACGGGCCTTGGCCGCTTGCTCGGCGGCGGATTTGTTGGGGTACAGGTGCCGATCGGTGTGCACCGCCGGCACGCTGGCCGGTGAGTCGCCGTTGCCCAAGTCGATGACCTTGAGCGTGCCGCTCTTCGGGTCCTGGTGCCTGGTCTGCACCGCCTTGTGGGTGCTGCTGTCACTCAAGCGGAACTGATAGCGGCTGACGTCGCGGCGGCTGAGGCTGACAACCCCCAGGGCCTTGCCGCTGGCACTCAATCCGGACTGCCGGGGCAGCACCAGCAACCTGCCTTCGGCCACCTTGGCGGTGCAGTCGTACTGCCGGGCCAGGCGGGTGATGAAGTTGAAGTCGGACTCGTTGAGCTGGTCGATCCGCGGCACCTTGGTCGCCACCGGACAGACCGGCTGCCAGCCGTTGCGGGCTGCCAGATCGCGGACTATCTGCGCCAGCGCGACGTTCTCCCAGCTGCCGCTGCGGGTGGTCTTGCCAGTGCCGCGCATGTCGCTGGCCTTGCCGCGGATCTCGATGGAGTCCGGCGGCCCGTTGACCACCACTTCATCCACCGTGTAGCGCCCCAGGCGGGTCAATGCCTGCCCGGCATAGCCGAGGAACACTTCGATGGCGGCGCCACGACCGGGCAAGGCGACCGCGCTGTCACGGTCGTCGATGCGCAGTTCGAACTCGTCCGCCTCCATTCCCGGCTTGTCCAGGGTGCGCAGGGTCAGCAACCGGTCATTGATCTGCGCGGTGATGTCGCGACCATCGGCGAGGATGCGAAAGACCGGGGTCATGGCCTGTGCTCCAGAAAATGAAGACCCCGCACGCAGCGGGGTCTGTTGAGTGGATGCCAGGTCAGTCCCATAGCTGCACCATCGCCTCTGTGCGGATCGGCAACTCCGGTAGCAGGATCAGTACCCCGGCACGCAAGGGTTGCGGTTCGTCGGCCAGGCCCTGGTTGGCGTCCAGCACCGCCTCGACACTGCCATTGAGGTGCCCGTAGTAGCGCTGACACAGGGTGTCGAGCAGATCGCCGTCAGAGGTTCTGCAGGTCGTTGCCATAGCTCACAAACTCCAGTGAAAACCCTTGTTTGCGGGGAATGCCACCCGCCAGCAGGTGGCTCTGTTCCTCGTCGATGCTGGTGAGGCACCAGGTGCCCAGCACTTCGCCGTAGCCTGTGGTCAGGCTCAGGGGCTGCAAGCGCCGGCCAATGCTGCGCAACGCCTGCAACTGCCCCAGCCCACCCTTGAAGCCGGGAAAGATCGCGCCCTTGAGGGAAATCTTGTCGTCGCCCTGCCCCACGGCCTGCTGCGCAATGCTGCGGCTCAAGCGTTCCTGAGCCGCCCAGCGAAAGCCGGTTTGTCGGCGCAATTCATCGAAGGCCGCGGTGTCGAGGTTGAAGTAGAACGGCTCGGCCGCGGCCCCCAGGGGCTGCAGGATCAGCAGGTGCGGGAAGGGCTTCACGGCCTCCGCCGCCGGGGTGTCCTGGGGCGCCAGCGCGCCGGAAGGGAAGATATTGCCCAGGGCCGGGCTGATCTGCCCGCCGATGCGGTTGATTGCCGCGCCGGCCTTGGCCACCTGCTCCTGCAAGGCGCCAAGACGCTGCTGCATCTGGCCCGCCACGGTGACGGCCTGGTTGTACTTGGCCGCAACTTCACCCACCGCCGACTGCGCCGCACCGATGCTGCGCATGGTGCGTTGCAGCTTGGCGCCCAGCACCGGGCCGACCCAGGGCAGGTTTTCCAGCTCCGAGGCGGCGCCGGTGATGTCGCTGATGGCGCCGTTCATGGGCCCGAGCATTTCATCGGCGCTGCGCCGCCCCGCCTCCGCTGCCGCCACCAGGGACGTGAGCCCCGATTGCAGCTGTTCCATATAGGCCATGCCACCTCCTTAAACGTGTGCCGCGTCGAACAACTGACGACTCGCCGCCTGCCGGCTGTATTCGTCGAACTGAAAGCGCAGATAGGGTTCCAGCTCCCGGGCCAGTTGCGCCGGATCTCTGACATCGCCCTGCACCGAGATCGACAGGTAGGGCGCGAAGCTGAACTGCTGTTCGATCGCCGGCGCCGCCGATGTAAGCGGCTCCGGGGGATTGCTCAGCGAAAGGCTCGACGCCGACGGTGCTGGGCTGGCCAGTGAACGCGCGGCCTGGCCCATCAGCGGGGAGGGCTGGCCCGGCTGGAAAGACTTGGCGATATCGCCCATGACCGGCGGGATGTTCTGCCCGGCGTTGCGCATCATCAGCGGACCGGCGGCGGGCATTTGCTTGAGCGAGTCGTCGGAGCCGAAGAGCTTTTTACCCAAGGCCCCACCGGCGGCAGAACCGCCCCAGGCGCCCAGGGCACCGCCCACCAGCCCACCAATAACAGTACCGATGACCGGCACCACGGAACCAATGGCGGCCCCTGCTGCTGCTCCGGCAGCGGCGCCTGCAAGATTGCCTGCCGCCTCGCCATAGCCTTCGGCTTTTTCATCTTGGGTCTTGGCATTCAGAAAGGTGTCCGCAACCTGGAAACCGGCACCGAGCACCGATAGGATCGCGCCGCCCTTGAGCAAAGGTGCGAACCCTTTGGCCACAGAGCCAGCGCCTTTCAGTGCGGTACCGGTCACGCCAGACCTGACCGCCCCTCTGGGCAGTTTTTCCAAACCACTGGGCGTCAAAGGGCTCTTGAACCCTTTACTGCCCGCCCCCTTCGAACTCGGGGCGCGCCTGGGCTCCTTTCGCCCGCCACGGCCCTTGCGACGTTTTTTGTCCAAGCCGCAGTCGATCATGGGCTCGCAACAGTCAATGCCTAGCGCATTGCGACCGGGCGCTCGCCTACTCGCCTTTGGCTTGCCTGCAAGCTCACAGCAGTCGATGCCTCCCGCACTGCGGCCAGGCGTTCGCTTCGCCGCCTTGGGGTCAACCTTCAACCCACCACGCAAGACATTGATCAGGCCCTCGCCCATGGTGTAGACGGCCATGAGCTTTTTCACTGCGACATAAGCAGCGCCCAGGGCAACCACACCCTGCACCAACGATGGGTTCCGCTCTGCCAGTTCGGTCAGCTTGCCGACCACCAGCGTGATGTTTTTGGCCACCAGATCCGTCGCCGGTTGCAGGGCCTCTCCCACCGCACGCATGCCATCGTCGACCGCCTGCTCGCTCTCCTTCCACAATTGCGCGGAGGCTTGTCGACGCTCGGCCAGGTTCTTGTCGAGAACAGCCGAAGCGCTCAACGAATCCTTCTTCACTTGCTCATACTGCTGCCGGCCCTGGGTCTGGGCCAGCAAGGCCGCCTTGATCTGCATATCGGTGAACAGGTCGCCGGTACGCAGGGACTCTTCCAGGGCCTCAAGCATGGCCTTGGCCTTGACCGGATCGGTTTCCTTGCTGATCTGCGCCTGGGCCTCGGCCATCTTCGCCGCCTTGGCCGGGTCGATGGCCCTGACGTAACGCATGGCCAGGGCAAAGCTCGCCTCCAGGCTCGACATGCCCTTCTGGATACCGGTGTTCAGCGAAGCCTGATAATCAATGCCGGCGTCTTCATAAGCCTTGACCGCGTCGCTGGAGCCGATTTTTTCGATCCAGTTCTGCAGTTGACCTGCGGCCTCGTCAGGACTTGCGGCGGTGTTCATCTGCACCTGCAGCATCGATCCCAGCTGACTCACCGCCTGCATGCCGGTGAGCCCTTGCGCGCTGGCGCTCTTGAGCAGTGCCGGGAGCAAGCGCGCCATGTCGGCAGCTTCGAAATTGCCCGCCTGCCCCTGCAGAGCGATGGCCTCAAGAGCCCTTTCCATAACCTTTGGATCGTTGATTCCGGCTTTGAGCTCCAGGGCCCGCATCAGCTTCGCCGTGTCGTCGACACTCGCGCCCTGCCCCACCGCAAACTTGGCGGCCAGCCCGGCGTAGCCTTGCGCCTTGTCCAGCGACATGCCGCTGGCCATCATCTGGCTCACCAGCGCCGCCACATCGTTGCGGGCCATGCCCGTGTCACGGGAGGTCTGAATCACCGTGCGGCTCAGTTGGGCTTCCTGGGGCTGGTTGGCCACACCGGCCTTGATCGCCATGTCGCGGATCAGCGCTTGATAATCGGCGCTGATCTTGACCGGGGCGCGCAGTTTATCGACGCCGAACTTTGCCCAGTCATAAGCCGCCTTGAAGTCGGCCTTGCCCTGGGCGACCTGCTGCAGTCCTCGGGCCTGAAGCGCCGAGCCCCGCGCCACATTGCCCAGCGCCTGGTACTCCTGGCGCAGTTTATGTACCTGAATCCCCTGCCGGCGCAGCCCATCCCGGCTCCCTTCCAACCGACGCAACAGGCCGGCCGCGGAAGCGGCGCCGGTGTCATGGGCCTTCTTCCATTCATCCTGCAGGCGCAGGGTCTGGCCGATGGTCTTTTCCAGCACCCTGGCCTTGCTGCCCTGTTGCTCCAGCTGCTTGATCCGGCCTTCCATCGTCTTGAAGGCAGCGTCCCAGGTCGAACTGAGGGCAGTACCTATCACCAGCACTTCCGATACCAGCTTGTTCGCCATCTGCGTCTCCTGCTCCTTGGGTGATGGGCTCAATCCGTGAGCCACCAGACCATGTCGGAAAACCTCATGGTCATGATTTCCTCGGCGGAAAAATGCAGCTCGCGAGCGAGCCGTTTCGCCGCCACCTTCATCACCGCCGGATCAAAGCTCGTCTTCTTGCACCAGGCGAAAATAGCCGGCCTGCAGGCGCTGATAATCCTTGAGCGCCATGCTCTCCAGGTCCTTGGTGCTGATTTGCGCGAGGCTGGCAAACAGCATCAGCTCGCGCTGTTCATCGTCACCCACGCCGGCGGCACTGGCGGCGCGCACATCACGCACCGTCGGCGCGCGCAGGGTGAGCCGGTCGCAGACCACGCCGTTCATCTCCACCGGCTTGCTCAACGCCACCATCACGCTGTCGCTGCTCAGGGTCATCCAGGACGGGGTCTTGTCGCTTGCTTGAGACATGGTTTTTTCCTTACAGGCCCAGGGCCGAACGTTGCGCGGCGAGCTGGTCGACGCCGTTGATCACACGCTTCATGCCCAGGGCATCGATCTCGTAGATCAGGCGACCGTCGACTTCCAGCTTGTAGTAGGTCAGCGCCACGTTGTGCTTGATTTCGGCCTTGTCGCCGGACTTCCAGTCGCCCATGTCGACCTCTTTGAGCAGGCCGCGCAGGGTCACGATCACCGGGGTGACCTTGCCCTTGAGGCCCTTGAAGGCGCCACGGAACACGCCGTTGAAGCCGCTGCCATCGGCCAGTCCGAACATCTTCAGCGACTCGCGGCGCACGCCGGTGGTGGTGAAGCCGGCCTCTTGCTTCTCCATGCCCATGTCCAGTTCCACCGGCACATCCATGCCGCCGACACGGTGTTCCTCGGTCTTGAGGGTCAACTTGGGCAGGGTCAGGCTCGGCACGTCGCCTTGAAAGCTGATGCCATCGACGAACAGGTTCATGTTCGCCAGGGTTTCGGGAATCATTGCCATTGCTGCGGCTCCTTAAGCGGCTTGGTCGAGGACTTCGGTCAACCACTGGTTGGTGACCTCGACCCGGAAGTGGGGGTTTTCGGCGGGCGGTACGTCGGTGAAGCGGATGTTCCAGTACACCTTGCCCTGCTCCAGCTGGCTGGCGGTGTTGAGCTCGGTGTCGGCGTAGACCTCGAAATTGATGATCGCCCCCTGGTTCTTCAGATCACGCATGAAGGCCTGCAGGCCCTCGGTGACGTCCTTGACGTAGGTCGCGGTGATCGAGCGGTCCACGGCCCATTTGTGGCCGAAGAGAATGGCGTCCATGACGATGTCCATGGTCCGCACCCGGGTGACGAAGGCCCACTTCGGATCGCTGGACAGCGTGCGGTTGCCCCACAGGCGGAAGCCCGCGTCACGAATGATGGTGGTGATGTTGGCGTTGTTCAGCAGGTTGGCGCGGCAGGTTTCATCGCCGTCGAGGAACTCGATCGGCCGCGTGGTGCCGGTGATGCCGACGAACTCCTTGTTCGACGGCGAGGCCCAGAAGCCGTACTCGTTGTCGGTCCAGGCGAACAGCCCGGCGACCCAGGCCGAAGCCGGCGCATCGACGGTGGCATTGGCGCCGTTGTCCCAGCGCTGAACGCCCGGGTCGACCATGTAGGCGCGCTTGGCGCCAAAATTCTTGGCATAGGCCATCGCCGCTTCGTCGGTGGTATTGGGACCATCGAGAATGGCCAGGCCACGCAGCTTGTCGGCCAGGGCCACCAGGGCCGTGCCGATGGCCAGGGTCGAACTGTGCTTGGGGGTTACCAGCAACCGCGGCTGGGCGTTGAAACGGCTCTTGCCGTCGAGCAAGGCTTGCAGGCCGGTACGCTTACCGTCGGCCAGCACCCCGCCGATGATCGCCGACGTCTGCTCGGCCGCGTCGGTCATCTTGGCCACGCCACAAGCGACGATCACCGCCTTGGCTCGCTGGTAGATGGCCTGGCAGGCCTTGGTGATAGCCGCATCCGGGCCCCAGGCGGCAATAGCCTCGCGCTCGTTGGTGATCAGCAGCAGATCGTTGGCCTTGGCAGTGGCGGTCGGGCCTTCGGTGAAGGTGTCCACCAGGCCGATGATCGAAGACGACGGCAGCGAAATGGTGCGCGTGCCGGTGTCGACGTTGGTAACGGTAACGCCGTGGAAAAAACCACTCATGGATAAACTCCAGACATGAAAAAGCCCCGGGTGAAGGGGGCTCGTAGGGATGAATGATTGGTGGGAAGCAGGTAAGAAAACGCCCCGGCGGTGCGGGGCGATTATTGGGTTTGTTCGGCGATCCAGGATGGGGCGACTGGGCGGTGCTCGGCTTGTGGAAAGTCCGGGGATTGGGGCCAGTTGCGTAGGGATTGCATGTACACAAGCAACTCCTTGAACTGCTCACCTGTCAGCGTCGTGGCTGTCCCGATTTCAAGCTGGTCACGGTGCCGCTCGCGTAACCACATCAACGAGGTCAGTTCAGTGTCGCGCCATGCACGCTCTGAAGCTGCCGACTCTGTGGCTACAGCTGGTGTATCTACAAGGTAGGGCAAGCCCTTTTCGTCATGCGCCCGAATCTTGCCTGAAGCCGGGTTTCCGATGACCGAGAGGTAAAGTGCATCAGATATCTCAACTGCATCGTCGGGTATCGACGTGTGCAACCCCTTGAGGTAAGTGCTTTTTGTACCCTGGCTATAAAAACGCTTCATATTTCACCATCCAATCGCGATGTAAGAGATGTCATATCCGGCCCCGCCAACTGCCGAGTAAAAAACTGCTCCTAACTGCGAGGGCGAGCCAGTTGAAACACCGCCGCTTGGCGCCGATGAACCGCCGAATGATGCTATGCAACGACCAAAGCCATTAGGGAAAGCCATGGGCCAGGTCACTGGAACTGCCGCTGCACTAGGCTTCGGAACATATCCCCACTGAACAACTAGCCCTCCCAGCCAGGAGGGGAAAGCCACATATCCGTTTGCCGCCAAGCTCATTGCAAAACCGAGGCGCAGTTTTTTAGGCGTTGCAATCACCAAGTCGTTTGCGCTGTCTAACATCTGCGCATCTGTAGCGACCTTGGCCGTTCCCTGATTAACTCCTGTCGCCTGAGCCGCCAGCGGGGCAAGAGCTGCAATATCGATGCTTCCCTGATTGACTGGTGCGTTCCACGCCTTGATGCACCACATAACAGAAAGGTTTCTTGGGCGAGAAACTCCGGTATGAGAGGCGTACTCCGACGTAACGAGAACGTCAGATGCGCTCACCGGAAAATACTTAATGACAGGAAAGTAAAGTGCCGGATCGTAAACCTCATCCCAACCAGTGAGCTTCCGGCGAATAGGGTCTGACAATCCGGCAAACAGCATCGAATGGTCTGAAAGGTTGTCGCCTCCGGCCATCAACGATCCTTTCTGCCAGCCACCAAGCTCTCGGCCAATATCAATCCCACGCCCATGATCCCAACCCCGCAAAAACTCACCCCGCGACTCTGGCAGACGGAAGTTTCCTGCGCCTTCATCACCCTTGTTGAAAGTGGTCCCCAGATACGCAGCGAGATCGGGATAAGCGGCAATGCTTTGCACGCTACCGTTGAGTTCAAGGTATCCCGCTGGAACCTCAGCCTTGGGAAACGGAATGATGGCGCCAACAGGGTGCGTTGACTTGAGTGCTGCCAGTTCCTTTACCAGCGCCGCTACGTCGATATTTCCCTGATTGACTGGTGCGCTCCAGGCTTTGATGCACCACATAACCGCAAGATTGCGCGGGCGGGTTTCGCCGCCACCAGTCGCCGACGTGTTGTAAGACGATACGCCGTCTTGGTAAGGCTTGAAGTTACTCGTTGGGTTGACTGTATATGTGAAATTCGTAGAGCCCTGTAGTGAGTGAGTATGCGACTTAAAATCATCAGCCTGCGCACTGCCGACTGCCCGACCCGGATCAACACCGCGCCCGTGGTCCCAGCCCCGCAGGAACTCCCCCCGAGACTCGGGCAAGCGGAAGTTTCCAGCCCCCTCGTCACCCTTGTTGAAGGTGGTCCCCAGATACGCCGCCAGGTCTGGATAAGCCGCAATGCTCTGCACACTGCCATCAATCTCCAGAAAACCCGGCGGCAAGCTGGCCCTGGGAAATGCCACCATCGAGCCCACCGGCAACGATGACGACTGCGCCACAATCGACTCGATCTCGGCCTTGGTGTAGGTGTCGGTAATGCCATGTCCGGCCAGGGTGCTCGGGTTGGTACCGGCGATCACCCGGCCGTATTTGTCGACCGTGACGTTGGCATAGGAGCCCGCGCTGATACCGGTTCGCCCGATGGCCATCTCGAAGGCCAGCGGCGTGGTGCCGAGGACAACCGGCCCGTCGGTGACCAGCTGCCAGACGCTGTCGCCGTTGACCGTGCCCTTCTCGATGCTGACGAACAGTCCGGGGGTGACCTCCAGGCTGGTGTCCGCATCCTGGGCACGGGTCCAGACGCCCGTCGACGATACGACATACAGCCCGTTGTCCTTGGCCTGGGCCTGGTTCTTCACCAGTACCCGGGCATCGGCAGGGAGCAGCACGCCGTCGATGGTCTGAATCCCGCTCAAGGCGATGTTGGCGGTGGTGGCCACCAGCGCCGAGTGCTTGAAGTCCAGCTTGGCCAGGGCCTCGATCACGGCAGTGTCGACATACTCGCGGGTCGCCAGGACCACCGTCGGATCGATTTTCAGCACGATCGGCGCGGTATTGGCGACGATGAAGTTCATGCGGATGACTTGGGTCTTGCCGGTGCCCTGGGCCAGCAGGGGCTTGAAGCTCGGGGCGCAGTTGGCCACCGCCACCAGGTCGCCGTCGGCATCGAACAGGCCGATCTCGCGGATCCAGCGGCCGCCGACATCAGGCGGGATTACCTGTTCGGTGATGATGATGTTGGGGTTGGCCGGGTCGGTGCGCACCTGGTTGACCGGGGCGCGGCGCCATTCATTGATCAGCTTGGTCTGGGTCCGGTTCGGAATGGGGTCGGTGCCGTTGGCATCGCCGACCGCCATTTCCTTGAAGGTCCAGGGCGTGCCCAGGGCCGTGGCGTTGGCCTGTTTCGCCTCGCCCACGGCCGTGAGCATGGCGAAGAACTGACTGTTGGAATCAATCATGAGTACACATCCAGGGTGTCTGTTTCATCAATACACATGACCTGGCCATAACGACCGGTCACTTCAATGTCGCGGGGGGTCGGGGGATACACGTCGAGTACTTCGCCTTGATCCACGTAGGCGCCGTAACCAATGACGCCGGAGGTTTCCAGGCTGATGGCCAGGCCGGTCATGTGCCGGCTGACGGGTCTGGCGTCATCGATCAGCCGGGTCAGCTCCTGGTACATCTCCTCGGTGATGCCGGTATCCAGCACCCCGACTTTCAAGGCAAAGGTGGCCGGCTCGCCTTCAGGGACCGTCTGCCACCATTCGACCACTTCGATCAGGTAGCCTAGCGGTTCCACCACTCGCCGCAGTGCACCGAGGGTGCCTTTGCGGGCGTGGATGAAGTAGGAGGCGCGAATGGCGTTGCGCTTGACCGTCTCGCTCCAGCCCGGGTCCCAGCGATCCACCGACCAGGCCCAAGCCAGTTGCGGCAGCAGATGCACCGGGCAGGTCGCCGGGTCGTACAGGGTGCGCAGCATGATGGCGCTGTCAGTGCTACCGGCCGCCTCCAGGGCGCGCTCCAGCGGGGTGCGGTTGATCGGCAGTAGGCTGCTCATTTCAGCTCCCCAACTTGACGCTGTAGCCGGTGCAGTACGCCGCCTGGGCCTTGCTCGGGGTGATGTCCTGCCAACCGCCAAGATCGACCCGAGCCACGCCGGCCACATGCAGCTGGGCGTCGATGGCCGAACGCGCCACCTCGATGCCCAGGCGCCGCCGCGGATTGATCCAGGCCGCCAGCCTGCGCTCGGCCTCGGCCAGGGCCGCATCACTTTCCGGCCCTGGCCCCTTCATGTGCAGCACGGCGTCGATGCGATAGGGCAACACCTGGGCACTCTGCACCGTGACCCGATCCCCCAGGGGCCGCACGTCCTCATCGTTGAGGGCCGCGGCAACCGTCGCCAGCAGCTCGGGAGCCGCCGTGCCGTTGCCTTCCAGGCTCAGCACCGTGACCGTCACCCGGGCCGGCGACGGGCTCTCGGCCTCGGCATCGGCCACCAGCGCCGAAGCATTGCGGGCATGCAGGATGTAGCTGTTACGCGGGCCGGCGGTGGTCAGCCCTTCATAGGCCAACTGGATGCGCTCGCGCAGGGCGTCGTCCGACTCCCTGATCTCCTCCAGCACCGGCACCGCCAACGGATTGCCAGCCTGGATCACCAGGCGCCGCAGTTTGACGTTGGCCGCCAGGTGATCCAGGTCCGTGCCCTGGGCATGGGCCAGCAGCAACGCCTTGGCGGCATCGTTGACCCGGGCCCGCAGCAGCATGTCGGCGTAAGCCGAGACTTCCAGCAGTTTGCTCACAGGGTCGCTTTCCAAGTTGGCCGTCCAGTTGTCGCCCATGTGCCGGCGAAAGGTGGCCAGCTTGCCCTGGTACAAGGCCTCGAAATCCAGGGCTTCAAGCACCTGGGGTGCCGGCAGCGCCGACAGGTCCAACGTACTCATGCCGTTACCTCCAAAACCGCGCGATTGCCCAGGTACTGGCCGGTCAGTTGAAAGCTGATCTGGCCGCCAACGACCGCGACCACACTGACCCGTTCCAACTTCAACCGTGGCTCCCAGCGCAACAGCGCTCGGGCCACTTCGGCCTGCACCGCGCTTTTCCAGCCGCCAGTCACCGGCAGGTCAACATAACGGCGCAGGTTGCTGCCGTATTCGGGGCGCATCCGTCGGCTGCCCAGGGGCGTGGTCAGGATGTCCTCGATGGACTGCCGCACATGCTCGATGCCGGACAGCGACAGGCCGGTACGGCGATCCATTCCGATCATGGCCTTACTCCTGTGCTTGCAGATCCGGGTGGCTGGCGAGGTAGTCCAGGGCAACGCGGTCGCCGGCCTTGACCGACACCTGCCCCTGGAGCACCGGCAATTGGCGGCCATCCGGCAGGATCAGATGGCGCGAGGTGTAGAGGCTGTCGCGAAACACCACAGCACCGGTGCCGGCCGGACGACCGGGGGTTTTCTTGGGGATGGCCATTGGATTCTCCGGGTAGAAAAAAACCGCTCTGGGCGGGTTGCTTGGGTGATAGGTGGGTCGTAAGGACGATGGGGCCAAGGATCACTGCGGCGGGGCCGTTGCCCCGGGGCCCGGCATCACCCCCAAGTGGGTATGGGTCGAACCGACGTTGACCCCGTTGTGCTTCAGGCTCCCACCGTTGATCTGCACATCGCCATTCAAAGTGATAGCTCCGCTCAAGGTGATGCTGTCGGCCTTGGCGGTAATGCTGCTGTCGGTGACCTGCGCCGAGCTGGCGCCGACCTCAATGCTCACCGTGCCGCTGGGCAGGCTGATGCTGTAGCGCTTGGCCTGCCAGTCATAGACCAGCGAGCCGCCATCTTCGAAACGCCAGACCTCGACGTGGTCGCGGTTGTCCGGCTGGGGACCGGCATTGCCATACAGCCCGGGAACGAAGGTGCCCTGGGCCGGCTCGCCGCTGGGGCTGATCAGCACGCCCTGCTCCCCCAGGCTCGGCGCCCGCCAGTGACGGGCCTTGCCGGCGGCCTGGCTGTGCCAGCGCACCCAGGCGCTGGTCCAGCCGGCGCCATCGGACACCCGGACCAGCCCGGCAGCCAGATCCACGCCGACCACGCTGCAAGGCAGGATCAGGCCGGCAATCATGCGGTCGTGGCTTGCAGACACGTAACTCACGCCATGTGCTCCGGCGACTGGTAGCGGTCCTCATGACCGGGTCCGGTATCTGGGCTGAAGCCCAACACCAGCGTGCCCGGCGGTTGATCCGGCCAGGGCCATTGTTCCTGGCCCAGGTAGACAAGTTGCTGCCACTGCACGATCCACTCGGCGCGATAAGCCGGATCCGCCGCCGTTCCGGCAGGCTTGGCCCATACCGCCGTGGCCCCCTCAACAAAGTCCAGGTTCCACTGCTGGCAACGCAACAGCTCAAGCAACTGCGCCGCCAGCACGGCCGCCTGCAAAGGCGCCTGCGCCAGTTCGGGATCAACCCGGACCCGCGCCTCGAAGGTGGCCCGCAGGCAACTGCGGCCATCGCCGGGGTCGGCGGCCTGATCCAGGCCGGTAATCGCGTAGTGGAGCGCCGGTTCAGTGATGCCTTCGAGCATCTTGGGGAATGCCTCAACCGTCTGCAGTTGCGGCATCGCCAGCTTGATCGTGGACGTGATGGCGTCTTTTAGCCGGGTCAGTTCATTCATTGTGTAGTTCCTGAATCTGGTCGAGGCGCCCCAGCCACTGGGGCCGATGGTGCGTGTTGAAGGCCGGAGGCGACGCGGGGTCAACGCTGATCCGGGTTCGAATCCCGCGGGGGCGGTTCGCAAACCCCGATGCGCTTGGCCGCCCAGCGCTCGTAGAGGCCGATGGCGACGTCGGCGCCGGCCATCGCGGTCAGGCAACCGAAGGCGCAGGCGGTCCAGATCGAGACGCCGGCGGCATACAGCAGCATGATTGCCGAGACCCCGCAGACCACGCAGGCTCCAGAGCGCAGAGCCAGGCGCCGCAGCAGCGACCAGCCACGGGCGCCCTCTTTGTCGGCGCGCCACATTTCCCCGGAAACGCCACCGACCAGCGCCAGGACGATGACCAGCCAGATCGGCATGTCCAGCAACGCTTGCTGCTCGTTTGTCATTCACGTCTCCCGCGCGGATTGAGGCCAGCGAGATGGCCAGTTGATAGAAAGCTGAAAAGGGTGATTCAAGGGGTCCCTGTCTGTTGGCGGCCCACGTTAGGCAGGCATTCCAAAAAGCCCGGTCGCCCGGGCTTTTCAGTAATGCAAACCTTGGTCTTTCGGCACTACTGGTGCGGTACGGACCCATTCAAATTGTTCCTCCGGCCGCGACCCTGTCCGCCGGATAACTGCTTCTGGTGCTTTACGCTGCACACCCGGGTCAGTTGCCAACCCTCTGAACCGTCGAGGCCGGTTCATCGCTGCCTTTGCTTTGCCACTAAAGAGCGTCGTTGCAGCCGTTGTCGAACGGCTTGAGATGGATAATATGCATTCATGCATATGCAGTCAATGCGTAAATGCATTTATTTATGCAGCCGAATTGCACGAACGCATGGAGCCCGCATAAATGCAGGGTGGGAGGATTTTTCGAGGGCGAAAAAAAGCCCGCTCAGTGGCGGGCTTTGTCTGACGGTGATGGCTTAGCGGGCGTACATGCCCCACCAGAAGACGTGACCGAGGATGCTGATCTGCTCCTCCTGGATCTCCTGGAAGCTGTAGTCCTCGTCCGGGTGCTCGTCGCGGTTGAAACTGCGCAAGCGAATCCCGGTGGGCAGGCGATACAGCTGCTTCACCCGCAACTGGCCATTGTGGTTGATCGCGTAGAGGTCGCCATCGATGATGTCGCCAATCGCACATTTGCCAGCATTGACCCCGACCGTGGCCCCATCGCGCAGCACCGGCAACATGCTGTTGCCGCGCACCGTGACGCACTTGGCCTGATCGAACTGCACGCCGTTGTGCCGCAGGCTGCGCTTGCCGAAGCGCAGGCTGGCGCGCTCGCTTTCCTCGATGACGAATCTTCCTGATCCAGCAGCCAATTCAACCTCACGCAGAAAGGGAACCGACACCTCGTCGTCATCGACAGGGGTATCGTCGTCCCACAGGCTTATGTCCTTGAGTTCCGAATGAATCTCGTCACGGGGGGCCGCCGCGCGGGCAGGCGCGATGTCCACGCGCCCACGCAGTTGATCGGTGCTCACCTGGAAGTATTCGGCGATCCGCGAGATGTGCTTATCCGAGGGATCGACGATCTTCCCGCTGAGAATCCGCGAGAGGGTGGATTGAGGCACACCGGTGCGGCGGTGAAGCTCCGTGGGGGAGATTCCGTCACGCTCCAGCAGCTCTCTTAAGACGGTAGAAACATTGCGTATTTGCATAGAACGCATATTGCTTGAACTTTTTCTCAATGACAAATGCTGTTTTGCATAAACGTAATGCATTTACCGGACAAACGCGGTAGTGCCTTGGAGTCTGCGAGCCCGGGGCGCCCATGGTAACCTTGCCGCCATCTGCAAAAAGCCGAGCCCAGCGCTCCTTTGCTTCACCCATTCAACGAATCCGCCTAAATACCCAATGAGTAAAAATACCTCCGATCTGTCCTCCCACACGCCGATGATGCAGCACTAGTGAATGCCAGCGCACTAATTCCTTAAAAAACAATAATTTATATAGGGTTTTATCTAAAACCTTTGCTGCCTTTAGGTCGTATTTCGGCTAGCAAAACCAGGATGGTTAGCAGGGGGGGTTTAGACAGCTTCTCGCAACCTTCCACGCGCCTGTCGCAGTAAATTCTGCGGCCTAGTGTTGTGCACAGTCGTAGCGCTCGACACATTCAAGCCAGCCCAGGTTTTCAACATAAGTGCCGGACAAACGCTGCCACGCCGCAGACAGGTTCTCCTCGATCCGCAGCAGGTTAATGGCCGGGCCGGTCGTCGCAGTGCCGAACGTCTGTCCAGCCACCTTGCCGGCAAGTGCATGATGCTGCTGGTAGAAAAATCGGGCAGCACGCTGGATGTCCGTAAGGGTTTCAGGAGGCGCCATCTTCTGCCACTCGAACACCTGGCAGGAGCTGAGCGCCCATTTGAACTGGCGCACGAATTTTTCTAAGTGGTTCTGCACGACGCGGTACAGCGTCACCAAATCACCATTGATGTCGTTGAGGACTTCAACCGGAGCGGCCTGGGGACGCATGAAGTAAAGCGCGGCACCGCCGGCGAAGACTTCGACGTAGCACTCATGGGGTGGAAAAAGCGGGATAAAGCGGTCGGCCAGGCGGCGTTTGCCGCCCATCCAAGGAACGATGGGGGGTGGACATATAATGCAAGACCTTTTCTGTATGGATAAACAGCACTAGGCTCGCTGCACTTTGTGCACGAAGCAGGAGCCTTGGCTGGACTTGCTGGGACAATCTGCAGGGACAGTGGCAGCGCGAATGTTGACGCATCCAGAGCGGCCGCTTCTTTTGTTTCGACGGAAAAACTGTATACGAGGTCTGGTAAACAGACAGAACGGGCAACGTGAATACGCGCCCTTACGGAAGTATCTAGCTTGAATGAGAAAATTTAAAGATTAACTACAGCCGCATTAACTTCCATTCACACTCCAACGCCTGCGCCAAATGACGCAGGCTCAACTGTACTTATTTAACTGACTCCACAGCCTTGCTATCAATTATTGGGTTCGCATTCGCTCCCTCTAGCCGCTCAATCAAACGGCGACCAAGGGAAACGCCCGGTTTTTCGATAAAGTTATAGGTCAGTAGCGATACACCTGCCGAGACTATCAGCACCAAAAAACAATACACTACGCTTTCCTTATTGCCATTTCCTAGAAGTGACACAACTCCAAGCTTAGTAAAAAGGCTCAAAACTGCAAAGTGCGTCAGGTACATGCTGAAGCTCAGCTTACCAAGGCCGATCATGAATTTATTGACCAATATCCTTACGGGATAATAGGCAACCAAGACAAATAATACAGCGAACATAGCACCCGCATAAACGTGATGGGATACCGGCTTATGTGAAAGCGTCCAAAATTTCACAGAAAGGAAGCAAAACAGAAGCCCACCAACGATGAGCATCTTTGCATCACTCACCCTAGCCCTGGTCAGAAACAGGTAGGCAAAGACACCCATCAGAAATACTGGCGCCTGGCTGATAAAATTCAACACCGAAAAATTCACTGCCATGTATTCCTGTCCTGGCGGGTAGGGAAAAACCCTTACAGACACATAGCTATTGAGGCGCTGCAGCAAAACACAAACCAGCAACACGCCTAAAAAATAGTAAGCCTTTCGGAATCGCATAAGAAATGGGAAAACAAGATAAAACGTCATCTCTACCGCTATGGACCAACCACCTGGGACAACGGAGTTGATTGTCTCAGGATGGAAGCCGTGTAGAAACAACGCCGTAACAGGAACAAACCACCATTCAATCCCGTTTGGGGCCCAGTAAGTAGCGGCAACCCCGTTAAGAATCAAATAACCTATCATCGCTAAATAAAACATTGGCGCGATTCGAAAAAACCTACGTATATAAAAGTTTAAAATAGGACTTTGTTCATGGGACTTTCTCGCTGACCAAGACATGCACAATGTAACAGCGCTTGCAACGTAAAATAGCTGAACCCCACGAGCTCCCTCCTCCATGATGCGCAGAAGCAAATCCGACAAAGGCTTTACATATTGTGATGCATGAGTCATGACCACTAATACTATTGCCAATCCTCTTATTGCATCTATGTAATCATACTTCCTTACAGATTGAACACTCATAGGAATCTCTAACGGGACATATTGTTAATCGTCAATTATCTATAACTTCTCTGTACTAAACCAGAAAAATCTCTCACGCATAAGCTGGGCCAGATTTGCAGGCCGAGCAGTTGGGGGCTCAAACAGGCCAACGCCCCCAACCGGTAGCCTCTGCTACTTCACGCTAGAGACTTCTTTTGCGTATACCTGACAGGCCCGCAGGGCGATCAATCCTTGGTCGCCGGCATCGGTGATCCTAATAACTCGTTGAGTATGCTTTCGGTCAAGTTGGGCTCTTGCGGGGCCATGAACCACGCGGCCGGTGGCGGTGGTGGTTGGCACTGAGCAGCCGCTGGTGGGTTCGGTGGAGACGAGTACGACTGACAGCCGGACATCAGCAGTAGCAAGCCGGTCACACAGGCGAGCCTGGTCCGTTTGAGCATCGCGCAGTTCCTTGTAATGGATGTCGTCATTCGCCTGCCGGCGATCCTCCAGGGCGCGGCGGGCGGCCTGCTGGATTTCCTGCCAGTTAATCACCGCAGCGGCGGCCTGCCCGCAGTCCCTGCTGTACGCATCGGCCTGCTCTGCTAGATCCTTGCCGTAGGCGTTGGCCTGCCACGTCCAGGCCAGCCAACCGCACAGGGCAAACCCCAGCACCAGGGCCAGGACCGGCAACAACAAGCCCGTGGCCTTCAAGGCAGCACCTTCAATGCACGCAGATACAGCGCCTCGCGATCCGCCAAGCTGTTGGTTCCGCCGTTGATGCGCTTGGTGATGGTGAGGAAGTCGCCCTTATCGGCCAGGGTATTCAGCCCTGCCCGCTGCCAGAACCAACCCGCCGACAGCGCGGCATAGACTGGGGTGTCCAGTAGTTCGGGGGTGTTGAGCAGTCGAGCATCGCCGAACAGCGCTTCGCTGCAGGCTTCGTAGTTGGCGCGGCCCGTGATCTGAATCAGCCCCCTGCCCCCGTACTTCTGCCCGTCGCCGTCCGCCTCGGGTGTGTTGCCCAAGCGCTTGGCCAGGATGCCGGTGTCGTACTTGCTAAGGTACTGAGCGCTGCCCAGCTCGCGCACCCACTGCAACTGACCGGACTCGTTGCCGATCTGCGCGATGAATGCCGCCATGCGCAGGCAGGTGGCCGCCCTCGCACGGGCAAATGACCCTTGGCGCCAAACCGAGCAGTTTAAGGAGGCCGTATGAGCAAGCGCGATGTTGTATTGACATGCCAGAACGCCGTCGAGGAAGCGAATCTCGCACTGGCAACGGCCGTGAAAAAAGCGTGGCCGATAGGTTGCGTCGTGCGCGTAAGTGTCGGTCGCGGGAAAAGCGATATCGAGGTGATCGGTCACGGCGTCCATTGGTCGCGTCCCGGGGTACTGTGCGAGATCAACCCCAAGACACAGAAAAGTCGGTGGTTCCACTACGGCATGATCATGGAGGGGCACCAGCTATGAGTAACAAACAAACTGTAAGCCCCCTTGAAATAGCCCTCGCCGAGTTTCTGCGCGGAAAGGTGTAACGCCTGCGGGCCAGCTACACCCTAGCTTTCAAAGCTGGGTGGGTTGCTCGTAAAGCAGCCACCCAGCACCATGGCGAATCTTGCGCCACGGCGCTAATCGCAAAGATTGAACGACTGAGAGGCCTACGCCCAGCAGGTCCGCCGCGCCCGCTAGAGAGTGAAGGACTTCCTCGCTATGGCCTCTGCTGGAGCGGCCCCAACAATCACTTAGCAACACCGATGGACGACGGCTACTGGACGCCATGGCACCTGGCCAACGAGCTGCACAAGGATGGCGAGTGATATCGGTGGCTGCGATCCCGACACCTGGAAACCATCAATCAGGGCGGCGTCTTCGCTGGCATAACACCACAGAACATGGCCCTCAACGAGAAACACCTCGACGAGGCAGTCGACACGGCCATGGCCAAGGAGGCGCAGTCATGAACCACGCAATCAACTACCTGCGAGCCAGCCTACACCGCACGATAAACCAAGGGGACAAGTAATTGACCGTCTCAACGATGGGCCCGAGCGATAGAGGTGGATATGTTTCTGACACCTGAAGAAGTGGCCGAACTGACGGGCTACAAGCGCTACGGCGCTCAGATCAGATGGCTGACCGCCCACAAATACGGTTTTGCAGTTGGTGGAGATGGTCACCCGAAAGTCCTGCGGCAGGCTGTGATCGGCAGGATGGGTGGGGTTCAATCAAGGAAGGAGCCGGAGCTTCGGCTAGGGTGAGGTGAGAACAGATGCGTCCTCGCAAGAAAGATCGGCACCTGCCCGCATGCATGTACGAAAAGCATGGGGCTTACTACCTGGTGCGCAAAGGCAAATGGAAACGCCTGGGAAGTGACTTCCAGGCGGCTCTGGCAGAGTATGCGAAGATCATCGACAGCGGCAGCCAAGGCGGCATGGGCAAGCTGATCGATGACGCTTTAGAGCAGATGTCGAAGAAGCTCAAGCCAAACACCATTGTTCAATACCAGGCCGCAGCCGTAAGGCTGAAAGAAGCCTTTGCGGAGTTCGAACCGCGCGACGTACTGCCCAGGCACGTCGCGAAACTCAAGATGCACATGGCGGACACTCCGAACATGTCCAACCGCGTGATATCCGTTCTGAGAGGCGTATTCACCTACGCCCTGGAACAGCAGATGGTTGACTTCAATCCTTGCACTGGCATTCGCCGGCATCCCGAAAAGCAGCGCGACAGGTACATCACCCACGCCGAGTTTGCCGCGATCTGCGGTAAGTCGAGCGATAACATGAGGGTGATTTATGAGATGGGTTACTTGACCGGGCAACGCATCGGCGATGTTCTGTCGATACGGCTGGCGGATATTACAACCGAGGGGATTGCCTTCACTCAAGAAAAGACCGGCGCCCGCCTGATCGTTCGAATGACTCCAGATCTGGAAGAACTGATCAGCAGGATCAAGGCCCTGCCACGGAAGATCCGCGGCTTGACCCTGTTCTGCTCACCTCGCGGCGGTAAACCGGTACATTACAGCTCGGTGAAAGCCGCCTTCGCGCTTGCATGCAAGCGGGCCGAGGTGGCCGACGCAACCATTCATGACCTGCGCGCCAAGTCACTGACCGACACCGACGACCAGGGCAACGACGCACAAAAGCTGGGCGGACACACCGACGCCAAGATGACCGCCCGCTACCTGCGACTACGCAGAATTGACGTGGCAGAGCCTCCGGCAATGCCGAAAAAATCACTGTAGTATTAGACAATTTATCATTGTCAAATAGACACAACGAGCCAAACCCCACGAATGACGGACCTTTCAAGCCACACCCCAATGATGCAGCAGTACTGGCGCCTCAAGAACCAGCACCCTGATCAACTGATGTTCTACCGCATGGGCGACTTCTACGAGATCTTCTATGAAGACGCGAAGAAGGCCGCCAAGCTGCTGGACATCACCCTGACGGCGCGCGGACAGTCAGCGGGCCAGGCGATTCCCATGTGCGGTATTCCCTATCACGCCGCTGAAGGTTACCTGGCCAAGCTAGTGAAGCTCGGCGAGTCGGTGGTGATCTGCGAACAAGTGGGCGACCCGGCGACCAGCAAAGGCCCGGTGGAGCGCCAGGTGGTGCGCATTATCACCCCGGGCACGGTGAGTGACGAGGCGCTGCTGGACGAACGCCGCGACAACCTTATTGCCGCTGTGCTGGGTGATGAGCGTCTGTTTGGCCTGGCGGTGCTCGACATCACCAGCGGCAACTTCAGCGTCCTGGAAATCAAGGGCTGGGAGAACCTGCTGGCCGAGCTGGAGCGGATCAATCCGGTCGAGCTGTTGATCCCCGATGACTGGCCGCAGGGCTTGCCTGCGGAAAAACGCCGCGGTGCAAGGCGCCGTGCGCCCTGGGATTTCGAGCGTGATTCGGCTCACAAGAGCCTCTGCCAGCAGTTCTCCACTCAGGACCTCAAGGGTTTTGGCTGCGAAACCCTGACCCTGGCCATCGGCGCCGCCGGTTGCCTGCTCAGCTACGCCAAGGAAACCCAGCGTACCGCCCTGCCCCACCTGCGCAGCCTGCGTCATGAACGCCTGGACGATACCGTGGTGCTGGACGGCGCCAGCCGTCGCAACCTGGAACTGGACACCAATCTGGCTGGTGGACGCGACAACACCCTGCAATCGGTGGTCGATCGCTGCCAGACCGCCATGGGCAGCCGCCTGCTGACTCGCTGGCTGAACCGCCCGCTGCGGGATCTCAAGGTCTTGCAGGCGCGTCAGTCGTCCATTACTTGTTTGCTGGACGGTTACCGCTTCGAACGACTGCAACCGCAGTTGAAGGAAATTGGCGATATCGAGCGGATTCTCGCGCGAATCGGCTTGCGCAATGCCCGTCCGCGGGACCTGGCTCGCCTGCGCGACGCCCTGGCCGCGCTGCCGGAACTGCAAGAGGCGATGACTGAACTGGAGGCGGATCACCTCAAGCAGTTGGCGCTCACCACCAGCACCTACCCGGAGCTGGCGGCGCTGCTGGCCAAGGCCATCATCGACAACCCGCCAGCGGTAATCCGCGACGGCGGCGTGCTCAAGACCGGCTACGACGCTGAGCTGGACGAGCTGCAATCCTTGAGCGAGAACGCCGGGCAGTTCCTGATCGACCTCGAAGCCCGCGAGAAAGCCCGCACCGGCCTGGCCAACCTCAAGGTCGGCTACAACCGCATTCACGGCTATTTCATCGAGCTGCCCAGCAAGCAGGCCGAGCAGGCGCCCGCGGACTACATTCGCCGGCAGACGCTCAAAGGCGCCGAGCGCTTCATCACACCGGAACTCAAGGAGTTCGAAGACAAGGCGCTGTCGGCCAAGAGCCGTGCGCTGGCCCGGGAAAAGATGCTCTACGATGCGCTGCTGGAAACCCTGATCAGCCATCTGCCACCGTTGCAGGATACCGCCGGAGCTCTGGCGGAGCTGGATGTGCTGAGCAACCTGGCCGAGCGCGCCTTGAACCTGGACCTCAACTGCCCGCGTTTTGTCAGCGAGCCGTGCATGCGCATCACCCAGGGTCGTCACCCGGTGGTGGAACAAGTCTTGACCACGCCTTTTGTGGCCAACGACCTGAATCTGGACGACAACACCCGGATGCTGGTGATCACCGGCCCGAACATGGGCGGTAAATCCACCTACATGCGCCAGACCGCGCTGATCGTGCTGCTGGCCCATATTGGCAGCTTCGTCCCGGCGGCCAGCTGCGAGCTGTCCCTGGTGGACCGGATCTTCACCCGGATCGGCTCCAGCGACGACCTGGCCGGTGGCCGTTCGACCTTCATGGTGGAAATGAGCGAAACCGCGAACATCCTGCACAACGCCACGGAGCGCAGCCTGGTGCTGATGGACGAAGTGGGTCGCGGAACCAGTACCTTCGACGGGCTGTCCCTGGCCTGGGCTGCGGCAGAACGTCTCGCCCAGCTACGGGCCTACACCCTGTTCGCCACCCACTACTTCGAGTTGACCGTACTCCCGGAAAGCGAGCCGCTGGTGGCCAACGTGCACCTCAACGCCACCGAGCACAATGAACGTATCGTGTTCCTGCACCACGTCCTGCCCGGACCTGCCAGCCAGAGCTATGGTCTGGCGGTAGCCCAGCTGGCAGGGGTTCCCAGCGCAGTCATCAGCCGCGCCAGGGAGCACTTGAGCCGCCTGGAAACCACCAGTTTGCCCCATGAAGTGGCGCCTCCTGCACCGGGTAAAACCTCTGTTCCCCAACAAAGCGACATGTTCGCCAGCCTGCCCCATCCGGTGCTGGACGAACTGGCCAAACTGGATCTGGATGATCTGACGCCACGCCGGGCCCTGGAAATGCTCTATACATTGAAGACGCGCATCTAACGCGAACGCCTTCAAGCTGTTAGAATCTCGCGCGGTTTGGGATGCTGCGGACTATTAGCCTGGTTCGCAGACTATCGCTCCCAAACCTGGCGACCCCGTCATGTTGGGGCTCCGCTGCCGCCGCCTGAGGAGAGAATTAGAAATGACCTTCGTCGTCACCGACAACTGCATCAAGTGCAAGTACACCGACTGCGTAGAAGTCTGTCCGGTGGACTGCTTTTACGAAGGCCCGAACTTCCTGGTGATTCACCCGGATGAGTGCATTGACTGCGCGCTGTGCGAGCCTGAGTGCCCCGCTGTAGCTATTTTCTCCGAGGATGAAGTCCCGGAAGAAATGCAGGAATTCATTCAGTTGAACGTCGAGCTGGCAGAGATCTGGCCGAACATCACTGAAAAGAAAGAACCGATGCCGGATGCCGAAGAGTGGGATGGCGTTAAAGGCAAGATCAAAGACCTCGAACGCTAGTTGCCCCGCGTTCCTGAAAAGGCCCCTTGCGGGCCTTTTTGCGTTTCTGGGAACGGGTTCTTGCAGTTTGAACTTTTCTCCAGGCAAAAAAAGGGGCGGTATGACCCGCCCACTTTTTCCCTAGTCCCTGTATTCCTTTTCATCGTCCTGATGAATCGCTTCCTGCGATGTCCTGCGGATTTCGGTGAACGTGACCGAGCGTTTCGCTAATACGTGACCGGTGCTTCCACCCCGGTTGCGCGGGTTCTGGATTGTAATCGCATCGGTCACGATGCGGCTTGTTCCTCGGCTTTTTTTCGGCGCAGCGACTCGCCTTTCATCGTCAGTCGGTAGGCGTTGTGCACCAGGCGGTCGAGGATGGCATCGGCCAGGGTCGGGTCGTTGATCCAGCCGTGCCAGTGCTCGATGGGCAGTTGGCTCGTCAGGATGGTGGAGCGGCTGCCAGCGCGGTCGTCGATCACCTCCAGCAGGTCATGCCGGGCTCCTTCCTCCAGCGGGGCTAGCGCCCAGTCGTCCAGCACCAGGACGTCGACCTTTGCCAGCTGTTGCAGGGTACGGCCGAAGCTGCCGTCGCCATGAGCGATGCGCAGTTGTTCCAGCAGGCGCGGGGTGCGCAGGTACAGGGTGCTATAGCCCTGGCGGCAGGCCTGGTTGCCCAGGGCGCAGGCCAGCCAGGTTTTGCCGGCACCGGTCGGGCCGGTCAGCAGCAGGTTGTGCTGCTGGCGGATCCAGTCGCCACTGGCCAGGGTGGCGATCAGACGCTCGTCCAGGGCGCGTCCGGTGCGGCGGTCGAGATCTTCCAGGCAGGCGTTGGCGTACTTGAGCTTGGCCTTCTTGCGCAGCCGTACCAGGCGCTGGTTGTCACGCCAGGCCAGTTCGCGGTCGAGCAGTAGGCCGAGGCGTTCATCGAAGCTCAGGCTGTGGCTGGCCGGCAGCGTCCATTGCTCTTCCAGGGCGCGGGCCATGCCGTCCAGGCGTAGCTGGTGCAGTTGATTCAGGGTGTGTTGCGGCATCATCGAACAGCTCCTGTTGCGGGGGTTGGTAGTAGTCGGCGCCACGGACGTTCTCGTGGTCGCCGGGTAAGGTCGTTTCGGCGGCACGCTGGGGCAGCGGCTGTTGATCCAGGCCTTGCTGGAGCAGGTTGCGCACGCTGCGCCCGGTGAAGGCGCGCAGGTGTACGGCACGTTCGGCAGCGGCTTCCAGGCGTGCATTGCCATAGCGCCGGGCCAGCGAGAGCAGGCCGAGGCAGGCGCGGTAGCCCATCTCCGGGTGCGGCTTGTGGGTCAGTTGGTGATCGATCAGTTGGCGCGTGTAGGGGCCGATCCGCGCGCCCCAGTCGAGCAGGCGTTGTGGCGTCCATTCGCGATGCGCCTGGTGCGCCGCGGGCATGTGCTCGCGCTGGGTACTGTAAGCGCCGCGTCGCCCCAGCAGCAGGTGGCTGGCCACCCGCCGGTTGCCATGCAGCACTTCCAGGGTGTGTGCCGTCAGTCGCACGTCCACGTTCTGCCGGGCCAGGGCGGAGGGCACGCTGTAGAAGCTGCCATTGACCTCGATGTGGTAGTCGATGCTGACCTTGCAGCGCTTGAAGGTGGCGACCTCGTAGGGATGCACCGGCAGCGCTCGCAAGGCCGGGCGATCCAGGCGCTCGAACCAGTCGCGCCGGCAGCCATCGAGCCGCTTGAACGGGCGCCGATTCAGATCCTCCAGCAGCTCGGCGATGGCCTGGTTAAGCGCATGCAGGCTGAAGAACTGCCGATGGCGCAGCCGCGCCATGATCCAGCGCTCGACCACCTGCACCGCCACCTCGGCCTTGGCCTTGTCCTGAGGCTTGCGTGGCCGTGCCGGCAGGATCACCGTCTGGTAATGACGCGCGCACTCCAGCGTGGCCCGGTTCAGGCCCGGCTCGTAGCGATCCGGCTGGGCGACCAGGGCGCGCGGATTGTCCGGCACAACCATTTCCGGCACGCCGCCAAAGTAGGTCAGAGCCTGGCCCAGCGAGGTCAGCCAGTCCACCTGGGTTTCGCCTGGCGTCGCGCAGGCATAGGTGTAATTCGAGGCGCCCAGGGCGGCGACGAAGATGTGCGCCCGGCGCACTTCGCCGGTGGCCGGGTCGACCACCGGCAGCGTCGGCCCGGCATAGTCGATGAATAGCTTCTCGCCCGCACGGTGCAGCTGACGCATCGAACGTTTGAGCGTCTGGGCGTAGCGCCGGTAGTGCTCGACGAACTGGGTGTAGCGGTAGGTCGGCTGGCCCGCATGCGCGGCGAGATATTCCTCCCACAGCAGCTGCAAGGTCACGCCCTTGCGTCGCAACTCGCGGTGGATGCTCAGCACATCGGGCAGCACTCGCTCACCGCGCGGCTTGTTCGTCGACGTCGGTGCAAACAAGGCGGCCGCCAGCGCGGCCTCGTCCATGGCCACCAGCGCCGGCCAGTCCAGCCCGGCCACCCGCGCCGCCGCGATGTACTTGCTAACCACGCCCTTGGACAGCTGCAAGGCACGGGCAATCTTCTCGTGGGACAAGCCGGCCTCAAACTTGAGGCGCAGACATTCTTTGATGTTTCGCATGGCTACTCGCGGCGCCGCCATCTTCCTCTCCCGAAATCGGTCGAGGATGGCGGCGCATCAGGTCATGCGCAACGAAGGGGAAGGCTTTCGCTAAGTCGTGACCGGCGATTTCGGTAAGCCGTGACCACCTGTTTCGGAACAGGCGGAAAATCGGTCACGTTGCTACCGAAATGAGCGGTCACGCGTTAGCGAAATGACCGGTCACGATCAACCGAAACGGCCGGTCACGGTGCTCCGAAATCCGCAATGTCCTGACCATCGTCCTTGATGGCTGTGTCTATCCGTCGACACAGGGCTGATATTAGAGAGTTCCCAGATAAGAGCAATCGCACCTATCGCGGGAAAAACTGTCAAACGCCAACGGAAAAAATAAAAATATCATTATAAATCAACAATATAAAAAATGACCTAAAGTGTTTTAGGCAAGCTTGAAGCACTAGAGAACCGAACGCCTACGAAAAAGTAATCTATTGCTTACATGCAGGTTAAGAGTAATCCCATCCTTGATCAGAATCCGAGCACTCGGGGCCAAAACACTCAGCCAACAAAAAGCCCCGAACGAATCGGGGCTCTTGCGGATCAACTCCAGAAGCTACTGGAACAGCGACTCACTGGACAGGCCATTCTTCTCAAGGATCTCCCGCAGGCGCTTGAGCCCTTCAACCTGAATCTGCCGAACCCGCTCACGGGTCAGGCCGATTTCCAGGCCGACGTCTTCGAGCGTGCTGCTCTCATGACCTCGCAGACCAAAGCGGCGAACCACAACTTCACGCTGCTTTTCAGTCAGTTCGGAAAGCCATTGATCGATGCTTTGTGACAGATCGTCGTCCTGCAAAAGCTCGCAAGGATCCGTCGGACGGTCATCCGTCAGGGTGTCCAGCAAGGTTTTATCCGAATCCGGTCCCAGCGAGACATCAACCGAAGAAACCCGCTCATTCAAACCGAGCATGCGTTTGACTTCGGCCACCGGCTTCTCAAGCAGGTTGGCGATTTCTTCGGGAGAGGGTTCATGATCAAGTTTTTGCGTCAACTCACGGGCGGCGCGCAGGTAGACGTTGAGCTCTTTGACCACATGAATCGGCAGCCGAATGGTGCGTGTCTGATTCATGATCGCCCGTTCGATGGTCTGACGAATCCACCAGGTGGCGTAGGTCGAAAAACGGAAACCGCGTTCCGGGTCGAACTTCTCCACTGCCCGGATCAGGCCGAGGTTGCCCTCCTCGATCAGGTCCAGCAGCGACAAGCCGCGATTGACATAACGCCTGGCGATTTTCACCACCAGTCGCAAGTTACTTTCAATCATGCGCTTGCGCCCGGCCGGGTCGCCACTCTGCGACAAACGCGCAAAGTGCACTTCCTCTTCGGGAGAGAGCAATGGAGAAAAACCGATTTCATTGAGATACAACTGCGTCGCATCAAGGGCGCGCGTGTAATCAATGTACTTATGTTGCTTAAGTGATGCGGAGCTTTTGGATTTGGCGCGAACGGAAGGTGGAGTTGCCCCCTCATTATTCGACATCGAATCCATATCGATACTGCTCTCCATAAGGAGAACTTCATCGTCGATGTCAAACTCCGGCACTTCTTTACTGAGAGCCATTGTTATAGTCCTTTGGTGAGTTCGACCTCAGGCTCAAGCGGCGCCTTAATCCTTGGCAACGCTGGAGCCTGTTCCCTCTACGTGAGTGGAACAGGCTGGTAACGGATCAACGTCGTGGCAGGAATTGCAGCGGATCTACAGGTTTACCTTGTCGGCGAATCTCAAAGTGCAGTTTCACCCGGTCTGTACCAGTTGATCCCATCTCGGCAATTGTCTGTCCGACTTTGACCTGCTGTCCCTCCCGAACCAATAGCTTGCGGTTGTGGCCGTAAGCACTGACGTAGGTTTCGTTGTGTTTGATGATGACTAATTCGCCGTAGCCCCTTAAGCCACTCCCGGCGTAAACCACCGTCCCATCAGACGCAGCTAAAACAGGCTGTCCCAAATCCCCGGCGATATCAATGCCTTTATTCAAACTACCGTTTGAAGAAAATTTTCCAATCAGAACGCCGTTTGAAGGCCAGCCCCAACCTGTCGGTGCGGGGCCCGCGGGGGTAGCCGGGGCGGGCGCTGGCTTGCTGGCAGCCGGGGCTGCGGTGCTTGATGCAGGAGCCGTTGTGGGGGCCGTAGCAGCACCAACGGGACGACGAATAACCGTGGTCTTGCTCGACGACGAGGCACCAGACTGGGTGCTGGTAACCACCGTTGCCGGCGCAGCGTCAGTGCGGCCGTCAAAGCGAATGGTTTGCCCGGGATGGATGGTATAGGGCTCGGCAATATTGTTACGAGCGGCCAATGCCTTGTAGTCCCAGCCATAGCGGAAGGCAATGGAGAACAAGGTATCGCCACGACGCACTACATATTGCCCAGTAGTGACCGTCGGACGCTGAGGCGCGGCGGTATTACTGCGCTCAACCACACCCACGCTGCTGGACTTGGTACTGGAACAACCGACCAACAAGGAACTCAAGACAAGGCCAATCATCAGTCGCTGAAAGCTTGATATACCTATTCGCTGCGCAATGACTGTGAGACTCACCCGCCGCTCCCTTTATGGTGGTTGACGATATAGATTGCCTTGCTCAGGCGTGAAATGACGCAAGTATAACTGCACGACCGCGCTTCACCGCAGGCAAAGCGCAACACACAGTGGCAAGAAATGACCATTGATGGTCACCAGACTCATTGACGATCAATACGGCACTAAGACACAGCGCATCAAACAGAATTCACCCAGCCCCGACAAATACTCAAGCCAGCGGCCCATTGAGCAGAGGCACAAAACGCACCGCCCCGAGGACATGCCGGGCAAAGCCATGTTCTTCTCGAATGATCAGCATCAACTGCTGCACTTCTCCTGCCCCCACCGGAATCACCAAGCGTCCGCCCGGAGCCAGCTGGTCGAGCAGCGCCTGGGGAACATCAGTGGCTACAGCGGTCACGATGATGCCGTTGTAAGGCGCCAAGGCTGGCCAGCCCTCCCAACCGTCCCCCCAGCGAAACACCACATTGCGCAGGTTCAACTCCTGCAGCCGTTCCTTGGCGCGGTCCTGCAGGACCTTGATCCGCTCCACCGAAAACACCCGCTCCACCAACTGCGACAGCACCGCCGTCTGGTAGCCGGACCCGGTACCGATCTCCAAGACCTTGTCCAGAGGGCCGGCCTCCAGCAGCAGCTCGCTCATGCGCGCCACCATATAAGGCTGGGAAATGGTCTGGTTGTGGCCGATCGGCAAGGCTGTGTCTTCATAGGCCCGATGGGCCAGGGCTTCATCGACGAACAGATGCCGCGGCGTACGACGAATGACTTCCAATACCTGGGGATTGGACAGCCCTTCATCGTAGAGCCGTTGAATCAGGCGTTCGCGGGTCCGCTGGGAAGTCATGCCGATTCCCCGTCGCAGCAAATCGTCTTGCTCACGAGCCATCAGCGCAGCCCCTCCAACCAACCGTCCAGGCTTCGGAACGCGTCATTGAAGGTGCGATCCAGCTGCAACGGCGTGATGGAGACATAACCTTGCATCACCGCATGAAAATCGGTACCCGGACCGCCATCCTCGGCATCCCCGGCGGCGGCAATCCAGTAACCCGACTTGCCACGGGGATCGACGACCTTCATCGGTGCCGCCGCGCGCGCGCGATGGCCCAGGCGGGTCAGCTGTATGCCACGAATATGATCCAGTGGCAGGTTGGGAATATTCACGTTCAACACCGTCCGTGGTGGCAAATCCAGCAAGCCCTGGGCTTGCACCAGCTTGCGCGCGAAATGGGCCGCCGTGGCAAGGTTTTCCACTTGCCGCGACACCAGCGAAAAGGCAATCGCCGGACGCTGCAGGAAACGCCCTTCCAGGGCCGCGGCGACCGTTCCGGAGTACAGCACGTCATCCCCGAGGTTGGCCCCCAGGTTGATCCCCGACACCACCATGTCCGGCTCATGCTCCAGCAGGCCGTTGAGCCCCAGGTGAACGCAGTCGGTCGGCGTGCCGTTGATGCTGATGAAGCCATTGCCTAGGGTATGCGGATGCAACGGACGGTCAAGCGTCAGCGAGCTGCTGGCGCCGCTTTTGTCCTGGTCCGGTGCGATCACCACACATTCGGCGTAATCCGCCAGCGCAGCATGCAGCGCGGCGATACCGGGTGCGGTTACCCCATCATCGTTAGAAATCAGAATACGCATGAGCTGTCCGTCTGCCCCACCGGCACCAGATCGACGAGTTCACGCACCAATGCGGTGGCGAAACACCCGGCCGGCAGGACGAATTCCAGTTGCAGAATGTCAGGCTCGGGATAATGCCACGTCAAACCGCCAATGGGCAGCCGCAGGATGCGTCGTTCGTGGCTCATGCCGGCTTTGATCAGCCAATCACACAGTGCCGCCTCACGACCGGCAATCTGTTGCTCAAGCTCGTGGGACACACCGCTCGCCGGAGAGGCGCCCTCGCCCCACAACGGACCGGTGGGGTGCAGGTCGAGAATCGCCAGGCGCGGGTCCGAGCACTCGTCAGGCCCGGCCATGAAAAAGCTGCGACTGTCGGTAAACGCCAGCAGGTCACCGACTTGCGCCTGCTGCCAGCTGCCGTCCGCCACCCGCGCCGCCAGCACCTGATTGAACAGATAGCTGCGAGCCGCGGAAAGCAGGCGCGAACGCACATTGCGCTGCTCCGGCAGAGCCTGGCGCGCGGCCCAGTCGCGGGCATCCACCAGGTTGCCGCCGTCGTGGCCAAACCGCTGGGCGCCGAAATAGTTGGGAATCCCGTGCTGGGCGATCTGCCGCAAACGCTCATCGATGGCCGCATGATCCGCCGTAAGCTCTATCAGGCGCAGGGTAAAACCGTTGGCCGCATGGGCTCCGCGCTGCAGCTTGCGCTTGTGGCGGGTGGCCTTGAGGATTTTCAGGGTGTGGTTTTCCGCCGCGCCAAGATCAGGGTCCGCCTTGCCCGGCAGTTGTACGCTGAACCATTGGCGAGTCAGCGCCTGGCGATCCTTGAGCCCGGCGTAGCTCACGGTGCGCAACGATACTCCGGCGGCCTTGGCAATCCGCCGCGCGGCCTCTTCGGTATTCAGGCCGCGCTTTTCCACCCACAGCCACAGGTGCTCGCCGTCACCGCTCAGCGGGATATCAAGCACTTCATCGACTTGGAAATCTTCGGCTGTGGCCTTGAGCACCGCGCGGCCCAGGGCGTCACCATAGGCCCGCGGGCCCAACAGTTGCGATTCATTCATGGGCGCAGCAACAAGGCCACGGAATGCACCGCGATACCTTCCTCGCGGCCGACGAAGCCGAGTTTTTCAGTGGTGGTGGCCTTCACGTTCACTTGGTCCAGTTCGACTTGCAGGTCCTCGGCAATCAAGGCCCGCATGGTTTCAATATGAGGCGCCATTTTCGGAGCCTGGGCGACGATGGTGTTGTCGACGTTGCCGACCTTCCAGCCTTTGGCGTGGATCAGCGCGACAACATGACGCAGCAGGACGCGGCTGTCGGCACCTTTGAACTGCGGATCGGTGTCCGGAAAATGCTTGCCGATGTCCCCCAGCGCCGCAGCACCCAGCAGGGCATCACTGAGCGCGTGCAACAACACGTCACCGTCGGAGTGGGCGAGCAAGCCGCAATGATGGGCGATGCGCACACCGCCCAAAGTAATGAAGTCGCCCTCAGCGAAACGGTGCACATCGTAGCCGTGGCCAATACGCATAAAAAAACGCCCCGAAAAAGTCAGGGCGTGATTCTACCTGCTTTGGCCGGCATTAGGCGTTAAGAGCACGTGCATGGTGCTGCAAGTGATCGTCGATAAAACTGGCGATGAAGAAGTAGCTGTGGTCGTAGCCCGGCTGCATCCGCAGCGTCAGCTGATGACCGGCGCTCCTGGCCGCCTGCTGCAGCACTTCTGGCTTGAGCTGGGTGGCGAGAAAGTCATCTCGATCCCCTTGATCCACCAGCAACGTCAGCTTTTCCCTGGATTCGGCTAGCAGCACGCTGGCATCCCATTCACGCCAGCGTGAACGTTCCTCGCCCAGGTAGCGGGAAAACGCCTTCTGCCCCCAAGGACAGTCCATGGGATTACTGATAGGAGCGAACGCCGAAACCGACTGATAGCGACCGGGATTACGCAAAGCACAGACCAATGCCCCATGACCGCCCATGGAGTGCCCGCTGATCCCACGTTTCTGCGACGCGGGAAAATGCGCCTCCACCAACTCCGGCAGTTCGTTCACCACATAGTCGTGCATCCGATAATGCTGGGCCCAGGGCTCCTGAGTCGCATTCAGATAGAATCCCGCGCCCAGGCCAAAGTCCCAGGCGCCCTCCGGATCACCGGGCACCCCGGCACCGCGAGGACTGGTATCCGGAGCCACGATGATCAAGCCCAGCTCCGCTGCCATGCGCTGGGCGCCGGCCTTCTGCATGAAGTTCTCGTCGGTACACGTCAGGCCGGACAACCAGTAAAGCACCGGCAACTTGCCGCCCTGCTCCGCCTGGGGCGGCAAATACACCGCGAATACCATGTCGCAGCCCAACACCTGGGAGTGATGCTTGTAGCGTTTGTGCCAGCCGCCGAAGCTTTTCTGGCAGGAAAGGTTTTCCAGACTCATGGCAGACCTCCAGCCACAGGCCGCAAGCTTCACTCGGCAAGCCGCTATTTCGCGCTTGTCGCTTGAAGCTCACCGCTTGCCGCTGCTCTTAGAAGTGAATGACCGAACGAATGCTCTTGCCTTCGTGCATCAGGTCGAATGCCTTGTTGATGTCTTCCAGGCCCATGGTGTGGGTAATGAAGGTATCCAGCGGGATTTCGCCGGTCTGGGACATTTCCACGTAGCTTGGCAGTTCGCTGCGACCGCGCACGCCACCGAAAGCCGAACCCCGCCATACGCGACCGGTCACCAACTGGAAAGGACGGGTCGAAATTTCCTGGCCGGCACCGGCCACCCCAATGATCACCGACTCGCCCCAGCCCTTGTGGCAGCATTCCAGCGCGGCGCGCATCAGCTGGACGTTGCCGATGCATTCGAAGGAGAAATCCACGCCGCCGTCGGTCATGTCGACAATGACCTCCTGGATCGGACGATCGAAGTCCTTGGGGTTGACGCAGTCGGTGGCGCCCAGTTGCTTGGCGATCTCGAACTTGGCCGGGTTGATATCAATGGCGATGATGCGCCCGGCCTTGGCCTTGACCGCGCCGATCACCGCCGACAGGCCGATGCCGCCCAGGCCGAAGATGGCCACGGTATCACCGGCCTTGACCTTGGCGGTGTTGATCACCGCGCCAATGCCTGTGGTCACGCCGCAACCCAGCAGGCAGACCTTTTCCAACGGCGCTTCCTTGGGGATCTTGGCCACGGAGATTTCCGGCAGCACGGTGTACTCGGAGAATGTCGAGGTGCCCATGTAATGGAAAATGGGCTGACCCTTGTAGGAAAAGCGCGTGGTGCCATCCGGCATCAAGCCTTTGCCCTGGGTTGCACGAATGGCCTGACAGAGGTTGGTCTTGCCCGACAGGCAGAATTTGCACTGGCCGCATTCCGGGGTGTACAGCGGGATCACATGATCACCCACCGCTACAGAGGTCACGCCCTCGCCCACTGCTTCTACGACTGCGCCACCTTCGTGGCCGAGGATCGCCGGAAAGATGCCTTCCGGGTCGGCGCCGGACAGGGTGTAGGCGTCGGTGTGGCAGACACCGGAAGCGACGACGCGTAGCAGCACTTCACCCGCCTTGGGCATGGCGACATCCACTTCGACGATTTCCAGGGGCTTCTTGGCCTCGAAGGCTACGGCAGCACGTGACTTGATCATCCTGACTCTCCAGCGAATAAAAACGAGGCAGTGAGTGTAAAACAGCGCAATGCGATGAATAATCCAGGCAAAAGCAAAACATTATTGCCATGCAGGGATAATCAATGAGCGAAAACCGTTGGGAGGGCATCGACGAATTCGTCGCAGTCGCCGAATGCAGCCAGTTCACTGCCGCTGCCGAGCGCCTGGGAGTGTCCTCATCTCACATCAGCCGCCAGGTGGTGCGCCTCGAAGAACGCTTGCAGACCCGCCTGCTGTATCGCAGTACCCGCCGCGTCACCCTGACCGAGGCCGGGCAGACCTTTCTCCAGCACTGCCAGCGTTTGCAGGATGGGCGCGAGGAGGCATTGCGGGCCGTAGGGGACCTGACCAGCGAACCCAAGGGCATGCTGCGCATGACTTGTGCGGTGGCCTATGGCGAGCGCTTTATCGTGCCTCTGGTCACACGCTTCATGAGCCTTTATCCGCAGTTGCGGGTGGACATCGAATTGAGCAACCGACCGCTGGACCTGGTGCACGAGGGGCTCGACCTGGCCATTCGCCTGGGACGCCTGCAGGACTCGCGCCTGGTCGCCACTCGCCTGGCGCCACGCCGCATGTACCTGTGTGCCTCCCCTTCCTACCTGGAACGCTACGGCCGCCCCCACAGCCTGTCGGAACTGAGCCGCCATAATTGCCTGATTGGCAGCTCGGATATCTGGCAGTTGGAGCTCGATGGGCGCGAATTTTCGCAACGGGTGCAGGGCAACTGGCGCTGCAACAGCGGACAGGCGGTGCTGGATGCGGCGTTGCAAGGCGTCGGACTCTGCCAACTGCCGGACTACTACGTTCTGGAGCACCTGCAGGACGGTACGCTGGTTTCCCTGCTGGACGCTCACCAGCCGCCCAATACCGCAGTCTGGGCGCTGTATCCGCAGCAACGGCATCTGTCGCCTAAAGTGCGCAAGCTGGTGGATTATCTCAAGCAGGGGCTGGCCGAACGCCCGGAGTACCGCGACCTGTAGCCACTGGCGCAGGCTGTGACAAGACCCGCAAGACCTTCAGGGGTTCAGCCATCGTTCGCAGCCAGCGGCTGCTAGAAGGTTCAGCGTCGATTGGACCAACGCTGGCGCAGCCACTCAAGATCCTCGGGACGAGTGACCTTGAGGTTGTCGGAACGGCCTTCGATCAGGCGTGGCGCCTGCCCCGCCCATTCCATTGCCGAAGCCTCATCGGTGATCGCCACATCGGCCACCAGGCTGTCGGCCAGGGCGCGATGCAGCGCACCAAGCCGGAACATCTGCGGTGTGTAGGCTTGCCAGATCAGGCTGCGATCCACGGTTTCCAGAACCCTTCCGTGCTTGTCGATCCGCTTCAGGGTGTCCCGGGCCGGCACCGCCAGCAGACCGCCCACCGGGTCCTGCGCCAACTCGCCCAGCAGCTTGTCCAGGTCATCTCGGGAAAGATTGGGCCGCGCGGCATCGTGAACCAGCACCCAGTCTTCATCGGCCGCACCTTGGGCATGCAGATGAAGCAAGGCATTGAGCACCGAACCGGAGCGCTCGGCGCCACCTTCGACCCGCTGAATCCGCGAATCGTGGGCGCAGGCCAGGGTCGGCCAGTAAGGATCGTCCGGCGCCAGGCTGACCACCAGCCCCTTGAGGCCGGGATGGTCGAGAAAACAGCCGAGGCTGTGTTCGAGAATTGTGCGTCCGCCCAGTTGCAGGTACTGCTTGGGACGGTCCGCGGCCATGCGGGCACCGACGCCCGCGGCAGGAATCACGGCCCAGAAGGCCGGCAATCTATCGCTCATTGGGCCAACTGGTAGAGGGTTTCACCCTCCTTGACCATGCCCAACTCATGGCGAGCCCGCTCTTCAACGGTCTCCATGCCTTTCTTCAACTCCATGACTTCCGCATCGAGTACGCGATTTCGCTCCAGCAAACGCTCGTTTTCAGCGTGCTGGTCGGCAATCTGCTGAGTCAGGTCAGCTACCTGGGCCAAGCTGCCGTTCCCCACCCACAGGCGGTACTGCAAGCCGGCCAGCAGCAAGAGCAAGACCAGGAACAACCAATTGGGACTGCGCATCGAATATCGGGTATCCAGTGAAAAAAGACAGCCATGCCAACAACTTCGGACCTACTGATAGCACGAAGCCTGGAAGAACCAGGCTTGTGCTCTTAAGGCATCAGATTAGTGGCAAAAAACTCGCTGTCGCGATTTTCCCGACACAATCCGGTGTCTTTTTACCATCTACTGCTTAGCCGCGAAACTCGCCGCGACCGTTGTACTTGGCCTTGCCGTTCAATTGCTCTTCGATACGCAGCAATTGGTTGTACTTGGATACGCGGTCGGAACGGCACAGGGAGCCGGTCTTGATCTGGCCAGCCGAGGTGCCCACGGCCAGGTCGGCGATGGTCGAATCTTCGGTTTCGCCGGAACGGTGCGAGATCACCGCGGTGTAACCGGCCGCCTTGGCCATCTGGATGGCTTCCAGGGTTTCGGTCAGGGTGCCGATCTGGTTGAACTTGATCAGGATCGAGTTGGCGATCTTCTTGTCGATGCCTTCCTTCAGGATCTTGGTGTTGGTCACGAACAGGTCGTCGCCGACCAGTTGCACCTTGTCGCCGATCTTGTCAGTGAGGATCTTCCAGCCCGCCCAGTCGGACTCGTCCAGGCCGTCTTCGATGGAGATGATCGGGTAGCGCTGAGTCAGACCTTTCAGGTACTCGGCGAAGCCTTCGGCGGTGAACACCTGGCCTTCGCCAGACAGGTTGTACTTGCCGTCTTCATAGAATTCGCTGGCGGCGCAGTCCAGAGCCAGGGTCACGTCGGTGCCCAGGGTGTAACCGGCGTTGGCCACGGCTTCGGAGATGACTTTCAGCGCGTCTTCGTTGGAAGCCAGGTTCGGCGCGAAACCACCTTCGTCACCCACCGCAGTGTTCAGGCCACGGGCCTTCAGCACGGCTTTGAGGTGATGGAAAATCTCGGTGCCCATGCGCAGACCTTCCGAGAAAGACTTGGCGCCGACTGGCTGCACCATGAATTCCTGGATGTCGACGTTGTTATCGGCATGCTCGCCACCGTTGATGATGTTCATCATCGGTACTGGCATCGAGTAGACGCCAGGAGTGCCGTTGAGGTTGGCGATGTGAGCGTACAGCGGCAGGTCCTGGTCCTGAGCAGCAGCCTTGGCCGCAGCCAGGGACACGGCGAGGATGGCGTTGGCGCCCAGGGAAGCTTTGTTCTCGGTGCCGTCCAGGGCAATCATCGCCTGATCCAGCGCTTTCTGGTCGATCGGGTCTTTACCCAGCAACAGATCGCGGATCGGACCGTTGATGTTGGCTACCGCCTTGAGCACGCCCTTGCCCAGGTAACGGCTCTTGTCGCCATCACGCAGCTCCAGCGCTTCGCGCGAGCCGGTGGAGGCACCGGACGGCGCGCAAGCACTGCCGATGATGCCGTTGTCGAGAAGCACGTCCGCTTCGACAGTGGGGTTGCCACGGGAGTCGAGAACTTCACGACCTTTGATGTCGACGATTTTTGCCATTGTTGTGAACACTCCAAAGTTGACGAAAACGCTGAGTACCGCTCGATTTATAACTTGTGGGTCAAATTGCTGGTTCGTAGGAGCCGGCTTGCCGGCGAACAGGCCCGCGAAAACGCGGTGCCAGTCAGCCGGCTCCTACTGAGGAAGTCGCCGTTTTTACGCGGTTTCTACCGTGGGGAAACTCTTGACCAGTTCGTCCAGGGCCTTGAGCTGAGCCAGGAACGGCTCAAGCTTGTCCAGACGCAGAGCGCAAGGACCGTCGCACTTGGCGTTGTCCGGATCCGGGTGAGCCTCAAGGAACAGGCCGGCCAGGGACTGGCTCATGCCGGCCTTGGCCAGGTCGGTGACCTGGGCCCGACGACCGCCAGCGGAATCGGCGCGACCACCCGGCATCTGCAGGGCGTGGGTCACGTCGAAGAACACCGGGTATTCGAACTGCTTCATGATGCCGAAGCCGAGCATGTCCACCACCAGGTTGTTGTAACCGAAGCTCGAACCGCGCTCGCAGAGGATCAACTGATCGTTGCCCGCCTCTTCACACTTGCTCAGGATGTGTTTCATTTCCTGGGGCGCGAGGAACTGGGCCTTCTTGATGTTGATCACCGCGCCGGTCTTGGCCATGGCCACCACCAGGTCGGTCTGCCGCGAGAGAAACGCCGGCAACTGGATGATGTCGCAGACTTCGGCGACCACGGCGGCCTGGGCCGGCTCGTGGACGTCGGTGATGATCGGCACGCCAAAGGCCTGCTTCACGTCTTGGAAAATCCGCATGCCCTCTTCCAGGCCTGGGCCACGGTAGGAGGTCACCGACGAACGGTTGGCCTTGTCGAAGCTGGCCTTGAACACGTAGGGGATCCCGAGCTTCTCGGTCACCCGCACGTACTCTTCACAGACCTGCATCGCCATGTCGCGGCTTTCCAGCACGTTCATACCGCCGAACAGCACCATCGGCTTGTCGTTGGCGATCTCGATGTTGCCTACGCGGATGATCTTCTGCGCCATCAGGTTCAAGCCTTCTTCTGGTGTTGAGCCAATGCAGCTTTGACGAAACCGCTGAACAGTGGGTGACCGTCACGTGGCGTCGAGGTGAACTCGGGGTGGAACTGGCAAGCGACGAACCATGGATGATCCGCAGCCTCGACCACTTCGACCAGCGCGCCGTCGCCCGAGCGACCGGAGATCTTCAGGCCGGCCTCGATCAGCTGTGGCAGCAGCTTGTTGTTCACTTCATAGCGATGACGGTGACGCTCGATGATCACGTCCTTGGCGTAGCAGTCGTGCACCTTGGAGCCCGATTCCAGCAGGCATTCCTGAGCGCCCAGGCGCATGGTGCCGCCCAGGTCGGACGCTTCGTTACGCACTTCGACGGCGCCGGTGGCGTCTTCCCACTCGGTGATCAGACCGACGACCGGATGACCGCTGCTGCGATCGAACTCGGTGGAGTTGGCATCTTTCCAGCCCATGACATTACGGGCGAACTCGATGACCGCCACTTGCATGCCCAGGCAGATACCCAGGTATGGCACCTTGTTCTCGCGAGCGTATTGCACCGCGGTGATCTTGCCTTCCACACCACGCAGGCCGAAACCACCTGGAACCAGGATCGCGTCGACGCCTTCCAGCAGCGCGGTACCCTGGTTCTCGATGTCTTCGGAATCGATGTAGCGCAGGTTGACCTTGGTGCGGTTGGTGATGCCGGCGTGACTCATCGCTTCGATCAGCGACTTGTAGGCGTCCAGCAGCTCCATGTACTTGCCGACCATGGCAATGGTGACTTCGTGCTCAGGGTTGAGCTTGGCGTCCACCACCTTTTCCCACTCGGACAGGTCGGCGCCGTTGCATTGCAGGCCAAAACGCTCGACGACGAAATCATCCAGGCCCTGGGCGTGCAGCACGGCCGGGATCTTGTAGATGGTGTCGACGTCTTCCAGGGAGATCACCGCACGTTCTTCAACGTTGGTGAACAAGGCGATCTTGCGGCGCGAGGACACATCCACCGGATGGTCGGAGCGGCAGATCAGCACGTCAGGCTGCAGGCCGATGGAGCGCAGCTCCTTCACCGAGTGCTGGGTCGGCTTGGTCTTGGTTTCGCCGGCAGTGGCGATGTACGGAACCAGGGTCAGGTGCATCAGCATCGCGCGCTTGGAGCCGACTTCGACCCGCAGCTGGCGGATGGCTTCGAGGAACGGTTGCGACTCGATGTCGCCCACGGTACCGCCGATTTCCACCAGGGCCACGTCGGCATCGCCGGCACCCTTGATGATGCGACGCTTGATCTCGTCGGTGATGTGCGGAATCACCTGGATGGTGGCGCCCAGGTAATCACCACGGCGCTCCTTGCGCAGTACGTGCTCGTAGACACGGCCAGTGGTGAAGTTGTTGTTCTGGGTCATGGTCGTGCGGATGAACCGCTCGTAGTGGCCCAGGTCCAGGTCAGTCTCGGCGCCGTCGTGGGTGACGAACACTTCACCGTGCTGGAACGGGCTCATGGTGCCCGGGTCGACGTTGATGTACGGGTCCAGCTTGAGCATGGTGACCTTAAGCCCCCGCGCCTCCAGGATGGCCGCCAATGAAGCCGAGGCAATGCCTTTCCCCAATGAAGAAACAACACCGCCCGTGACGAATATGTAGCGCGTCATGAAAAACCCTAGAAGTCTGCGTTAAAGCGGTCAGTGCCGCCGGGGAAAGCGAAGGAAGGCCGAAGCCCCCGATCACCTGCATTAATCACAGTGCACCTTTCAAAAAAACCGCCGCGTGGTGACAGACCGGATGCAAAAACACCGGTAGGTTGCTCGCTACACATTTTTTGGAATCGCCCAGCAAAGACTGCTTGGTAATCGGCAACTCCTGCAATTCAGGCGAATCCACAGAAGTTGTATCAAGAAGGGAGCGTAGTCTACCGGAAAGCCCCTTTCAGCTCAAACCTTGATCGCTGTTCGGTGGCTGCCACTGCAATTGCCAGCCGGCCCGGGGATTTGCCGCGAGCGCTGGCAGGTTTGCCACTGCCAGCAACCGCTCATCCTGATACAGCAGCGGCAATCTGCCACGGACGAAGCCCGGCAACCCGCTTTCATTGAGCAGGCGCTTCAAGTCTCGATGACCGCGCCCGGCCAGTTGCACGACTTCGCCGCCCTGGCGATAGCGGACATGCAGCGATCCCGTCGGTGGCGTCCCGAGGAGAGCCACCTGGCCATTACCTGGCAGTTGCAAGGGGCTTTGCGGGCAGGACCACGGCAACCGTCCGTCGACCGCTTGCAGCCAGGCGCCGGACAGCCACCAGATGCGCCCCGCTGCACGATGCAACTCGCCATCGGCCAAACGCCATATCGGCCGACCTGCGACCGCGGCATCTCGCAAGTTGTCCCAGCCGCGCCAATGGTCGGCATCCGGCAAGCGGCCGAAGCGGCTCAACCAATGACTCAAGGCGTTGCGCTGGCGCGCCGCAGACAATCCCTGCAAAGGCTCAAGTGCCAGTGAAGGCAGGCCCAGCCAGGGAAAGTCGCTCAAGGTCCGAGCTGCCTCCAGATCCATGATCGCCAGTTCATCGAGCAGGCCCTGGGCTTCGCTCAAGTGCGCAGCGCTGCGGCTCATGCTCAGCGCTGCCTGGGGCCAGCGTGCAGTCAACGCAGGCATGACCTGATGGCGCAGGTAGTTGCGCGAGTATTGATGGTCGGCATTGGAAGGGTCCTCGACCCAGCTCAGTCGATGCTCCCTGGCGTAGCGCTCCAGCTCGGCACGCGGCACATCAAGCAGCGGCCGCAGCAGTTGCCCTCCACCCAGCGGTCGAACTGACGGCATCGCCGACAACCCCCTGACCCCGGCACCACGCAACAGCCGGAACAGCAGGGTTTCCGCCTGGTCATCTCGATGCTGCGCCGTCAGCAGCAGCTCATTGCTCGCCGTCAGCCGCGCGAAAGCACCGTAACGCGCCTCGCGAGCGGCCTGCTCAAGGCTGGCCCCACTGGGCACCTGCACATCAATCACCTGCAGCGGCAGGCCCAGTGCATCACAGACCGCCTGGCAGTGCTTTGGCCAGGCCTCGGCCACCGCCTGTATGCCGTGATGAACATGCACGGCCGCAATAGGCGGAAGACGATGCTGTTGCGCCAGATCGGCAAGGAGATGCAGCAGGACGGTGGAGTCAAGGCCACCGGAGAACGCCACTCGCCAAGTCCTGGAATCGCGCCAGGGTGCCAGGCTGTGCAGCAGCTTCGCGGAGAGAGAGTTCATGACGCGTTCAAGACCTGTAGGAGCGGCCAGGTGGAGAAGAGCTTGCCCGCAACAAGCAACAACGCCGCCATCGAATCGATGGCGGCGCCTGGGTCACGAACCAGCATTCCCCTGCTCGGGGAGGCGGCGCTCGATCAGAGGCCGTAGCTCATCAGGCGGTCATAACGACGAGCCAGCAAGGTGTCGTTATCCATTTCCTTGAGCATTGCCAGTTGCGAGCTGAGCTCGGCGCGGATCGAAGCGGCAGCCGCTGCCGGATCACGATGGGCGCCGCCCAGCGGTTCGCTGATGACCTTGTCGACAATGCCCAAGCCTTTCAGGCGCTCGGCGGTGATGCCCATGGCCTCGGCAGCATCGGCAGCCTTTTCCGAGGTTTTCCACAGGATCGAGGCGCAGCCTTCCGGCGAGATCACCGCATAAGTGGAATATTGCAGCATGTTCAACTGGTCGCAGACGCCAATGGCCAATGCGCCGCCGGAACCACCTTCACCGATCACGGTAGCGATAATCGGGGTCTTCAGGCGCGCCATGACCCGCAGGTTCCAGGCAATGGCCTCGCTCTGGTTGCGCTCTTCAGCGTCGATGCCCGGATAGGCGCCCGGGGTGTCGATGAAGGTCAGGATCGGCATCTTGAAGCGTTCGGCCATTTCCATCAGGCGGCAGGCCTTGCGGTAGCCTTCCGGACGCGGCATGCCGAAGTTGCGACGCACTTTCTCGCGTACTTCGCGGCCTTTCTGATGACCGATGATCATCACCGGCTGCTCGTCCAGGCGGGCAACCCCGCCGACAATCGCCGCGTCGTCGGAGAAATGGCGATCACCATGCAGTTCGTCGAACTCGGTGAAGATGTGCTGGATGTAGTCCAGGGTGTATGGACGACGCGGGTGCCGTGCCAGACGTGCGATCTGCCAGCTGGTGAGCTTGCCGAAGATGTCCTCGGTCAGGGTGTTGCTCTTGTCCTGCAGGCGGGAGATCTCATCGCCGATATTCAGCGAATTGTCATTACCGACCAAGCGCAACTCTTCGATCTTGGCTTGCAGGTCGGCGATCGGCTGTTCGAAATCAAGAAAATTCGGGTTCATAGGCGTCCGTCTGGGCTCGACGTCCAAGGGGGCTTGGGCCGGCCGGTTGTCTATTCGCGCCCTACCTTAAGGGACGGGCGCGTTGAGGTCGAGATTAAAAATTCAAGTGGCGACAAGGCGCAATGATGGCACCTTACCGTCAACGGTATTGGAGGAAGACGTTGTCTCGCCCGAACTGGTCACGCAGGGCTTGAATCAAGCTGTCCGCCGGGTCGATCCGCCAGTTCTCGCCAAACTGCAGCAAGGCCTTGGCGTCATTACGGCTGTACTCCATGGTGATCGGGCACGCGCCGCGGTGGCGCTTGAACAATTCGCCCAGCCAGCGTAGCTGATCGCCCTTGAGGGCATCGGTATGGACTTTCAGGCGCAGGCTTTCCGCCAGGTTGGTGCGCGCGTCTTCCATGCTCATCACCCGCTTGACCCGCAAGCGCAGGCCGCCGGAGAAGTCGTCGTTACTCACCTCGCCTTCCACCACCACCATGGCATCGGTCTGCAACAGCGACTGCGCCGAATGGAAAGCGTCGGCAAACAACGAAGCCTCGATCCTTCCTGAGCGGTCGTCGAGGGTGATGAAGCCCATCTTGTCGCCCTTCTTGTTCTTCATCACCCGCAGGGCAATGATCATGCCCGCCACCGTCTGGGTATCCCGGGCCGGCTTCAGATCGATGATGCGCTGACGGGCGAAACGACGAATCTCGCCTTCATACTCATCGATCGGGTGCCCGGTCAGGTACAGCCCAAGGGTATCTTTCTCGCCCTTCAGGCGCTCCTTAAGGGTCAGTTCCTTGGCCTTGCGGTGGTTGGCATAGACGTCCGCGTCTTCCTCGACAAACACCCCGCCGAATAGGTCGGCGTGGCCACTGTCGTGGGTCCGGGCGGTCTGTTCTGCCGCCTTGATCGCCTCTTCCATGGCCGCCAGCAGCACGGCACGGTTCTGATCGATGTTGGCCTGATAAGCCTTGGGCTCATCGAAGAAGTGCGGGCCAAGGCGGTCCAGGGCGCCACTGCGAATCAGACCATCCAGGGTCCGCTTGTTGATGCGCTTGAGATCGACCCGGGCACAGAAGTCGAACAGGTCCTTGAACGGCCCCTCGACCCGGGCTTCGGTGATAGCCTCCACCGGCCCCTCGCCCACCCCTTTGATCGCGCCAAGGCCATAGACGATGCGGCCTTCGTCATTCACCGTGAACTTGAACTCGGAGGTGTTCACATCCGGCGCATCCAGGCGCAGCTTCATGGTCCGCACTTCCTCGATCAAGGTCACGACCTTGTCGGTGTTGTGCATATCCGCGGACAGTACCGCCGCCATGAAGGGCGCCGGGTAGTGCGCCTTGAGCCAGGCAGTCTGGTAGGACACCAGGCCGTAGGCGGCGGAGTGGGATTTGTTGAAACCGTAACCGGCGAACTTTTCCACCAGGTCGAAGATGTTGCCCGCGAGATCGGCGTCGATGTTGTTGCTGGCGCAACCCTCAATGAAACCGCCACGCTGCTTGGCCATTTCCTCGGGCTTCTTCTTACCCATGGCCCGACGCAGCATGTCCGCTCCGCCGAGGGTATAACCGGCCATGACCTGGGCGATCTGCATCACCTGTTCCTGATACAGGATGATGCCGTAGGTCGGTGCCAGCACCGGGCGCAGGCCATCGTACTGATAGTCGGGGTGCGGGTAGGCCAGTTCGGCGCGACCGTGCTTGCGGTTGATGAAGTCATCCACCATGCCCGATTGCAGCGGCCCCGGACGGAACAGGGCCACCAGTGCGATCAGGTCTTCCAGGCAGTCGGGCTTGAGCTTCTTGATCAGCTCTTTCATGCCCCGGGATTCCAGCTGGAACACCGCGGTGGTTTCAGCTTTCTGCAACAGGCTGTAGGTCGGCTTGTCGTCCAGCGGGATAAAGGCGATATCCAGTGGTTCCTCGCCCACCTTGGCGCGGTCGCGGTTGATGGTTTTCAGCGCCCAATCGATGATGGTCAGGGTCCGCAGGCCGAGGAAGTCGAACTTCACCAGACCGGCCGCCTCGACGTCGTCCTTGTCGAACTGGGTGACCAGGCCGCCACCTTCTTCATCGCAATAAATAGGCGAGAAGTCAGTGAGCTTGGTCGGCGCGATCACCACGCCACCGGCGTGCTTGCCGACGTTACGCACCACACCTTCAAGCTTGCGCGCCATCTCCCAGATTTCCGCCGCCTCTTCATCGACCTTGATGAAGTCCCGCAGGATCTCCTCCTGCTCGTAGGCTTTTTCCAGGGTCATGCCGACTTCGAAAGGGATCATCTTCGACAGACGGTCGGCCAGACCATAGGACTTGCCCTGGACCCGTGCCACGTCGCGCACTACCGCCTTGGCCGCCATGGAACCGAAGGTGATGATCTGGCTCACCGCGTTGCGGCCGTATTTCTCGGCCACGTAGTCGATCACCCGATCACGGCCGTCCATGCAGAAGTCGACGTCGAAGTCGGGCATGGATACCCGTTCCGGGTTAAGGAAACGTTCGAACAGCAGGTCGTATTCCAACGGGTCGAGGTCGGTGATCTTCTGCACGTAGGCCACCAGGGAACCGGCACCCGACCCCCGGCCGGGACCTACCGGCACGCCGTTGTTCTTGGCCCACTGGATAAAGTCCATAACGATCAGGAAGTAACCGGGGAAACCCATCTGGATGATGATATCCAGCTCGAAATTCAGGCGGTCGACATAGACCTGGCGCTTGGCCTCGTAGTCCTCGGTGGTGTCCTTGGGCAGCAGCACGCTAAGGCGCTCTTCCAAACCGTCGAAGGAAACCTTGCGGAAATACTCATCGATGGTCATGCCATCGGGAATCGGGTAGTCGGGCAGGAAGTGCTTGCCCAGCTTGACCTCGATATTGCAGCGCTTGGCAATCTCGACGGTGTTTTCCAGGGCCTCGGGCAGGTCGCTGAACAGCTCGGCCATTTCCTCGGCGCTTTTCAGGTACTGCTGGTCGCTGTAGTTCTTCGAGCGACGCGGGTCGTCCAGGGCCCGGCCTTCGCCGATGCAAACCCGAGTTTCGTGGGCCTCGAAGTCTTCCTGCTTGATGAAGCGCACATCGTTGGTGGCCACCAGCGGTGCGCCGAGCTTGTCGGCCAGGGCCACGGCGCCGTGCAGTTGCTCTTCGTCATTGGGCCGGTTGGTGCGCTGCACCTCAAGGTAGAAACGGTCCGGGAACACCGCCATCCATTCCCGGGCCAGGGTCTCGGCGACGTCCAGATCACCGGCGATCAGCGCCATGCCGATCTCTCCCTCCTTGGCCGCCGAGAGCATGATCAGGCCTTCTGCGGCCTCCGCGACCCATTCGCGCTCGATGATGATCTGGCCGTTGCGCTGGCCATCGATAAAGCCCCGGGAAATCAGCTCGGTCAGGTTGCGATAGCCCACGGCGTTCATTACCAGCAGGCTGATGCGGCTCAGGGCGTTGTCCGGGTCCTTGTTCGACAGCCACAGGTCGGCGCCACAGATCGGCTTGATCCCGGCGCCCATGCTGGCCTTGTAGAACTTGACCAGAGAACACATGTTGTTCTGGTCGGTAACCGCTACCGCAGGCATGCCCATGCCGGTCAGGGCTTTGACCAGCGGTTTGATCCGCACCAGGCCGTCGACCAGGGAGTACTCAGTGTGCAGGCGCAGGTGAACGAATGAAGCCGGCATAGTGATCCTGTAATAAGCGCGAAAACAACGAGGCCCGGATTGTACCGGGCCTCGACTAAAACATCAGCCTCAGGACGGAATCTCGCCCCGCGCCGCAAAGGCCTCATAGGCCAGTCGCACCGGGGCGAAGGAGCGCCGGTGAATCGGCGTTGGCCCCAGGCGGGCCAGGGCTTCCAGGTGCACCGGAGTCGGGTAGCCCTTGTGACCGCCGATGCCATAACCCGGGTAAATCAGCTCGAAGGCCGCCATTTCGCGGTCACGGCTGACCTTGGCCAGGATCGATGCCGCGGCAATCGCCGGAACCTTGCTATCGCCCTTGACCACCGCTTCAGCCGGCATCGCCAGCTTGGGGCAGCGGTTGCCATCGATCATCGCCAGCTTCGGGGTCACGCTCAGTCCCTCCACCGCCCGCTGCATGGCCAGCATGGTGGCGTGGAGGATATTCAGCTCGTCGATTTCCTCGACTTCAGCCCGGGCAATGCACCAGCTCAAGGCTTTTTCGCAGATTTCGTCGAACAGCTTCTCGCGACGGGCCTCGGTGAGCTTCTTCGAATCATTGAGGCCAAGAATCGGCCGTTTCGGATCAAGAATCACCGCCGCCGTGACAACGGCTCCACACAAGGGACCACGGCCGACTTCATCGACACCGGCTACCAGATCCTCGGCATCCGCCACCAGGGTGAAGTCCAGGCCCATCTGCATCTTCGCGTTACTCATTGTGTTTTGCCGATCAGCTCAAGTACCGCTTGCGCGGCCTGGTTGGATGCATCACGGCGCAAGGTTCGGTGGATCTCGTCAAAACCGCGGGTCTGCTCTTCGCCACCTTCGATCAGCGGCGACAAGGTTTGCGCCAGGGCTTCGGCGGTGGCGTCATCCTGCAGCAGCTCAGGCACCAGCAAGCGCTGGGCCAGCAGATTGGGCAAGGAAATGTACGGACTCTTGACCATGCGCTTGAGAATCCAGGAGGTCAGCGGCGCCAGGCGGTAGGCCACCACCATCGGACGCTTGTAGAGCAAGGCTTCGAGGGTCGCGGTGCCGGAGGCGATCAGCACCGCGTCGCAGGCAGCCAGGGCCTTGTGGGACTGGCCATCGAGCAAGGTCAGTGGCAGGTCACGGCTGGCCAGCAGCTCTTCGAGCTGGACCCGACGCTCCGGGCTGGCGCACGGCATGATGAAGCGCACACCTGGACGCAGAACACGCAAGCGCTGCGCGGCATCCAGGAACAACGCCCCCAGGCGCCCCACTTCACCGCCACGACTGCCGGGCATCAGGGCCACCAAAGGCCCGTCCGGCAGAGCCAATTCGGCACGCGCCGCAGCCCGGTCCGCCTGCAGCGGAATGGCATCGGCCAGGGAGTGGCCGACGAACTTCACCGGTACGCCTTTTTCTTCGTAAAAGCGGGCCTCGAAGGGGAACAGCGTGAGCATCAGGTCGCAGCCTTCGCGGATCTTCAGCACGCGCTTCTGCCGCCAGGCCCAGACCGAGGGGCTGACGTAGTGCACGGTCTTGATTCCAGCCTGACGCAGCTTGAGTTCAATATTCAGGGTGAAATCCGGAGCATCGATGCCGATGAATACATCCGGTTTCTCGGCAATCAGGGTCTGGATGAGCTTCTTGCGCCGAGCCAGCAGCTCACGCAGGCGCCCGAGCACCTCGACCAAGCCCATGACCGCCAGGCGTTCCATGGGGAAGTACGAGATCAGACCTTCGGCCTGCATCAGCGGACCGCCGACACCGATGAATTCCACAGCCGGGTGCTGGGCCTTGAGGGCTCGCATCAGACCGGCGCCGAGAATGTCGCCGGAGGCTTCGCCAGCCACCAGCGCAATACGCAGAGTGCTCATGATTAACGGGTGATGCCGCGAGTCGAAGACTGGATCGAGTCACGAAACACCGCGACTTCCGGGAACTCCACCGCCGCTTCGGCCAGTTCGGCCAAGGCTTGATCCACGGTCAGACCCTGGCGGTAAACCACCTTGTAGGCGCGCCGCAGTGCGTGGATCGCGTCCTCGCTGAAGCCGCGACGGCGCATGCCTTCGAAGTTCATGCTGCGGGCTTCGGCTGGGTTGCCGAACACCGTGACGAACGCCGGTACATCCTTGCCAATGGCGGTGCCCATGCCGGAGAAGCTGTGGGCGCCGATATGGCAGTACTGATGCACCAGGGTAAAACCGGAAAGAATCGCCCAGTCGTCGACATGCACATGGCCGGCCAGCGCTGTGTTGTTGACCAGGATGCAGTGGTTGCCAATGACGCTGTCGTGACCGATGTGGGCGTAGGCCATGATCAGGTTGTGATCGCCCAGGGTGGTTTCGGAACGGTCCTGGATGGTGCCACGGTGAATGGTCACGCCTTCGCGGATCACATTGTGGTCACCGATGACCAGGCGGGTTTCCTCGCCTTTGTATTTCAGATCAGGGGTGTCCTCACCTACCGAAGAGAACTGGTAGATGCGGTTGTGCTTACCGATCCGGGTGGGGCCCTTGAGAATGACATGGGGCCCGATCACTGTACCCTCGCCGATTTCCACACCAGCGCCGATGATCGACCACGGGCCAACCTCAACGTCGTCGGCCAGGATGGCCGTCGGATCGATGATTGCGCGAGGGTCAATCAAACTCATAGTTTGCGTTCCGCACAGATGATCTCGGCAGAGCACACCGGCTTGCCGTCGACCGAGGCCTGGCACTCGAACTTCCAGATCTGGCGCTTGCAACTGATGAACTTGGCTTCAAGAATCAGCTGGTCGCCCGGCAGCACAGGCTGGCGGAAGCGCAGCTTGTCGGAGCCGACGAAGTAATACAGGGTGCCATCGGCTGGCTTCACGTCGAGCATCTTGAAACCGAGAATGCCCGCAGCCTGAGCCATGGCTTCGATGATCAGCACGCCCGGCATGATCGGATGCGCAGGAAAATGACCATTGAAGAACGGTTCGTTGATGCTGACATTCTTGTAGGCACGAATGCACTTGCCCTCAACATCCAGGTCCACTACCCGATCCACCAACAGGAAAGGGTAACGGTGAGGCAGGTATTCGCGAATCTCGTTGATGTCCATCATTTCGGGGGGAAGCCTGTAGTAAAGAGTGGGAGCGCGCGACTAACGCACGCCCCTCTAGCAAATCAAGGAGGCCGTCTAGCGGCTATGCACACTTGATATGGAAATGGTATCAGCCATCTGATGAAGCATTGCCATCAGGGGTCACGCCCCCAACGCGCTTTTCCAACTGACGCAGGCGTCGCGCAAGATCATCAAGCTGACGGATGCGTGCCGCGCTCTTGCGCCACTCGGCAGCAGGTTGCATGGCCGTACCGGAAGAGTAGGCACCCGGCTCGGTAATCGAGTGAGTCACCATGGTCATTCCAGTGAGGAATACGTTGTCACAAATATCGATATGCCCGACCAGCCCCACACCGCCGGCGAGCATACAGTGCTTGCCGATCTTGGTGCTGCCGGAAATCCCCACACAAGCGGCCATGGCGGTGTGATCACCGACCTGAACGTTGTGGGCGATCTGAATCTGGTTATCGAGTTTCACCCCATTGCCAATCACGGTGTCGGCCAGGGCGCCGCGATCAATCGCGGTGTTGACGCCGATCTCGACATCATCACCGATGGTCACGCCGCCAATCTGCGCAATCTTCTGCCAGATGCCTTTTTCGTTGGCGAAGCCGAAGCCTTCGCCCCCCAGCACCGCGCCCGACTGGATGACCACTCGTTTACCGATGCGTACGTCGTGGTACAGGGTGACCCTGGGAGCCAGCCAGCCGCCCTCGCCGATCTCGCAGCGGGCACCGATAAAGCAATGAGCGCCGATGGTCACACCGGCACCGATGCGAGCACCACTCTCGATCACTGCGAACGGGCCGATGCTGGCCGCTGGATCCACCTGAGCATCAGCAGCAATGACCGCGGACGGGTGAATGCCGGCCGGTGCCTTGGGCTTGGGGTCGAACAGATGGGAAATTCGGGCGTAGGACAGGTAAGGATCGGCCACCACCAATGCGTCGCCGGCATAGGCCTCGGCATCAGCGGCTTTTAGCAACACCGCACCGGCCTGGCAGTCCACCAGGTACTTGCGATATTGCGGGTTTGCCAAAAAGCTCAACTGAGCTGGGCCAGCCTCCTGCAAGGTGGCTAGCCCAGTGATTTCCTTCTCCGCGTCGCCACACAAGGTGGCGCCGAGGAACTCGGCCAACTGGCCGAGTTTTATAATCGCGGTCATGGCTTACTTCAGCTGATTCATGCGCTCGATAACTTGGCGAGTGATGTCGTACTGAGGTTTGACATCGATCACTGCGCCACGCTCGAAGACCAGGTCGAAACCGCCTTTCTTGATGACTTCTTCAACTGCGCTGTCCAGCTTTGGCTTCAGTTGCTTGAGCATCTCGCGGTCAGCAACAGCCTTGGCTTCGTTCAGTTCCTTGGACTGGAACTGGAAGTCACGGGCCTTTTGCTTGAACTCGAGTTCCAGACGTTCACGCTCGCCCTGCTGCATCTTGTCGCCACCAGCCACCAGGCGATCCTGGATACCCTTGGCGCTGCTTTCCAGGGTTTTCAGCTTGGTCAGTTGCGGACCGAACTTTTTCTCGGCGTCCACTGCGTACTTCTTCGCCGCATCGGACTCCAGCAGTGCCATCTGATAGTTCAGAACGGCGATTTTCATTTCGGCAAACGCCGGGCTCGCGACCAGAACGGAGGCCAGGAGAACCAATTGAGTCAACTTACGCACGATGCACTCCTACAAAATCCATTGTCGTTGTCTTGGGTCGGACGCTTAGAAAGTCTGACCGAGAGAGAATTGGAACACCTGGGTTTCAGCGTTATCCGGTTTCTTCACTGGCATCGCCAGGGCAAAGCTCAATGGCCCCAGAGCGGTTACCCACGTCACGCCGACACCTACCGAACTGGCCAGGTTGCTCAGGCTGATATCGTTGCACTGCTTCTTCACGTTCGACGCCGCAATGGTGTTGGACGTGGACTCGCAAGTGGAGTTGAAGACGTTACCCACATCCCAGAACAGGGAAGTACGCAGGGAACGCTGGTCCTTGACGAACGGCAGCGGGAACATCAGCTCGGCACCGCCCTGGATCAACACGTTACCGCCGAATGGCAGCGGGTCCTGATCCGGGTCCCGGACCGTACCGGCGTTGCCGGTCACGCCCACACCACGGCTCGGGGTACTGCGCGGGCCGAGGGTGCTGTCCTTGAAGCCACGAACCGAGTTGAAGCCACCGGCATAGTAGTTCTCGTAGAACGGCAGGCCCTTGGTGTCACCAAAACCATCGCCATAACCCAGCTCGCTGTGGAAGCGCATGGTGTAGTTCTCGCTCAGCGGCGTGAACAGCTGGCCGCGGTAGTCGAGTTTGAAGAAAGACAGGTCGCTACCTGGAGTAGTGGTTTCCAGCACCAGGCTTTGCGAATGGCCACGGGTGGCCAGCACGCCCTTGTTCAGGGTCGACTCGGACCAGCCGGCAGACGCCTTGAAGTTCAGGTAATTTTTACCTTGCTTGTTCACGAAGTCGAAGATTTCGTCGACGGTGTACTGGCCGGTCTTGATCTTGTCCTGCTGCGCGGTCAGGCCGAAGGTCAGGCGCGAAGTCTCGCTGATCGGGTAGCCCACGCTGACACCGGCACCCAGGCTGTCCACCGCATAGCTGGCGACGTTGACATTGAGGTTCTTGTAGTCGGTGGTGCGATAGAACGCGTTGTAACCCAGGCTCACGCCGTCGGCGGTCCAGTAGGGGTCGACATAGCCGAAGTTGTAGCGGCTCTGGTATTCGCTGCGGGTCAGGCCAATGCTGACCTTGTTACCAGTACCCAGGAAGTTGTTCTGAGTGATCGAACCACCGAGGATCAGACCGGCACTCTGGGCGAAACCGACGCTGGCGGTGATCGAACCGGAGGCTTGTTCTTCAACTGCGTAGTTCACGTCAACCTGGTCATCGACACCCGGAACAGCCGGAGTCTCGACGTTGACCTCCTTGAAGAAGCCCAGGCGCTCCAGGCGAGTCTTGGACTGGTCGATCAGGTAGGTCGAAGCCCAGCCACCTTCCATCTGACGCATTTCGCGACGCAGCACTTCGTCCTCGGACTTGGTGTTGCCACGGAAGTTGATGCGATTGACGTAGGCACGCTTGCCCGGGTCCACCACGAAGGTGATGTCCACGGTGTGATCTTCATCATGGGGCTGAGGCACGCCGTTGACGTTGGCGAAGGTGTAACCCTCGTTACCGAGACGACGAGTGATCAGTTCGGAAGTGGTGGTCATCAGCTTGCGCGAGAAGACTTGCCCCTTCTCCACCAGCAACAGCGCCTTGACCTGGTCCTCGGGGACTTTCAGGTCGCCGCTGAGCTTCACGTCACGAACGCTGTACTTCTCGCCTTCGTTGACGTTGACAGTGATATAGACGTGCTTCTTGTCCGGGGTGATGGACACCTGGGTCGAAGCGATATCCATGTTGATATAGCCACGATCGAGGTAGTAGGAGCGCAGACGCTCCAGGTCACCGGAGAGTTTTTCACGGGCGTACTTGTCGTCGTTCTTGAAGAACGACAGCCAGTTGGTGGTCTTGAGTTCGAACAGGCCGATCAGGTCTTCATCAGGGAAAACCGTATTGCCCACCACGTTGATGTGCTGGATGGCGGCGACCGTGCCTTCGTTGATCTTGACCTTCAGGCCAACGCGGTTGCGTGGTTGCGGCACCACTTCGGTTTCAACGGAGGCCGAGTAACGACCCTGGGCAACATATTGACGCTGCAGTTCGTTACGCACGCCTTCGAGGGTCGCGCGCTGGAAGATCTCGCCTTCGGCCAGGCCAGATTGCTTCAGGCCCTTCATCAGGTCTTCGGTAGAGATCGCCTTGTTGCCTTCGATCTCGATACTGGCAACCGACGGCCGCTCGACTACCGTAATGACCAGGACGTTGCCATCGCGGCCCAGCTGGATGTCTTGAAAGAAACCGGTTTTGAACAGCGCACGAGTGGATTCCACCAGGCGACGGTCGTCCGCCTGCTCGCCGACGTTCAACGGCAAGGCACCAAAGACGCTACCCGCGGATACGCGCTGAAGGCCGTTGACGCGGATATCGGAGATAGTGAAGGACTCGGCGTGAACTTCGGCGATCATCAATACGGTGAGAACCGCAGTTAGCAGCAGACGTTTCATGAAGTCCTTTCTTATTCCAACTGGCAATAAACAAACTGCCGCAAAATGCGGCAGATTCGCAATTCAGCGAAGCGTTACAGACGACCCAGATCGTTGACCAGAGCAAGCAGCATGACTCCGACCACCAAGCTGATACCGATCTGTATCCCCCAACCTTGCACCCGATCCGACAAGGGACGACCACGCGCCCACTCGATCAGATAGAACAACAAATGCCCCCCATCCAGTACCGGGATGGGCAACAAATTCAGAACACCCAGGCTAATACTCAGATAAGCAAGGAAATTCAAGAAATCAGCAATGCCCGACTGGGCAGAAGCGCCCGCCACTTTAGCAATGGTTATCGGTCCACTCAAGTTTTTTACCGAGAGCTCGCCGAACAACATTTTCTTCAGTGATTCTAGGGTCAGGACGCTCATGGTCCAGGTCCGCCGGGCCCCTTCGCCAATGGCCTCAAGCGGGCCATAACTGACCTCGCGAAGCATCTCCGGCGGCCAGTCTACCGCCTTCACCCCGGCGCCAAGATAACCGCTGGGTGCCTTGCTTTCACCACGACTGGCCAACGTCACCGGGATCTCGACCTGAGCACCATCGCGCTCCACCTGCAGCACAATCTTGCTGCCAGGATGCATCCGCACCCAATCGACCACCTGCTGCCAGTCATTGAGCGGCTGCCCATCGAGGGCCAACAGACGATCACCGCTTTTCAGGCCAGCCGCCTGGGCCGGGCCTTTCGGGTCCAGCTCCGCCAGCACCGGCGGCAAAGCCGGCCGCCATGGGCGAATCCCCAGGGAGCGGATAGGGTCCGGCTCATCGGCCCCCTTGAGCCACTTGTCCAGTACCAGCTGACGAGGCGACTCCGCAGTCGCGCCCTGCTCGCGCACCAACACCTGCAAGGCGCCACTTTCACCCAAACGACGCACCAGTTGCAGGTTGACCGCTGCCCAGCCCGTGGTCGGCTCACCATCGATGGCGATGATTTCCTGACCGGCGGCAAGACCTGCCTGCGCCGCGATACTGCCCGCCTCGACATCACCGATAACCGGACGCACTTGCTGGCTGCCCAGCATCGCCAGGCCCCAGAAGAACACCAGCGCCAGGAGGAAGTTGGCAATCGGCCCCGCGGCCACAATAGCGATGCGCTGGCGAACCGATTTGCGATTGAAGGATTGATCCAGCTCCTCGACGGCCACTTCGCCTTCACGCTCATCGAGCATTTTCACGTAGCCGCCCAGCGGAATGGCGGCGATCACGAACTCGGTGCCACGACGATCGTGCCAGCGCAGCAGTGGCATGCCAAAGCCCACGGAAAAGCGCAGCACCTTGACGCCACAGCGGCGCGCGACCCAAAAGTGACCGAATTCGTGGAAGGTGACCAGCACGCCCAGGGCTACCAGGGTGCCGACAATCATATAGAGCGCGCTCATCTACTTTCTCCGCAATCCTGTTCGCCGCCACTCGCGCGGTCGCGCATCCTATCGCCCGTTACGCTGCAACCATTGTTCCGCCAGGCTCCGGGCCTTGGCGTCCGCCGCAAACACCGCATCAAGCTCATTGACTGCGACTACAGGTTCACGGACTAAAACTTCGTCGATGATACTCGCGATTTCCGGGTAACGGATGCGCCGTTCGAGAAACGCCGAAACCGCCACTTCGTTGGCCGCATTGAGCATCGCCGGCGCACTGCCACCCGCCTCGGCAGCCTGACGCGCCAATCGCAGGCAAGGAAACCGCTGCTCGTCGGGTGCTTCGAAGTCCAGGCGGGCAATCGCAAACAGATCCAGCGGCGCAACACCGGAGTCGATACGCTCCGGCCAGGCCAGGGCATTGGCGATGGGCGTGCGCATATCAGGATTACCCAACTGCGCCAGCACCGAACCGTCGACATAATCCACCAGGGAGTGGATCACGCTCTGAGGATGCACTACTACTTCAACCTGCGAAGGCTTGGCATCGAACAACCAGCAGGCCTCGATCAGCTCCAAGCCCTTGTTCATCATGCTCGCCGAATCCACGGAGATCTTGCGCCCCATGGACCAGTTCGGATGGGCACAAGCCTGCTCGGGCGAGACACGCTCAAGCTCGGCCAGCGGCGTCTGACGGAACGGACCGCCCGAGGCCGTCAGTAGAATCCGGCGCACCCCGATTGCCCCCAACCCCCGAGAGAAGTCGGCTGGCATGCACTGGAAGATCGCATTGTGTTCGCTGTCGATGGGCAGCAGCACCGAACCACTCTTGCCCACCGCCTGCATGAACAGTGCGCCGGACATCACCAAGGCTTCCTTGTTGGCCAGCAGAATTTTCTTGCCGGCCTCGACGGCCGCCAGGGTCGGACGGAAACCGGCCGCCCCGACGATCGCCGCCATCACCGCATCGACCTCGGGCGCCGACGCGACATCACACAAACCTTGCTCACCCACCAGAACCCGAGTCGACAAACCGGCAGCCCGCAGCTCTTCCTGCAAACGACTGGCGGCAGCCACCTCCGGCACCACCGCAAAGCGCGGCACGTGACGAATGCACAAGGCCAGCAACTCGGCCAGACGACTGAACCCGGTAAGGGCAAACACCTGGTAGCGATCCGGATGACGGGCAATGACATCCAAGGTGCTCAGCCCAATGGAGCCCGTTGCCCCCAGAACCGTTACCTGCTGGACAGCACTCACAGCCCGGCCATCCACAGCAGCACAGCAAACACCGGGATAGCCGCCGTCAGGCTGTCGATACGATCGAGCACGCCACCATGACCCGGCAACAGGTTACTGCTGTCCTTGATGCCCGACTGACGCTTGAACATGCTCTCGGTCAGATCACCGACCACGGAAATGAACACCACGATGGCCGCTCCCAGCAGCCCCAGCAGGATCTGCCCGACACTCCAGTCACGCACCAGCCCAACCACGGCAGTGATCACCAGGCTCAAGGCCAGGCCGCCATACACCCCTTCCCAGCTCTTGCCAGGACTGACCTGGGGCGCCAGCTTGCGCTTGCCGAAAGCCTTGCCGGAAAAATAGGCGCCAATGTCCGCACCCCATACCAGCACCATGACCGACATGATCAACCAGTTACCCAGCGGCAGCTGCTTGATGAACACCAGGCCCTGCCAGGCCGGCAACAGGATCAACAGACCGATCAGCAGCTTGGGTGCGGCTCCCGACCATTGCTCGCTGGTGCGCGGGTAAGTCAGCACCAGGAACGTCGCCACCGCCCACCACAGCACCGCCGCGCCCAGCACCCAGGGGGCAACGCCGGGAACCAGGTGCATGAGCAGCAACATCGCTGCCACCACCAAGGCAAAGGCGACCCGAGCCGGCTGCGCTTCAAATCCGGCCAGGCGCGCCCACTCCCAGGCTCCCAGGCTCACCACCAGGCCGATGAACAGGGCAAACCCCGAACCCTCCAGCAGGAAAAACCCGCACAAAGCGATCGGCAGCAGGATCAGTGCAGTAATGATTCGTTGTTTAAGCATTAAACCCGGGCTCCAGCCTCGACCTGCTCGCTCGTCTTACCGAAGCGGCGCTGGCGAGATGCGTAATCGGCCAGCGCATTGCGCATGGCTTCGTGTTTGAAGTCCGGCCAGAACAGGTCGGAGAAATACAACTCGGCATAGGCCAGTTGCCACAACAGGAAGTTACTGATGCGATGCTCGCCACCGGTACGGATGCACAAGTCCGGCAATGGCAGGTCGCCGGTTGCCAGGCAGGTCTGCAACAGGCCTGGGGTGATGTCCTCGGGCCGCAGATGACCGGCCTGAACCTCTCGCGCCAGGCGCTGGGCAGCCTGAGCGATGTCCCACTGCCCGCCATAGTTGGCGGCAATCTGCAGGATGAAACGATCAGGACCGGCGGTAATGGCCTCCGCCTCGCGCATCGCCGCCTGCAACTCGGGATGGAAGCGCGAACGATCGCCAATGATCCGCAAGCTGATGTTGTTTTCGTTGAGGCGCTTGGCCTCACGACGCAACGCCTTGAAGAACAGATCCATCAAGGCGCTGACTTCATCAGCCGGGCGCTGCCAGTTTTCACTGGAAAAGGCAAACAGGGTCAACACCTCGACCTTGGCCTCAGCGCACACTTCGATCACTGCGCGCACCGCATCGACACCCGCCTTATGCCCGGCAACACCCGGCATGAAGCGTTTTTTTGCCCAGCGGTTATTTCCGTCCATGATGATCGCGACATGGCGCGGCACCGAGGACAACACGGACTGCTTGGTCTTTTCCATGAAAACGCCTGACCCTTAAACGGCCATCAAGTCCTTTTCTTTTTCCTCAGTCGCCTTGGCGATCTGAGCTTCAAAGTCCTTGATCAGCTTATCGATTTCAGCGCTGCCACGACGCTCTTCGTCTTCGCTGATTTCCTTGTCCTTGGTCAGCTTCTTCAACTCGCCCAGGGCATCGCGGCGGATATTGCGCACAGCAACCCGCGCATCTTCGGCCGCAGCACGCGCCTGCTTGGTGAAGCCCTTGCGGGTTTCCTCGGTCAGCGGCGCCATCTTGATCAGCAGCAGCTCGCCCAGATTGGTCGGATTGAGGTTAAGACCGGCACTACCAATGGCCTTGTCGATGGCACCAAGCATGTTGCGCTCGAACGGCACCACCTGCAGGGTCTGGGAGTCCTTCACAGTCACGTTGGCAACGCCGCTCAACGGCGTGTCGGTACCGTAGTAAGGCACCATCACGCTGCCCAGGATGCTGGGGTGAGCCTTGCCGGTACGGATCTGGCCGAATGCGTGCGCCAGCGATTCCAGGGACTTTTTCATGCGCTCCTGGGCGTCTTTCTTGATTTCGTTGATCATTGTTCGCCTTCCTCGATCAGGGTTCCTTCAGCGCCACCATGCACGATATTCAGCAGGGCGCCGGGCTTGTTCATGTTGAATACCCGCAGCGGCATCTTGTGGTCGCGGCACAGGCAGATGGCCGTCAGGTCCATCACTCCCAGCTTGCGATCCAGCACTTCATCGTAAGTCAGATGATCGAACTTCTCGGCATGCGGGTCCTTGAACGGGTCTGCAGTGTAAACACCGTCGACCTTGGTTGCCTTGAGCACGACATCGGCATCGATCTCGATGGCGCGCAGGCAGGCTGCGGAGTCGGTAGTGAAGAACGGGTTGCCGGTGCCGGCCGCGAAAATCACCACCTCTTTGGAGTTCAGGTGGCGCATGGCCTTGCGACGGTCATAGTGATCGGTCACGCCCACCATCGAAATGGCGGACATCACGATGGCCGAGATATTCGCACGTTCCAGCGCGTCGCGCATGGCCAGGGCGTTCATCACAGTGGCCAGCATGCCCATGTGGTCGCCCGTGACCCGATCCATCCCGGCCGCGCTCAATGCGGCGCCACGAAACAGGTTGCCACCACCGATCACCAAGCCTACCTGGACGCCGATGCCGACCAGCTGGCCGACTTCCAGCGCCATGCGATCCAGCACCTTGGGATCGATCCCGAACTCTTCCGAGCCCATCAGGGCCTCGCCGCTAAGCTTGAGTAGAATGCGTTTATAGCGAGCTTGATAACCACTGCCCTGCTGAGCCATTGCGAATCTCTCCTGCGGCGTATTTTAAAAATTCTTTGCGGGCTGTTTTCAGCCTGCGTTCACTCTAGCTTGACGCTGTCACAGCGCCATCAGAACACGACTTTGTAAACCGGTTCCGAGGTAAAACAACAAAATTGCCCTGCCCATTTGAAAAGAGGCTGCGCGCGTGAGCGGGCAGCCTCTTCTGGGCGACAGTTAAAAAACCGTCTTACTGTTGCTTGGCAGCAGCCAGCTGTGCAGCTACTTCTTCAGCGAAGTTGTCTTCTTTCTTCTCGATGCCTTCGCCTACGGCGAAACGAGTGAAGGAAACGATTTCAGCGCCGCCTTTCTTGGCCAGAGCACCTACGGTGACTTCTGGATCCTTGACGAAGGCTTGCTCAACCAGGCTGGCTTCAGCCAGGAACTTGCTGATACGGCCGGCGATCATCTTCTCGACGATTTCAGCTGGCTTGCCTTTCATCTTGTCTTCGTTCAGCTGCAGGAACACAGCCTTTTCGCGCTCGATGGCTTCGGCGGAAACTTGCGAAGGCAGCAGGAACTCAGGGTTGCTTGCCGCTACGTGCATGGCGATGTCTTTGGCCAGATCAACGGAACCGCCCTTCAGGACAACCGCAACACCGATCTTGTTACCGTGCAGGTAAGTACCGACCACGTCACCTTCAACGCGGGCCAGACGACGGATGTTGACGTTCTCGCCAGTCTTGCCAACCAGGATCAGACGGTCAGCTTCTTGAGCTTCGATCAGCGGAGCAGCGTCGGTCAGCTTGTCAGCGAAGGCTTTTTCAACGCTGGCAGCAACGAATGCCTTGAAGTCATCCTGCAGAGCCAGGAAGTCGGTCTGCGAGTTCACTTCCAGCAGGACAGCGGCTTTGCCGTCGTCCTTGATGGCGATGGCGCCTTCAGCAGCCACGTTGCCTGCTTTCTTGGCAGCCTTGATGGCGCCGGAAGCACGCATGTCATCAATGGCTTTTTCGATGTCGCCGCCGGCCTTGGTCAAGGCCTTTTTGCAATCCATCATGCCTTCGCCGGTACGCTCGCGCAGTTCTTTGACCAACGCTGCAGTAATCTCTGCCATTTTCAAAATCCTCTTGGATAGGTTTTCAACCATTCCACCCGATCGAACGGGCGTTCAATTCTTGGGCGCTGCCCCGAATTCATTTCATAACAGCCCCGGATTACAGAATCTGTCGGGGCGCAACGACGAAATGATTTTCGAGTTGGCAAAAAGGGGGCCAAGCCCCCTTTTTGCGTGCTGAGTAAACGCTAAGCGTCAGTTACTCAGGCTTCAGCCGCCGGTGCTGCAGCTTCTTCGAACACTTCGGTGCCGCCAGCAACGTTGTTGCGACCACGGATCACAGCATCAGCCATCGAACCCATGTACAGCTGGATGGCGCGAATGGCGTCATCGTTGCCTGGGATGATGTAGTCAACGCCTTCCGGGCTGCTGTTGGTATCGACAACGCCGATGACCGGGATGCCCAGCTTGTTGGCTTCGGTGATCGCGATGCGCTCGTGGTCGACGTCGATCACGAACAGTGCGTCAGGCAGGCCGCCCATGTCCTTGATACCACCCAGGGAACGATCCAGCTTTTCCAGATCGCGAGTGCGCATCAGCGCCTCTTTCTTGGTCAGCTTGGCGAAAGTGCCGTCTTCTGCCTGCACTTCAAGGTCACGCAGACGCTTGATGGAAGCACGGATGGTTTTGTAGTTGGTCAGCATGCCGCCCAACCAGCGGTGATCGACGTACGGCGAACCGCAACGTGCTGCTTCTTCAGCAACGATCTTGCCAGCGGAACGCTTGGTGCCGACGAACAGAATCTTGTTTTTGCCCTGGGCCAGACGCTCTACGAAAGTCAGAGCTTCGTTGAACATAGGCAGGGTTTTTTCAAGGTTGATGATGTGAATCTTGTTGCGCGCGCCGAAAATGTACTTGCCCATTTTCGGATTCCAGTAACGGGTTTGGTGACCGAAGTGCACACCGGCCTTCAGCATATCGCGCATGTTGACTTGGGACATGATAGTTCCTTAATAAGTCGGGTTAGGCCTCCACGTATCCCAATGACCAACCAACAGCATGTGCTGAGGGCACCCAGGTCATCGTGTCGACACGTGTGTGGGTTTGGGCTTTTCGGGGCATCCCCGGAAAGCGGCGCATTTTATACCACAGCAAGGGCCAAAACGGAACCCGGATTCACATCCGCCGATCCTTGGAGTTTTTGCCCTGTAGTTGGAATCGGCCCAGAATGCGCCATTGTATGCAGACAAGCGCCAGCAGAACCTCAGATTTGCGCTGAGCGTCTGTTAGAATCGCACCTTTGCGGCTTCCGAAAACCTCACCTAGCCCCTCCCGGCTCCAGCCTTGCCGGGGCAGGTTTTCAAGCCATTCCGTGTTTATCGCGCCACTGAGCGTCAAGAGAGCCTGTATGACCGTCACCCTCAAAACCCCCGAGGACATCGCCAAAATGCGTGTCGCCGGCAAACTGGCCGCCGAAGTGCTGGAGATGATTGCCGAGCATGTCAAACCCGGTGTCACCACCGAAGAACTGGACCGCATCTGCCACGACTACATCGTCAACGTGCAGGGCGCCATCCCGGCCCCGCTGAACTACAAGGGCTTCCCCAAGTCCATCTGCACCTCGATCAACCACGTGGTGTGCCACGGCATCCCCAACGAGAAGCCGCTGAAGGATGGCGACACCCTGAACATCGACGTGACCGTCATCAAGGACGGCTACCACGGCGACACCAGCCGCATGTTCCACGTCGGCAACGTGCCGGTCTGGGCCGAGCGCCTGTCGCAGATCACCCAGGAATGCATGTACAAGGCCATCGAACTGGTGAAGCCGGGCTGCCGCCTGGGCGACATCGGCGAAGTGATCCAGAAGCACGCGGAAAAGAACGGCTTTTCGGTCGTACGCGAATTCTGCGGCCACGGCATCGGCAAGGTGTTCCACGAAGAGCCACAGATCCTGCACTACGGCCGCGCCGGCACCGGCATGGAACTCAAGGCCGGCATGACCTTCACCATCGAGCCGATGATCAACCAGGGCAAGGCCGACACCAAGGTGCTGGGCGATGGCTGGACCGCCATCACCAAGGACCGCAAGCTCTCGGCGCAGTGGGAACACACCCTGCTGGTCACCGAGACCGGCTACGAAATCTTCACCCTGCGCAGCGACGACACCATTCCCCGGGTATCTGCCTGACCGACAACGCCGCGTCCCGACCTTATAGATAGAAAGGAAAGCCAATCGATGCCGCAGGTGGATCCCGAACTCTTCGACCGCGGCCAGTTCCAGGCGGAACTGGCGCTGAAGGCCAGCCCCATCGCCGCCTTCAAGAAAGCCATCCGCCAGGCACGGGAAGTGCTGGACAACCGCTTTCGCAGCGGACGGGAAATCCGCCGGCTGATCGAAGACCGCGCCTGGTTCATCGACAACATCCTGCAAAAGGCCTGGGACCAGTTCAACTGGAGTGAAGACGCCGACATCGCCCTGGTGGCAGTCGGCGGCTACGGCCGCGGCGAGCTTCACCCCTACTCCGACATCGACCTGCTGATCCTTCTGGACAGCGCCGATCACGAGATCTTTCGCGACTCCATCGAGCGCTTCCTCACCCTGCTCTGGGACATTGGCCTGGAAGTCGGACAGAGCGTGCGCTCGGTGGACGAATGCGCCGAGGAAGCCCGGGCCGACCTGACGGTGATCACCAACCTGATGGAAAGCCGCACCATCGCCGGCCCCGAGCACCTGCGCCAACGCATGCTGGACGTCACCAGCACCGCGCACATGTGGCCGAGCAAGGACTTCTTCCTGGCCAAGCGCGCCGAACAAAAGGCCCGCCACCACAAGTACAACGACACCGAATACAACCTGGAGCCCAACGTCAAAGGCTCCCCCGGCGGCCTGCGGGATATCCAGACCATTCTCTGGGTCGCCCGGCGCCAGTACGGCACCCTCAACCTGCGGGCCCTGGCCGGCGAAGGCTTCCTGGTGGAAAGCGAGAACGCCCTGCTGGCGTCATCCCAGGAATTCCTGTGGAAGGTCCGCTACGCCCTGCACATGCTCGCCGGGCGTGCCGAGGACCGCCTGCTGCTGGATCACCAGCGCTCCATCGCCGAGCTGCTGGGTTTCAGCGGTGAAGACGTCAAGCAGTCGATAGAAAGCTTCATGCAGCAGTACTACCGGGTGGTGATGAGCATCGCCCAGTTGAGCGACCTGATCATCCAGCACTTCGAAGAGGTGATCCTCGCCCCCGAGGACGAAGCCCCGCCGCAGCCGATCAACGCCCGCTTCCAGCTGCATGACGGCTATATCGAGGCGATCAACGACAACGTGTTCAAGCGCACGCCGTTCGCCATGCTGGAAATCTTCGTGCTGATGGCCCAGCACCCGGAGATCAAAGGCGTGCGCGCCGACACCATCCGCCTGCTGCGTGAACACCGGCACCTGATCGATGACGACTTCCGCCACGACATCCGCAACACCAGCCTGTTCATCGAGCTGTTCAAGTGCGAGATCGGCATCCACCGCAACCTGCGGCGGATGAACCGCTACGGCATCCTCGGGCGCTACCTGCCGGAGTTCGGCTTCATCGTCGGACAGATGCAGCATGACCTGTTCCACATCTATACCGTGGACGCGCACACGCTGAATCTGATCAAGCACCTGCGCAAGATGCAGTACACGCCGATCTCCGAGAAATTCCCCCTGGCCAGCAAGCTCATGGGCAAGCTGCCCAAGCCCGAGCTGATCTACCTGGCCGGCCTGTACCACGACATCGGCAAGGGCCGCCACGGCGACCACTCAGAGATCGGCGCGGTGGATGCCGAAGCCTTCTGCGTCCGCCATCAACTGCCTCTGTGGGACACCCGGCTGATCGTCTGGCTGGTGCAGAACCACCTGGTGATGTCCACCACCGCCCAGCGCAAGGACCTGTCCGACCCGCAGGTGATCCACGATTTTGCCCAGACCGTGGTCGACCAGACCCGCCTCGACTACCTCTACGTACTCACGGTCGCCGACATCTACGCCACCAACCCGACGCTCTGGAACTCCTGGCGCGCCAGCCTGTTGCGCCAGCTGTACACCGAAACCAAGCGTGCCCTGCGCCGCGGCCTGGAAAACCCGGTGGACCGCGAAGAGCAGATCCGCCAGACCCAGAGCGCCGCCCTGGACATCCTGGTGCGCAACGGCACCGACCCGGACGAAGTGGAGCAACTCTGGTCGCAACTGGGCGACGACTACTTCCTGCGCCATACCGCCGGCGACGTGGCCTGGCACAGCGATGCGATCCTCCAGCAGCCGGCCGACGGCGGGCCACTGGTACTGATCAAGGAAATCACCCAGCGCGAATTCGAGGGCGGCACCCAGATATTCATCTACGCCCCGGACCAGCACGACTTCTTTGCGGTGACCGTGGCCGCCATGGACCAGCTCAACCTGAACATCCATGACGCGCGCATCATCACCTCCAGCAGCCAGTTCACCCTCGACACCTACATCGTCCTGGACAACGACGGCGAGTCCATCGGCAACAACCCGCAGCGGGTCGAACAGATCCGCAAGGGCCTGACCGACGCCCTGCGCAACCCCGACGATTACCCGACCATCATCCAGCGTCGGGTGCCGCGCCAGCTCAAGCATTTTGCCTTCGAGCCCGAGGTGACCATCCACAACGACGCCCAGCGTCCGGTGACCGTGCTGGAGCTCAGCGCCCCGGATCGCCCTGGCCTGCTGGCGCGAATCGGCAAGATCTTCCTGGAGTTCGACCTGTCGCTGCAGAACGCCAAGATCGCCACCCTGGGGGAGCGCGTGGAAGACGTGTTTTTCATCACCGACGCGCACAATCAGCCCCTTTCCGACCCCCAACTGTGCAGCCGCCTGCAGGATGCGATCGTCGAGCAGTTGAGTGTCAGCCACGAACCGACTATCGAAATGACCCGCCTGAGCATCTGACAGGACTGAATTGCCGCCTTGAGTGAGATACCGCACCGATGAACAACGCTCTGAACCAGTTGCAGCCTTACCCGTTCGAAAAGCTGCGGGCCCTGCTTGGCACCGTGACGCCCAACCCGGACAAGCGTCCGATCGCCCTGTCCATCGGCGAACCCAAACACCGTTCGCCGAGCTTTGTCGCCGAAGCCCTGGCCAGCAACCTCGATCAGATGGCGGTGTACCCCACCACCCTGGGTATACCGGCCCTGCGCGAAGCGATTGGCGCCTGGTGCGAACGACGCTTCGGCGTGCCAAGCGGCTGGATCGACCCGGCACGCAACGTATTACCGGTCAACGGCACCCGCGAAGCCCTGTTCGCCTTCACCCAGACCGTGGTCAACCGCGGTGACGACGCCCTGGTGGTCAGCCCCAACCCCTTCTATCAGATCTACGAAGGCGCAGCCTTCCTCGCCGGGGCCAAGCCGCACTACCTGCCGTGCCTGGATGAAAATGGCTTCAACCCGGACTTCGACGCCGTGCCGGCCGAAATCTGGCAGCGCTGCCAGATCCTCTTCCTGTGCTCCCCGGGCAACCCCACCGGCGCGCTGATCCCGCTGGATACCCTGAAAAAGCTGATCGCCCTGGCTGACGAACACGACTTCGTGATCGCCGCCGACGAGTGCTACAGCGAGCTGTACTTCGACGAACAGACCCCGCCGCCGGGGCTGCTCGCCGCCTGCGTCGAACTGGGCCGCAAAGACTTCAAGCGCTGCGTGGTGTTCCACAGCCTGTCCAAGCGTTCCAACCTGCCGGGCCTGCGCTCCGGTTTCGTGGCCGGCGACGCCGATATTCTCAAGGGCTTCCTGCTGTACCGCACCTACCACGGCTGCGCCATGCCGGTGCAGACCCAACTGGCCAGCGTCGCCGCCTGGAACGACGAAGTGCACGTGCGCGCCAACCGCGCCCTGTACCGCGAGAAGTTCGATGCGGTACTGGCGATCCTCGCGCCGGTGCTCGACGTGCAGCGTCCGGACGGCAGCTTCTACCTGTGGCCGAACGTGGCCGGGGATGACGCCGCCTTCTGTCGCGCCCTGTTCGAACAGGAACACGTGACCGTGGTGCCGGGCTCCTACCTGTCCCGGGACGTGGACGGCACCAACCCGGGTGCCGGGCGAGTGCGCATGGCACTGGTCGCTCCGCTGGCGGAATGCGTGGAAGCCGCCGAGCGGATTCGCGACTTCATTCTGCGCCGCGCTTAAACCCCTTCGCCGGCAAGCCGGCTCCTACACCCTCCTTGTAGGAGTCGGCTTGCCGACGAAAGCTTCATTCGTTCACTTCACCACCCCCAGATTCGCCTCGCTCAAATCCAGGTCCGCCAACACCTCTCGCAGCACATCATCACCGATCTGGTGATGCCGGCTCAGGCGGTACAGTTCCAGCCGTTGCGCGCGCAGGGCCTTGAGCCGCAGGCGGCGCTCCAGCAAGTCCATCTGCAACGCCAGGGCCTGGGCCTCGGCGGAATCGTTATAGACCTCCAACTGATGCCGGTACTCGGCCATCAAGCGCCCCTTGAGCTCAGTGGCCAGTGCTGCCTGGGCCGCATCGGGCGACTCATTGGTTTCCGCCACTTCCTCGGCTTCCAGGGCATGGATCGCCGCCTCGGCAGTCTTGCGCCAGGCATCGCGAACTTCGCCGCGGCGCTTGTCGTCGGGGCTCTTCACAATCCCACGCAGCAGCAGCGGCAGGGCAATGCAGGCCGCTACCAGGGACAAAAGGATCACCCCGGCAGCGATAAAGATCAGCAGATCACGTTCGGGGAAGGCCTCCCCCGCGCCCAGGAACAAAGGCACCGACATCACACCGGCCAGGGTCACCGCCCCACGCACCCCGCCCACTGTCAGCAGCCAGCAGGAGCGCGCGGTGGGCACCAGGGTCAGTTCCCCCTTGCCACGCCAGCGCCGCAACAGCCCGGACAGGCGCCAGATGCTCTGCACCCAGATAAAGCGCAATACCAACAGCACCAGGAAGATCGCCAGCACATCCAGGCAGCGATAGAACAGGGTTGGCCAGAGCGAAGTCTCATGGCTGACCACGGCCTTGATGATGTCCGGCAGCTGCAGTCCCAAGAGCAGGAAAATCAAGCCGTTGAAGGCAAACTCCAACAACGACCAGACGCTGCGATTGAGCAGTCGGGTGCTGGTCTGGCGTGGCAACAGGTCGAGCCAGCTCTGCATCATCCCCGCCGCCACGGCGGAAAGGATGCCCGAAGCCCCCAGGCGCTCGGCCAGCACATAAGCGGCGAACGGCAACAGCAGCATGAACACCACGTGGGTTGCCGGGTCGTCCCAGCCGCGGGCGATCATCCAGGCGCGCAGGCGCCCGACCAGCCAGCTCAGGGCTACGCCGACCGCCAGTCCGCCCACCGCCACCAGGACAAAGGTCAGGCTGGCATTGGCCAGGGAAAACACCCCGGTCACGGCCGCCACCAAGGCGAACTTGAAGGTCACCAAGCCCGAGGCGTCATTCATCAGGGCCTCGCCCTGGAGCATATGCATCAGCGGGGTCGGCAGGCGGTTCTGGGAAATCGCCGACACCGCCACAGCGTCGGTGGGCGACAGCACCGCCGCCAGGGCGAAGGCCACCGGCAGGGGAATGCTCGGCAACAGCCAGTGAATGAAATAGCCGGCGCCGACCACGGTGAACAGCACCAACCCCACCGCCAGGGTCAGGATCGGCCCGCGCAAGCGCCAGAATTCGCGCTTGGGCATGCGCCAGCCATCGGAAAACAGCAGTGGCGGCAGAAACAGGAAGAGGAACAGCTCCGGGTCCAGGGTCACGTGCAAACCCAGGGTCGGCCAGGCCAGCAAGGCGCCGGCGGCGATCTGCACCAGGGGCAGCGGCAGGGGAATGACCCGCCCGACAAGACGCGAAAGGCTCACCAGCATCAGCAGGATGAGGACGGTGTAGGCGGATTGCATAAAGCGGGTTTCCCGATCTGAAACTTCAAAGCAGACACGCGACAGCGGCAGGAATTCACCGCAGAAGCGCCATATTAGCCGCTTAAGCTGCTGTCACGCCGCTGCACAAAAGTCGCAACGGCGCAAAGGCACGGAAACACAATGCGACAAAGCCCCGCGCCAGCCGACGCCGAATCGGTGCGGTCGTGGCATAATCCGTGACCTTTGATCTCCAGCATCTCCAAAGGGGGCAATTCCTTGACCGCTTCAAGCAAAACGTTGCACCTTTTCGGCATCAAAGCCTGTGACACCATGAAAAAGGCGCGCACCTGGCTCGATGAACACGCTGTCAGCTATGACTTCCATGACTACAAAACCTCCGGCATTGACCGTGAGCACCTGAATCAGTGGTGCGACGAGCACGGTTGGCAGGTGGTGTTGAACCGCGCGGGCACGACCTTTCGCAAACTCGATGACGAAAGCAAAGCCGATCTCGACCAGGCGAAAGCCGTTGAACTGATGCTCGCGCAACCTTCGATGATCAAGCGCCCGGTGCTCGATCTCGGAGACAAGACCCTGATTGGCTTCAAGCCAGACCTTTACGCAGCGGCGCTCAAGTAAGCCTGCTCACTCAATTTCGCAAGAGGTAACTGCATGTCCACTACCCTGTTCAGCCTGGCCTTCGGTGTCGGCACCCAGAACCGCCAAGGCGCTTGGCTGGAAGTGTTTTACGCGTCGCCACTGCTCAATCCCGCGGCTGAAATCGTTGCCGCGGTAGCACCGATCCTCGGCTACAGCGAAGGCAACCAGGCCATCACCTTCACCAACGCCCAGGCCGCACAAATGGCCGATGCCCTGAAAAGCATCGACGCCACCCAGGCTGCCCTGCTGACTCGCCTGGCCGAGAGCCACAAGCCGCTGGTGGCGACCCTGCTGGCCGAAGACGCCCAGCTGACCTCCACCCCAGAGGCCTACCTGAAGCTGCACCTGCTGTCCCACCGCCTGGTCAAGCCACACGGCCTGAGCCTGGCCGGCGTGTTCCCGCTGCTGCCGAACGTGGCCTGGACCAGCCAGGGTGCGATCGACCTCGGCGAGCTGGCCGAGCGTCAACTGGAAGCCCGCCTGCGCGGCGAGCTGCTGGAAGTGTTCTCGGTGGACAAGTTCCCGAAAATGACCGACTACGTGGTGCCGAGCGGTGTGCGTATCGCTGACAGCGCGCGGATCCGCCTGGGCGCCTACATCGGCGAAGGCACCACCGTGATGCACGAAGGCTTCGTCAACTTCAACGCCGGCACCGAAGGCCCGGGCATGATCGAAGGCCGCGTGTCGGCTGGCGTATTCGTCGGCAAGGGTTCGGACCTGGGCGGCGGCTGCTCCACCATGGGCACCCTGTCGGGCGGCGGCAACATCGTGATCAAGGTCGGCGAAGGCTGCCTGATCGGCGCCAACGCCGGTATCGGCATTCCATTGGGCGACCGCAACACCGTGGAGTCGGGCCTGTACGTGACCGCCGGCACCAAGGTGGCGCTGCTGGACGAGAACAACCAACTGGTCAAGGTGCTCAAGGCCCGGGAACTGGCCGGCCAGCCGGACCTGCTGTTCCGCCGCAACTCGGAAACCGGCGCCGTGGAGTGCAAGACCCACAAGTCGGCTATCGAGCTGAACGAAGCGCTGCACGCTCACAACTAAGCAGCGATTCGGTTTCACTGGAACCGGCCGGGCGCTTATCATCGGCGCCCGGCCTGTTCAAACGAGTTCCGCCACCATGCTTGTACCCTCCCCCTGGCGCGCCGACTTCCCGGCTATCGCTGCCCTGCAACGCCAGGACCAGACGTACCTGGACAACGCCGCCACCACGCAAAAACCCCAAGCCCTGCTGGACGCCCTGGCTCACTACTACGCCAATGGCGCGGCCAATGTGCATCGCGCGCAGCACCTGCCCGGCGCCCACGCCACCCAGGCCTTCGAGGACAGCCGCAGCAAGGTCGGGCAATGGCTGAACACCGGTGACAGCGGGCAGATCGTCTTCACCCACGGCGCCACTTCCGCGTTGAACCTCCTGGCCTACGGCCTGGAACACCAATTCACAGCGGGCGATGAAATCGTCATCAGCGCCTTGGAACACCACGCCAACCTGCTGCCCTGGCAGCAACTGGCCGAACGTCGCCAACTCAAGCTGATCGTCCTGCCGCTGGATGCCGACGGCATGATCGATATCCAGGCGGCCAGCCACCTGATCGGCCCGCGAACCCGACTGCTGGCGCTGAGCCAGCTGTCCAACGTGCTCGGTGCCTGGCAGCCCCTGAGTCCACTGCTGGCCATGGCCAAGGCCCACGACGCACTGACCGTGATCGACGGCGCCCAGGGCGTGGTTCACGGCCGCCATGACGTACAGGCCCTGGGCTGCGACTTCTATGTGTTCTCCAGCCACAAACTCTACGGCCCGGACGGGGTCGGCGTGCTCTTTGGCCGCCACGAGGCGCTCAAGGGCCTGCGCCACTGGCAGTTTGGAGGCGAGATGGTCCAGAACGCCGACTACCAACACGCGAGTTTCCGCCCGGCGCCGCTGGGCTTCGAGGCCGGCACTCCGCCGATTGCCGGGGTCATCGGCCTGGGCGCGACCCTGGATTACCTCTCAGGCCTGGATCAGCCGGCAGTGGCCGCGCACGAAGCCGCGCTGCATGCCTATCTGTTGCAGGGCTTGCAGGCACGCAACGGCATCCGCCTGCTGGGCACGCCGCAACTGGCTCTGGTCAGTTTCGTCGTCGACGGCGTGCACAACGCCGACCTGGCCCACCTGCTGACCGAACAGGGCATTGCCGTGCGCGCCGGGCATCACTGCGCCATGCCGCTGATGAAAAGCCTTGGGCTGGCCGGAGCGATCCGGGTGTCGTTGGCGCTGTACAACGACTCCGAAGACCTGGAGCGCTTCTTCGAGGCCCTGGATCAGGCCCTGGAGTTGCTGCGATGAGCCTGCCGCCGGATGCCATCACCGCCCTGGAGGTGTTCCAGGGCGCTGCCGGCTGGGAGCAGCGGGCGCGCCTGCTGATGCAATGGGGCGAGCGCCTGACGGCACTCGATGACGCGGACAAGGTCGAAGCCAACCGGGTGCACGGCTGCGAAAGCCAGGTCTGGCTGGTGGCGAGCCTGGAAAACGGTCATTGGCAATTTGCCGCCGCCAGCGACGCACGGCTGATTCGCGGCCTGGTGGCCTTGCTGCTGGCCCGGGTCAACGGCCTGACGGCGCAGCAATTGCGCGAGGTGGACCTGGCGGACTGGTTCAACCAGTTGGGCCTGTCGCGCCAGCTCTCGCCGTCGCGCAGCAACGGCTTGAACGCGGTACTGCAGCGCATGGGCGAACTGGCTCTATAGGAGCCGGCCACCCTCTGCGCCCTACCGTAGGAGCCGGCTTGCCGGCGAACTGGGCCTCAAACCGAGCATCGCCCCCTGGGTCCCTTTCGCTGGCAAGCCAGCTCCTACAACAGCTCGCGGCTGTGCAAGCCGACCTTATGCAGCGGGCTTGCTGCGTTCGGACGGGCGGCGCACGCCGGCAACGAGCTTGTCCACCGCCTTGGTCGCCGCCACCATGCCGAAGGTCGCGGTCACCATCATCACCGCGCCAAAGCCGCCAGCGCAGTCGAGCTTGACCCCATCACCAACAAAGCTCTTCTGCAGGCAGATGCTGCCGTCCGGCTTCGGGTAGCGCAGTTGCTCGGTGGAAAACACGCAGGGCACGCTGTAATGGCGGGTCACGGTGCGCGAGAAGCCATAGTCGCGGCGCAAGGTGGACCGCACCTTGGAGGCCAGCGGGTCATTGAAGGTGCGGTTCAGGTCGCAGACCTGGATCAGCGTCGGGTCGATCTGCCCGCCGGCGCCGCCGGTGGTGATGATCTGGATCTTGCGCCGCTTGCACCAGGCGATCAGCGCCGCCTTGGCGTTGACGCTGTCGATGCAGTCGATCACGCAGTCGATGTTCGGGGTGATGTATTCGGCCATGGTTTCGCGGGTGACGAAGTCCGCCACCGCATGCACGCGACAGTCCGGGTTGATGCCGCGCAGGCGCTCGGCCATGACCTCGACCTTGGGCTTGCCCACGGTGCTGTCCAGGGCGTGCAACTGACGGTTGCTGTTGCTGACGCAGACGTCGTCGAGGTCGAACAGCGAGATCTCGCCGACACCGCAACGGGCGATGGCTTCCGCCGCCCAGGAACCGACGCCGCCGACCCCGACGATCGCCACATGGGCTGCCCGCAGCCGTTCCAGGCCTTCAATGCCATACAAACGGGCGACACCGGCGAACCGTGGATCTTCTGTACTCATGACCATCACCTAAAAAACCGGCGCGCATTATAGGGCCTGGAAGCGACAAGTTTTAAGCCGCCAGCTACAAGTAAAGAACTTAAACCCAATTACAGTGCCTAAGGTCCGGCTTTCCTCTGTGCGCTGTACGCTCAGTTGAGGGCCGGTGTAGGATGCCCGCCGTTTGGCGCCTGCCAACCCTTCCCTCGTTCCACACTTTTTGGAACCCGAAATAGCTATGTCATCGCGTAAATTTGGACTCAACCTGGTGATAGTGCTGGCCATTGCCGCGCTGTTCACCGGCTTCTGGGCGCTGATCAATCGCCCGGTATCGGCCCCCGACTGGCCGGAACAGATCTCCGGCTTTTCCTACTCGCCTTTCCAGCAGGGTCAGTTCCCGCAGAAAGACCAGTACCCGTCCGACGATGAAATGCGTCGCGACCTGGAGATCATGAGCAAGCTGACGGACAACATCCGTACCTACTCGGTGGATGGCAGCCTGCAGGATATTCCCAAGCTGGCGGAAGAGTTCGGCCTGCGCGTGACCCTGGGCATCTGGATCAGCCCGGACCTGGAGCGCAACGAGCGGGAAATCATGCGCGCCATCGAGCTGGCCAACAGCTCGCGCAGCGTGGTGCGGGTAGTGGTGGGCAACGAAGCGATCTTCCGCAAGGAAATCACCGCCGACCAGCTGTCGGTGATTCTCGACCGGGTGCGTGCCGCGGTGAAAGTCCCGGTCACCACCTCGGAACAGTGGCACGTCTGGGAAGAACACCCGGAACTGGCCAAGCACGTCGACCTGATCGCCGCGCACATCCTGCCCTATTGGGAATTCATCCCGATGGACAAGGCCGGGCAGTTCGTCCTCGACCGCGCCCGCGACTTGAAGAAGATGTTCCCGAAAAAGCCGCTGTTGCTGTCCGAAGTGGGCTGGCCGAGCAACGGCCGCATGCGCGGTGGTGCCGACGCCAGTCCGGCGGACCAGGCAATCTACCTGCGCACCCTGGTCAACAAGCTCAATCGCCAGGGCTACAACTACTTCGTCATCGAAGCCTTCGACCAGCCGTGGAAGGCCAGTGACGAAGGCTCGGTGGGCGCCTACTGGGGCGTGTTCAACGCCGCGCGCCAGCAGAAATTCAACTTTGAAGGCCCGGTGGTAGCGATCCCGCAGTGGCGAGTGCTGGCCATCGGTTCGGTGGTGCTGGCGCTGCTGTCGCTGACCCTGCTGATGATCGACGGCTCGGCCCTGCGCCAGCGTGGCCGCACCTTCCTTACCTTCATCGCCTTCCTCTGCGGTTCGGTGCTGGTGTGGATCGGCTACGACTACAGCCAGCAATACAGCACCTGGTTCAGCCTGACCGTGGGCTTCCTCCTCGCGCTCGGTGCGCTGGGGGTGTTCATCGTGCTGCTCACCGAGGCCCATGAACTGGCCGAGGCGGTGTGGATCCACAAGCGCCGGCGCGAGTTCCTGCCGGTCGAGGGCGACTCCAGCTACCGGCCGAAAGTCTCGATCCACGTGCCGTGCTACAACGAGCCGCCGGAGATGGTCAAACAGACCCTCAATGCCCTGGCCAACCTCGATTACCCGGACTTCGAAGTCCTGATCATCGACAACAACACCAAGGACCCGGCGGTCTGGGAACCGGTGCAGGCCTATTGCGAAACCTTAGGGCCGCGCTTCAAGTTCTTCCACGTCGCGCCCTTGGCCGGTTTCAAGGGCGGCGCGCTGAACTACCTGCTGCCGCACACCGCCAAGGATGCCGAAGTGATCGCGGTGATCGACTCCGACTACTGCGTCGACCGCAACTGGCTCAAGCACATGGTGCCGCACTTCGCCGACCCGAAGATCGCCATCGTGCAGTCGCCCCAGGACTACCGCGACCAGAACGAAAGCACCTTCAAGAAGCTCTGCTACGCGGAATACAAGGGCTTCTTCCATATCGGCATGGTCACCCGCAACGACCGCGACGCGATCATCCAGCACGGCACCATGACCATGACCCGGCGCACGGTGCTGGAAGAGCTGGGCTGGGCCGACTGGTGCATCTGCGAAGACGCCGAGCTGGGCCTGCGGGTATTCGAGAAAGGCCTGTCGGCGGCGTACCACCACGAAAGCTACGGCAAGGGCCTGATGCCCGACACCTTCATCGACTTCAAGAAACAGCGCTTCCGCTGGGCCTATGGCGCGATCCAGATCATCAAGCGCCACACCGCCAGCCTGCTGCGCGGCAAGGACACCGAGCTGACCCGTGGCCAGCGCTACCACTTCCTCGCCGGGTGGCTGCCGTGGGTCGCGGACGGCATGAACATCTTCTTCACCGTCGGCGCCCTGCTGTGGTCGGCGGCGATGATCATCGTGCCGCAACGGGTCGACCCGCCGCTGCTGATCTTCGCCATCCCGCCGCTGGCGCTGTTCGTGTTCAAGGTCGGCAAGATCATCTTCCTCTACCGCCGGGCGGTGGGGGTCAACCTCAAGGATGCGTTCTGCGCGGCCCTGGCCGGCCTGGCGCTGTCGCACACCATTGCCAAGGCGGTGCTGTACGGCTTCTTCACCAGCAGCATTCCGTTCTTCCGCACCCCGAAGAACGCCGACAACCACGGGTTCTGGGTGGCGATCTCGGAAGCCCGGGAAGAGCTGTTCATCATGCTGCTGTTGTGGGGCGCGGCGCTGGGGATCTTCCTGGTGCAGGGCCTGCCGAGCAACGACATGCGCTTCTGGGTGACCATGCTCCTGGTGCAGTCGCTGCCTTATGTAGCGGCACTGGTCATGGCCTTCCTTTCGTCGCTGCCAAAACCTGCGGAACACCCCGAGCCGGCGCCAGCCGCCTAAATCGATGCAAAGCACTAAACGGCGGCCTCTGGCCGCCGTTTTGCTTTAAGATATCCGCCATTTTGCGCGCCTAGCCCGCAGCTCTCCCTGTAGGAGCGAGCTTGCTCGCGATAGATGTCAAGACATGACGCAAGCACCTGATGCTCTGCGCCACTTTTGAGTCCATCGCGAGCAAGCTCGCTCCTACAACAAGAAAAGAGCTGCGCCTGATCTTGCCTTGCACCGGAGTTCCCCATGACGGCCCATGCCGAGCTTTCGCCGACCCTGCAACTTGCCTGTGACCTGATCCGTCGCCCCTCGGTGACACCGGTCGACGCCGACTGCCAGAAAATGATGATGCAGCGCCTGGGCGATGCCGGCTTCAAGCTGGAGCCGATGCGCATCGAGGACGTGGACAACTTCTGGGCCACCCATGGCCGGCACGAAGGCCCGGTGCTGTGCTTCGCCGGCCACACCGACGTGGTGCCCACCGGGCCGGTCCAGGCCTGGCAGAATGATCCGTTCGAAGCCCTGATCGATGAACACGGCATGCTCTGCGGCCGTGGCGCGGCGGACATGAAAGGCAGCCTGGCCGCGATGGTGGTGGCTGCCGAGCGCTTTGTCGCCGACTACCCGGACCACAAGGGCTCGGTCGCCTTCCTCATCACCAGCGACGAAGAAGGCCCGGCGCATCACGGCACCAAAGCGGTGGTGGAGCGCCTGGCGGCACGCAAGGAACGCCTGGACTGGTGCATCGTGGGTGAGCCTTCGAGCACCAGCCTGGTGGGCGACGTGGTCAAGAACGGCCGCCGCGGCTCCCTCGGCGCCAAGCTCACGGTGCGTGGGGTACAGGGCCACGTGGCCTACCCGCACCTGGCGAAGAACCCGATCCACCTGGCGGCCCCGGCCCTGGCGGAACTGGCGGCCGAGCACTGGGATGACGGCAATGCCTTCTTCCCGCCCACCAGCTTCCAGATCTCCAACCTCAATTCCGGCACCGGCGCCACCAACGTAATCCCCGGTGACCTGGTAGCGGTGTTCAACTTCCGCTTCTCCACCGAATCCACCGTGGAAGGCCTGCAACAGCGGGTCGCGGCGATCCTCGACAAGCACGGCCTGGACTGGCACGTGGACTGGGCCCTGTCCGGCCTGCCATTCCTCACCGAACCCGGCGCCCTGCTGGACGCGGTTTCGGCCAGCATCAAGCAGGTCACCGGCCGCGACACCAAGGCGTCCACCAGTGGTGGTACTTCCGACGGTCGGTTCATCGCCACCCTGGGCACCCAGGTGGTGGAGTTGGGCCCGGTCAACGCCACCATCCACCAGGTCAACGAGCGGATCCTGGCCAGCGACCTGGATGTGCTGACCGAGATCTACTACCAGACGCTCGTCAAGTTGCTTGCCTGATGCTGGCCTGTCCTCTTTGCAGCGCCCCGCTGAACGCTGTGGACAACGGTGTGGTCTGCCCGGCCGGGCATCGCTTCGACCGCGCGCGCCAGGGCTACCTGAACCTGCTGCCGGTGCAGCACAAGAACAGCCGTGACCCGGGCGACAACCAGGCCATGGTCGAGGCCCGCCGCGACTTCCTCAACGCCGGGCACTACGCCCCGGTGGCCCGGCGCCTGGCCGAGCTGGCGGCGGAACGCGCGCCCCAGCGCTGGGTCGACATCGGTTGTGGCGAGGGTTACTACACCGCGCAACTGGCCGAGGCCCTGCCTGGCGCCGACGGCTACGCCCTGGATATTTCCCGGGAAGCGGTGAAACGCGCCTGCCGCCGCGCGCCGCAACTGACCTGGATGGTCGCCAGCATGGCGCGCATCCCCCTGGCCGATGCCAGTTGCCAGTTTCTCGCCAGCGTCTTCAGCCCCCTCGACTGGCAGGAGGCCAAGCGTCTGTTGAGCCCCGGCGGCGGCCTGATGAAGGTCGGCCCCACCAGCGGCCACCTGATGGAGCTGCGCGAACGCCTGTACGACGAGGTGCGCGAGTACACCGACGACAAGCACCTGGCCCTGGTGCCTGCAGGCATGGCCCTGGCCCACAGCGAAACCCTGGAGTTCAAGCTGTGCCTGGAACGCCCGGAAGATCGCGCCAACCTGCTGGCCATGACTCCTCACGGCTGGCGCGCCAGCGCCGAACGCCGGGCCGCGGTGATCGAGCAAAGCGAGCCTTTCGAGGTCAGCGTATCGATGCGCTACGATTACTTCGTGCTGCAATAACCCCACTACAACCCACGACTTCGGGCACAGGCCCGGGGTCGAAGAAATCCGCGAATGGATTTTTCAGACCGGCAATGAGGACATCCATGCGCCAGCCCGATATCGAGATTTACCTGAAAGACGCCGACGTCGACTACAAGGCCATCGCCGCCTGGCTCGGCGCCGTGCTCGGCCCTTGCAGCGACTGGGTCCAGAAGGGCCAGACCTACAAATGCAGCGCAGGCGACGTGCCCGTGACCTGGCTGCCCAAAGCGGTGGGCAAGTGGAACAGCCTGTACCTGGAAAGCGACCAGACCCCGTGGGATGACGACATTGCCTGCGCCCGCGCGGCCTTTGCCGCCTTGAACGTGGAAGTGCGCTGCGCACCGGGCAGTTGGGTCGAGGAAGAGGGTGAAGAGTCCGCCGATCGCTGGATTCGCATCAGCGCCGACGGTGAAGAAGAGATTACCTGGCGCACCGCCTGACCACCGCATACCCGTAGGAGCCGGCTTGCCGGCGAAGAGGCCTTCAACGCCTTCGCTGGCAAGCCAGCTCCTACCGGGTGGGTTACAGGCCGACGACGTCTTCGGCCTGCAGACCTTTCTGGCCTTCGACCACGGCGTACTCCACCTGCTGGCCTTCTGTCAGGGAACGGTGGCCTTCGCCACGGATCGCTCGATAGTGGACAAACACGTCCGCCCCGCCTTCACGCTGGATAAAGCCGTAGCCCTTGGCGTCGTTGAACCACTTCACGTTGCCGGTCTCACGAGTAGTCATGAATCCATACCTCATTTTTTTATTATTGGATTGGCGCACTGCAACCAAACCTTGAGAACTTTCCCTAGGCCTGTCTCTCTATGACAGGAGGCAATACGGCGCGGGAGAGTCGGCCGAGTATATGACAGGCGTAAAAACTCTCAACTCAATCTTGTTTCGGCGCTTTTTTGCCGATTTTCGACGAATCCGGCACACTACTGCGGATTTCGGAGCACCGTGACCGGCCGTTTCGGTTGATCGTGACCGGTCATTTCGCTAACGCGTGACCGCTCATTTCGGTAGCAACGTGACCGATTTTCCGCCTGTTCCGAAACAGGTGGTCACGGCTTACCGAAATCGCCGGTCACGACTTAGCGAAAGCCTTCCCCTTCGTTGCGCATGACCTGATGCGCCGCCATCCTCGACCGATTTCGGGAGAGGAAGATGGCGGCGCCGCGAGTAGCCATGCGAAACATCAAAGAATGTCTGCGCCTCAAGTTTGAGGCCGGCTTGTCCCACGAGAAGATTGCCCGTGCCTTGCAGCTGTCCAAGGGCGTGGTTAGCAAGTACATCGCGGCGGCGCGGGTGGCCGGGCTGGACTGGCCGGCGCTGGTGGCCATGGACGAGGCCGCGCTGGCGGCCGCCTTGTTTGCACCGACGTCGACGAACAAGCCGCGCGGTGAGCGAGTGCTGCCCGATGTGCTGAGCATCCACCGCGAGTTGCGACGCAAGGGCGTGACCTTGCAGCTGCTGTGGGAGGAATATCTCGCCGCGCATGCGGGCCAGCCGACCTACCGCTACACCCAGTTCGTCGAGCACTACCGGCGCTACGCCCAGACGCTCAAACGTTCGATGCGTCAGCTGCACCGTGCGGGCGAGAAGCTATTCATCGACTATGCCGGGCCGACGCTGCCGGTGGTCGACCCGGCCACCGGCGAAGTGCGCCGGGCGCACATCTTCGTCGCCGCCCTGGGCGCCTCGAATTACACCTATGCCTGCGCGACGCCAGGCGAAACCCAGGTGGACTGGCTGACCTCGCTGGGCCAGGCTCTGACCTACTTTGGCGGCGTGCCGGAAATGGTTGTGCCGGACAATCCGCGCGCCCTGGTCGCCCAGCCGGATCGCTACGAGCCGGGCCTGAACCGGGCCACGCTGGAGTGCGCGCGTCATTACCAGACGGTGATCCTGCCGGCACGGCCACGCAAGCCTCAGGACAAGGCCAAGGCCGAGGTGGCGGTGCAGGTGGTCGAGCGCTGGATCATGGCGCGGCTGCGCCATCGGCAGTTCTTCAGCCTGCATGCGCTTAACCAGGCCATCGCCGAGCTGCTGGAGGATCTGAATCGGCGCCCGTTCAAGCGGCTCGATGGCTGCCGGCGCGACTGGTTCGAGCGCCTGGATCGCCCGGCCTTGCGAGCGCTGCCGGTGCATCCCTACGAGGTCGCCACCTTCAAGCGCTGCAAGGTCAGCATCGACTACCACATCGAGGTCAATGGCAGCTTCTACAGCGTGCCCTCCGCCCTGGCCCGGCAGAACGTGGACGTGCGACTGACGGCACACACCCTGGAAGTGCTGCATGGCAACCGGCGGGTGGCCAGCCACCTGCTGCTGGGGCGACGCGGCGCTTACAGTACCCAGCGCGAGCACATGCCCGCGGCGCACCAGGCGCATCGCGAATGGACGCCACAACGCCTGCTCGACTGGGGCGCGCGGATCGGCCCCTACACGCGCCAACTGATCGATCACCAACTGACCCACAAGCCGCACCCGGAGATGGGCTACCGCGCCTGCCTCGGCCTGCTCTCGCTGGCCCGGCGCTATGGCAATGCACGCCTGGAAGCCGCTGCCGAACGTGCCGTACACCTGCGCGCCTTCACCGGGCGCAGCGTGCGCAACCTGCTCCAGCAAGGCCTGGATCAACAGCCGCTGCCCCAGCGTGCCGCCGAAACGACCTTACCCGGCGACCACGAGAACGTCCGTGGCGCCGACTACTACCAACCCCCGCAACAGGAGCTGTTCGATGATGCCGCAACACACCCTGAATCAACTGCACCAGCTACGCCTGGACGGCATGGCCCGCGCCCTGGAAGAGCAATGGACGCTGCCGGCCAGCCACAGCCTGAGCTTCGATGAACGCCTCGGCCTACTGCTCGACCGCGAACTGGCCTGGCGTGACAACCAGCGCCTGGTACGGCTGCGCAAGAAGGCCAAGCTCAAGTACGCCAACGCCTGCCTGGAAGATCTCGACCGCCGCACCGGACGCGCCCTGGACGAGCGTCTGATCGCCACCCTGGCCAGTGGCGACTGGATCCGCCAGCAGCACAACCTGCTGCTGACCGGCCCGACCGGTGCCGGCAAAACCTGGCTGGCCTGCGCCCTGGGCAACCAGGCCTGCCGCCAGGGCTATAGCACCCTGTACCTGCGCACCCCGCGCCTGCTGGAACAACTGCGCATCGCTCATGGCGACGGCAGCTTCGGCCGTACCCTGCAACAGCTGGCAAAGGTCGACGTCCTGGTGCTGGACGACTGGGCGCTAGCCCCGCTGGAGGAAGGAGCCCGGCATGACCTGCTGGAGGTGATCGACGACCGCGCTGGCAGCCGCTCCACCATCCTGACGAGCCAACTGCCCATCGAGCACTGGCACGGCTGGATCAACGACCCGACCCTGGCCGATGCCATCCTCGACCGCCTGGTGCACAACGCCTACCGACTGACGATGAAAGGCGAGTCGCTGCGCCGAAAAAAAGCCGAGGAACAAGCCGCATCGTGACCGATGCGATTACAATCCAGAACCCGCGCAACCGGGGTGGAAGCACCGGTCACGTATTAGCGAAACGCTCGGTCACGTTCACCGAAATCCGCACACTACCGGCCCCGAGCAGTTGCTCGGTTTTGTGTTCATCCACATATTCACTCACGCAGAAGCCGTATGACCCGCTCCCCGATCCGCCGTCTTGTGTTTGGCACCTTGCGCCGCCTGCTGTACCTCTGGGTGCGCTCGGAAACCATCAACCAGTCGTCCTTCACCCTCGACCTCGACCGCAGCCGGCCGGTGTTCTACGTCCTGCAAAACCCGTCCCTGACCGACCTCGCCGTGGTCGATAGCGAATGCACCAAGGCCGGTCTGCCACGCCCGGTGCTGCCGGTGTCGGTGGGCAACCTGCTGGAGCCTGCGGCGTTCTTCTACCTGACCCCGGAGCCCGACTGGCTCGGCCGCCAGGACAAGCGCGGCGCGCCACCGACCCTGACCCGACTGGTCAGCGCCCTGGCCCAGAACGCCGCCGAAGATGCGCAGATCATTCCGGTCAGCGTGTTCTGGGGCCAGTCCCCGGACAGTGAATCCAGCCCGTGGAAACTGCTGTTCGCCGACAGCTGGGCGGTCACCGGGCGCCTGCGCCGGCTGCTGAGCATCATGATCCTGGGACGCAAGACCCGAGTGCAGTTCTCCGCGCCGATCAACCTGCGGGAGCTGATCGAACACAACAAGGGCCACGAGCGCACCGTACGCATGGCCCAGCGCATCCTGCGGGTGCACTTTCGCAACCTCAAGGCCGCGGTCATCGGCCCGGACATCTCCCACCGGCGCAACCTGGTCAAGGGCCTGCTCAACCAGCCCCTGGTGAAACAGGCGATTCTCGACGAGGCCGAGCGCGAAAACATTTCCCCGGAAAAAGCCAAGGCCCAGGCCCTGCGCTACGGCAACGAGATCGCCTCGGACTACACCTACACCGCGATCCGCTTCCTGGAAGTGGTGCTCAGTTGGTTCTGGAACAAGATCTACGACGGGATCAAGGTCAACCACCTGGAAGGCGTGCAGAAGATCGCCCAGGGTCACGAAGTGATCTACGTACCCTGCCACCGCAGCCATATCGACTACCTGCTGCTGTCCTACCTGCTGTTTCGCAACGGCCTGACGCCGCCGCACATCGCCGCCGGGATCAACCTCAACATGCCGGTGATCGGCGGCCTGCTGCGCCGCGGCGGGGCCTTCTTCATGCGCCGCACCTTCAAGGGCAACCCGCTCTACACCTCGGTGTTCAACGAGTACCTGCACACCCTGTTCACCAAGGGCTTCCCGGTGGAGTACTTCGTCGAAGGCGGCCGCTCGCGCACCGGGCGCATGCTGCAACCCAAGACCGGAATGCTGGCCATTACCCTGCGCAGTTTCCTGCGCAATTCGCGCATGCCCATCGTCTTCGTGCCGGTGTACATCGGCTACGAGCGGGTCCTGGAAGGCCGCACCTACCTGGGCGAGCTGCGCGGCGCGAGCAAGAAGAAGGAGTCGATCTTCGACATCTTCAAGGTCATCGGCGCCCTCAAGCAGCGCTTCGGCCAGGTGGCGGTGAACTTCGGCGAACCGATCAAGCTGGCGCAGTTCCTCGACCAGGAGCAACCGGACTGGCGCTCCCAGGAGCTGGGCCCGCAGTACCGCCCGGCCTGGCTCAACGAAACCACCAATCGCCTGGGCGAACGGGTGGCCCAGCACCTCAATGAAGCCGCGGCGATCAACCCGGTGAACCTGGTGGCCCTGGCCCTGCTCTCCACCAGCCGCCTGGCCCTGGACGAACGCGCCATGGCCCGGGTCCTGGACCTGTACCTGGCACTGCTGCGCCGCGTGCCCTACTCGCCCCACACCACCTTGCCGGAAGGTGATGGCCGGGCGCTGATCCAGCACGTCAAGGACATGGACCTGCTGGCCGAGCAAAGCGATGCCCTGGGCAAGATCCTCTACCTGGACGAGCAGAACGCCGTCCTGATGACCTACTACCGCAACAACGTGCTGCACATCTTCGCCCTGCCGGCGCTGCTGGCGAGCTTCTTCCAGAGCTCGTCGCGCATGAGCCGCGAACAGATCCTGCGCTATACCCGCGCGCTCTATCCCTACCTGCAGTCGGAGCTGTTCATCCGCTGGTCGCTGGAAGAACTGGACGCGGTGGTGGACCAGTGGCTGGAAGCCTTCGTCGAGCAGGGCCTGCTGCGCTTCGAGAAGGACCTGTATCTGCGCCCGGCCCCCAGCTCGCGGCATTTTGTCCTGCTGACGCTGCTGTCCAAGAGCATCGCCCAGACCCTGCAACGCTTCTACATGGCCATTTCCCTGCTGCTCAACAGCGGCCAGAACAGCATCAGCGCCGAGGAGCTGGAAGACCTGTGCACGGTCATGGCCCAGCGCCTGTCGATCCTGCATGGCCTCAATGCCCCGGAGTTCTTCGACAAGAGCCTGTTCCGCCACTTCATCCAGACCCTGCTGGACCAGGGCGTATTGCGCCGCGACGAAGCCGGCAAGCTGAGTTACCACCCTCTGCTGGGGGACCTGGCCGAAGGCGCGGCCAAGCGCGTGCTGCCGGCGGAGATTCGCCTGTCGATCCGCCAGGTCGCCCTGCACCGCAGCGAAGATGCCGCCGAGCAGCTCGCGACGCCGGTGCAAAGCGACTAGATTCTTATCGGCGCCGCAGAATCTGCGGCGCCCCCGATACGGAGATCCGCCATGAAAAAACTCATCCTGCTGGCAGCCACCGCGCTGCTTGGCGCCTGCCAAGCCATGCAGCCTGCGGCCAAGGCAAGCCTCGATGGTGAAGTCTTCTATCTGCAACGCATCGCCCTACCGGCCACCGCCACCCTGAGCGTGAGCCTGCAGGACGTGTCCCTGGCGGACGCGCCGGCGCAAGTCCTGGCCGAGCAGAAAGGTCCGATCAAGGGCCAGGTGCCGCTGCCTTTCCACCTCAGCTACGACCCGGCCCAGGTCAAGCCAGGCCATCGTTACGCGGTCAGTGCGCGGATCGAGCTGGACGGCAAGCTGATGTTCATCACCACCGAACACAACGGAGTCAATCTTGACGGCAAGGATCCCCAGCCGCTGAAACTCCGTGTCGACGCTGTACGTTAACTCTCATTGTCCAAGGAAGCCGCCATGCTCCGTACCTCGCTCCGCTTCACCAGCCTGTGCGCTGGCCTGATGATCTCCGCCAGTGCCCTGGCCCTGTCCCTCAGCGACCTGTCCCAGGGAGACGCCAGCGGCGGCCTCAAGGACGCCCTGACCCAGGGCGCGCAGATCGCCGTCAAGCAGTTGGGGACCCCAGGCGGTTTCAGCAACAACCCCGATGTGCGCATCGAACTGCCGGGCAATCTCGGCAAAGTGGCGAAGAAAATGAAGCAGTTCGGCATGGGTGATCAGGTCGATCAGCTGGAAACCAGCATGAACAAGGCCGCCGAGGCGGCTGTACCGCAAGCCCAGGCCCTGCTGGTGGATGCCGTGAAGAAGATGACCGTGGCCGACGCCAAGGGCATTCTCGCCGGCGGCAAGGACTCTGCCACCCAGTACCTGGACAAGAGCAGCCGCGAGCAGATCCGCGCCAAGTTCCTGCCGATCGTCAAGCAGGCCACCGACCAGGTCGGTCTGGCCAAGCAGTACAACTCCTTCGCCGGCCAGGCCGCGACACTGGGGGTACTGGATGCCAAGAACGCCAATATCGAAGGTTATGTGACCGAACAAGCCCTCAATGGCCTGTTTGAAATGATCGGCAAGCAGGAAGAGAACATTCGCCAGAACCCGGCGGCAGCCGCCACCAGCCTGGCCAAGAAAGTCTTCGGCAGCCTGTAAGACCTTTCCCTCAGCGGTAGGAGCCCGCTTGCTGGCGAAGGCGTCCGCAAGCGGACGCCGGCCTCAAGGGACTCTTCGCCGGCAAGCCGGCTCCTACGACTTCTTGACGCGGAACCATGCCGCATAAAGTGCCGGCAGGAACAGCAGGGTCAGCGCCGTCGCCACGATCAGCCCGCCCATGATGGCCACCGCCATCGGCCCGAAGAACACGCTGCGCGACAACGGAATCATCGCCAGCACCGCCGCCAGGGCCGTCAGCACGATGGGCCGGAAACGCCGCACCGTGGCTTCGATGATCGCATCCCAGGGCTTCTGCCCGGCCTTGATGTCCTGCTCGATCTGATCCACCAGGATCACCGAGTTGCGCATGATCATCCCCGACAGGGCAATGGTCCCGAGCATGGCTACAAAGCCGAACGGCTGGCGGAACACCAGTAGAAACAGGGTGACCCCGATCAGCCCCAAGGGCGCGGTGAGAAACACCATCGCCGTGCGCGAAAAGCTGCGCAGCTGGATCATCAGCAAGGTCAGCACCACCACGATGAACAGCGGCACCCCCGCCTTCACCGAGTTCTGGCCACGGGTCGAATCCTCGACGGTGCCGCCCACATCCAGCAGGTAGCCATCCGGCAGTTCGGCGCGGATCGGCTCCAGGGTCGGCAGGATCTGCTGCACCAGGGTCGCCGGCTGTTCCTTGCCATAGATGTCGGCGCGCACGGTGACGTTGGGCAGGCGATTGCGATGCCAGATCACCCCTTCCTCAAAGCCGTATTCCAGGGTCGCCACCTGGGACAGCGACACGCTCTTGCCGTTGTCGGTGGGCACCGCCAGGCTCGGCAGCAACGACAGCTCGCTACGCTCCTCGCGAGTGCCGCGCAGAAGGATCTCGATCAGTTCGTTGTCCTCGCGGTACTGGCTGACGGTGGAACCGATCAGCGAGCTCTGGAGGAACTTCGACAGGTTGGCGGTACTTACCCCCAGTGCCCGGGCGCGATCCTGGTCGACGTTCAGGTAGACCACCTTGCTCGGCTCTTCCCAGTCCAGGTGCACGTTGACCACATGGGGATTCTCACGGACCTTGGCCGCGACCTTGCGCGCCAGGGCGCGGACTTCCTCGATGTGTTCGCCGGTGACCCGGAACTGCACCGGGTAGCCCACGGGCGGCCCGTTTTCCAGGCGCGTGACACGCGAACGCAGGGCCGGGAACTGTTCATTGAGGGTGGAGATCAGCCAACCCCGCAGGCTTTCGCGCTCCTCGATGGACTTGGCCAGCACCACGAACTGGGCAAAGCTGGTGGCCGGCAGTTGCTGGTCCAGCGGCAGGTAGAAACGCGGCGAACCGGTGCCCACATAGGCCACGTAGTTATCGATGCCCGGGTGATCCTTGAGCATCGCTTCCAGACGCTTGACCTCGTCGGCGGTATTGCTCAGGGAGGCGCCCTCCGCCAGCTTCAGGTCGACCATCAGTTCCAGGCGTCCCGAGGCCGGGAAGAATTGCTGCGGCACGAAGCGGAACAGCATGACCGAGCCGACAAACGCCAGGATGGTCAGCACGATCACGGTCTTGCGCCGCTCCACACACCAGCCGACCACGCGGCGCACACGCTGATAAAACGGCGTGCCGTGGGGGTTGGACTCGGCGCCGTGCTTGGCGGCATGGATCTTGGCCAGATCCGGCAGGAGCTTTTCCCCCAGGTAGGGGACAAACACCACGGCGGCGATCCACGAGGCCACCAGGGCGATGGTCACCACCTGGAAGATCGAACGGGTGTATTCACCGGTGCCCGACTGGGCCGTGGCGATCGGCAGGAAGCCCGCCGCCGTGATCAGGGTGCCCGTGAGCATGGGAAAGGCGGTGCTGGTCCAGGCGAAGCTGGCAGCCTTGATCCGGTCAAAGCCCTGCTCCATCTTGATCGCCATCATCTCCACGGCAATGATCGCGTCATCCACCAATAGCCCCAGGGCCAGCACCAACGCGCCCAGGGAGATCTTGTGCAGGCCGATCCCCAGGTAGTACATGGTGGCGAACGTCATCGCCAACACCATGGGAATGGCCAGGGCCACCACCATGCCGGTACGTACGCCCAGGGAGAAGAAACTCACCAGCAGCACGATGATCAGCGCCTCGGCCAGCACCCGGACAAACTCGCCTACCCCGGTCTTCACCGCCGCCGGCTGGTCGGACACCTTGCGCAGCTCCATGCCCGCCGGCAGGCTTTTCTGCAGGCGCGAGAACTCGCCTTCCAGGGCCTTGCCCAGCACCAGGATATCGCCGCCCTCCTTCATCGCCACGGCCAGGCCGATGGCGTCTTCCCCCATGAAGCGCATGCGCGGGGCGGGAGGGTCATTGAAACCACGACGCACATCCGCCACATCACCGATGCGGAAGGTCCGGCCAGCCACGCGGATCGGGAAATTGCGAATCTGCTCCACCGTCTGGAAATTGCCCGATACCCGCAGTTGCACCCGCTCACTGGGGGTTTCGAAGAACCCGGCGGTGGAGACAGCGTTCTGTTCTTCCAGCGCTTGCTGCACGGCCGCCAGCGGCAGCCCCAGGGTGGCCAGCTTGACGTTGGACAGCTCGATCCAGATCTTCTCGTCCTGCAGGCCCAGCAGGTCGACCTTGCCCACGTCCTTGACCCGTTGCAGCTGGATCTGGATGCGGTCGGCGTAGTCCTTGAGGACCGCGTAGTCGAAACCCTTGCCGGTCAGCGCGTAGATGTTGCCAAAGGTGGTGCCGAACTCATCGTTGAAGAACGGCCCCTGGATGCCCGGTGGCAGGGTGTGACGGATATCGCTGATCTTCTTGCGGACCTGATACCAGAGATCGGGGATCTCGTTGGAGTGCATCGAGTCCCGGGCGATGAAGGTCACCTGGGACTCCCCGGGCCGGGAGAAGGAGACAATGCGGTCGTACTCGCCGGTCTCCATGAGTTTCTTTTCAATGCGCTCGGTGACCTGGCGCGAGACTTCCTGGGCCGTGGCCCCCGGCCAGTTGGTGCGAATCACCATGGCCTTGAAGGTGAAGGGCGGATCTTCGCTCTGCCCCAGTTTGGTGTAGGACAGCGCCCCGACAATGGCCAGCAGCAGCATCAGGAACAGGACGATCTGGCGATTGCGCAACGCCCAGGCGGAAAGGTTGAAACCCATCGTGGATTACTCCTTGGCCGCCAGATTGACTACACGGTTGGAGCGATCCACCGGGCGTACCTGCAAGCCCTCGTGGAGCACATGCACGCCGGCGGCCACCACCCAATCGCTGGCGCTCAAGCCTTCGAGCACCGGCACGCTCTTCTCGCCGAAAGCACCGACCCGCACCGGGGTCTTGTGCAGGGTGCTGTTGGCATCGACCCGCCAGACGTAAGTCGCCCCGCCTTCCGCGGACAGCGCCGACAACGGCACCGACAACGGCACCGCCTCACCATTCTGGATAAACACCCGGGCGCTCTGGCCAAGCTCGGCGGGAACCTTGCCGGAGTTGAAGGCAATGCGCGCGGCGAAGGTCCGGGACTTCGGATCGGCAGCCGGCGACAGCTCGCGGATGTGCCCGTCGAAGCGCTGGCCCGGTTGGGTCCAGAGTTCGACCGATACCGGCTGGCCCACCTTGAAGCGACCGTAATTCTGTTCGGGGAAACTGATCAGCACCTCGCGCTCGCCATCGGTGGCCAGAGTGAAGACCGTCTGCCCCGCCGCTACCACCTGTCCGACTTCCACCGCGCGCTTGGCCACCACGCCATCCTGGGGAGCCCGCAGCACGGCATAGCCGGCCTGGTTGCTGGCCACGTCGAACTCGGCCTTGATCTGCTTCAACCTTGCTTCACCGGCGCGATAAAGGTTTTCGGCATTGTCGTACTGGGAACGGCTGACCATCTGCCGGTCCAGCAGGGTCTTGTAGCGATCGCGCTCGGCACGCACCAGATTGAGGTTGGCACTGGCCGCAGTGACCTGGGCCCGGGTGGCCTCAAGCTGCAGGCGCACGTCCTGCGGATCGAGCTCGGCCAGGGGCTGATTGGCCTTGACCCGCTCGCCTTCTTCAACCAGTCGTCGACTGACCTTGCCGCCAATGCGGAATGCCAGCTCGGGTTCGTAACGAGCTCGCACCTCGCCGGGGTAACTGTCCGAAGCCCGTGCCGAAGGCTCTGGCTGGACCACCATGGCCGGTCGGATGCCAATTTGAACGGGCTCTTCGTGCCCACAAGCAGACAGAAAAAAAGCCAGGCTGACTGGCAAGGCATAGCGGAACATGGCGGCGACCCTTCGCTAATGGTGCTTTGAATAATTATACTGGCCGGTATGTTATTAATAGCAAACTCACCAGTCCAGTATTAACAGCGAAAAATGTCCGACAATCCTTCCGCAAACGTTGGGCCAGGCAGGCCCAAAGATCTGGCCAAGCGCCAGGCCATTCTCGAAGCAGCGAAAAACCTGTTTCTGAGCAATGGCTACGCCAGTACCAGCATGGATGCGGTCGCCGCCGAAGCCGGCGTTTCAAAACTCACGGTGTACAGCCACTTCAATGACAAGGAGACCCTGTTCACCGCCGCGGTGGTGGCCAAGTGCGAAGAGCAGTTGCCGACGCTGATCTACGAACTGACGCCCAACGCGTCGGTGGAAAGCGTCCTGCTGAACATCGCCAGAGGCTTTCACCAACTGATCAACAGCGACGAGTCGGTAAACCTGCATCGCCTGATCATGACCCTGGGCAACCAGGATCCCAAGCTCTCGCAGATGTTCATCGAAGCCGGCCCGGAACGCGTGTTGCAGGGCATGGAACGGCTGCTGAGGCGAATCAACGAGTTGGGCACCTTGCACATCGACAAGCCGCGCAATGCCGCCGAACACTTCTTCTGCATGCTCAAGGGCGGGGCGAACTTCCGCCTTCTCTATGGCTGCGGCGAGCCGTTGAGGGGCGCCGCGGCGGAAGAGCACGTGCAGGAAGTGGTGGCGCTGTTCATCCGCGCCTACAGGCCGTAGGAGCAGGCTTGAGTAGGAGCTGGCTCGCCAGCGAACAGCCTCTGAAAATGGCCTTCGCCGGCAAGCCGGCTCCTACAGGTGGCTCAGGCCTTGAGGGCCTTCTTCGGGTAGATGTCATAGCGGCTGGACTTGCCCTCCAGCCCGTGACTCGGCTTGGGCCCATCAATGCACGGGGCCTTGCGTGGGCGCTTGACCACCACCCGATGGCTGGCCAGGGCCAGGGCTGCCGCCAGCAGCGCCGGTGCATCGTTGTCGTCCCCCACCAGCGGGCGGAACAAGCGCATTTCCTTTTTCACCAACGCGCTTTTTTCCCGATGGGGAAACATCGGATCGAGGTAGATCACCTGAGGCGGCTCGCCTTCCCAGTTGCGCATCAGTTCGATGGAATTGCCCTTGAGCAAATGCATGCGAGCCACGATCGGCGCCACTTCGGCGTCCAGCGCGGCTCGGGCCAGACCGTCTTCCAATAGTGCGCCAATCAATGGCTGACGTTCGATCAGGCTCATCTCGCATCCCAGGGTAGCGAGGACAAAACCGTCCTTGCCCAACCCCGCCGTCGCATCCAGCACCCGGGGCCGTACGCCCTGGGCTACCCCCACCGCCTTGGCGATCATCTGTCCGCTGCCACCGCCATACAGGCGTCGATGGGCCGCGCCGCCTTCGACGAAGTCGACTCGTACCGGCCCCGGCGCATCCGCCCCCAACTGCTGCAATTGCAGGCCCTGCTCACCGACCTGCAGCGCGAACTCCGGCTCGTCGATCTGCAAGGGCAGGCTCAGGCGCTCGGCCCATTGCCGCGCCAGGGGCTCGAAGCCAGCGCCCAGGGCCTCGACTTGGATGCGGCAGGCCGCGGGTTGCTCATTCATCTGAAACCACACTCAAAAAATTAATGATCGGCAAAAACGGCCGATAACAGAACTATCGGCCATTTTGCCAGAGCTCAAGCGTCGACCGAGAGCAATGTCAGACATTCAACGCACATCGATAGGTTATATCTCTCGCCACGGCGACTATGGCCTACGCAACTCCCAGGCACTGAGCGGCGTCAGCCATCTGTGGCAGGATTTCTTTGCCCAGGCCCTGGCCGAGCAACGGGGAGATGGCGCGAGCGTTGAAGGGCTGCCAGCGGTTGCCGTCGATGGCCCGGTAGAGCCGGCGGGCGGTAGCGACCTGCTGGCGCAGATCGTCAATCAGCGCCACTGCGACGTGCAGGAAACCGAAGTTCGCCCTCCTGAGCCGCTGTTCCTACCGATCGCCGAATTCGAAATGGATCTGCTGGACAAGCCCGCTGCGCCGTTCCCGCCGGAAGAAATCATCGCCCAGCAACGCCAGCAGAACTTCGAAAGTGGCTGGGTGCGGCCGCTCGTGCTCAATGCCGGCCAGCCCGTGCCCGCTCCTGGTCCCGCGCCGGAGCCGCGTCCTCTGCACTTGCCGATCGCCGAATTCGAGCTGGACCTGCTGGACAAGCCGGCCGAACCGTTCCCGCCGGAGGAACTCATCGAACAGCAACGGCAGATGGATTTCGACATCGGCTGGGCTCGCCCGCTGATCCTGCAGAACCTGCGCATCGCCGCCTGAGCCGTTCTTCAGCGACACACCCACCAAGGTCCCACATCCAGATGGAAATGGTTGCGATGCGCGCTGTTGTAGTCCGGCCCCAGCACCACATTGAACGCATCGCAGGCGCCGTCCCGGGCCAGCCGCAGAAAGCGCCCTTCACTGCTGTCCTTGGGCCAATCCTGCAGCACGCTGATACTGCGTCCATCGCTCAGACGAAAGCCGGCAATATCCAGGGCATTGGCGCTGGCATGCTGACTGCGCGCCCCCTTTTCGCGGCTATACATATTGCGGCAGGCAAAGCTGCCCAGATGATCGACCCGCGCCACTCGCTGTCCGTACACCGCCTGCGCCGCCGGCTGCAGTCCGTGGAGCTCGTACAGAGCAAACGCCACCGCCAGCGGACAACTGGCGAGAAAGCTGCTGCTCAACGCGACCGCGCCCCCTTGCACCCGCAAGGTATTGCTCAACGGGCAGGCCACGTCGCCACGACTGTCGGGTTGGCGACTGGTGCGCAAACCGGAGCGCGCCAACACTTCATCGCACAGCTGCGGATCATCCCGCAGCCGCGCCAGCTTGAAACGAGTCAGCAGATTAGGCTTGGCCTGCACATCCAGCGGCGCCCAGGGGTTCCACGCAGCAGCCACCGGCAACCAGCCCAGGCGGATGCCGATCAACAACAGGGCGCCCAGCAGCAACAAGGCGCCCAGCACTTTCAGTCCCCGCACATAAACTCCCGATTCATGGGCGCTTGAACAATTGATTGATCTGCTGGAACGGCATCGCCCGCTCGGCAAAGTCGAAGCGACCGTGATCACGAATGTCTTCAGCCGCGCGGTAGAACGCCCCATAGGCTGCCCGAGCCATGGCGGAACCGACGCTGATGCGCTTGACCCCCAGCTCCGCCAGTTGCGTCACGCTCAGGTTGAGGCCGCCGGCCATCAGCACGTTCACCGGCCTGGGGGCCACGGCCCGCACCACTTGCAGGATCTCCTCGGCGCTGCGCAACCCCGGTGCATACAGCACATCGGCCCCGGCTTCGGCAAAGGCCTGCAAACGGCGGATGGTGTCAGGCAGATCGTCACGACCGTGGAGCAGATTCTCCGCCCGAGCCGTCAGGGTGAAGGGAAATGGCAGGCTGCGAGCTGCGACGACACAGGCCTCGATACGCTCAACAGCCAGATTGAAGTCATAAATGGGCTCGTCGGCACGCCCGCTGGCATCCTCGATCGAACCGCCCACCACGCCACTGGCCGCTGCCAGCAGCAGCGCCTGGGCGCAGCCTTCGGGGCTGTCGGAAAAACCGTTTTCCAGGTCCACCGCCACCGGCAGGCTAGTAGCCCCGACGATCCCGCGGACGTTGTTCAAGGTGTCTTCCAGGCTGACCGCGCCCTCGGCGTCCGGGCGCCCCAGAGAGAAGGCGTAGCCCGCGCTGGTGGTGGCCAGCGCTTCGAAACCCAGGCCGGCCAGCATCCTCGCGGAACCGGCATCCCAGGGATTGGGAATGACAAAGGCACCGGCACGCTCGTGCAGGGCCTTGAAAGCGTTGGCTCGAAGGGATTGCGCGTCCATTTGCTCGCTCCTGAAGAAGGCAGTGAAACCGCCTCAGAGCAGGCCAAGCTGCTCTGCGGCGGGCTCTCTGTATAACTCAGGCAACGCGGGCAAGCCAGGCAAACGTTGCATCAGCCGAGCGTGAAAACGCCGGGCCAGTTCCGCTGCCAGGCGGTTGTCCGAGGTGTGCAGGAACACATAGGGCGTGCGCCCCTCCTCGATCCAGGTGGCGACCTTGTCGATCCAGGGCACTAGGAACGGATCGTTGGCCTCAAGCTCCGGATGGCCGATGAAACGCACCTGGGGAAACTGAGTGAAGGCCGCCGGCCGCGGCGGCACCCGGGGCTTTTTCGACTGCGCATGGAGCACTGCCGGAGCGCTGGAGGTGCAACTGAACAGGGCCCGCGGATCCAGGCAGATGCGCTCGACACCCCGCTCGCGCAACAATCGATTGAGCATGCGCTCGGCATCGCCCTTGGCAAAGAATTCCGGGTGCCGGACCTCCACCGCCAGCGGCCGCTCCAGGCCATCGATAAAACCCGCCAACTCCGCCAGTCGCTGGGGCGCGAAGCTGGCTGGCAGTTGCAACCACAGGGGCGATACCCGTTCACCCAACGGGCTGAGCAACTGAACAAAAGTCTCGGCAGCGCTCAACTGCTGGCGCAGGTCACCGCCGTGACTGATGTCGCCGGGAAACTTGGCGGTGAAGCGAAAGTGCTCGGGCATGATCTCGGCCCAGCGCTGCACCGTCGCTGGTGCGGGCCGGGCATAGAAGGTGGTGTTGCCTTCGACGGCGTTGAAGACCTGGGAATACAGGCCGAGGAAATCGTTCGCTCGGGCATCTTGCGGATACAGGTACTCACGCCAGGCGTTTTCGCTCCAGGAAGGACAACCGAGAAAATAAGGCAGCATCAGATGTGCAGGTCGAGCCCCACCACTTCCAGATCCCAATCGACAAAGCCGGCGGTGGTCAAGTAGCTGGCCAGAGCATTGGCCACGCTCTTTTTCATCGCGCGCTGGAAGATCATGTCCTGTGGACGGGCAGGGAGATTGCCGGGGCGGGAGGCAGAAGCCTGGGAACGGCTTTGGGGTTCGGACTGGACTTCGATCGCATCGGCATCATCCAGGGACTCGTCTACCAGCACCGGGCCTTTGCGAGGCTTGCGCTTGATGGGGTAGGACTGCGAGGAGATGCCGTCTATGCGCATACTGAAAAGCCCGGGGTCAATGATGGCAATTTAGCGGCACTGCTGCGACTTAGCAAATGCCCGAGTGATAACTAGAACACAGAAAAGCCAAAAGGTTTAAAACCGGACAGGGAGGATGCTGAAAAACAGACGATTGGCGGCTGTCGGCAGAAAAAATCTGAACAACCGCAAACACTTGGCCCCTCCTCAACGGGCTTTGGGCGTGGCCACCTTATCCCGCAGATAGACCGGTTGTGCCTCGTCGGCGACGATTGCCTCGCCCCGCTCCCAGGCAAATTTCGCCAGGGTCAGCAGGTCTTCGGCATGGGGCAGCATGCCCGCGTCCTGAGCGCCGAGAGTGACGGCGATGCGCTGGCCATACCCCCAACCCGTGCCCGCGCCAAACCAGTCACCATCGGCGCCTGCCGGCAAGCTCGCGACTTCCGGCGCCAGCACGGCTTCGACCCCGACCAGGCGCATCTCGCCGGCCGTTTCCCGATAGCAGCCCCAATAGACTTCATCCATGCGCGCATCGATGGCCGCGGCCACCTGAGTCGCACCGTGCTCACGCAGGGCACGCTGGGCCAGCACCGCCAGGTTGGACACCGGCAGCACCGGACGCTCCAGGGCGAAGGCCAGCCCCTGCACCACGCCAATGGCGATGCGCACGCCGGTAAAGGCGCCCGGGCCGCGGCCAAAGGCGATGGCATCCACCGCCTGCAAGGTGGTCCCGGCATTGGCCAGCAGTTCCTGGATCATCGGCAACAGCTTTTGCGCATGCAGGCGCGGGATCACCTCGTAATGGCTCGTAACCTTGCCGTCATGCAGCAAAGCAACGGAGCAAGCTTCAGTCGCGGTGTCCAGGGCCAGCAAGGTGCTCATTCGGGGTTCCATCGGCATTGAAAAAAGTGACGCATTATAAACAGCAACGGCCCGCAAGCGGGCCGTTGAACGATCAAACGATCAGGTAATTCAGCTCAGGGCTTCAAGTACCTTGGCGGTGATCACTTCCACCGAACCCACACCCGGGATATGGCTGTACTTCGGCTTGCCCTGGGTCGAGGCCAGTTGCTGGTAGAACTCCACCAGCGGCTTGGTCTGGGAGTGGTAGACCGACAGGCGATGACGCACGGTTTCTTCGGTGTCGTCCTTGCGCTGCACCAGGTCTTCACCGGTGATGTCGTCCTTGCCGGCGATCTTCGGCGGGTTGTAGACGGTGTGGTACACACGGCCCGACGCCTCGTGCACACGGCGACCGGCGATACGCTGGACGATCTCTTCGTCGTCGACCGCGATTTCCACCACGTTGTCCAGTTCCACACCGGCCTTGACCAGTGCTTCGGCCTGAGGAATGGTGCGCGGGAAACCGTCGAACAGGAAACCCTTGGCGCAATCAGGCTGGCTGATGCGTTCCTTGACCAGGTTGATGATCAGGTCGTCGGATACCAGGCCACCGCTGTCCATCACGCTCTTGGCCTTGAGACCCAGCTCGGTGCCGGCCTTGACCGCCGCACGCAGCATGTCGCCGGTGGAGATCTGTGGAATGCCGAACTTTTCGGTGATGAACTTTGCCTGAGTACCTTTACCGGCCCCGGGAGCTCCCAGCAGAATTACGCGCATCGATGTGCTCCTCAATTTTTTATTTAGAAACGCTCGGATTCGCCTCGTGGGGCCAATCTCAAAAATAGGGTGATGGCCGCCCAAACGGCCAAAGGCTGATCAAGATACACAGCCGACACAGCCCGCACAAGCAGTCGAAAGTCGGAGGAACCCGGCCTTTTTGTGCCACTTTGGCCGGGTAGAACAAGTCGCAACCCCATAACAAAGTGTCGCCAGATGAATCTGAGCGACACCTTGGGTTTGTCCTGATCAGGGCTGCGCCAGAGCAGGCAAACAGCCCTCTGGCGCCTCAGCCGGTGTTGCGCAAACCGGCGGCGATACCCGCTACGGAGACCAGCAACGCCTGTTCCACGGGGCTTCCTTGCGGCGCCTCCTGCTTGCGCGAGCGCGCCAGCAGCTCCGCCTGCAGCAGGTGCAGCGGATCCAGGTAGGTATTGCGCAGGCGGATGAACTCCAGGGTGGCGGGGCTGTGGGCCAGCAATTGCGACTGTCCGGTCAACCCCAGGACCACCGCGCAGGCCTGCGACAATAGGTCGCGTAAATGCGCTCCCAATGGCAGCAATTCGGCCTCCACCAGGCGCTCGTCATAAGAGCGGGCAATGTCCGCATCGGCCTTGGCCAGGACCATTTCCAGCATATCGATGCGGGTGCGGAAGAACGGCCACTGTTCACGCATCTGCCCCAGCAACTCCCCCTCGCCCCGGGCCAGGGCCTTGCTCAACGCCGCCTCCCAGCCGAGCCACGCCGGCAGCATCAGGCGGGTCTGGGTCCAGCCGAAGATCCACGGGATGGCCCGCAGGCTTTCAATGCCGCCAGCTCGACGCTTGGCCGGGCGACTGCCCAGGGGCAGACGGCCCAACTCCTGCTCCGGGGTGGACTGGCGGAAGTACTCGACAAATTGCGGATTGTCCCGCACCACCGCGCGATAGGCCTGGACCCCATCGCTGGCCAGTTCGTCCATCAGGTGACGCCAGGCCGGTTCCGGTGGTGGTGGCGGCAACAAGGTCGCCTCCAGTACCGCGGCCAGGTAGAGGTTGAGGTTCTGCTCGGCAATGTCCGGCAGGCCAAATTTGAAACGGATCATTTCCCCTTGCTCGGTGGTGCGGAAGCGCCCGGCTACCGAACCCGGTGGCTGCGACAGAATGGCCGCGTGCGCCGGGCCGCCGCCACGCCCCACGGTGCCACCGCGGCCGTGGAACAACAGCAGCTCCACCTGCTGTTCGCGACAGATGTCCACCAGCCGTTCCTGAGCTCGGTACTGAGCCCAGGCCGCAGCCGTGGTCCCGGCATCCTTGGCCGAATCCGAGTAGCCGATCATCACCTCCTGAGGCCCCTGCAGCCGCGAGCGATAGCCCGGCAAGTGCAGCAACTTCTCCATCACCGGGCCGGCGTTATCCAGGTCCGCCAGGGTTTCGAACAGCGGCACCACGCGCATCGGCCGCAGCACCCCAGACTCCTTGAGCAGCAGCTGCACCGCCAGTACATCGGAGGCCGCCCCCGCCATGGAAATCACGTAGGAACCCAGGGACGCCGCCGGCGCCTGGGCGATCTCGCGACAAGTGGCAAGCACTTCGGCAGTGTCCGCCGAAGGCTTGAAGTAGCCCGGCAGCAACGGCCGCCGGCTGGCCAGTTCGCGATTGAGGAAGGCGATGCGGTCCTCTTCGCTCCAGTCGGCATAGCGCCCCAGGCCCAGGTAATCGGTGATCTCGGTCATGGCCGAGGTATGCCGGCTGGAGTCCTGGCGCACATCCAGACGCACCAGGAACAGGCCAAACGTCACCGCCCGGCGCAGGCAATCGAGGAGCGGGCCATCGGCAATCACGCCCATCCCGCATTCATGCAGCGACTGGTAGCACAGCTGCAAGGGCTCCAGCAGCTCGCGATTGTTCTGCAGCACCTCGGGCCCGGCCGGCACCGCCGCGCCAAGCGCCGCCTGGGCCCAGTTGCGGGTAGCCCGCAGGCGCTCGCGCAGTTGCTTGAGCAGCGCGCGGTAGGGTTCGGCACTGTCGCCGGCCTTGGCCAGCAGGGCCGGACTGGCCTGCTGCATGGACAACTCGGCGGCCAGATGATCGACGTCACGCAAATACAGATCGGCGGCCATCCAGCGCGCCAGCAGCAGGACTTCGCGGGTCACGCTGGCGGTGACATTGGGATTGCCGTCACGGTCACCGCCCATCCACGACGCGAAGCGGATCGGCGCCGCCTCCAGGGGCAAACGCAGACCGGTGGCTTCGAACAGCGCCTTGTCGGCCTTGCGCAGGTAATTGGGGATCGCCTGCCACAGCGAATGCTCGATCACCGCAAACCCCCACTTGGCCTCATCCACCGGCGTCGGCCGGGTGCGGCGGATTTCCTCGGTGTGCCAGGCCTCGGCAATCAGCCGTTGCAGGCGTTCCTGAATCTGCCCGCGCTCGGCGCTGGTGAGATCGCGATGGTCCTGGGCCGCCAGCTGCGCGGCAATCGCATCGTATTTCTGGATCAGGGTGCGGCGTGCCACTTCGGTGGGGTGCGCGGTGAGCACCAGCTCGATCTCCAGACGCGCCAACTGCCGGGCCAGGGCATCGGCGGAGTGCCCCTCGGCCCGCAGGCGCGCCAGCAGCTCCGGCAATACCCGGGCTTCGAAGGGCGCCGGTTGCGACTCGTCGCGGCGGTGAATCAACTGATACTGCTCGGCGATGTTCGCCAGGTTGAGGAACTGGTTGAAGGCCCGGGCCACCGGCAGCAATTCGTCTTCGCTCAGGGAATCGAGACTGGCACTCAATTCGGCCCCGGGCGAGCCCCGGCGATCGGCCTTGGCGCCCTTGCGGATCTGCTCGATCTTGTCGAGGAAAGCCTCCCCGTACTGATCACGGATGGTATTGCCCAACAGTTCGCCCAAGAGGTGAACGTCTTCGCGCAAGCGCGCATCAATATCGGTCATCGAGGTGTTCTCCAGCAGACTCAAGGCGGCACGGAAGGCTCAAGAGTGCCGCTTGCACGCGTGCCTTAGCAAGGGCGCAAGTTCACCCCGGGCCAACCCCGGCCGATGGGGCTAGTCTCAAGGGTAGGCCGCACAAGGGCCACGCACCGGCCCCGGCCGGTTACTCAACCCAACCTGCCACGAGCAGGCGTTCATCGAGGTCAGCATGAAAATCCGTGAGCTCGCACAACATTGGGAAGAAAACGCCAAGGGGCGCCTGAGCAAGACCGCCTACCGGATTCACCTGGACGTAGAAGCCGCCGCTCGCCTGGCCGCCCTTTCCGATATGTACCCCAAACGCCAGACCGAGGAGTTGCTCGGCGAACTGATCGGCGCCGCCCTGGAAGAGCTGGAAGCCAGCTTCCCCTACATCCAGGGCCGGCAGGTGGTGGCCACCGACGAGGAAGGCGATCCGCTCTACGAGGATATCGGTCCGACCCCGCGCTTTCTGGCCCTGTCACGCCAGCATCTGCAACTCTTGGCCAGCCAGTCCGACAAGCCGAAGCACTGAGTCGCCCCCCTCTCCAACACCCGTTGAAGCTCATCGTCCCCGGCCCTGAAAAGGGCCGGGCATACCCCGCTGCACGGCAAAAGTTCCCGGTTTAGAGCCCTGTCCGAGCCGTCAGATTTTTTCCGGCCAATCGCCATCTTTCTCTGAACTATTCAAAAAAGCCTCGGGTCACACCCAGTAGCCATCACTGGAACGGCCGTTTCAAATTTCGCCATGAGCGCTTGTCACTCAGCGTCACGGCGCCAGGACCGGGATGGATATTGATGTTTTTCAGGAGTTACCCAATGGAGTTGAAGACCATGAAGATCAGCACTGCCCAATCCTCGTTCACCTCTCTGCGCGGGCTGAAGCTGGCCGCGCTGGCCCTCGGTAGCAGCATGGTACTGGCCGGTTGTGCCGGTAACCCGCCTTCCGAGCAGTACGCGGTCACGCAATCTGCGGTCAATAGCGCAGTGAGCGCAGGCGGCACCGAGTTCGCCGCCGTGGAAATGAAGTCGGCCCAGGACAAGCTCAAGCAAGCCGAGATTGCCATGCACGACAAGAAGTACGACGAAGCCCGTCGCCTGGCCGAACAAGCCGAGTGGGATGCCCGCGTAGCAGAGCGCAAGGCCCAGGCCGCCAAGGCCGAGCAAGCGCTGAAAGACTCGCAGAAAGGCGTTCAGGAACTGCGTCAGGAAGGTATGCGCAGCGTGCAGTAAGCCGCCGCCGATTCCCACGTACTCGTATTTGAATGAAAGGACGAACATTATGCGCAAACAACTGATGATCCCTGCCCTGCTGGCCATGAGCGTAGCCCTGGCGGCCTGCTCCACCCCGCCCAACGCCAACCTGGAAAGCGCCCGGACCAATTTCTCCGGCCTGCAAGCCAACCCGCAGGCGAGCAAGGTCGCGGCCCTGGAAACCAAGGACGCCGCCGACTGGATGGACAAGGCCGACAAGGCCTACCTGAACAAGGAAGACGAGAAGAAGGTCGACCAACTGGCCTACCTGACCAACCAGCGGGTTGAAGTGGCCAAGCAGACCATTGCCCTGCGCACCGCCGAAACCAAGCTCAAGGACGCCGGCGACCAGCGTGCCCGCGCCATCCTCGAAGCCCGCGACGCACAGATCAAACAGTTGCAGGACAGCCTCAACGCCAAGCAGACCGACCGCGGCACCCTGGTGACCTTCGGCGACGTGCTGTTTGCCACCAACAAGTCCGACCTGAAATCCAGCGGCCTGGCGAACATCAACAAGCTGGCGCAATTCCTCCAGCAGAACCCGGATCGCAAGGTGATCGTCGAAGGCTACACCGACAGCACCGGCAGCGATTCCTACAACCAGTCCCTGTCCGAGCGCCGCGCCGGCTCGGTGCAGATGGCCCTGATCCGCATGGGTATCGACCCGTCGCGCATCGTCAGCCAGGGTTATGGCAAGGAGTATCCGGTGGCCGATAACGGCAGCGTTTCCGGGCGAGCCATGAACCGTCGCGTGGAAGTGACCATTTCCAACGACAACCAGCCGGTGGCGCCACGTTCGGCCATCAGCCGCAACTGATGCAGCCCCTGCCTTATATAGGCAGGTGAAACACAACGCCGCCGACCTCTTCAGGTCGGCGGCGTTTTTTTATGCGGTTATCCCAGTAGGAGCCGGCTTGCCGGCGAACCGATCACTGCTCCAGCTGCGGAGTTTCCTGGCCCATGCAGCGCACGGCCTGCTTCTTCTTGTTTACCAGGACCCCGGTCAGGCCCTTCTGCTGGGTGTCGAACAGCACCAGCACGCCGTCGATGCACTGGGCCACTTCATCGGCCGGTTGCAGGGAGATCCTGTAGTCCTCGCCCGGCACGGTCTTGAGCATGGTGAAGTCGCTGAGCAGCAGCGCATCTTCCGGTTTGGCGAAGTGCAGGTAGCCGTAGTACCACAGGCTGCCCACGGTAACGATGATGCTGCAGATACCAGTGATGATCATTGGAATGGCGTTGCGTTCTTCACTCATTGCGGACTCTCTGGAGGTTCAACTGCTGAATTCGGGGTCGTCGGGTAATTGGGGATTTCCCCCAGCCGACGCAACCCGTCGAAATGCTGCGGATCATCGAGGTAGCGCAGCATCACGCGGCGCCAGGTCGGATCGGCAAAGGTTTGCACATGGCCGCCGCGGGTCAGTTGCAGGACCCTGGGCGGGGGCGCAGCTTGATACACGCGGATGCCGTTGGAAAGGGGCACGATCGGATCGTCGATGCTGTGGTAGATGAGTTTCGGCACCCCGGTCAGGCGCGGCAACGAGTTGATCGCGCTGTCGGCGTCCGGTACCAGCCACGACAGCGGCAGCTGCAGCGGCCAGGTCAGCCAGGAGGTGCTCAGGGCATAGCGCCCGACATCGCGATAACTGGCGGGCACGCCATCGAGCACCAGGGCCTTGAGCTGCGCCTGACGCTCGGGGTGCGCCACTAGGTAATGAATCGCCAGCGCGCCGCCCAGGCTTTGCCCCAGCACGATCAACGGCTTGCCCTGCGTCTCGGGGGCCTGATCCAGCCATTTGAAGGCGGCGTCGACATCCTGGTAGATCGCCGGCAGGCTCGGCGCGCCTTCGGACACGCCATAACCGCGGTAGTCCAGGAGCAATACCTGATAACCCTGTTCCGGCAGCCACCAACTGCCTCCCAGATGCCAGGCCAGATTGCCGCCGTTGCCATGCAGGTGCAGCACCGTGCCCTTGACCGCCACCCCCGGCTTGGCCGGCAGCCACCAGCCGTGCAGCTTGAGGCCGTCGGCGCTGGTCAGGGTCACGTCCCGGTATTGAAGCTTGGCCCGCTCGGGAGTAAAGGGCAGCCCGGGTTCGGGATAGAACAGCAGCGAGCTGCAGCCATTGAGGCAGAGCAACAGGGCCAGCGCGGCCAGGATGCGCATCATCGGCCACTCCGTGCAGCTACCAGTACGTCCATGTGTGCCCCCGGAAAGATTCAAAGGATGTTGGAGTAGTCCGCCTCGATCCGGTCCAGGCTCAGGTGGTTGAGGAAGTTGGAGAAACACATCCACGCCGACAGCGCATTCAGGTCACGGAACTGGTCCGGCAGGTACTTGGGCGCGACCACCAGCCCTTCGTCCACCAACTGGCGCAAGGTACGCATGTCTTCCAGGGTGGTCTTGCCACAGAACAGCAAGGGGATCTGCTCCAGCTTGCCCTTGCGCACGGCCAGCTGAATGTAGTTGTAAACCATGATGAAGCCCTTGAGATAGGACAAGTCTTTGGTAAACGGCAGCCCCGTGGGCACCGAACCGCGGAACACCCGGCTGGCGTTGCCATAGCTCTCGGCCATCTCGAAACCCTGCTCGCGGAAGAACTCGAACACCTGCAGGAAGTCCGCCCCCTCCTCCACCATGTGGATGGCCCGGGTGCGGTTGGTCAGCTTGCGCAAGCGGCTGGGGTAAGAGGCGAAGGTGATGATTTCCATGAGGATCGCCAGGCCTTCCTGGGTCACCGTGGACGAGGGCGGGCCCTTGGCCAGGAAGGTGCAGATCGGCTGGTTCAGGCCATTGAGGGTGGTGCCCACATGCACCAGCCCTTCATGGACTTCCAGGGCCCGCACATCGCGCTCGTTGAACATCGCGTCGCTGCGGATCTTGATGTAGTCGGCGCCCGCCGCGGCGTCGGCGACAATGCCATCGGACTCGAACACGCGGATGGTTTCCTCGGCTTCGCCGAACACCTTGTTCAGCCGACTCTGCAACAGGCTGACCGCCTGCTTGGCGCTGAGTACCTTGGGTTCGTCCTTGAGGTCGCCGCGCCCGTCGATGTTGTTCAGGTAGTCGGACATCATCAGCCCAAGGTCCGCCAGGGTCGGATCGCCGGCGTGGAAGGCATCGGACGCGGCGCCGTAAAGCTCCTGGGAGATCAGCCCGAAGTCGCCGGTGCCCCGGGCTTCGAGCATGCGCACCACCATGCGGTATTCCTTGCACATGCGGCGCATGATCTGCCCCACCGGGCTGAACTGCCCCAGTTGCCGGGTGATGTCGCGCTCGATGTTCTGGAATTCCAGCTTCACCGCCCCGGAATCGAAGGACAGCGGCCGTCCTTCGTAATAGGCGCGATCCACGGCGGGCAATTCCTTGCCCTTGGCCTTGAGAAAGCCCTTGCGGATGTTCTCGTCCCACTTCACCGCATCCAGTACGCGGATCGGGGTCTGCGCCAGCACTATGCGATCGGACAAAGTGCGTATCGTCTGCTGGTAGTCGTCCACCGGAAGTTCCTATTGATTGGGTCTGTGGCGCGGGCTCAGCGGGCCACGCGCTTGAAACGTGCCGTCTCGACGAACAGGTCGGAGTTGGCGGGGTCGTCAAGGTAAGCGAAGACCTCGGGCAACGGACTGCTGATCAGCAACCCCTCGCCCTCGGCCGTGGGCATGGATTCCCCGCTCAGGGCCTTTTGACCCAGGGACTGGCGAATCTGTTCCAGGTCCAGGGTATAGAGCACCAGTTCGTGCCTGGCCGTCAGTTCGAACCCGGCAATGCTGTAGTGCCCGCCGAAGGCCTGGGGCACCGCCGCCGACAGATACCAGCGATTGCCATGTCGCGACACCGTGAACTCGTAGGAATCGCGCGGGCGTGCCGTGCCGCCGGGGAAACTCGCGGCCCGATAGCGGTTGACGCCGATCTGGCGCAGCTCGATGTTCAGCGGCTCGCCCCAGGCGTTCTGGCTGGCCCACTTGCCCAGCAACGCGGCAGGCGCTGCCTGTTCGGCCGGCAGCGGTTCCTTGAAGACCACCAGGCAACCGCTGAGCAGAAGAAACGCCAGAGCCATCAGGACGCGCCAGGCTTGCATGCAAATCTCCCATGAACACCAGAATCACTGTAGCCGCTGACGCCGGCTGCACAGCCTTGGTCGCGGCACCAGCGCGGGATGGATGAATCAGACCGAAGCCAGCACCAGATGCATGTAGCGGGTGAGGATGCCCAGCATCTCCTCCTCCGCCTGCGGCTCGCTGTCGTTGAGCAGGCCCTGATATTCCATCCGGCCGATTATAGACGTCAACACCTTGGCATCCTGCTGCGGTTCCCGGGAACCCAGGACCTGGAAGAACTGGCAGGTGCCCTGAAGCAGGATCTGCTGGTGCGAGCGCACCAGTTGCGCCAGGCGCGGATTGAGCAGCGCCTCCTGGCGGAACGCCTGCTCGGCCATCAGGTGCTCGCGGCGGGTGTGCAACTGACGCTGCACGTAGTCGGCGGTGAGGCGGGCAATATCATCGGCCAGTTGCGAGCGCGACGCCGGGCTGCCATCACCGTAGGCGACCATCTCGCGCAGCAACCCTTCGTTGCTGGCCCACAGCTTGGCCATGTACGCCGCGCTGCGCTCGACGTACTGGGCGAAGGTATCGGTGAGCAGGTCATCGATGTCCTTGAAGTAATAGGTGGTGGCCGACAAGGGCACACCGGCTTCGGCGGCCACCGCACGGTGACGCACGGCTCGCACGCCGTCACGCACGACGATGCGCATGGCGGCGTCGAGGATCTCCTGTCGGCGCTGTTCGCTGCCCTGTCGGCTGGCCTTGCGCCCCTGGTACTGAACGCTTTCAGCCACCGCAGTGGCGATGCCAGCTGCACCTTCTTGAGCAATTGCGCGGTTCACGACAGGTATTCCCTCTGAAAAATCACACAGAATTAGAAGCGGTACGTCAGTTCCAGCCAGACAATAAAAAGCCGCCTGATAAAGGCGGCTTGTTATTCAAAACACTCAGGCTTGCGGCCGCATGTGCGGGAACAGGATCACGTCGCGGATCGACGGCGAGTTGGTCAGCAGCATCACCAGGCGGTCGATGCCGATGCCTTCACCGGCCGTTGGCGGCATGCCGTATTCCAGGGCACGAACGAAGTCGGCGTCATAGTGCATGGCTTCGTCGTCGCCGGCGTCCTTGTCGGCCACCTGGGCCATGAAGCGCTCGGCCTGGTCTTCCGCGTCATTGAGCTCGGAGTAGGCGTTGGCGATTTCGCGACCGCCGATGAACAGCTCGAAACGGTCGGTGACGTTGGGGTTGTCGTCGTTGCGACGGGCCAGCGGCGACACTTCGAACGGGTACTGGGTGATGAAGTGCGGCTGCTCCAGCTTGTGCTCCACCAGCTCTTCGAAAATCATCACCTGCAGCTTGCCCAGGCCTTCGAAGCCCAGCACCTTGGCCCCGGCCTTCTTGGCGATGGCGCGAGCCTTGTCGATGTCGTTCAGATCGTCGGCGGTCAGCTCGGGGTTGTACTTGAGGATCGAATCGAACACCGAAAGACGGGCGAACGGCTCGCCGAAGTGGAACACCTTGTCGCCATACGGCACGTCGGTGCTGCCCAGCACCAGTTGCGCCAGTTCACGGAACAGCTCTTCGGTGAGGTCCATGTTGTCTTCGTAGTCGGCGTAGGCCTGGTAGAACTCCAACATGGTGAATTCAGGGTTGTGCCGGGTCGAAACGCCTTCGTTACGGAAGTTGCGGTTGATCTCGAACACCTTTTCAAAGCCGCCAACCACCAGACGCTTGAGGTACAGCTCAGGCGCGATACGCAGGAACATTTCCATGTCCAGGGCGTTGTGGTGGGTTTCGAACGGCTTGGCCGCGGCGCCGCCGGGAATGGTCTGCAGCATCGGCGTCTCGACTTCGAGGAAGTCGCGCTTCATCAGGAAGCTGCGGATGTGGGCAATGACTTGCGAACGCACGCGGAAAGTCTGGCGCACGTCCTCGTTGACGATCAGGTCAACGTAGCGCTGGCGGTAGCGCTGCTCGGTGTCGGTCAGGCCGTGGTGCTTGTCCGGCAGCGGACGCAGCGACTTGGTCAGCAGGCGCACCTGGGTCATTTCAACGTACAGGTCGCCCTTGCCGGAACGGGCCAGGGTGCCTTCGGCGGCAATGATGTCGCCCATGTCCCAGGTTTTCACCGCGGCCAGGGTTTCTTCGGACAGGGTCTTGCGGTTGACGTAGACCTGGATGCGCCCGGTCATGTCCTGGATCACCATGAACGAGCCACGGTTGAGCATGATGCGACCGGCAACCTTGACCGGAATTGCCGCCTCTGCCAGCTCTTCCTTGGTCTTGTCGGCGTACTGCTTCTGCAGGTCCTGGCAGTAGTTTTCGCGGCGGAAGTCGTTCGGGAAGGCATTGCCCTTGGCGCGCTCGGCAGCAAGCTTTTCCTTGCGCAGGGCGATCAGGGAGTTCTCTTCCTGTTGCAGGGCTTGCGGGTCGAGTTGTTGGTCGCTCATGTCTTTAGATATTCCATCAGGTTCGTTGCCCCCGGGCCTTGCGGCCCGGGGATCGCCAGCAGAGCTGGCTCCTACAGGGATCGCGCTGAATCAGCGGGCCCTGTATCGGGTCTTTTTACAGGCCGGACTTCAGGCTGGCTTCCAGGTATTCGTCGATGTCGCCGTCGAGCACCTTGTCGCAGTCGCTGCGTTCGATGTTCGTGCGCAGATCCTTGATCCGCGACGCGTCGAGCACATAGGAGCGGATCTGATGCCCCCAGCCGATGTCCGACTTGCTGTCTTCCAGGGCCTGGGAGGCCGCATTGCGCTTCTGCATCTCCAGCTCGTACAACTTGGCCCGCAGCATTTTCATGGCGGTGTCCTTGTTGGCGTGCTGGGAACGCTCGTTCTGGCAGCTGACCACGGTGTTGGTCGGTACGTGGGTGATACGCACGGCCGAGTCGGTGGTGTTTACGTGCTGACCACCGGCACCGGAGGAACGATAGGTGTCGATCCGCAGGTCGGCCGGGTTGATTTCGATTTCCACCTTGTCGTCGATCTCTGGCGAGACGAACACCGCCGAGAACGAGGTGTGGCGACGGTTGCCGGAGTCGAACGGGCTCTTGCGCACCAGGCGATGCACGCCGATCTCGGTGCGCAGCCAGCCAAAGGCGTATTCGCCCTTGATGTGCACGGTCGCACCTTTGATCCCGGCCACTTCACCGGCGGACAGTTCCATGATGGTGGCTTCGAAACCGCGCTTGTCGGCCCAGCGCAGGTACATGCGCAGCAGGATGTTGGCCCAGTCCTGGGCCTCGGTGCCGCCGGAACCGGCCTGGATGTCCAGGTAGGCGTTGTTCGGGTCCATTTCATGGCTGAACATGCGGCGGAATTCGAGCTTGGCGAGGTTTTCCTCGAGACGGGCCAGTTCGGCGACCACATCGCCCACCGCGCCTTCGTCGTTTTCTTCGACCGCCATGTCCAGCAGGTCACGGCAATCGGCCAGACCGCCGTTCAGCTCGTCCAGAGTCTCGACGATCTGTGCCAGAGCAGCACGCTCGCGCCCCAGTTCCTGGGCGTACTCGGGTTTGTTCCAGACACTCGGATCTTCAAGCTCGCGATTGACCTCGGTCAGACGCTCATGCTTTTGATCGTAGTCAAAGATACCCCCGAATAGTTTCGGAGCGCTCGGACAGGTCCTTGATGGTGTTCAGGATCGGGTTGATTTCCATGGGGGGCGGCACTCGTTGGCGAACTTTTGAAAGCCGGCGATTATAACGGAATCACCGAATCACGGCAGCCCGCTTGGCGGCTTTAACGCAGCCGATCCCGGTTTTTTTCATTCAATGCCCACCTGATTGCGACCATTGTTCTTCGCCAGGTACAACCCTTTGTCCGCCGCCGAGATCAACTGCCGGCAATGGCTGTTAGGTTGCGGGGTGATGGTCGACAGACCGATGCTGATGGTCAGGCTGGAGCCTTCCACCGGGGCGTTATGGGGGATTTTCAGGGCTTCGACGGTCTGGCGCAGCTTTTCGGCCACCAGTCGCGCCCCGCCCGGCGAGGTGTTGGGCAGCACCAGCACGAACTCTTCGCCGCCATAGCGCGCCGGCAGGTCCGAGGGCCGGCTGCTGGCCTCGCGGATCGCCGTGGCCACCTTGCGCAGGGCTTCATCGCCCTCCAGGTGGCCAAAGGTGTCGTTGTAGCTCTTGAAGTAGTCGACGTCGATCATCAGCAATGACAACTGACTCTGCTCGCGCATCGCCCGGCGCCACTCCAACTCCAGGTACTCATCGAAATGCCGGCGGTTGGACAGCCCGGTCAGGCCGTCGGAGTTCATCAGCCGCTGCAGCACCAGATTGGTGTCCAGCAACTGCTGCTGGCTGACCCGCAGCGCCCGGTAGGCGGCGTCACGTTGCAGCAGGGTCATGTAGGAGCGCGAGTGGTAGCGAATGCGCGCCACCAGTTCAATATTGTCCGGCAGCTTGACCAGGTAATCGTTGGCCCCGGCGGCGAAGGCCGCGCTCTTGATCAGCGGGTCTTCCTTGGTCGAAAGCACGATGATCGGAATGTTCTGGGTCGCCGGGTGATTGCGGTACTCGCGCACCAGGGTCAGGCCGTCCAGCCCCGGCATCACCAGGTCCTGGAGAATCACCGTGGGCTTGATGCGGATCGCCTGGGCAATGGCCTGGTGCGGATCGGCGCAGAAGTGGAAATCGATGTTTTCTTCATTCGCCAACCCACGCCGAACCGCTTCGCCGATCATGGCCTGGTCGTCTACCAGCAATACCATCGCTGCATTTTCATCGGTCTTGAATTCGTCGAGCTGTAAATCATTCATGGGTTGTCACCTGAGTTGCTACCTGGCCAGGACAGCTGCGTTTATCAGTCATTTGGCAAATATCTCCAGCAAACGTGGAGCGATCTTGTCCAGTGGGCGAATCTCTGTGGCGGCACCGATGGCAGCGGCCGCCTTGGGCATGCCATACACCGCGCTACTGTTCTGGTCCTGGGCGATGGTCAAAAATCCCTGGTCGCGCATCAGCTTCAAGCCCTGGGCGCCGTCACGGCCCATGCCGGTCAGCAGCACCCCCACCGCATCGCCATTCCAGTAGCTGGTGACGCTTTCGAAGAACACGTCGATGGAGGGCCGGTAGATCTCGTTCACCGGCTCGGCGGTGTAGGCCAGGGTGCCGTTCTTCAGCAAACGGATGTGATGGTTGGTGCCCGCCAGCAGTACCGTGCCACTTTGCGGCGGCTCGCCCTCCCGGGCCAGGCGCACCTGCAGGCCGGAGGCGCTGCTGAGCCACTCGGCCATGCCAGCGGCAAACACCTGATCGACATGCTGGACCAGCACGATGGCGGCGGGAAAGTCCTTTGGCAAGGCTTTGAGCAGCACTTCCAGAGCGGCCGGGCCGCCGGCGGAGGAGCCAATGGCCACCAGGCCCTGGCGGGGAGCGCCGCTGCGCAAGGGCACCGGCGCCGAACGTACCCGACTGCCACGCTGGCCGATCAGCCAGCCGATATTGAGGATCTTGCGCAGCAGCGGCGCCGCCGCCTCCTGGGCATTGCCGGCCCCCACGGCCGGGGTGTCGACCACGTCCAGCGCGCCGTGGCCCATGGCCTCGAACACCCTGTGGACATTCTGCTGGCGGTCGACGGTGACGATCACGATGGCGCACGGCGACTCGGCCATGATCCGCCGCGTGGCCTCGACGCCGTCCATCACCGGCATGATCAGGTCCATGAGAATCAGGTCCGGGGTCAGCTCGGCGCAGTACTTCACCGCTTCGGCACCATTGGTGGCGACCCACACCACTTCATGGCTGGGGTCGAAGGCCAGCGCCCGGCGCAGGGCCTCCACCGCCATGGGGATGTCGTTGACGATGGCGATCTTCATGCCCGTGCGCCTCCAATCAGTTCCACCACCGCGTCCAGCAGCGCGTCGTCATGGAAACTGGCCTTGGCAAGATAGTAGTCGGCGCCGGCATCCAGGCCACGGCGCCGGTCCTCCTCGCGATCCTTGTAGGACACCACCATCACCGGCAGGGATTGCAGGCGATTATCGCGACGCAAGAGTGTGACCAATTCAATTCCGTCCATTCGCGGCATGTCGATATCGGTGATCAGCAAGTCGAAGCTCTCCGAACGCAAGGCATTCCAGCCGTCCATGCCATCCACCGCCACGGCCACATCGTAGCCGCGGTTGATCAGCAGCTTGCGTTGCAACTCACGCACCGTCAGTGAGTCGTCGACCACCAGAATACGCTTGCGCGCGGCCTGTGCGTGCAACGAATGATTGCCCGCGATGCGCTCCAGGCGTCCGGTGTTGAGCAGCTTGTCCACCGAACGCAGCATGTCCTCGACATCCACGATCAGCGCCACCCGGCCATCATCGAGCAGGGCTCCGGCGGAAATGTCCTGAATCTTGCCCAGGCGGTCGTCCAGGGGCAGCACCACCAGGGTGCGCTCGCCGATAAAGCGCTCCACGGCGATCCCGTACACCGCGTCGCGCTCACGGATCACCACCACCTTGAGGGTCGGCGCGCTGCTCGGGGTCGCCGGGCGCTGCAACAGCTGGCTGGCCGCTACCAGGCCGACATGCCGCCCCTCGTGCCAGAAATGCTGACGCCCTTCGACCTGGACGATCTCCTCGGGCTGCAGATCGCACATGCGCTCGATGTGCGCCAGGGGAAAGGCATAGGCCTCGTCGCCGACTTCCACCACCAGACTGCGCACCACCGACAGGGTCAGCGGCACCTCCAGGTGGAAACGACTGCCCTGGCCGCTGGTCTGTTCCAGCTGCACCGCCCCGCGCAACTGCCGAACCATGTGCTGCACCGCATCCAGGCCGACACCGCGCCCGGACACTTCGGTGACCTTGTCGCGCAGGCTGAAGCCCGGGAGAAACAGGAACGTCAGCAATTCTTCCTCGCTGAGCTGAGCGGCGGTCTGCGCCGGCGACAACTGGCGCTCGACAATGCTCTGGCGCAGGCGCTCAAGGTCCACGCCGTTGCCGTCGTCGCCCAGCTCCAGCACCAGCAGGCCGGCTTGGTGCGAGGCCCGCAGGCGGATCACCCCTTCTGCCGGCTTGCCCGCCAGCAAGCGCTGCTCGGGCAATTCGATGCCATGGTCGACGGCGTTGCGCAGCAGGTGGGTCAGCGGTGCTTCGAGTTTTTCCAGCACGTCGCGATCGACCTGGGTCTTCTCACCCTCGATCTCCAGACGGACCTGCTTGCCCAAGCTGCGCCCCAGATCACGGACCATCCGTGCCTGGCCGCTGAGCACATCGGCAAAGGGCCGCATGCGACAGGCCAGGGCCGTGTCATACAGCACCTGGGCCCGCTGGCTGGCCTGCCAGCCGAACTCGTCGAGTTCGGCGGTCTTCTGCGCCAGCAATTGCTGGGATTCGGCCAGCAGCCGCCGCGCGTCCTCCAGGGCTTCCTGGGCCTCCAGGCTGAGGCTGTGTTCCTTGAGATGCAGGTTGAGGTTTTCCAGGGCCGCCAGGCTGTTGCTCTGGATCCGCTTGAGACGCTGCATGGTGGCCAGATAGGGCTTGAGCCGCTGGGTTTCCACCAGGGATTTGCTCGACAGGTCCAACAGGCTGTTGAGGCGCTCGGCGGTGACCCGCAGCACCCGCTCGCCGCCTTCGGTCATGCGCCTACCCGGACGCGCCGCATTCACGCTCGACTCCAGCGCCAGCTCATTCGGCAACGCCAGGGATTCGGGCTCGCTCAAAGCCTCCGGCATGGCGTCGACCGGCTCCGCCACGGCGGGCATGGGCATGGGCAAGGGCGCCTCCGGCGTCGCCGGCCCCTGGCTCAGCAGGCGCTCCATCAGCGCCACGTAGGCAAGCACGTCCGGGGCAGCCAGCTCGGCGCCTCCGGGGGTGGCGATGCGCATCAACAAGTCGGTGCCCTGCAACAGCGCATCGATGTGCTCAGGCTGCAGGTACAGGCGCCCTTCCTGGGCACTGACCAGGCAATCCTCCATTACGTGGGCGACGCTGACCCCGGCATCCACCCCGACAATTCGTGCCGCGCCCTTGAGCGAATGGGCCGCGCGCATGCAGGCTTCCAGCTGATCGGCCTGGGTCGGATTACGCTCCAACGCCAGCAATCCGGCACTCAGCACCTGGGTCTGGGCCTCGGCTTCCAGGCTGAACAGCTCCAGCAACGAGGCGTCGCGCATTTGATCGGGGGTCATGTCAGGCTCCGGGTCACGGCCAAGAGCAACTGCTCTTCATCCAGCAAGCGCAGGCTGCGGCCCTGCCATTGCAACACGCCACGGGTGTACTTGGCATTGGCCTGCTCGCCGGACAGCGACGCGCCAGCCAGAATGCGCTCGTCAATGGCATGGATACCGTCCACCTCATCCACCGGCACCACCACCGGGCCACCCTCGGCACCGATGATCAGCATCCGCGGCATGACCCGTGTCGAAGGAGCCGCGCCGGCCGGCGTGCCATCGAGCCCCAGCAGTTCGCTCAACGACAGGCAGGCCACCAGCGCCCCGCGCACATTGGCCACCCCCAGCAGCGCCCGCGAACGCTGGTGGGGCAAGGAGTGGATCGCCTGCAGCGGCGCCACTTCCAGCAGGCAGCGAGTGGCCAGCCCCAGCCACTCCTCGCCCAGGCGCAAGATCAGCAGCGAGCGGGTGACCACATCGCTGTCGGGCAAAAGCGCCACCGATTGCTCGCGGTCCTCCTGAAGCTGCGAATAGCGATCCAGCAGGCGCGTGGCGGCAGCGGAGTACACCGAACAGTTGCGGCAATGAATGTGCTCGGCCAGCAACGGGCAGGACTTGTCGCCGTGGATGCCGATGCGGTTCCAGCAATCGTCGATGGCCTGGGCATCTTCACGGGTCAGGTCCAATGAGAGGGAATGGCTCATCGTTTCAACTCACTGTCGGCAGCGCGGGTGCTGCGCACAGCCCGCGCCTGCAATCGTTGGGCACCGGCGACATCGCCCTGGGACGCCAGCAGCGCCGCCAGGTGCGCCAGGGCCTCGGGGTGTTGGGGCGCCAGGTACAGGGCCTTGCGGTAAAAACCCTGGGCCTCCATGGCGTTGCCGGCCACATCACTGAGCAGCCCCAGCCAGTAGAACACCTGGGCCACCGGCTCATGCTGCTGCAGGTAGCGCTCACAGGCGGCACGGGCCTCGGCGCTCTTGCCCTCGTTGGCCAGGGCGGCAATGGTGGCCAGCAGGCTCGCCGCATCGCTGGGCGGCGCGCCGTCCAGCGCGGGTACGGGGGCCGGGGCGGTACGGCTAAAGGGCCGCGGCCGCGGGGCCGGAACGGCCGGATGAGGGGGTCGCAACGGCAAGGACAGGGGCTTGGGCAAGCTCACCGGCAGCGGCGCCGGTTCCGGTTCCTGGTGCCGGCTGAAGGCGAAGGACTGGGGAATGCCGATCGAACGCATGCCCAGGCGCCCCAGCAGACTGCCCTCGGCGGGGCCGATGAACAGCACGCCTTCTTCATGGGTCAGGCGCTTGAGCACCTCGAACACCTGACGCTGGGTCGGCTGATCGAAATAGATCAGCAGGTTGCGACAGAAGACAAAGTCGAAAGGCGGTTCCGTGGCCAGCAATCCGGGGTCCAGGACATTGCCCACATGCAGCCGAACCTGCTCGCGCACCCGCTCGCTGAGGTAATAACGATCGCCCTCGACATGGAAGTGCCGCTCACGAAACGCGGTGTGCTGGCCACGAAAGGAGTTCTTGCCATAGCTGGCACCTCGGGCCCGCTCCACCGACAGCGGACTCACATCCAGACCATCGACCTTGAATTGATGGGGCGCCAGGCCGCCGTCGAGCAGGGCCATGGCGATCGAATAGGGCTCTTCGCCGGTGGAGCACGGCAGGCTCAGCAGGCGCAGCGCGCGCATGCCGTTGATCTGCCCCAGGCGGGCCTTGGCCAGCTTGACCAGGGTGGCGAAGGATTCCGGGTAGCGGAAAAACCAGGTTTCCGGAACGATCACCGCCTCGATCAGGGCCTGCTGCTCCTCCCGCGAGCCCTGCAGCTTCTGCCAGTACTCATCGCTGCTGTGGGCGTACAGCGCATTGCAGCGCTGGCGCACCGCGCGCTCGATGATCGCCGGGCCGACCGACGCTACATCCAGGCCGATGCGTTCCTTGAGAAAATCGAAAAACCGTTGCTCGTCACTCATCGAGACTCCTCAAGCGACGCCGGGTCCAGGGGCTCCTCGGGAAACAGCAGCTCACGCACCTCGGCCGCCAGCAAGTCGTCGACCCGCACCCATTGCAGCAGCCCCAGGTCATCCTCACGCACCGGTCCCAGAAAAGGGGCCTGGCGGTTGTCCAGGCCATAAGGCTGAAACTCCCGGGGATCGCAGCGCAGGGTGTCATTGGCCTGTTCCAGCAACAGACCCAACACCCGCGGCGGTCGCCCGGCAGCGCTGCGATAGTGCACCAGCACCAGCCGGGTGCTGGTGCGCAACTGGGCAGGACGGCCGAAAGTCAGCTCGCACAGATCAATGACCGGCACCACCACCCCGCGGTAGGCAAACACCCCGGCAACCCAGGACGGCGCCCGGGCAATCGGCTTGAGCTGCAGGCGCGGCAGCACCTCAACCACATCCACCGCCTGCAAGGCGTAGCGCTCCTGACCGATGCGAAACATCAGGAACAGCGCGGTTTTCGCCCCCGAAGCGCCACTGCGCTTGTGCGCCAGTTCGTCCATCAGACTTTGAAACGCGAAACGCCGCTGCGCAGGCCCACCGCGACCTGGCTCAGCTCATCGATGGCGAAGCTGGCCTGACGCAGGGACTCGACGGTCTGGCTGCTGGCATCGCCCAATTGCACCAGGGCGTGATTGATCTGCTCGGCGCCGGTGGCCTGGGCCTGCATGCCTTCATTGACCATCAGCACCCGCGGCGCCAGGGCCTGGACCTGATGGATGATCTGCGACAGCTGCTCGCCCACCTGCTGCACTTCGGCCATGCCGCGACGCACTTCCTCGGAGAACTTGTCCATGCCCATGACCCCCGCCGACACCGCCGACTGGATCTCGCGAACCATCTGCTCGATGTCATAGGTGGCGACCGCGGTCTGGTCCGCCAGGCGGCGCACTTCGGTGGCCACCACGGCAAAACCGCGGCCGTATTCCCCGGCCTTTTCCGCCTCGATGGCAGCATTGAGCGACAGCAGGTTGGTCTGGTCGGCGACCTTGACGATGGTCACCACCACCTGATTGATGTTGCCGGCCTTCTCATTGAGGATCGCCAGCTTGGCGTTCACCAGGTCTGCGGCGCCCATCACCGAGTGCATGGTGTCTTCCATCCGCGCCAGCCCCTGCTGGCCCGAGCCGGCGAGCACCGAGGCCTGGTCGGCGGCGCTGGACACCTCCGTCATGGTGCGCACCAGATCCCGGGAAGTCGCGGCGATTTCCCGCGAAGTGGCGCCGATTTCCGTGGTAGTGGCCGCGGTTTCAGTGGCGGTGGCCTGCTGCTGCTTGGACGTGGCGGCAATTTCGGTCACCGAGGTGGTCACCTGCACCGACGAACGCTGGGCCTGGGACACCAGGGCCGTGAGCTCGGTCATCATGTCGTTGAAGCCGGTTTCCACGGCGCCGAACTCGTCCTTGCGTTCCAGGTTCAGGCGGCCGCTCAGGTCGCCGGTGCGCATGACATCGAGAATGCTCACGATACGGTTCATCGGCGCCATGATCGCCCGCATCAGCAGCAGGCCACACAGACCGGCGGCAAGAATGGCCACCAGCAACGACACGCCCATGCTGACCTTGGCCGTCGCCACGGCGTCGTCGATGGCATCGCTGGCGGCGTCGGCCACAACCTTGTTCTCGTTGATGATGTCATTGAGCTTCATCCGCCCGGCAATCCAGGCCGGGGTCAGTTGCTCATTGAACAGGCGAATCGCCTCGGCTTCCTGGCGCTTCTGGTGCAGGTCGAGCACCGCGGCCTGAATGCGATTGAAATCATCGTGGTCCTTCTCGAAGGCATCGAACTCGGTATGGTCCTCGCGACTGCTGAGGGTCCGCCTGTAGTTGGCCATCTGGGTCAGCAGGCGCTCTTCAAATGCCTTGAAATCGGCCTTGTCTTCGGAACTGATGTCCTGATTCTGCTTGAGGCCAATGATCTGCTGGGTCCGCAGGTAGGTATCGACCCAGGCGCCGCGGATCATCGAACTGAAATAGACCCCGGGGATCGCATCGTCACGCATGCTGTTTTCACCGGCTTCGATCTTCAACAGGCGCGAGTACGAGACGACGACCATCAGCAGCATGATGGCGATAATCACCGCAAAGCTCGCCAAAATGCGTTGGCGCAACGTCCAGTTCTTCACAGTCAGTCCTCGGGGCCATTCAAAAATGGAGGGAGTATAGCCGAGGACGATGGCGGTTTTACCGGTGGTTTGACGACACAGGTAGCACTTTGGGCAGATTGGTGCGCCCGCTCTGGCTAGCGCCTTAGCGGGCTTTTCTCGGCCCGCAGGGCATATCGGCAAATCCCCAGGGCAGAACCGCCATCCATGGCGAAGGAGCGGCCGTGCAGCTCAGCCAGCGCTCTGGCGCACCTGGTTTTCCAGCTCAGCCTTGAGCCCCAGCGGCAGTTGCAGGTGGCGCGCCAGCTCATCCAGGTAGGCCTTCTCCATGAAGTGCTGCTCATCCACCAGCATCAGGCTGGCCAGGTACATCTCCGCGGCCATTTCCGGGGTGCTGGCGGCGCGGGCCACGTCCGCAGGGTCCAGCGGCTTGTGCAATTCGCCGTGCAGCCAATGCTGCAGTTGCGGGTCGTTGTCCAACTTGCGCAACTGGTCCTCGATCAGCGCCCGCTCGCGCTCGTCGACATGACCGTCGGCCTTGGCCGCCGCCACCAGGGCCTTGAGGATCGCCTGGCTGTGCTGCTCGACCTGTTGCGCCGGCAAGCGGTCGAGGGTCTGCGGCGCAGTGTCCGGGGCCGTGCCCTGTTGCGCCTGCCAGTTGCCGTAGGCCTTGTAGGCCAACACGCCGAGGGCCGCGAGGCCGCCATAGGCCAGGGCCTTGCCGCCGAACTTGCGGGCTTTCTTGTTGCCCAGCAGCAAGCCCATGGCCCCGGCTGCCAGGGCCCCACCGCCAGCGCCGCCGAGCAGTCCGCCCAGACCGCCGGGCTTGCCCCCGAGCAAACCGCCAAGTCCGCCCTGCGGGGCCTTGCCGCCCTCGCCTGACGGGGTGCCGGCCTGGTTCTGCAACAGCTCCTGGCCGGACCTGAGTAATTGATCGAGCAATCCACGGGTGTTCATCTGCCGCCTCCGCACAGTCAGTGTCGTGTCGACACATCAGGCCGCAAGCCTAGAGAGAAGTGCCGAGGACCAGAGGACGATAGTGCTTCTGAATGTTGCTTTCACCGGATCAGGGAAAGGTGCTAAACAAGGCATCGGTTTTACCAATACAGCGCCCAATATTTCTAAAAAGCCGCCCGGTAGCCCCGCCATGATGACCTTGCGCCAGATCCGTCACTTTATCGCCGTGGCCGAAACCGGCTCGATCTCCGCCGCCGCCCAGGCGGTGTTCATTTCCCAGTCGACCCTGACCCTGGCCATCCAGCAACTGGAGCAGGAAATCGGCGTCAACCTGTTCAGCCGCCATGCCAAGGGCATGACCCTGACCCATCAGGGGCATCAGTTCCTGCGCCAGGCGCACCTGATCCTGGCCACGGTGGACAACGCCAAGCGCAGCCTGCAGCAGAGCAGCGACCCGGTGGCCGGACAGTTGACCGTGGGGGTGACCAGCCTGGTGGCCGGCTATTACCTGGCCGACCTGCTGACCCGTTTCCAGCGCGCCTACCCCAATGTAGAGATACGCGTCATGGAGGACGAACGGCCCTATATCGAACACCTGCTGGTCAGCGGCGAAATCGACGTCGGGGTGCTGATCCTGTCCAACCTCGAAGACCGCCATGCCCTGCAGACCGAAGTCCTGACCCACTCGCCGCAGCGCCTCTGGCTGCCGCCCCAGCACCCTTTGCTGGAACACGACAGCATCAACCTGGCGGACGTGGCCCGGGAGCCGCTGATCCAGCTCAACGTCGACGAAATGGAGCGCAACGCCCAGCGCCTGTGGAGCGTGGCCGGGCTGCAGCCACGGATCAGCCTGCGCACCGCCTCCACCGAAGCGGTGCGCAGCCTGGTGGCCGCCGGGCTGGGCCTGTCGATCCAGCCGGACATGACCTACCGCCCCTGGTCCCTGGAGGGCGACATCATCGAGGCCCGGCCCCTGGCGGACCTCAACCAGACCCTGGATGTCGGCCTGGCCTGGCGCCGGGGCACCGCGCGCCCGGCCCTGGTGGACCCCTTCCTCACCGTGGCCCGGGAGCAGCCCCCGGGCGGGCGCAAGCCATCTATTTAATCGAACGGCCCCTTGAGTATTAAGAATTTGTCGACCTCAGGCCCCGCTACTAGTCTCTGGGCATTCCCCACAAGAACAGGCCGGGCACTCACCCCCAGGAAAGCCCCATGGCCCTAGCACACAAGAGCACCCGCAAAATGGCTGGCCCACAGACTCCGCTGTGCACGGCATTGCTGATCGATGGCGAACTGGTGAACGGCCAGGGCCGGGTCGAGCCGATTCTCAACCCGGCCACCGGCGAGGTGTTGACGCAGATCGCCGAAGCCAGCAGCGAACAGGTGGAAAGCGCGATCTTCGCCGCCCACCGAGCATTCTCCAGCTGGTCGCGGACCACCCCGCAGCAACGCGCGAACCTGCTCCTGGCGATTGCCGACAGCCTGGAACAACAGGCCGACTACCTGGCCCGCCTGGAAGCCCTGAACTGCGGCAAGCCTCTGCACCTGGCGCGCCAGGACGACCTCGGCGCCAGCGTCGACGTGTTCCGTTTCTTCGCCGGCGCGGTGCGCTGCCAGCACGGCCAGTTGAGCGGCGAGTACCTGCCGGGCTACACCAGCATGGTGCGCCGCGATCCCCTTGGCGTGGTGGCCTCGATCGCGCCCTGGAACTACCCGATCATGATGGCCGCCTGGAAGATCGCCCCGGCCCTGGCAGCGGGCAACACCCTGGTGTTCAAGCCCTCGGAACACACCCCGCTGTCGATCCTGGCCCTGGCCCCGAGCCTGGCGCAGTTGCTGCCACGGGGCGTGATCAACATCGTCTGTGGTGGCGGCGAAGGGGTCGGCAGCCACCTGGTCAGCCATCCGAAGGTGCGCATGGTGTCCCTGACCGGCGACATAGTCACCGGCCAGAAAATTCTCCAGGCCGCGGCCAAAACCCTCAAGCGCACCCACCTGGAACTGGGGGGCAAGGCGCCGGTGATCGTCTGCGACGATGCCGATCTGGAGGCCGTGGTCGAGGGCGTGCGCAGCTACGGCTACTACAACGCCGGTCAGGACTGTACCGCTGCCTGCCGGGTCTACGCCCAGGCCGGCATCCACGACCGCCTGGTGGCCGAGCTGGGCAGCGCCGTCAGCAGCCTGCGCTTTGCCAGCAAGCGCGACGCCGACAACGAAATCGGCCCGCTGATCAGCACCCGCCAGCGCGACCGGGTGGCCAGCTTCGTCGAGCGCGCCCTGAGCCAGCCCCACATCGAACGCATCACCGGCGCGGCGGTGCACTCCGGCGCCGGTTTCTACTACCAGCCGACCCTGCTGGCCGGCTGCCGGCAGAACGACGAGATCGTCCAGCGCGAGGTGTTCGGACCTGTGGTCACCGTCACCCGCTTCGAACAACTGGAGCAGGCGCTGGACTGGGCCAACGACTCGGAATACGGCCTGGCCTCTTCGGTCTGGACGCAAAACCTGGACAAGGCCATGCAACTGGCAGCACGCCTGCAATACGGCTGCACCTGGATCAACAGCCATTTCATGCTGGCCAGTGAAATGCCCCACGGCGGCCTCAAGCGCTCCGGCTACGGCAAGGACCTGTCCAGCGATTCACTGCAGGACTACAGCGTGGTGCGCCACATCATGGTGCGCCACGGCAACGAGCTGAAATAACACCACTACGCTAATAACAAGCCGTCCGCGGCCGCAGCACCCCATCGTCAACCACTGCCCCAATCCTAATAAAAGCAGAGGCAATCCCCATGTCCGCGCACAAGACCGCAATCCTCAGTGCTCTCACCACCGCCTTGCTGGCCAGCGCCAGCCTGCAGGCCGCCGAACCGCTCAAGGCCGTGGGGCCGGGCGAAGGCCAACTGGATATCGTCGCCTGGCCGGGGTACATCGAACGGGGCGAGAGCGACAAGAATTACGACTGGGTCACCGGCTTCGAGCAGGAAACCGGCTGCAAGGTCAACGTCAAGACCGCCGCCACCTCCGACGAGATGGTCAGCCTCATGGCCAAGGGCGGCTACGACCTGGTGACCGCCTCCGGCGACGCCTCCCTGCGGTTGATCGCCGGCAAGCGGGTGCAACCGATCAACACCGCGCTGATCACCAACTGGAAGAACCTCGACCCGCGCCTCAAGGACGGCCCCTGGTACGTAGTCGAGCAAAAGACCTACGGCACGCCCTACCAGTGGGGCCCCAACGTGCTGATGTACAACACCCAGGTGTTCAAGCAGGCGCCCACCAGCTGGGACGTGGTGTTCAAGGCGCAGAACCTGCCGGACGGCAAGCCCAACAAAGGCCGCGTCCAGGCCTATGACGGCCCGATCTACATCGCCGACGCGGCGCTGTACCTCAAGAGCGCACGGCCGGAACTGGGGATCCAGAGCCCCTATGAGCTGACCGAGGCCCAGTACAAGGCAGTGCTCGATCTGCTGCGCGCCCAGCAACCGCTGATCCACCGCTACTGGCACGACACCACGGTGCAGATGAGCGACTTCAAGAACGAGGGTGTGGTGGCCTCCAGCACCTGGCCCTATCAGGTCAATGGCCTGGTCAACGAGAAACAGCCGATCGCCTCGACCATTCCCAAGGAGGGCGCCACCGGCTGGGCCGACACCACCATGCTGCACGCCGAGGCCAAGCACCCCAACTGCGCCTACAAGTGGATGGACTGGTCGCTCAAGCCCAAGGTCCAGGGCGACGTCGCCGCCTGGTTCGGTTCATTGCCGGCGGTGCCAGCGGCCTGCAAAGAGAGCGAACTGCTGGGAGCCGAGGGTTGCAAGACCAACGGTTTCGACCAGTTCGACAAGATCGCCTTCTGGAAAACCCCGCAAGCCGAGGGCGGCAAGTTCGTGCCCTACAGCCGCTGGACCCAGGACTACATCGCCATCATGGGTGGCCGCTAGCCCGACCGCCCCATCAGGCCCTCGTTGACCCAGCAGTCCAGGCAGGCCGCCAGTGGCGGCCCTGCCTTTGCGGAGCAGTGCACCATGACCCTTGCAGTCCAGTTCACCCAGGTTTCCCGGCAGTTCGGCGAGGTCAAGGCCGTCGACCGGGTGTCCATCGATATCCACGACGGTGAATTCTTCTCCATGCTCGGCCCGTCCGGTTCGGGCAAGACCACCTGCCTGCGGCTGATTGCCGGCTTCGAGCAGCCCAGCGCCGGTTCGATCCGCATCCACGGCGCCGAGGCCGCAGGCCTGCCGCCCTATCAAAGGGACGTCAACACGGTGTTCCAGGACTACGCACTGTTCCCCCACATGAATGTGCGGGACAACGTCGCCTACGGCCTGAAGGTCAAGGGCGTGGCCCGCCACGAACGCCTGGAGCGTGCCGAGGCGGCCCTGCAGATGGTGGCCCTGGGCGGTTATGGCGAACGCAAGCCGGCGCAACTGTCCGGTGGCCAACGCCAGCGGGTGGCCCTGGCCCGGGCCCTGGTCAACCGGCCACGGGTATTGCTGCTGGACGAACCCCTGGGGGCCCTGGACCTGAAACTGCGGGAGCAGATGCAGGGCGAGCTGAAGAAGCTCCAGCGCCAGTTGGGCATCACCTTCATCTTCGTCACCCACGATCAGACCGAGGCCCTGTCGATGTCCGACCGGGTGGCGGTTTTCAACAAGGGCCGCATTGAACAGGTGGACAGCCCGCGCAACCTGTACATGAAACCCGCCACCCCCTTCGTCGCCGAGTTCGTCGGCACTTCCAACGTGATTCGCGGCGAGCTGGCGCAACAACTCAGCGGCAGCCCGCAGCCCTTCTCCATCCGCCCGGAACACGTGCGTTTCGCCCAAGGTCCGCTGGCGGCCTCGGAGATCGAAATCAGCGGCCTGCTGCACGATATCCAGTACCAAGGCAGCGCCACCCGCTTCGAAGTGAAACTGGACAACGGCCAGACCCTGAACATCAGCCAGGCCAACAACCAATGGCTGGACACCGACAGCAGCCACTGCACCGGCCAACGCATCAGCGCCCGCTGGGCCCGGGAGGCGATGATCCCGCTGACCGACACCCCGACCAGCGAGGCCTGAGATGAGCACCCAGGCCCTCGTCCAAGGCAGCGGCGATGCGCCCCTGCGATGCGTCTCCAACCTGCTGTACCGGCGCCCCAACCTGTACCTGACCCTGCTGCTGGTGCCGCCGCTGATCTGGTTCGGCGCAATCTATCTCGGCTCGCTGCTGACCCTGCTGTGGCAGGGCTTCTACACCTTCGACGACTTCACCATGGCGGTCACCCCGGACCTGACCCTGGGCAACTTCGCCGCGCTGTTGCAGCCGTCGAACCTCGACATCATCCTGCGCACCCTGGGCATGGCCGTGGCGGTGTCCATCGCCAGCGCCATCGTGGCCTTTCCCATCGCCTACTACATGGCCCGCTACACCAGCGGCAAGACCAAGGCGTTCTTCTACATCGCGGTGATGCTGCCGATGTGGGCCAGCTACATCGTCAAGGCCTACGCCTGGACCCTGCTGCTGGCCAAGGGCGGCGTGGCCCAGTGGTTCATCCAGCACCTGGGGCTGGAGGCGCCGTTGCAATGGCTGCTGGGCGTTCCCGGGGTCGGCGGCAGCACCCTGTCGACCTCGCACCTGGGACGCTTCCTGGTGTTCGTCTACATCTGGCTGCCATTCATGATCCTGCCGATCCAGGCCTCCCTGGAGCGCCTGCCGCCCTCGCTGCTGCAGGCCTCGGCGGATCTTGGCGCGACGCCGCGCCAGACCTTCATGCTGGTGATCCTGCCGCTGGCGGTGCCGGGCATCGCCGCCGGCTCGATCTTCACCTTCTCCCTGACCCTGGGGGACTTCATCGTGCCGCAACTGGTGGGCCCGCCGGGCTACTTCGTCGGCAGCATGGTCTACGCCCAGCAAGGCGCCATCGGCAACCTGCCGATGGCCGCCGCCTTCACCCTGGTGCCCATCGTGCTGATCGCCATCTACCTGTCCATCGTCAAACGCCTGGGGGCCTTCGATGCACTCTGAACAAGCATCCTTGAGCCTGCGTCTGGCGGCCTGGGGCGGGCTGGTGTTCCTGCACTTCCCGATCCTGATCATCTTCCTCTACGCCTTCAACACCGAGGACGCGGCCTTCAGCTTTCCGCCCCGGGGCCTGACCCTGAAGTGGTTCAGCGTGGCCTTCAGCCGCCCCGACGTGCTGGACGCCATCCAGCTGTCGCTGCAGATCGCCGCCATCGCCACCCTGATCGCCCTGGTCCTCGGCACCCTGGCGTCGGCGGCCCTGTACCGCCGCGAGTTCTTCGGCAAGCAGGGCATCTCGCTGATGCTGATCCTGCCCATCGCCCTGCCGGGCATCATCACCGGCATCGCCCTGCTGGCGACCTTCAAGACCCTGGGCATCGAGCCCGGTCTGTTCACCATCGTCGTCGGCCACGCCACCTTCTGCGTGGTGATCGTCCACAACAACGTGATCGCCCGGCTGCGGCGCACCTCCCACAGCCTGATCGAAGCCTCCATGGACCTGGGCGCCGACGGCTGGCAGACCTTCCGCTACATCATCCTGCCCAACCTCGGTTCGGCCTTGCTGGCCGGGGGCATGCTGGCGTTCGCCCTGTCGTTCGATGAAATCATCGTCACCACCTTCACCGCCGGCCATGAACGCACCCTGCCACTGTGGTTGCTCAACCAGTTGAGCCGGCCCCGGGACGTACCGGTGACCAACGTGGTGGCCATGCTGGTGATGCTAGTGACCATGCTGCCGATCCTCGGCGCCTACTACCTGACCCGTGGCGGCGAAAGCGTGGCCGGCAGCGGCGGCAAATAACCCGCTTCCCTACCCTCAGCACCAAGAAAGGAGATGAACATGCAAACCCGATTGCTGATCAACGGCCAACTGGTGGCCGGCGAGGGGCCGGCCCAGCCGGTATACAACCCGGCCCTGGGCAGCGTGCTGGTTGAGATCAACGAGGCCAGCCAGGCCCAGGTGGACGCTGCGGTGCAGGCCGCCGACAGCGCCTTCGCCAGCTGGTCGCAGACCCCGCCCAAGGACCGCTCGCTGCTGCTGCTCAAGCTCGCCGACACCATCGAGGCCCACGGCGCCGAGCTGGCCAAGCTGGAATCGGACAACTGCGGCAAGCCCCTGAGCGCAGCCCTGAATGACGAGATCCCGGCCATCGCCGACGTGTTCCGCTTCTTCGCCGGCGCCAGCCGCTGCCTGGGCGGCTCGGCGGCGGGGGAATACCTGCCCGGGCACACCTCGATGATCCGCCGCGACCCGGTGGGGGTGATCGCCTCCATCGCCCCCTGGAACTACCCGCTGATGATGGTCGCCTGGAAGATCGCCCCGGCCCTGGCCGCCGGCAATACCGTGGTGCTCAAGCCCTCGGAACAGACCCCGCTGACCGCCCTGCGCCTGGCCCAGCTGGCCAGCGAGATTTTCCCGGCCGGCGTGCTCAACCTGGTATTCGGTCGTGGCCCGAGCGTCGGCCAGCCGCTGGTCAGCCATCCCAAGGTCCGCATGGTGTCGCTCACCGGTTCGATCGCCACGGGCGCGAATATCATTTCCAGCACCGCCGACAGCGTCAAACGCATGCACATGGAACTGGGGGGCAAGGCCCCGGTGATCATCTTCGACGACGCCGATATCGACGCCGCGGTGGAGGGCATCCGCGCCTTCGGCTTCTACAACGCCGGCCAGGACTGCACCGCCGCCTGCCGGATCTACGTGCAGGACGGGGTCTACGAGCGCTTTGTCGAGCAACTCGGGGCCGCCGTCGCCAGCATCAAGCATGGCGTGCAGGACGACCCGGCGACCGAGCTGGGGCCGCTGATCACCGCCGCGCATCGCGACCGCGTGGCCGGTTTTGTCGAGCGCGCCCTCGCCCAGCCACACATGCGCCTGATCACCGGGGGCAAGGCAGTACCGGGCAACGGCTACTTCTTCGAACCCACGGTGCTGGCCGACGCCCGGCAGGACGACGAGATCGTGCGCCGCGAAGTCTTCGGCCCGGTGGTGTCGGTGACCCGCTTCGAGGATGAAGCCCAGGTCCTGGGGTGGGCCAACGACTCGGACTACGGCCTGGCCTCCTCGGTGTGGACCGCCGACGTCGGCCGCGCCCATCGCTTGTCGGCACGCCTGCAATACGGCTGCACCTGGGTCAACACCCACTTCATGCTGGTCAGCGAAATGCCCCACGGCGGCCAGAAACTCTCCGGCTACGGCAAGGACATGTCCCTGTACGGATTGGAGGACTACACCACGGTGCGCCACGTCATGTTCAAGCACTGAGGCCCACGGGCCATCGGCAGGCGCTGGCCCACAGCGCCTGCTGCTCGATCGCCAGCTGCCAGACTGGATTAGCGCCCCCGGTTGCGGCACTATCCGCCGCCTGAAAACCCCGGCGCCATCGACCGGAATCGCTTCATACCTTCCGGCAGCAAGGATGCGCCCATGCCCCGCCCTATCCCCACCACCGCCCGCGAGTGCCGTCCATGAGCCTGGACGCCACCGGCCGCTATCACCTGCTGCGCATCTGCACCAGCCTGGTGCCGCTGGCGCTGCCGGCGCCGCTGTTCTATCTGGCGCATGTCTGGGGCGTACCGCTGTATCGCAGCCACTTCGGCGCCCTGGCCAAGGGCTTTGGCCTGGGCGTGATGGTGGATCTACTGTTTCATCTGCTGATCATCGTCAGCGTGCTGGTGGCCCTGGTGCCCAACCTGAAGGCCAAGCTCGGCCTGGTCGGCGCCCTGGTGCTGTTCACCGCCTGGGCGATGTTTCCCGACCACCCGATCCGCGGCTACGTCTATTGCCTGCTGATGAGCGTGCCACCGCTGCTGGCGATCGCTCTGGCGCAGTGGCTGTGCCGCCGCTTCGTGCCCGCGCCGGCCCCGGACACCCCATGACCGCCGCTCCGTTTCCCAACTCAACGAGTTCGCCGATGCCCGCCCTTCGTCATCTGTTGCGCCCACTGTGCGCCGCCCTGTTGCTCGGTGCTGCCGCGCAAGTGGCCCAGGCCGCTGCCCCCGCCTGCCCGTCCAGCGACCTGCCGACCTTCCTCCAGGCCTTTGCCAGCAGCCCGGAGCTGCAGCAAGCGTTCACCGATTCGCCGCTGATTGAACAGCGCCCGGGGCGTGACGAATACGGACGCGAGATCACCACCCGGCACAAGCTGACGGGCGATACCCGGCACCTGCTGACCCTGCTCGATCCGAAGGCCCAGGCCCGGGCCGGACTGCAAACGTTCTGGGAGAGCCAGACCCTGGTGGTGCATGACCCACTGGGCGACGTGCTCCAGGCCTTCGTCTTTCAACAGGGCGCCTGCTGGCAACTGGTGCGGGTCGAGCAGTGGTCCATGACCGGCCTGCTCGACCAGGACGCCCCGGCCAATGAAACGGCCTTGCAACGGCAGATGCGCAAGGCCGATCTGTTCCTGGGCTACGGCGGCCGGGAGCAATACCTGTTGACCGGGTACTTCTTCGATCTGGGCCAGCAGCTTCTGCTGGACGCCGCCCGGCATGGCTCGGCCAAGGCGGCCGTGCAGGCAGTGAGCCTGGGCTACTCGGGCATGGCGCCGGCGCTCAAGCCCGGGGAGCCGGAACAACTGCTGCAGCCTTACGCGGCGACCGATGCCGAGGCGGCGTTGATGCTGTCGATGTACTACTGCGATCCGCTCGGCGATGGCTCGGTCAATGAATGCCAGCAACCGCGCAAGTCCGAAGAGCTGGTGCTGCGCACCGCCCGGGAACTGGACTCGGCCAGCGCCTACTACTACCTGGGCAGCGGCTACGCCGAGGGCAAGTGGGGCACCACCGATGGCCCCCGGGCCCTGGCCTGCTACCAGGAGGCGATCAAGCGTGGCGATCTGGACAGCCTGCGGATGCTGACCTGGTGGACTAAAAAAGGCCAAACGCCCGCCGCCGGTGCCCAGTGCCTGCCGGCACCGGCGCAGAGCTGAACCCGGAGCGGCGTGCCGGCCCCGGGGCGGACACCGCGGCGCAGGCTCATTGACTTTTTTTCACAAGAGTTTGATTGCCTCCGCGCCGCCTGATCGCGTTAATTGAGCCTCCACTCCATTCACCGACAGGCCAGCCCATGCCCCTCGTCCCTCTTGCGCACGCCCTGTTGCCCGGGCCCCGGAAATGAACGCGCCATTGCCGCGCCAGACGGCGCGCCTGCAGCAGGTCGATGCCCTGCGCGGGTTCGCACTGCTGGGCATCCTGGCGGTGAACATCTGGTCGTTCGCCGACCCCTACTACGCCTCGCCAGTCAGCAACCCGGCCTACGCCAGCGACCTCGATCACCTGATCCGCTGGCTGGTGTCGGTGCTGTTCGAGGCCAAGTTCTACCTGCTGTTCTCCTTCCTGTTCGGCTACAGCTTCACCCTGCAAATGGCCTCCGCCGAGCGCGCGGGCGAACGCTTCGTGCCGCGCATGCTGCGGCGGCAACTGGCCTTGCTGGCCATCGGCCTGGTGCATGGCGCGCTGCTGTTCTATGGCGAGATCCTCACCCTGTACGCGCTGCTGGGCCTGGTGCTGCTGGCCTTGCGCGGGCTGACAGCGCGGATGGCGGCCATCCTGGCGGCCCTGTTGATCGGGGCCACGGCGCTGTTGATTCTGCTGTTTGGCATCGAGTTGCTGAACGCCGGCCTCTCTACCGGCGCCGCCGACGGCCAGCCGCTGCTCAAGGATCTGGCCCTGGGCGGAGATGCGCTGGACACCCTCAGCTACAACGCTGAGCATTTGCTGGAAACCGCCTCGGCCCTGTGGCTGCTGCAGGGGCCCAGCACCCTGGCGATGTTCCTACTGGGTTATGTGGCCGGACGCAAGGGCCTGCTGGTGGCGCCCGAGCGCTTTGCTGCACGGGTGCCGCGGCTGCTGGCCCTGACCCTGCCCATCGGCCTGGGGGGTGCCCTGCTCTACGGTTACTGCAGCGCCTATGCGCCCGGTGGCGGCCTGGAAGTCATCGGCTACGGCATCAGCCAACTGACAGCGCCGCTGCTCTCGGCCAGCTACGCCATGCTGCTGCTTCGGGCCTTCGATTCGCCTCTGGGCCTGCGCCTGTGCCAACGCCTGGCACCGCTGGGCCGCATGTCATTGAGCAACTACCTGCTGCAGTCGCTGATCCTGTGCCTGTTCTTCACCGGCTACGGGCTGGGGCTGATCAACCACCTGCCGCCGTTGTCGATTCCCCTGCTGGTGATCGCCATCTACCTGTTGCAGATGCAGCTCAGCGCAGGCTGGCTGCGCACCCACCAATACGGTCCTTGCGAATGGCTGCTGCGGGCGGTGACCCTCGGCGCCTGGCCGCACTGGCGCAAGCGCGCGCAGGCTTAAACCAGCCGCAGGCAGAGGTGGATATCCTCGGGTTCGATGCGCAGCAGCTCCGGGTCCGGGGTCGCCAGCAGCTCACAGCCCAGGCGGGTGTAGAAATCCACGGTGTGCCGCGACGGCGTGGCCGACACGTACAGGCCCTGGGCGCCCATGGCCAGGGCCTGCTCCCTGGCCAGGGCGAACAGTTGCCGGCCCAGGCCAAGGCCACGATAAGCCTGGCTCACGTGGAGGAATTTCAACTGCCGCAAATCCAGCCCGGCGCACTCGATCGCCAGGCAATCGACCACCGCTGCTGCCACCAGTACCTCAGCGTCGAAGATCCCGTACAACCAGCCGCCGCGCTGGTAACACTGCTGCAAGATCAGCGCGTCATGCTCAGCCTCGCCCTCCGGCCAGCCGCTGACCACCTCGTGCTGGGCGTAGCCGATCAGACGACCATCCTGCACCCGGTAAAAGCCGTCTATGACTTCGGCGCGATCGATCCATTTGAGCTGCGGAATATCGTTTGCGGTAAGGGCACGCGGGTGCAACATAAGGCGGGTTCCTGATGCGATTCAAGTGGTTACCAATGGACACAAGCTAAGCATTTTTCTGCCCCGGGCGAACCGTTTATTCTAGCGACCCTCTATTTATCGTCCGCTGCGTCTGGCCAATGGCATGGCCGGACTTCACCTCGCGATCCCCCCAGTCAGCCAGGAGCGGCTGACGATCCCAGCCCCCACAAGGTTCATCTATGCACCGCAGGCACCTCCTCAAAGCTTCCATGGCCCTGGCGGCCTATACCGGCCTCTCGGCCAGCGGGCTGCTGGCCGCCCGAGCCTGGGCCGGCACCGCTGACGGCGACGCCCAGGCCTTCGATTTCGAACGCCTCAAGGCTCAGGCCAAGCAACTGGCTGGCAGCCCGTATGCAGACACCAAGCAGGTGCTGCCGCCGACCCTGGCGCAGATGACCCCGCAACACTTCAACGCCATCCAGTACGACAGCCAGCACTCGCTGTGGAATGACCTGAACGGCCAGCTGGACGTGCAATTCTTCCACGTGGGCATGGGCTTCAAGCAACCGGTACGCATGCACAGCGTCGACCCCAAGACCCGCCTGGCCCGTGAGGTGCACTTCCGCCCGTCGCTGTTCAACTACCAGAACACCAGCGTCGACACTGCCCAGCTCAAGGGCGACCTGGGCTTCGCCGGGTTCAAGCTGTTCAAGGCTCCGGAACTGGACAGGCACGACGTGGTGTCCTTCCTCGGCGCCAGCTATTTCCGGGCGGTGGACGCCACCGGCCAGTACGGCCTGTCGGCCCGTGGCCTGGCCATCGACACCTACGCCAAGCGCCGCGAGGAATTCCCCGACTTCACCCAGTTCTGGTTCGAGACCCCGGACAAGGACAGCACCCGCTTCGTGGTCTACGCCCTGCTGGATTCGCCGAGCGCCACCGGCGCCTACCGCTTCGACATCGATTGCCAGGCCGAACGCGTGGTGATGGAAATCGACGCCCACATCAATGCCCGCACCGCCATCGAGCAACTGGGCATCGCGCCGATGACCAGCATGTTCAGCTGCGGCACCCATGAACGGCGCATGTGCGACACCATCCACCCACAGATCCACGACTCCGACCGCCTGGCCATGTGGCGCGGCAATGGCGAGTGGATCTGCCGCCCGCTGAACAACCCGGCGACCCTGCAATTCAACGCCTTCGCCGACAAGGACCCGAAAGGCTTCGGCCTGGTGCAGACCGACCACGAGTTCGCCAGCTACCAAGACACCGTGGACTGGTACAGCCGCCGGCCGAGCCTGTGGGTCGAGCCCACCACCGCCTGGGGCGAAGGCAGCGTCGACCTGCTGGAAATCCCCACCACCGGTGAAACCCTGGACAACATCGTGGCCTTCTGGACGCCGAAACAGCCGGTGGCTGCCGGCGACTCGCTGAACTACGGCTACAAGCTCTACTGGAGCGCGCTGCCGCCCGTGGGCACGCCCCTGGCACGGGTGCACGCCACCCGCTCCGGCATGGGCGGCTTCGTCGAAGGCTGGGCGCCGGGGGAACATTATCCGGAAGTCTGGGCCCGCCGCTTTGCCGTGGACTTCACCGGTGGCGGCCTGGATCGCCTGCCTGCGGGCACCGGCATCGAACCGGTGGTCACCGCGTCCAACGGCCAGGTCAAGGACTTCAACGTCCTGGTGCTGGACGAGATCAAGGGCTACCGCATCACCTTCGACTGGTTCCCCACCAACGACAGCGTCGATCCGGTAGAGCTGCGGCTGTTCATCCGCACCCACGACCGCACCCTGAGCGAAACCTGGCTGTACCAGTACTTCCCCCCGGCGCCAGACAAACGCAAATACCCCTGATCGGCTGATGGCGCAGAGATCCTTTCGCCGACCGTAGGAGCGGGCTTGCCCGCGAAGGCGACGGTACATACTGCGCCTGTCTCAAAGGCCCCTTCGCCGGCAAGCCGGCTCCTACAGATCGGTGGCTTCTGTGTGGGAGCGGGCTTGCCCGCGAAGGCGGCGGTACATACTGCGCCTGTCTCATGAGCCCTTTCGCCGGCAAGCCGGCTCCTACAGATCGGTGGCTTCTGTGTGGGAGCGGGCTTGCCCGCGAAGGCGGCGCTACATACCGCGCCTGTCTCAAGGGCCCTTTCGCCGGCAAGCCGGCTCCTACAAATCGGTGGTGTCTGTGTGGGAGCGGGCTTGCCCGTGAAGGCGGCGGTACATACTGCGCCTGTCTCAAGGGCCCTTTCGCCGGCAAGCCGGCTCCTACAGATCGGTGGTGCCTGTGTGGGAGCGGGCTTACCCGCGAAGGCGGCGGTACATACTGCGCCTGTCTCATGGGCCCTTTCGCCGGCAAGCCGGCTCCTACAGATCGGTGGTGTCTGTGTGGGAGCGGGCTTGCCCGCGAAGGGGGCCTGGAGCCAGACACAAAAAAACCGGCCCCCGCGGGCCGTTTTTTTTACATCGGCAAAAGCTTAATCGCGCAAGTCCGACTCATGAATCGGCTGATCCCTATGGGTCGCCCGCTGATACTGCGCCGGCCAGATCGCCTTGCGTCCGCCCAGGTCGTCATCGGCATGCAGCGGCCAGTACGGGTCGCGCAGCAGCTCCCGGGCCAGGAAGATGATGTCCGCCTGGCAAGTGCGCAGAATGTGCTCGGCCTGGGCCGGCTCGGTGATCAGCCCCACAGTGCCGGTGGCGATCCCCGACTCCTTGCGCACCCGCTCGGCAAAGCGCGTCTGATAGCCGGGCCCGGTGGGAATCTCGGCATTGGCCGCGGTGCCGCCGGACGATACATCGATCAAATCCACCCCCAGGTCCTTGAGGCGCCGCGCCAGTTCCACGGTTTCATCGGGGTTCCAGCCGTCTTCCACCCAATCGGTGGCTGACACCCGCACAAACAGTGGCAACTCCTCGGGCCACACCTTGCGTACCGCCTCGGTCACTTGCAGCACCAGGCGAATGCGGTTTTCGAACGAGCCACCGTATTGATCCTGGCGCTGATTGCTCAGCGGCGAGAGGAACTGGTGCAGCAAATAACCATGGGCCGCATGCACTTCCACCACCTTGAAGCCGGCCACCAGGGCCCGTTTGGCGGCCGCGACAAAGGCCTGGATGATCTCGTCGATCTGCCCTTGGTCCAGTTGGGTGGGCGGAGTGTGCTGCGGGTCGAAGGCGATTCGCGAAGGCCCCACCGGCACCCAGCCGCCGTCCTCGGGCTTGACGCTGCCGGACTTGCCCAGCCAGGGCCGGTGGGTACTGGCCTTGCGCCCGGCATGGGCCAGCTGGATGCCGGCCACGGCGCCCTGGGCGGTGATGAAGCGAGTGATGCGTTGCAGGGGTTCGATCTGGGCGTCGTTCCACAGGCCCAGGTCCTGGGCGGTGATCCGGCCCTCGGCGGTGACCGCCGTGGCTTCGGTGAAGATCAACCCGGCGCCGCCGACGGCGCGGCTGCCCAGGTGCACCAGATGCCAGTCGTTGGCCAGCCCGTCCACCGACGAATACTGGCACATGGGCGACACGGCGATGCGGTTGAGCAGGGTCAGTTGACGCAGGGTATAGGGTTCAAGCAGCAGACTCATGGGGCACCTCTCGATCAATGGTCAGGCTCCAGGGATCTGTTTGAACGGTCGACAAGTGACTGCGAAGTGAAGCGCCCGCCCCCGCGGGAAGATGGATGACAAAAGGTCACAAGGCCAATCAGACAGTGCTTAGAGACTAGTCGACAACCTTGCGCCAAGCCGAGTTCCTGATGCGCCCCGGGGAAAAAAACTGCAGCCTGGCCGCCGGCAGCAGCAGCCAGGCCGGCCTCAACCCTGCAGGGTGCGGCGATTGCCATCGAGCAAGGCATCGACCACACCACGGGCCATTTCCACCGAATGCACCAGCGACCAGATCAGGCCGCGCTCCACGCCGCTGGCGTGCTCGGTGATCTCGTCGGACACCTCCTCGGCGGCCTTGAGCAGCATGGAAACGTGGAGCAGCGCTTCTTCGGCGCTGATGCCGGGGCGGACAGTGAAGGGGTTATCGAGGCCCGTAGGACCAGCGGCGGTGGGTTGCAGCGTCGCGATCAGCGAGCCCTCCACGCCAATATTGGCCAGGGCATGGCGAACCCTTTGATTGGCCAGATCGTGGGCAGGATTACGACGGGAAGAAGGAGGGGAAACAGGCGGATCGGGGACTATCTTTTTCATGGTGTAGCTCCTCGACGATGAAGCCTCCACACCTAACGCTGCTAGACGTTTGAAAAGGGTGGCGGCTGTACGCGGGCTAGCAGACCGGGTCGAGGAACCGGTGCGCCCGAAAGCGCCCCCACGCACAGCCGCCATAACAGCACACCGCAAATCTGAATTGCAGTGCTGATGGCATCGCTTGAGTTCGACCCGAGCTGCTACTACCAATCACTGATGGGCAGTGATTGAACCGAGACTAGTCAGCTGAATAGATCGCCACAAGCGCCCGGGAATACGCCCGGAACCCCCTTACAAAAGAAAGGGACATACCGCCACCCCGCTTTCCAAAAGTCTGGCGAAACCACCCGCGTCACCTGCTGCCAGTCGAGGACAAACACTGCACTTGTGGCGAGGGAGCTTGCTCCCGCTGGCGCGCGCAGCGGCCCTAAAAATGGGACTGCTACACCCCGGAGCGCTGGCCGGCCCCACGGGAGCAAGCTCCCTCGCCACAGTTTATTTATTGCTCGCTCTGGCGTTGAGCTGATCGGCAGTACCCTGCCTTAACGCGGTTCGATATGGGCAATCATCAACTGCACGGTTTCCTGGCCGCGGAACTCGTTGAGGTCGAGTTTGTAGGCCAGTTCCACCCAGCGAATGGTCGGGTTGGGCCAGACTTCACGGTCGATGCCGAAGGCGATGCCGTCCAGCTTCAGCGAGCCGCATTCGCTGCGCAGCACCACTTTCAGGTGGCGCTCGCCCACGATGCGCTGCTCCACCAGCTCGAACACGCCGTGGAACATCGGCTCGGGGAAGTGCTGCCCCCAGGGGCCGGCGTGGCGCAGGGCGCGGGCCAGTTCCAGGTGGAACTCTTCCACCGCCAGGGTGCCGTCCGACAGCAGGCGCCCGGTCAGGTCTTCTTCACACAGCTGGCGCCGCACTTCTGCGTCGAAGGCTTCGGCAAAGGCCGGGAAGTTCTGCTCCGGCAGCGACAGGCCGGCGGCCATGGCGTGGCCACCGAACTTGCTGATCAGTTGCGGATGGCGCGCGGCCACGGCGTCCAGGGCATCGCGGATATGAAAGCCCGGCACCGAACGCGCCGAACCCTTGAGCATGCCGTCGCCAGCATCGGCAAAGGCGATGGTCGGCCGGTGGTAACGCTCTTTCAGGCGCGAGGCGAGAATCCCGATCACCCCCTGGTGCCAGTCGGCATCGAACAGGCACAGGCCGAACGGCATGGATTCCACCGGGAGATCCTTGAGCTGGGCCAGGGCTTCGCGCTGCATGCCCTGCTCGATGGACTTGCGGTCCTGGTTCAGCTCGTCGAGCTGAGCGGCCATGGCCCGGGCCGCCGAGACGTCGTCGCTGAGCAGGCACTCGATACCCAGGCTCATGTCGTCCAGGCGCCCGGCGGCGTTGAGCCGTGGGCCGAGGATGAAGCCCAGGTCGGTGGAAGTGATGCGCGAGTGGTCGCGCTTGGCCACTTCGAGAATCGCCTTGAGCCCCGGCCGCGCCCGGCCGGCGCGAATCCGCTCCAGGCCCTGGTGCACCAGGATGCGGTTGTTGGCGTCCAGCGGCACCACGTCCGCCACGCTGCCCAGGGCCACCAGGTCCAGCAGCTCGCCGATGTTCGGCTGCGGCCGGGTTTCATAGCGCCCCAGGCTGCGCAAGCGCGCGCGCAGGGCCATCAGCACATAGAAGATCACCCCGACCCCGGCCAGGGCCTTGCTGGGGAATTCGCAGCCCGGCTGGTTGGGGTTGACGATGGCGTCCGCCGCCGGCAGCTCCGGGCCCGGCAAGTGGTGGTCGGTGACCAGCACTTGCAAGCCTGCGGCCTTGGCCGCCGCCACGCCTTCGACGCTGGAGATGCCGTTGTCCACGGTGATCAATAGCTGCGGCTGGCGCTGAAGGGCCACGGCGACGATTTCCGGGGTCAGGCCGTAGCCGTATTCGAAGCGGTTGGGCACCAGGTAGTCGACATGGGCCGCGCCCAGCAGGCGCAGGCCCAGCACGCCCACGGTGCTGGCGGTGGCGCCGTCGGCGTCGAAGTCACCAACGATGAGGATGCGCTGACGCTGGTCCAGGGCCGTCACCAGCAAATCCACCGCGGCGTCGATGCCCTTGAGCTGCTGATACGGGATCAGCCGCGCCAGGCTCTTGTCCAGCTCTTCCACCGACTGCACTCCACGGGCGGCGTAGAGGCGGGTCAGCAGTGGCGGCAGGTCGCCGAGAAAGGGCAGGACGGCGGGCAACTCACGGGGTTCGATACGCATGGGCTAACAGCAACTTCTCTTGGGGGACGGTGGGTCGTTCAGGAGCGGCGCGGACAATCAGCCGCGCTCGCCCAGCAGCCATTCCAGCTGCACTTCATGCTGGCCGCGATCGTCGGTGACGAAGATCGTGCCTTCGCTGATCATCACGTCCCACTTGATGACCCGCGGCATGTCCTTGGCCAGGGTTTCCAGCACGTCCTGGGGCACACCGGCAATGTTGAGGTTCTTCAGGTTCTTCACCGCGTCCAGCACCCGGGTCTGCCACACCCGCAGGCTGCCGTAGGCCAACAGGCTGGTGCGCTCGGTGCGGCGCGAGCACCAGGTCAGGCGCTCGGCGTCCGGCTGGCCGACTTCGATCCAGTGCAGCACGCGGTCGTCCAGGCTCTTTTCCCACAGCGCCGGTTCATCCACTTCCGACAGACCCCGACCAAACGACAGCTGCTCGTTGTACCAGAAGGCGTAGGCCAGCAGGCGCACGGTCATGCGCTCCTCGGTTTCCGAAGGGTGACGGGCGATGGTCTGCTTGACGCTTTCGTAAACCCCGCGGTCGAGGTCGGTGAGGTTCAGTTCGAATTTGTAGGTGGTGGACGGCTGGGCCATGTGCGGGCTTCTTGAGTGTGCGAAAAGGCGGCAAGTCTAACCCGAAACCTGCCGCCCTGCCCGACCGCTGACCGGTCAGCGGCCCTCGCGTTGAAATCCGCTGCAACGCATTGCCTGGGTAAAGTCGATTGCCAGCCTGCCACCAGGGTTTTATAACCCCCGCGCGAATCGGCCGGCGCGCACCGCGCCAACGCCGCAGTTCAATAGAAAAGGACGTCCATGACCCTCTTTGTCACCCTGCTTGTCATCGTGCTGCTGTTCATCGCCCTGATTCTGTACTCCCGCCAGAAAATGGCTGAACAGAACGAGGACCTGCCAACGGCCAGCGACGTTACCTCGCAGATCAACCAGACCCTGCTACTGAGCAAATCCGAGCCGCTGCTGGCGCTGAAACTGGCCGAGCGTTTGAGCGGCGAGCTTCGGGAACTGGCGCTGCAATTGGTGAGCGCCGAACTCTACCTCGCGGGGCACAAGGCCAAGGCCCTGGAAATAGGCAGGCAATTGCCGCCCATGGCTCGGGACTATGTCCTCAACACGCTGATCGAGTCGCTGCTCGACACCAACGACACCCAGGCCTGCCTGGAACTGCTCGAGCAATGGGGCGAACCACTGCCCAGCTGGCCACTGCTGCAGGTGCGCATTCTCCAGGCCCGCGGCGAGCAGGATCGGGCCCTGGCCGTGCTGGGCGAGCTGAGCGACCCCGAAAACCCCGCAGCCCAGGAAGAGCAGAGCATCAGCAATTGCCTGATCCTCTCTCGCCTGCAATTTCAGGCGGGAATGGAAGACCAGGCGCTGCTCAGCCTGGAGCGGGCCTGGGGGCAATTCCAGGACCCCGCCGCGGGGCGCTATCTGACGGAGTGGCGCAGCCTGTTCGATGAGTGCGCGGCCCAGGGCCGGTTTGAACTGGTCCTCGCCCGGACGCCGGCACTGGCTGCCGAAGAACAGGTCCAGGCCATCCTCGCCCTGTTCGAGGCCGGCCAAACGGAGCCAGCCTTCAACCTGATGGCAGACAACGGCACCCTCTATTACTCGACCTACAGCGACCTGATGGACGCGGCCCTGAAGCGCCCGCAACTCGATCTTGCCCTGCGCCTGCTGGAGCAAATCCCCGACCTGCATCAGCACGGCATGCTCCTGCACCTGCTGAACCACCTGGCGGCACAAGGCCGCACCGCTGAAGCCGAGGCCCTGCTGCAGGAGCGGGTAAGCGAGCCGTCCCAGCGTCCGAGCCTGATGCTCAGCCTCTGCGAAGAGCACCACCAGGCGCAGCCGCAATGGACTGCCGCACTGCTGGCTCAGGCCCTGCAACTGATCGACGGCTACAAGCACGAGCCGGAACTCTGGAGTGACGTGCGCCTGCACGCCCTGAAGGTCCAGCTGCAAGTCCAGAGCCGCCTGCCGGCCCATCGCCGGGACAGCTGGCTGGTGCGTAGCAGCCTTGAAGAAATGCACAACCTGCGCCAGCAGCAGGATACCGACCAGCAACTGCTGTACCTCTGCCAGCAAGCCCGGCTATTGCATGACCTGGACCAGACCGCCCAGGCAAGAACGCTGTTGGAGCAGGCGATTAAATTGCTGGACAGTGCCGCAGAGACAGAGGTCGAAGAAGACCTGAAAACCCTCTACCTGGAGGACATCGCCAGCGCCTACCTGCACCTCGACGAAGCAGAAACGGCCCAGGCCCTGCAGGCTCGGTTGCACGCCTTGGAAGCCGGCTGTCACATCCTGGAAGAGGACCTGCTGCTGCACCACATCCAGCACCAGCGCTTTGCCCAGGCCATCGAGGCGCTGAACCTGAGCACCCTGCTCAGCGAAAAGAAGCCGCTGTCACGCCTGTATCAAGCCCTGGAGGAGATGCATCAGCGTGCCCCCGAGCGCGCCGCCGAATTCCAGCAGCAATTGCTGGACCGGCTGATCAGCGGCCAAGCCATGCGCGCCTCCCGACAAGCCTGACCGCCCCCGCCCAGCTGCCCGCCCTCAACGGGGCGCGTAGCGGGCCCAGAGCTCGTTGAACTCCTTGAGGTAACTGGCCACCAGTTGCGGGTGGTCGATCACCAGCAGGTTTTCCTCGTTGCCGGTGGTGGCGCTGCGGGTCCAGTTGAAGCTGCCGTTGAGCAGGGTGCGGCCGTCGAACACGGCGAACTTGTGGTGCATGTGGAACGGCGTGTCGTCGATCCGCACCGGCACGCCGGCCTCGCGCAACGCAGCGATATCGCTGCCGACGTCGTACTGTTTTTCGCTGTCGCTGATCACCCGCACGGCCACGCCGCGCTGGTGGCAGGCGCGGATTTCGTCGCTCAGCTGATCGTCGGAAATGGTGAACACGCAGATATCCACCGAGCTTCGCGCCTGGCGGCACAGGTCGCGGATCTTGCGCCGGCAATCCTCGCCGGGGCTGAAGTGGGCGCTAGCCATGTCGCGCACCGGAGCGCTGTGGCTGTCCAGGGTCTTGATCACCTGCTCCAGCCATTTCAGCGCCGGCAGCACGTTGGCGCTGTCCGCCAGCGCCAGTTCGCGTACCAGATCAAAAGCGCGGTTGCGCAGGTAGCGCACCTGGTCGCTGGCCAGTTCGCTGCCCAGTTGGCGCAGTTCGTCGCGTTCTTCGTTGCTCAGTTTCAGGTCCTGCAGGCTGTCGCGCAGTTGCTGGTCCAGGTGGGCAAAATCCATGTGCTGATCCTTGGCTGTTCGCCGGCAAGCCGGCTCCTACTATTGGGGGTCCTTGAGGGTGGGCACATCGCCGTGGCTGAGCATGCGGCTCAACTCATCCACACGCGTGGCGATGTCACCGATGCGCTGGTGGCTGTGCAGGTCGACGTCGATCTTCTTGTGCATGACCTTGAGCAGCGGCAGGAAGCTGTTCTCCAGATGCTCGGAGAGGTTTTCCAGCACCTCGCGCATGCCCTGTTGCTGCGCCGGCCGGGCCAGGCCGCGCACGCCTTCCACCAGGTCGTTGAGCTGGGCCACCACCCGGGTGCCGACGTCGCTGTCGCTGCCGCCCATGGAGCGGTTGCGCACGAAGTCGCGCTTGATCTGGGCCCAGCGCTCGCTCTGTTCCGGGGTCTGGTTGCCGCGCAGCTCGGCGAGCTTGAGCAGGTTTTCCTCGGCTCCGGTGGTCAGCAGCTGGGATTCGCCCTGGTAGTGGTCGGCCAAGAGTTGCAGCAGCTCGGCGTCGTTCATCACCGCCGAGATCTTCTCGGCCATCTTGTTCATGTTGCGGTAGCTGCCCTGCAGCTTGAACGGCGGCTCGCTGCGGTACTGGTCGGCCTGGGCGGCGCTGGCGATGTACTGCTGGTTGACCCGCAGCACCACGTCGCGCACTTGCATCAGGCGTTGCAGGGTGGTGGTGATCTCGTTGATCTCCGCGCCGCTGTAGCTGTGGCTCAGTTCGTTGCTGGAGAAGGCCTTGCCCTCGGCCTTGGCGACGAAGCGGTAGACGTCCGCCATGTCGCGGGTGGCCAGGGGCGCCAGCACCGGGTTGGAGGTCAGGCCGTTCTCGATGTAGCTCAGGGCGAAGGCGTCCTGCATGCCGCCCAGGGTGTCGCCGAGGTTATAGATGTCGGCCCGGTTGGCCAGCATGTCGGGGATCTTGAACACCTCGCCGGACTCGGTGTACGGGTTGCCGGACATCACCACGCAGAACTTCTTGCCACGCATGTCGTAGGTCTTGGTGCGGCCTTTCCACACGCCTTCGATGCGCCGGGTGCCGTCGCACAGCGAGATGAATTTCTGCAGGAACTCGGGGTGAGTGTGCTGGATGTCGTCGACATAGAGCATCACGTTGTTGCCCATTTCCAGGGCCAGGTTGAGCTTCTCCAGTTCCTGGCGCGAGGTGGCGTCCGGCGCCTGGGCCGGGTCCAGAGAGCGAACCTGATGCCCCAGGGCCGGGCCGTTGATCTTCATGAAGATCAGGCCCAGGCGGTGGGCCACGTACTCCATCAGGGTGGTCTTGCCGTAGCCCGGTGGCGAAATCAGCATCAACAGGCCCATCAGGTCGGTGCGCTTGTTCTCGCCCACGGTGCCCATCTGCTTGGCCAGGTTGTCGCCGATAAAGCCCAGGTACACATCGTTGATCAGCTTGTTGCGCACGAACGACCTCAGCGGCCGCGGCTTGAATTCGCTCAGGCGCAGGGCCGAGCGTTCGCGGCTGATGATGCCCTGGCGCAACGCCTGGTAGCGCTGCAGCCCGGGCAGGAACCGTTCGCGGTGGTCCCGCAGGCGGGCAAAGAAACCGTCCACGGTGAGGGACAGGCTGCGTTCCTGGATGCGCGGGTGTTCGCCCATCAGGTTGCCGACGCTGAACCGCAGGTCGACTTCAGTAACGCGCTTGGCAAAGTCGTCCCGCAGCAACGACAGGGCCACGGCCTCGGGCACGTAGTCGACCCATTCGGCGAACTCGCCCTCGGCACACAAGGCCGACAGCCAGTTGCCAGCCAACGCCCACTGCGCGGCAGGCCGCTCTGTCAGCCGGGCCAGGGCCTGCTGGTAGTCGTCCCACATGCGCGCGCCTTGCAGGCGCAGGGTCAGGGCTTCCTGCAGTTGCTTGGCGTATTTGCTGAAAGTGAATTCGATACGCTCCGCCGCCAGCTCCTGCACCAGGTATTCGGCCGCCTCGGGCAACAACTCGACAGCCAGGGTGAAGGCGTGCTGCTGGTGCCAGTCTTGCAAGGCCAGGAGGATTTCCTCCTGCAACTGCAGCAAGCCTTCACGACGACCGAACAGTTGCTGGATATGCCGGCTGGTGCGAGCCCGCTCGGCCCATTGCTGCGGTTGCGGCTGGTGCTGCTGGCGGTCCCAGAACAGCGCGGCAAAAGCCCGCGCCGCGGCGCCAAAGCGCAACAACCCGGCACTGTCGCGCAACGGCAGCAGTTGCAGGAGGATCGCCGCGGCGTCGTGATCGTGAATGCCCTTTTCGTAGCCTTCCTTGTAGCGCGGCGCGGCGAAGTCGCGGATCACCCGCGTCAGCTCCTCGGGGTGCGCCAGCAAGGGTTTCAGGCTTTCCAGGCTCAAGCCTTCCTGGCCCCGATCGGCGGCATCCAGCACTTGCCCGGCCAGGTACTCGGCGCGGTACAGCTGGGCCGATTCCGACTCCAGGGCCACCTGCCAGAAGTCGCGCAGGGCTTCCAGCTCGGGGTCGCGCAGGGGTTCGAGGAAATCGGTGCCGGTCAGGTGCAGGTGCAGCTCGTCGCCCCGGGGCATCAGGGTCAGGTCCAGCTCCTGGGTGTTGACGCTGAAACGGTGGCGCGGCCCGAGCTTGATGACATTGCCGCCCTCTTCGAACAGCTCGGTCTTGTCCCGCAGGGCACGCACGGCCTGATCCCGGGCGCCCTTGAGACGTGACTCGACGTCGTCGGCCTTGACGCTGTCCTTGAGCTCGCGCAGGCGCTCGGCCAGTTCTCGCAACTTGAGAATCAGCGGGTCGGCGGCGAAGAACGCGTTGAGTTCTTCGGCCTGGGTGAACTTGGCGGTGCGCCGGCCGAGGCTGTCGAGGATCCGCCGCGCCGCGTCCAGCAGGCCCTGGGCCTTGCGCTGACGCTCGTCGAGCAGCGATTGCTTGTGGGCCTCGAAGGTTTCCAGCAGTTCCTCGCGCTTGCCGAGGATGTCGCCGAGGAACTGTTCGTGATCGCCGAAGCGGCTTTCCAGCTCCTCCAGCTGCACCAGCAGCCGCGACAGTTGCTCGTCGCAACGCTCGGGGTCCTGGGCCTGGGCCAGGGCGTTGGTGATGCCCTGGCTGAAGAGTTTGAACTGGGCGCCGAACTGGGCCACGGTTTCGGTCGAACCCAGGCCCTTGCGCCGTTGTTCGGCGCGGGCCTTGGCCTGATTCAGGCGGGCGTAGATCTGCGAGATGGATTCGATGATCCGGGTGCGCTGGGTGGCGTCGTCGATCTGCAACGAGGCCATCAGGCTCGACAGCATGTCCAGGTCGCCGGCCATGGCTTGCAGGGCGCCCAGGGGCTCGTTGAGCTGGGCCACGGTTTCGGCTTTCTGCGCCTGGGCGTCGAGGGTTTCCAACTGAGTGACGAAGGGCTGCAGGGCCTGGTCGCTGGCGAGGAAGGTCGCGGTGCCGGCGGCGGTGCGTTCCTGGGCCTTGAGCAGCTCGGCTTCCATGGCGTCGATGCGCGCCACGTCGATGTAGCGGTAGTCGCGGATGGTCAGCAGCAGACCGCGCTGGGCGGTGATGCCGTTGAGCGCATCGACGAAGCTCTGCACCTGATCCCAGCTATCCACCAGCAGGCTGTCGAGCAGGGTTTTCTGCTTGGCCTCGGCGGCCACCATGGCCTGGTCCGACTGACGGCGGATACTTTCGACTTTCTCGTATTCATCGAGCACCAGTTCCGAGGTCGCGGCCACCTCGCGCAGCAGCGGGGCCAGGCCGTCCAGCTCGGCGCTGCCCAGCCAATGGTACACATCGAACAGGCGCCGGGTGTTCTGGCACAGCAACGAATAGCGCTGCACCGACACCGCCGGGGTGTCGATCTCGCGGCACAGGTCGTAGAGGTCGGACACGCTGCGCACCAGTTCGGCGTTGCCGATGCGCCCGAGAAAACCGCTGCGGGTCGGTTGCCGCGCGGCGTATTCCTCGGTGAAGAACGGGGTCTGCCAGACCTGCATCGGGTGGACCCGGGTCGGCTCGTCGCCTTCGGCGGCGAAGATCACCATGCGCCCGTCTTCCAGGCGCGCGTAGCCGTGGCCGAACAGCGGGTTCTGCAACTGGCGGTTGATCATGTTGTAGGTCAGCAACACCGAGCGGCCCTGCTCCGGGTGGTAGAAGATGTACTGCACATCTTCACCGTTGGGCGAGCGTACCGAGCGCTTGAAGCGCATACCTTCCATGGACTGTTCGAAGGTCTTGTACTCGCCGCTCTGCAGGTAATAACCGCCGGGGAAGATGATCCCGTGGTCTTCCGGCAGTTGCACACAGGCCAGGCCGATGGCGTCGATGCGCTCCACCTGGCGGGTCAGGCTGTTGAACACCAGGTAGCGCCACTGCTCTTCGCGGTACGGCAGGACCTTGAGCAGGATCAGGCTGCCCAGGCGGGCGAATTCGATCTGTGCGTCGTCCAGGGACTGGGTCTTGTCCAGCACCTCTTCGCGGTAGATGCCCAGGCCCGACTCGGTGTTGTTCTCGACCTTGATGGTCAGGTCGCCGCCGATGGTTTCGACGAACACCGTGTCGAGGATGTTCAGGTGCGCAAAGCGGCCTTCGACCACCATCTCGCGGGTGGTTTTCTTCCATTCGAAGTCGAAGGGTGACGGCAGGGCGATATCCCGTTCGCCACGGTTGTCGATGTAACGGACTTCGCGCCCGTCCACCGAGATCGACCAGCGGAACACCCGCACATCGGTGACGCGCTCGCCGATCTGGAAACTCGCCAGCAGCTTGCCGTCACGGATCGCCAGTTGCAGCAGGCGGGTGTTCTTGTAATAGGTGTAGAGCTCGTTGAAATCGTTGAGAAAGCCCTGGGCAGACAGGAAGCTGCCTTCCAGGGGCACGGGCTCGGCTTCGTAGCCTTCGCCCTCTTCCACCAGCCGATAGAGGGAAAACACGTCGGCGACGCTGGTTTCCTTTTTCAGGCCGATGAACACGTTGTAGCCGAACAACAGGCAGTCGCCGACCTGGACGATGTCCCGGGCGATGCAGTTGTTCTCGGTGCGGATGCGCACCCGCCCGACCACTTCCATGCGGCTGTTGCCGAACTCGTCGAGACGCCTCTGGTTGAGGTCGTCGGTGGTGGCCCGCAGGCGTTGGCCCTGGTCCAAGAGGCGCTTGTGCAGCACCTCATAGGCGCCGCCTTCGGCGACGGCCTTGTCCAATACGTCCTGCGGGGGAGTTGCGACTTGAGCGTCCGACATCGTGGCCTTCCTGGATCTACGGCGGTGTGCAAAAAAAGCGGGCTCCTCACACCTGGAGCCCGGTGCCCGACACAAGCCCTGTAGCCGTTACCAGCGGCTACAGGGGTGCCGAGAGTGGGTCAGGCTTCGGCAGACGGTGCGTCGGCCTTGCGCGAGACGGCTGCGGCGGCCAGTTCAGCGGCAACCGCCGGGGCGCCCTTGCCATTGAGCAGGCGTGCCAGGACGTCCTGGACCACCGGGCTCTTGCCCACCACGCCCTCGATGGCCTTGCCCACCGACAGCGACTTGGCGAAGGAGTTGAAGAAGTCGCCTTCGCCGCCGACGATCTCGATCTTGGCCTTGCTGAGGGCCGCGGACAGCACTTCGGCCTGCTCCTTGGCGATGTCCTTGTTGGCGGCGATGGCGGCCATCGCTTCCTCGAAGTTCTTCTCCAGTTGCATGCGGAACTCTTCGTGAGCGCGCGCGCTGTCGCTGAGGGAATCCAGAGCACCGAACTTCTTGCCCAAGCCTTCGGCTTCGGCGTTCAGGCGTTGCAGCAGCACTTCGGCTTCGGCCGAACCCAGGTCCTTGGTGGCCTTGGCCTTGGCTGCGCCCAGTTGCTCTTCGCCACGGGCCTGAGCCCCGAGTTTCTCTTCCATGACCTTGGCTTCGGCCAGGCCGTCCTTCTCCTTGGCCGCTGCCTGGGCTTCCATGATGCGAGCGTCGGCCAGGCCTTTTTCCTGCTCGCCACGGGCCTCGGCAATCAACTGCTCGGCGCGCACGCGGGCTTGCGCCAGGCCTTCTTTTTCCTGGGCTGCTGCGGTGATTTCCAGCACGCGGGCATCCGCCAGGCCAGGCGCGGCGCGCTCGGCTTCCAGGCCTTCGGCCAGACGCTTCTTGGCTTCGGCCTGCTTGGCCGCGGCTTCCAGCTCGGCCTGGGCCAGGTTGTTGATTTCCACCGCCTTGTGCTTGGAGCGGGTTTCGTCGGCTTCGGCCTGTTTGACCTGGCGCACCAGATCCTGCTCGGCTTCGGCCTGGGCCTGGATCACCACCACCTGCTTGAGGCGCTCGGCTTCGGAAATTTCGCGCACTTCCTTGATCCGCTCTTCTTCCTGGGCCACGGTCTTCTCCACCGCGACCCGCTCACGGATCACCGTGGCGATGTTCTTGCGCTGCTCTTCCAGGGCTTTTTCTTTCTCGATGCGCTGCAGTTCCACTTCACGCTCGCGGGCCACCACTTCCAGGTCCTTGGCGCGGGTGACTTTCTCCACTTCGATGACCACCGCGCGCTGGCGGTTCTGCTGGGCCACTTCGACTTCGCGCTGGTGGTTCTCGGTGCGCACGTCGATTTCCTGCTGCGACTGAATCCGTGCCTGCTCGGCCTTCAGGCGTTCTTCTTCCTTGACCTTGGCAGTCTCGGCTTCCTCGCGGGCGCGGATGGTTTCGATCTCGCGCTTCTGCCGCGCTTCGGCATCGGCCTGCTGGCGTTCCAGCGACAGCGAGGCTTCGCGGGTCTCGACGTTCTTCTTCTGGATCGCCAGTTCCTGGTTGCGCTCCAGCTCGTTGGTGATGACGTTCTGCGCCGCGGTCAGCTCGGTGATCTTGCGGATACCCTCGGCGTCGAGAATGTTGCTCGGGTCCAGGGAGTGCTTGGCGGTCTGCTCCAGGTAGTCGATGGCCACGTCTTCCAGCACATAGCCGTTGAGGTCGTTGCCGATGATCTCGATGATCCGGTCGCGGAAGTCCTGGCGGTTTTCGAACAGCTGGACGAAGTCGAACTGCTTGCCCACGGTCTTCAGCGCCTCGGAGAACTTGGCGTTGAACAGCTCGTTGACCGCCGCGCGGTCGGAAGCTCGGTCGACACCGATGGCCTTGGCCACCTTGAGCACGTCTTCCTGGGTTTCATTGACCCGCAGGTAGAAGGCCACGGTGATGTCGGCGCGCATGTTGTCGCGGCAGATCAGACCATCCTTGGCCCGACGGTCGACTTCCAGGGTGATCAGCGAGATGCGCATGAACTCCTTGAGGTGGATGACCGGGTACACCAGGGCGCCGGTGAAGTGCACCTTGGGGGTCGAGGACATGTCGTTGACGATCAGCGCCGTGCCTTGGGGGACCTTGATGTAGAAGGCCTTGAACAGGGCCAGCAGGCCGAAGACCACCAGGACGACGAGGCCGATCCCGAGCAGGATGGGCAGCAGCGACGGTAAATTCATGCAATCAATCTCCTTTGATTCTGAGGAAGCCCGGGCTCAGAGGCCGCGAAACTCGTCCTCGGTAATGACCCGATAGGCGTGTTGCGCCTCCAGATACTCCAGTAACACGACGCGATCGCCGCGTTTGAAAGCTCGTGCCTCGTCGGCACGCACACGCAGGATCAGGCCCGCGCCGCCGTTCTCCAGCACGGCTTCGCCGTGTTCCAGAGTGACTCTGCCGCTGCGTACCACAGCGGTCTGCCCCAGCACCGACTGGCTGCTGGTGGCTTCCATCTTGTGAAACAGCGGACGCAGCGGGCGGCAGATGGCCGCGCTGATGGGCGCCGCCAGAAACAGCGCAACCACGGCCAGCAACAGGCCCAGGGGATAGCGCAGCCAGCCCAGGGGCAGGTGGCTGAGGACGTAGAGTTCGGCGAAATAGGTCAGGAACCAGCTGAAGAACATCAGCAGGGTCAGCACCAGGGTGACCGGCACCCCGTTGAGCTTGAACTTGATCAGCAACCCGGCCAGGCCTTCGCCGGCATGGGCGCTGTCGAGCAGCGAGTCGGCCTCGAAGTCCAGCAGGTCGACTTCAAGCATGCCCATGGCCACCACGGCCCAGTAGATCACGGCCAGGCAGAGCATGAAGCTGAACAGCACTGTGGGGAACGACAACACTGTCTGCAGGAAGATTTCCATTGCTTTCCTATCCCTGAAAAAGCCGGGCAAGGCCCGACGGCCCCGCCCCTACAACATCACGGTGAATCAGGACTTGCTGCGGTCCTTGAGGCGCGCCAGCACGCTATCGGCGCTGGTGCCGCCGGCGACGATCCCGGCTTCGCGCAACTTGGCGTCCAGGGCGTCGTCCGGGTTGCTGGTGCTGGCCAGCTCCGCTGCGGCTTCCATCTTCGCCGCGCGTTCGGCCTGCTTCTGCTTGATCCGCTCCAGGGACTCCACTGCGGTGTGCAGCTTGCTCTGCGAGCCGCCGTAGCGCTGGGCCACGGCCTGCTGGGCCTTCTGCACGCTCTCGGTGGCCTTGACGGTATCCACCTGTTGTTTCAGATGTTTGATATTGCCTTCGGCCTGGGTCACGGCCTTGCGCAGTTGGGCCACGCTGGCGGCAAACCCATCGGCCTGCTCGCGCTCGATCGCCAGGTCGTTTTCCAGGTTGGCGATCTTCTGCGCCACTTCCTGGGCGAGCTGTTCGTTCCCCGACTCCAGGGCCTTGAGGGCATAGCTTTCATATTCGGCGACCTTGGCCGCGCTGCTGTCGGCGCGTTCGGCGGCGAGTTTCTGCCGGGCCATGATCTCGGCCAGGGCTTCCTTGGATTTGCGCAGTTCCTGATCGGCGTCGCGGATTTCCTGATCGAGAATCCTCAGGGCCTGGCTGTCCACCAGGGCCTCGCCCGCTTCGTTGGCACCACCGCGCAGGGCGGTGAGCAGCTTGCTCCATACGTTCATGTGCATTCCTCCAGGTCAGGCCTGAGCCTTCAGGTAGCCTTCGTAGGCCTCGGTAGCCCTGATCACGTTGCTGGCCAGGGTTTCGATCTCGTAGATCACGTTGGAGAGGATCGAGGTGGCGCTGAGCGCACCGAACATCATGTAGAAGCGTTCGCCACCCAAGCCGGTTTCCAGGCCGATGCTCGACAGCGGGAACAACTGCCGGCTGAGCAGGACTTCTTCATTGAAGGCCTGCACATCGGTGACTTCGCTTTGCGGCCAGAGCAGGGCTTCGACCAGGATCTGCTCGCCGGACAAGGCGATGAACAGCGGCAGGTCGCCGTATTCGCGCATGGTCACGTGCAAGCTCGGTTCGGCGCCTTCCAGCAGTTCAACGCTGGCTTCGCCGCTGCTGAACAGCTCGGTGGCCAACAGGGCCTGGCACAGCGATCGGGCATTCCAGATCTGCGGCATGCTCATTTCTCCATCCTTTTCCACAGGAGCCAGCCCCTCGAAGGGCTGACGCAGTTTGCGTTCAACCGCCAGCAACGCCTGGGCGTTCTCCGGCAGTATCCAGACTTCCTTTTTCACCAGGCCCTGATCACGCAGGCGCTGACGGAATAAACGTTGGTAATGGGCTGAGGATTTGTTTTCCATGGCGCACAGACTAGAGCATCACATGTAAGACTTTCAATTCATTACATGTAAGTTTTTGATCGGGTATTTGTAACGAGATTTATCAGGCATCTCGCTCAGACAAGAGCAAAAAACCGTCACTGACATAGACCAGATTGCGTCCTTTGCAAGCGCTTTTTTCTCGAAAGGCGTCATTAAACCCGTCACCAAAGGGAATGAGAAGCACAATTATCTTGGCGCACACCAGGGAATCATCAATGAAGGCCGGTGCCGGACGCTGCCTTAATCACCAGCAATGGTCTAGGCTAGGCGGATTTTCCTGCCCAGCGGATGCCCCATGAACAGTCTCAGCAAGCCCCTCGCCGGATTGAAAGTGATCGAACTCGGCACCCTGATCGCCGGCCCCTTCGCCTCGCGCATCTGCGCCGAGTTCGGTGCCGAGGTGATCAAGGTCGAGTCTCCGGACGGCGGCGACCCGTTGCGCAAGTGGCGCAAGCTGTATGAGGGCACTTCGCTGTGGTGGTTCGTCCAGGCCCGCAACAAGAAGTCCCTGACCCTGAACCTCAAGCACCCCGAAGGCCTGGCGGTGCTCAAGCAGCTGCTGGGCGAAGCGGACATCCTGATCGAGAACTTCCGCCCCGGCGTGCTGGAAAAACTCGGCCTGGGCTGGGACGTGCTGCACGCCCTGAACCCGAAACTGGTGATGGTGCGCCTGTCCGGCTTCGGCCAGACCGGACCGATGAAGGACCAGCCGGGCTTCGGCGCGGTGGGCGAATCCATGGGCGGCCTGCGCTACATCACCGGCTTCGAGGACCGCCCGCCAGTGCGCACCGGGATCTCCATCGGCGACTCCATCGCCGCCCTGTGGGGCGTGATCGGCGCGCTGATGGCCCTGCGTCATCGCGAGGTCAACGGCGGCCAGGGGCAAGTGGTGGACGTGGCGCTGTATGAGGCGATCTTCGCCATGATGGAGAGCATGGTTCCGGAGTTCGACGTGTTCGGCTTCATCCGCGAGCGCAGCGGCAACATCATGCCCGGCATCACGCCTTCTTCGATCCACACCAGCGCCGACGGCAAGCATGTGCAGATCGGCGCCAACGGCGACGCGATCTTCAAGCGCTTCATGCTCCTCATCGGCCGCGACGACCTGGCCAACGATCCCGCGCTGGCCAGCAACGACGGGCGCGACAGCCGCCGCGACGAACTCTACGGGGTGATCGACCGCTGGGTGGCGTCCCTGCCCCTGGAACGGGTGCTGGAGCAACTGAACCAGGCCGAAGTCCCGGCCAGCCGGATCTTCAGCGCTGAAGACATGTTCAACGATCCGCAATTCCTCGCCCGGGAAATGTTCCTCCAGGCCAAACTGCCGGACGGCAAGGCCTTCAAGATGCCCGGCATCGTGCCGAAACTCTCGGAGACGCCCGGCTCCGCAGACTGGGTCGGCCCGGAACTCGGCGAACACTCCAGCGAAGTCCTGGCGAGCTTGGGCTACAGCAGCGAACAGATCGAAAACCTGCGCAACTCTGGGGCAATCTAAGCTGAAACCGCCGTCTCACACACCTACGCCACCACCGGTACATCGCCGCCCGAGGCTCACTCCTGGCCGACTGACCTGGGTCCTGGCGGCCTGCCTGCTGTGGCTGCCCTGCACGCCCGGCCACGCCGGTGAAATGCTCACCTGGCTGCTGCGCGACCTGCCACCGCTGAATATCTTCGAAGGCTCGCAGAAGGGCCGTGGCGTGGTCGATCTGCTGATGCCGCAATTGATCGCCAGCCTGCCGGAGTACCAGCACGAACTGGCCCGGGTCAATCGCGCCCGAGGCATGCAGATGCTGCGCGACCCCAGCTTCACTTGCGATCCGGCGCTGATCTGGAGCAAGGAGCGCGCGCAGTGGATCGTCTTTTCCATCACCAGCTTTCGCGTATTGAGCAATGGCCTGGCGATCCGCCGCGCCGACCGCGAACAGCTCACCCGCTTCATCCATGACGGCAAGGTCGACCTGCATGGCCTGCTCGAAAGCGGCAAGGAACTGATCGGCGTGGTGGCCGAGCGCAGCTACGGACAACAGCTCGACAGCCTGTTACAGCAGGTTCCACCCGAGCAGATTCGCGCCCACTACGGCAACGATGCCCTCGGCAGCCTGCTGCAGATGCAACGCCTGGGCCGCCTGCAATTGCTCCTGGGCTACTGGCCGGAAATCCGCTACCAGGCCGAGCAACAGGGAATCGCCCCAGAGGATCTGGAGTTCTATCCGATCGAAGGCATCAGCCAGTATCAGGAAATCCACGTCGGCTGCTCCGACACCCCACAGGGCAGACAGGCCATAGCCAAGATCGACCAAGCCCTGCTCAAGCTGCGCGAAGAACGCCTGGTGGAGCTGTACGCTGCCTGGCTGGACCCCGGGATGCGCGACCAATACCGCGCTGACGCCCGCGCCTACTTCCAGGGCCTGCGGGACCACTGACGAATTCCGGGCAAAAGAAACCCCGAGAAGTGGGGAGACGACTCGGGGTTAAACGCGGTCTTTGGCGACCGGTACCAGCCGGCTACAAGCACCGGAGCACAATGCCTGATCCTGCTGATACCGAGTCTGACTGATGCACCGGCGGGAAGGTTCCGTAAAAATTTGCATCAGCGGTGCTGATCGAACACCTTGCCTTGGGTGGCGTGGCGCAACGCCGCGATGACACAGGGCTCCAGCCGGCCTTCGGCGATCAGCAGGTCACGATGCAGACCGTCGACCACATCGGTGAGCAAGCGCTTGTCGGTGAGCTGGGCCTGATTGACCTCACGCTCCAGCACGATGGCGCCAGCGCTGTTCTTCAGTGTCACCAGGCATTCGCCGCGACTGCCACAAGACATCAGCGTGACCTGGTAGGGACTCAACGACTCACTCAATAAAAGACTGATACTTTCCATCTAGATCACCACTCAATAGCTCGAATTAGAGGTTCGAAAACAAAAATGCCGGTAGCTTTCTGACATTCAAGTGACCATCGCTCAGAGAAGAAAGTTCGCCACACCTACTGCTGCCGACCTGAGTCAATCGAGCATGCACGGGTAACATGACAGATATAAAACGACCAACCAGGCGCAACCCACGCCGCCGTTGCATTGGAGCCCAAGCTTTGAAAGCAATGTCGAACAACAGAGTGCGCATCATCCTTGCCGACGACCACCCGATCTTCCTGATCGGCCTGCGTGCCGTGCTGGAGCAAAACGACAGCTTGATGATCGTCGGTGAAGCCAGCTCCCCCTCCGCCCTCGTGCAATTGCTGCAGGACACGGAATGCGATGTGCTGGTAACGGATTTCATGATGCCCGAGGAGCAACAGAACGACGGCCTGCGCCTGCTCGAACAACTGCGCCGGCATCATCCCGAGCTCCCCATCGTGGTGGTGACCATGCTCAACCACGCCGGACTGTTCCGCTCGATCCTCGATCTCGGCGTGATGGGCCTGCTGAGCAAGGCCAGCCTGGCCGATGAGTTGCCGTCCGCCATTGCCCGGGCGCGGCAGCACAAACGCTATATTGCCCAGGCCATCAAGCGGGCCCTGAGCCTTGCCGGCGAAGTTGGCCCGGATCGGCTGGTATCCACCGATCAACTGTCCCCCCGGGAACTGGAAGTGATCCGCCTGCTGGCCGCCGGCCATGCCGTGGGGGAAATAGCCACCCGGCTCAACCGCAGCAAACAGACCGTCAGCGCGCAGAAAGTCAGCGCCATGCGCAAACTGGGTCTTTCCAGCGAAGCGGCGCTATACATCTACGTTCAGGAACATGGGCTGTCCTAGGCACACAAACCGGCCACCTGCTCGTCAGTTCCGTTGCATCCTGCCCCTGGAGTCTGCGCCAGCCATTGACGCATCTCGGCGGCGCTCATCGGTGGCGCGATAAAACAACCCTGCAGATGAACCGCCCCCAACGCCCTGGCCGCCAAACAGTCGGCCTCGCTCTCGATGCCCGTCACGACCACCGCCAGGGACATGCGCCGCGCCATGCTCGTCGCGCCAGCGACCAGTGCCAGCTTGCGTTCGTCGACAGCCATGCCTGCAACAAACACCGGAGGGATCTTCAGCTCGGTAAAAGGCAACTCCAGCAGGCGCTGCAGACTGGTACCGCCAGTACCGAAATCACCTATGGACAACTTGCAGCCCAGCATCCGCAGGCGCAACAGTGCTTCGACATGGGCGGTATCGGTTTGCAATTGGGTGGTGTCGACCAGCTCCAGGGTCAACATCCGCGCCGGGACTTCGAAGCGCCTGAGCAAGGCCTCCAACTGACGAGGAAAGAGTGGCCGCTCAAGGATGCCGGTGGGAATGTTCACGGCAATCGGCAGCCAGTAGCCCAGCACCAGCTTCACTCCAGCCACCAACTCAAGTGCCTGCTCCAGCATGTGCCAGGTGAAGAGCTCTTGCAGGCCGGCGAACTCGATCAGGGGAAGAAACTCGCCAGGCATCAGCAAGCCCCGCTCGGGGTGCTGCCAGCGGGCCAGTGCCTCGACCCCCTGCAACCCGCCCTGGGGGTGGATGACTGGCTGAAAGTGCGCCACACCGCAGCCCAGCACCGCCGCCAGCCCTTCGTCCACGGTCACGGCCTGGCGAACAAAGGGTTCAAGGCACAGCAAGTCCCGCAGCAGTGCCTGATTCAACTCGGGGCCATCAGCTCTGGCGTGCAGCTGATAGGCACACAGCAAGTCACCAATCACCGCGGCCGAAGCCGGCTTGGGCAAGCACGCGAGCACTTTCAGGCCCAACTCACGGGCCATGTCGGACGCACCTTCGAGCACGTCCGGCTCTGCATCGCTGAGAATGATCAGGGCCTTGGCCTGCTGCCGCTGGGCCAGATCGCGGATCAGTTCCAGACCATCAGCCTGCTCCAGGTACAGATCGCAGATGGCGATATCCACCGGCCCCTTGCTGTCCAGCGAACGCCGCGCGGCTGCCACGCTCTCAGCTGCCAGCACGTTGAAAACGCCATTGGCGTTGAGCATCTGGTGCAAGGCCATCAACTGGAACGAGTTATCTTCGAGAATCAGCACGTTAAGCGTATGCATGGGGCAACCTCCGAGACGGCGCAAGTGAGAACAATCCACTAGGAGCCGACACGGTAATCAGACATATCCGAAGCACACATAGGACAAGTCTTATTCGCCCAACGCCGCCTGAATGTCGCTGCGCAACACCCTCATCACGTCCTGCAACTCCGGCCATTGGCTGGCAAGCGCTTCTGCCTGCTGCCCCTTGACCAGCTCTTCCAAGGCAATGCAGGCCTTGGCCAGGGGCAAGGCGTCAATCAGGCAACACACCCCTTTGAGCCGGTGCAAGGTGCCTCCCAGGCCCCTCCAATCCTGTGCCGCCAGGGCCTCCTCCAGCGCTTGCTGCTCCTGGTCAAGATTACGCAGCAACTCCTGCAACATTCGCTGCAGCACCGGTTCATCGGCCTGAGTCATCCCGCGCAAGGTCTGGATATTGAATGACAGCGCAGGCAGAAAACGGGCAAGGGACTGGGCCAGTTGATCCAGGGTCACAGGTTTGACCAACAACTGATCCATGCCGGCGCGCTCGCAGCGCTCTCGTTCGTCTTCGAAGGCATTGGCGGTACAGCCGATCACCGGACAGCGCTGGCGCCCCTCTTGCGCCTCGATCCGGCGGATGGCCTCGGTCAGTGCATAGCCACTCATCTGCGGCATGTTGCAATCGGTCATCAGCACATCAAAGGCCCCGGAGCGCCACTGCTGCAGTGCCTCCTGAGCATTGTCACAGGCCACGACCCGATGCCCGAGAAACATCAACTGCTGGCTCAGGACCATGCGATTGGCGCTCAAGTCGTCCACCACCAGCACCTCGATGCTGCGGCTTGGCGGGCGTTCGGCAGACGGTGACGCTTGCGGCTCAAGATCGTCGCTGACCCGTTCCAGATACAGCTCGATGCTGACCACGGTTCCGGCACCCGGCTCGCTCGACAGGTGAATGCGCCCGCCCATCAACTCGATCAGTTGCCGACAGATGCTCAGGCCCAACCCGGTGCCACCATAAGTCGAGGACGTCATGGCATCGGCCTGAACAAAGGGCGTGAAAATGTTCGCCTGCTGCTCGGCGCTGATGCCCGGGCCGGTGTCGGCAACACTGATGCGCAGGCACTCGACACCCTGCTCGTCAGGCTGACGCTCAACCGTCACCCGCACCTCACCTTCAGCGGTGAACTTCAGGGCGTTGCTCAGCAGGTTGTGCAGGACCTGGCGCAGGCGCAATGGGTCGAAAACATAACGGCCCTGGGCGGCTGCACTGAACAGCAACTGCAGATGCACCCCCTGGTTACGCGCCGTCACTTCGAACAACTGCCGGACACTTTCAAAAAATGGCTTGAGGGCGGTGACCTGTGGCACCAGTTGCATGTGTCCCGCTTCGATCTTGGCTAAATCCAGGCTATCCCCCATCAGGCTGATCAGCTCCTGGGCAGACTGATAAGCCACCCGCAAAGCCTCGGAAAACGGCACGCCGCGAATCCTCGCCTGCTCCTTTTCCAGCTCAAGCAGGCCAACGATCGCGGTCATCGGCGTGCGGATCTCATGGCTCATGGTGGAGAGAAAAGCACTTTTCGCGGCGTTGGCCTGATCCGCCGCCTGGCGCGCATCCAGCAACTGATTCTCCAGATGCTTGCGTTCGGTAATGTCGATCCAGCCACCCAACAGGCCCTGCAGGTGCCCCTCGGCACTGTAGAACGGCACAGTCCATTGATAAGCGTGTATCAGACCGTGGCGCGTCTGCACTTGCCGGTCGGTGAACACCGATTGCTCCGAAGCGAGCAACTGCATGATCTCGGCATGTATCAGGCGCGCCGTCTCGGGGGGCAGCAGATCAAGTTCGGTCAATTGCCGCCCCCGAATCAGCTCCAGGTGCGGATTTCGGTGAACGTGACCGAGCGTTTCGCTAATACGTGACCGGTGCTTCCACCCCGGTTGCGCGGGTTCTGGATTGTAATCGCATCGGTCACGATGCGGCTTGTTCCTCGGCTTTTTTTCGGCGCAGCGACTCGCCTTTCATCGTCAGTCGGTAGGCGTTGTGCACCAGGCGGTCGAGGATGGCATCGGCCAGGGTCGGGTCGTTGATCCAGCCGTGCCAGTGCTCGATGGGCAGTTGGCTCGTCAGGATGGTGGAGCGGCTGCCAGCGCGGTCGTCGATCACCTCCAGCAGGTCATGCCGGGCTCCTTCCTCCAGCGGGGCTAGCGCCCAGTCGTCCAGCACCAGGACGTCGACCTTTGCCAGCTGTTGCAGGGTACGGCCGAAGCTGCCGTCGCCATGAGCGATGCGCAGTTGTTCCAGCAGGCGCGGGGTGCGCAGGTACAGGGTGCTATAGCCCTGGCGGCAGGCCTGGTTGCCCAGGGCGCAGGCCAGCCAGGTTTTGCCGGCACCGGTCGGGCCGGTCAGCAGCAGGTTGTGCTGCTGGCGGATCCAGTCGCCACTGGCCAGGGTGGCGATCAGACGCTCGTCCAGGGCGCGTCCGGTGCGGCGGTCGAGATCTTCCAGGCAGGCGTTGGCGTACTTGAGCTTGGCCTTCTTGCGCAGCCGTACCAGGCGCTGGTTGTCACGCCAGGCCAGTTCGCGGTCGAGCAGTAGGCCGAGGCGTTCATCGAAGCTCAGGCTGTGGCTGGCCGGCAGCGTCCATTGCTCTTCCAGGGCGCGGGCCATGCCGTCCAGGCGTAGCTGGTGCAGTTGATTCAGGGTGTGTTGCGGCATCATCGAACAGCTCCTGTTGCGGGGGTTGGTAGTAGTCGGCGCCACGGACGTTCTCGTGGTCGCCGGGTAAGGTCGTTTCGGCGGCACGCTGGGGCAGCGGCTGTTGATCCAGGCCTTGCTGGAGCAGGTTGCGCACGCTGCGCCCGGTGAAGGCGCGCAGGTGTACGGCACGTTCGGCAGCGGCTTCCAGGCGTGCATTGCCATAGCGCCGGGCCAGCGAGAGCAGGCCGAGGCAGGCGCGGTAGCCCATCTCCGGGTGCGGCTTGTGGGTCAGTTGGTGATCGATCAGTTGGCGCGTGTAGGGGCCGATCCGCGCGCCCCAGTCGAGCAGGCGTTGTGGCGTCCATTCGCGATGCGCCTGGTGCGCCGCGGGCATGTGCTCGCGCTGGGTACTGTAAGCGCCGCGTCGCCCCAGCAGCAGGTGGCTGGCCACCCGCCGGTTGCCATGCAGCACTTCCAGGGTGTGTGCCGTCAGTCGCACGTCCACGTTCTGCCGGGCCAGGGCGGAGGGCACGCTGTAGAAGCTGCCATTGACCTCGATGTGGTAGTCGATGCTGACCTTGCAGCGCTTGAAGGTGGCGACCTCGTAGGGATGCACCGGCAGCGCTCGCAAGGCCGGGCGATCCAGGCGCTCGAACCAGTCGCGCCGGCAGCCATCGAGCCGCTTGAACGGGCGCCGATTCAGATCCTCCAGCAGCTCGGCGATGGCCTGGTTAAGCGCATGCAGGCTGAAGAACTGCCGATGGCGCAGCCGCGCCATGATCCAGCGCTCGACCACCTGCACCGCCACCTCGGCCTTGGCCTTGTCCTGAGGCTTGCGTGGCCGTGCCGGCAGGATCACCGTCTGGTAATGACGCGCGCACTCCAGCGTGGCCCGGTTCAGGCCCGGCTCGTAGCGATCCGGCTGGGCGACCAGGGCGCGCGGATTGTCCGGCACAACCATTTCCGGCACGCCGCCAAAGTAGGTCAGAGCCTGGCCCAGCGAGGTCAGCCAGTCCACCTGGGTTTCGCCTGGCGTCGCGCAGGCATAGGTGTAATTCGAGGCGCCCAGGGCGGCGACGAAGATGTGCGCCCGGCGCACTTCGCCGGTGGCCGGGTCGACCACCGGCAGCGTCGGCCCGGCATAGTCGATGAATAGCTTCTCGCCCGCACGGTGCAGCTGACGCATCGAACGTTTGAGCGTCTGGGCGTAGCGCCGGTAGTGCTCGACGAACTGGGTGTAGCGGTAGGTCGGCTGGCCCGCATGCGCGGCGAGATATTCCTCCCACAGCAGCTGCAAGGTCACGCCCTTGCGTCGCAACTCGCGGTGGATGCTCAGCACATCGGGCAGCACTCGCTCACCGCGCGGCTTGTTCGTCGACGTCGGTGCAAACAAGGCGGCCGCCAGCGCGGCCTCGTCCATGGCCACCAGCGCCGGCCAGTCCAGCCCGGCCACCCGCGCCGCCGCGATGTACTTGCTAACCACGCCCTTGGACAGCTGCAAGGCACGGGCAATCTTCTCGTGGGACAAGCCGGCCTCAAACTTGAGGCGCAGACATTCTTTGATGTTTCGCATGGCTACTCGCGGCGCCGCCATCTTCCTCTCCCGAAATCGGTCGAGGATGGCGGCGCATCAGGTCATGCGCAACGAAGGGGAAGGCTTTCGCTAAGTCGTGACCGGCGATTTCGGTAAGCCGTGACCACCTGTTTCGGAACAGGCGGAAAATCGGTCACGTTGCTACCGAAATGAGCGGTCACGCGTTAGCGAAATGACCGGTCACGATCAACCGAAACGGCCGGTCACGGTGCTCCGAAATCCGCACCAGGCTCGTGCCCAATTGCTGCTCATAGCTCTTGTTGCAGGTAATCAGGCGTCCCTCCAGGTCTCGGACAAAGATCGGGTTGGGGATGCCATCGAGCAACGCGCGCATGAACGCCAACTGATCGTTGAGCCGCTTCTCGGCATTCAGGCGCTGCTGAATCTGCAGCTTGAGGCGACTGCTCCAGGCCAGGGACGCCAGTCCGAACAACAGGGCCGTGGCAACAGCCCAATACACCCAGGTCGGCACTCGCTGCCAGGCCGGCATCGGCACCGGCGTGGCCCCCAGCCATTTGAGACGGATGGCGCTGAGCTCCGCGACTGGCAGCGCCTCAAGCGACTTGTTCAAGATGCTCAGCAGTTCGGGCTGATCCTTGCGCACGGCAAACTCGTCGGCAGACCAGGTGCCTTCGACACTGCGCCCCACTCGCAGTCCGTCGTCAGCCAGGTTCAAACCCTGAACCTGAACCTCGTTCTGAATGGTCGCCCGGGCCTCACCGCTACTCACCAGGGCCCGAGCCTCTTCATAGTTGGAGACGCTGCGCAAGCGGATGTCGGGGTAGTTACGGCGGATAAAGCTTTCAAGGGTATGGCGGGCCGGCAGCGCCAGTACCTCGCCGGCCAGCTGTTCCAGGCTGCTCAGGCGTCGATCCTCGGAACGCACGACAAACACCCAGGCAGCACCGCCAAAGGCATGGGAAAAATTCAGAAACAGCCGCCGGTCCTCACTGGCGGTCAAGGTGGAGTTCATCTGCGCCTGCCCGCTCTCCAGCAACTCCAGGGTCTGTGCTGTAGAGAGGCTCTCCTTGTGCACAAAATGCAGACCGGTCATGCGCGAGATGCGGTTGAGCAAATCGATGTTCAGACCCGCCCAGCGCCCTTCCTTGTCCTTGAACACGCTGGGCGGATACTGCTGGGACGCGACCATCACATGGGGGTGCTGGAGAATCCAGGCCTGCTCCTCGGCGCTGAGCTCGATGCGCTCACCCGATATGTTCGCTCCCAGCCCGGTGGTCCAGCGGGCCTGTATTTCCCGCTGCAAGGATTCATCGATGCTCTGCAGCGCCTGCTCCAGCAGGCCTGCCAGCACGGCGTTGTCATCACGGGTGGCAAAGGCGAAGCCCGTCGGTGGCAAACGGCTTTCATCCTCAATCCGCACCGCCAGGTAAGGACGCAGGGCCTTGTAGGCACGCACGATGATCTCATTGCCGATGAAGGCGTCGGCGTCGCCCTGGTTCAAAGCTTCCAGGCCGCTGTAAAGATTGGGCGAGAGCATGATCTGACTGTTCGGGTACGCCGCATGCACTTGTTCGGCGTTGGCATAGCCGTCCAGCAGCACCAGTTTCTTGCCGGCCAGATCATCACTGGGGCTCGAGCCGTCGCGGCGTACCACCACCACGGCCCGGTCGGGCATGTAGTCGCTGGTGAAGCGCAGCCCCGAGAGGCCGCGCTCATAGCCATTGGCGCTGGTCAGCACATCGATGGTGCCGTTGCGCAGCGCTTCGACCGCCTGCTCGCGCTCGGAAAACCCCAGGACTTCCATCTTCACGTCCAATCGCTCGCCCACCAGACCGAGGTAATCAGCGCTGATGCCCTGATAACGATTGCGGTCCCGGGTGATATCGATGGGCTGGTAGTCATCAATGGCGATTCCCACCCTGAGACGTGGATGGGCCGCCAGCCATTGGCGCTCGGCGGGCGCCAAGGTCAGGGGTTCCAGATCGGCGAATGACGGCACCAGCTTGAAGGGCAGGTTCTTCACCGTGCTGGCCAGCGCAATACTCCAGAGCAGGGCCCAACCCAGCAGGCCCGCCACCAGCAGGCCCAGGACACGCCGCCCCCTGTAAGTTTGACGAAGCATCATCCAGGCCTCCCTGCCCCTGGCGGGCCAAGCTTGCACATGAAAAAACAAAGCCCGTCAGGAGACGGGCTTCGTGGACGACAAGACCAAGGGATCAGAGTGGCTTGCCACGATTGCCGTGCTGGCTGACAAAAGCCTGCACCGCTTTCAGGTCGTTGGCCAGGACCGTGCAACGCTCTTCACGCTGGAACAGGTCGGACAGGTGCGCCGGCAGTTCCAGAGCCTTGCCGACACCGGCCTTCTCCACCGCGTCCGGGAACTTCACCGGGTGCGCGGTGCCCAGGATCACCATCGGCGTGTCCAGGCTGCGGCGGCACTCACGGGCGGCCTTGACGCCGATCGCGGTGTGCGGGTCCAGCACTTCGCCGGTCTGGGCGAAGACTTCGGCGATGGTTTCGCAGGTCTGCTCGTCGTTCACCGCCAGGGAGTCGAACAGCTTGCGCGCTTCGGTCCAGCGGTCCTGCTCGACGCTGAAACCGCCACCTTGCTTGAAGCTGTCCATCAGGCCGGCCAGGGCGGCGCCATTGCGACCGTGCAGGTCGAACAGCAAGCGCTCGAAGTTCGACGAAACCATGATGTCCATGGACGGCGACAGGGTCGCGTGCAGGGTTTCCTTGACGTACTGATTGCCGCTCATGAAGCGGTGCAGGATGTCGTTGCGGTTGGTGGCGACGATCAGCTGGCTGATCGGCAGGCCCATGTTGCGCGCCAGGTAGCCGGCGAAGATGTCGCCGAAGTTGCCGGTAGGCACCGAGAACGCGATGGAGCGCGCCGGGCCGCCCAGCTGCAGGGCCGCGTGGAAGTAGTAGACGATCTGGGCCATGATCCGCGCCCAGTTGATCGAGTTCACCGCCACCAGGCGCGTGCCCTTGAGGAAGCCCTGGTCGGCGAAGCTGGCCTTGACCATTTCCTGGCAGTCGTCGAAGTTGCCTTCGATGGCGATGTTGTGGATGTTCTCGCCGAGGATGGTAGTCATCTGCCGGCGCTGCACTTCCGATACACGGTTGTGCGGATGCAGGATGAAGATGTCGACGTTGTCGCAACGCTTGCAGCCTTCGATGGCCGCCGAACCGGTGTCACCGGAGGTGGCGCCAATGATCACCACGCGCTCGCCGCGCTTCTCCAGCACGTAGTCCAGCAGGCGACCCAGCAATTGCAGGGCGAAGTCCTTGAACGCCAGGGTCGGACCGTGGAACAGCTCCAGCACCCACTCGTTGCCGTTGAGCTGACGCAGCGGCGCGATGGCGTTATGGGAGAAGGCCCCGTAGGTTTCTTCGAGGATCTTCTTGAAATCGGCATCCGGAATGCTGCCGGTGACGAACGGGCGCATGACCCGGAACGCCAGCTCGTGATACGGCAGGCCGGCCCAGGAAGCGATTTCTTCCTGGGTGAAACGTGGCAGGTTCTCCGGTACGTAGAGACCGCCGTCGCTGGCCAGGCCGGCCAGCAGCACATCTTCGAAATTCAGGGCCGGTGCCTGGCCACGAGTACTGATATAGCGCATGGGGACAAACCTTCGGTTTGAGCTGCAAGTTGCAAGCTACAAGCGACAAGTCAGAGCAGTTGCGCTTCTGGCTTGCCGCTTGGCACTCGCAGCTTGCCGCTGCTTCAATTGAGATGTTCGACGCGGATGCGGACCACTGGGCCGACGACGCCCTGCAGGGCCTCCAGCGCAGTAATCGCGTCGTTGATGTGCTGCTCCAGAACGCGGTGGGTCAACAGGATCATCGGCACCAGGCCGTCCTGCTCTTCCACTTCCTTCTGCATGATCGATTCGATGTTGATGCCGCGCTCCGAGAGGATGCTTGCCACCTGGGCCAGCACGCCCGGGTGATCCTTGGCCTGGATGCGCAGGTAGTAGGCGCTCTCGCAGGACTCGATCGGCAGGATCGGGTGATCGGACAGGGAGTCCGGCTGGAAGGCCAGGTGCGGCACGCGGTTTTCCGGGTCGCTGGTCATGGCGCGAACCACGTCCACCAGGTCGGCCACCACCGAGGAAGCGGTCGGCTCCATGCCGGCGCCAGCGCCGTAGAACAGGGTCGAACCAGCAGCGTCGCCATTGACCATGACCGCGTTCATCACGCCGTTGACGTTGGCGATCAGCCGATCGGCCGGGATCAGGGTCGGGTGCACCCGCAGCTCGATACCCGCCTCGGTGCGACGCGCCACGCCCAGGTGCTTGATGCGGTAGCCCAGGGCTTCGGCGTAGTTCACGTCGGCGGTGGTCAGCTTGGTGATGCCTTCGGTGTAGGCCTTGTCGAATTGCAGCGGGATGCCAAAGGCGATGGACGCCAGGATGGTCAGCTTGTGCGCGGCGTCGATGCCCTCGACGTCGAAGGTCGGATCGGCTTCGGCGTAACCCAGGGCCTGGGCCTCGGCCAGCACGTCTTCGAAGGTGCGGCCCTTCTCGCGCATTTCCGAAAGGATGAAGTTGCCGGTGCCGTTGATGATCCCCGCCAGCCAGTTGATGCGGTTGGCCGACAACCCTTCGCGGATCGCCTTGATCACCGGGATGCCACCGGCCACGGCAGCTTCGAAGGCCACGATCACGCCCTTCTCCTGGGCCTTGGCGAAGATCTCGTTACCGTGCACGGCGATCAGCGCCTTGTTCGCGGTGACCACGTGCTTGCCGTTCTCGATGGCCTTGAGCACCAGCTCACGAGCTACGGTGTAGCCACCCACCAGCTCGATGACGATATCGATCTCGGGATTGGTGGCCACGGCGAAGACATCGTTGGTAATCGCAATACCGGTCGTTTGGAACTGAGGCTTTGGCGTACGGGTAGCAATTTGCGCTACTTCGATTCCACGCCCGGCACGGCGGGCAATCTCCTCGGCGTTGCGCTGAAGTACGTTTAGGGTACCGCCACCGACAGTACCCAGCCCACAGATGCCTACTTTGACCGGATTCACTCTGAACTCCCCATAAAACGGCCGACTCAAGGCCGGCCGTAGAATACAGCCGCAACCTGCGCGGCTCTCTATTAATGGTCCGCAGGCTTGCGCCGGCGGACCATGATCGTCAAAGGCTAGCGTGACGATGCAGGATTATTTCGCACCCAGCGCCAGTTTGGCGATCTGCGGTGCCGGCTGGTAGCCGGGAATTACCTGACCATCGGCCAGAACGATGGCCGGCGTGCCATTGACACCGATCGACTGACCCAGGGCGAACTGTTTGGACACCGGGTTATCGCACTTGGCGGCCTTGATTTCCTTGCCGTCGACCATCTTGTCCATCGCGGCTTTCTTGTCCGCCGAGCACCAGACCGCCTGCAGCTGTTCGTCACCCGGCGAGCCCAGGCCCTGACGCGGGAATGCCACGTAGCGCACTTCCACACCCTGCTTGTTCAGCGCCGGGATTTCCGCGTGCAGCTTGTGGCAGTAAGGGCAGGTGGTGTCGGTGAATACGGTGATGTGGGTCTTGGTTTCGCCAATGGCCGGATAGACCACAGTTTCTGCGACCGGAATACCGTTGATCAACTTGGAAATGCCCAGACGCTCGGTTTTTTCCGTGAGATTCACCGGTTTGCCGTCCTTGAGCTGGAACAGATAGCCCTGAACCACGAACTGGCCGTCGGCGCTGGCGTAGAGTACGCGACTGCCCTTGAGCTTGACCTCATACAGGCCCGCCAGGGGGCTGGCGGTGATGCTCTCCACCGGCACTTCGAGCTGCAGCGTTTCGAGGCTCTTGCGGATGGCTTTCTCGGCACTGTCATCGGCCACGGCGAAGGTGCTGAGCAACGCCAGGGAGGCGGCGGCAATAATCTGGGTCAAACGCATGGGAACTCCTGAAGGCGGGCAAATGGGCAAACGCCAAGGCTGGTCGGGATCAAACCCGGGCAAACACCCTTTTTGCAAACCGGCAAAGCCTATCACATCTGTTTGCCGGCACCGACTACGGGCGACGCAAAGCGCCACTCGTGAGCCAAATCAACCCCGCGGGTGATGCTTGGCGTGCAGATCCTGAAGGCGGGCACGGGCCACATGGGTGTAGATCTGGGTGGTGGACAGGTCGCTGTGGCCCAGCAGCATCTGCACCACCCGCAGGTCGGCACCATGATTGAGCAGGTGCGTAGCGAAGGCATGGCGCAGGGTATGGGGCGACAGCGCCTTGCCGATCCCGGCGACCTTGGCCTGGTGCTTGATCCGGTGCCAGAAGGTCTGTCGAGTCATCTGCTCGCCGCGCTGGCTGGGAAACAGCACATCGCTGGGCCGCCCGCCGAGCAACTCGGCACGGCCATCGCGCAGGTAGCGCTCGACCCAGACAATCGCTTCCTCGCCCATGGGCACCAGGCGCTCCTTGCTGCCCTTGCCCATGACCCGCAACACGCCCTGGCGCAGATTGACCTGTTCCAGGGTCAGGCTGATCAGTTCGGTGACCCGCAACCCACAGGCATAGAGCACTTCAAGCATGGCGCGGTCGCGCTGGCCGATGGCCTCGCTCAGGTCCGGGGCGGCCAACAGCGCCTCGACATCCGCTTCCGACAGCGACTTGGGCAACGGCCGCCCCAGTTGCGGCATGTCGATCCGCAGGGTCGGGTCGACCTCAATCAGCTTTTCCCTGAGCAGATAGCGGTAGAACCCACGCAGGCCGGAAAGAAACCGCGCCGTCGAACGGGGCTTGTAAGCCTGCTCCACGCGCCAAGCGAGGTGATCGAGGATCAACTCGCGACCGGCTCGCGGCAGTTCCAGCCCCTGCTCCTGCAGCCAACCGTTGAACAGCGCCAGATCGCTGCGATAGGCGTCGCGGGTGTTGTCGGACAAACCTTTCTCCAACCACAAGGCATCGAGAAAACGGTCGATCAGGGGGTGGTCGATGGCGGGCATAAAGACTCGAAAAGCGCGACCCAGGGGCCACGGGCAAAAAAATAGTGAACTGCACAGAGGGTCGCTAGTCTTTCATAGCCAGCCATTTCAAGGAACAGGGTGCATTGATGAGCGAACAACAGATTCTGCTGGCCTTCGGCGGCATCGGCGTGGCGGCACTGGGCTGCCAGTGGCTGGCCTGGAGGCTGAAACTGCCGGCCATTCTGTTCCTGCTGCTCAGCGGCATCCTGGCCGGGCCGGTGCTGGGCTGGCTCGACCCGCAGGAAATGTTCGGCCCGCTGCTGATGCCCCTGGTGTCGCTGGCGGTAGCGCTGATCCTGTTCGAAGGCAGCCTGACCCTGCATCTCTCCGAGTGGCGCGAGATCGGTAGCGTGGTCCACCGCCTGGTCACCCTCGGCGCGCTGTCCACCTGGGCGGTGATCACCCTGGCCACCCATTGGCTGCTGGGCTTCGACTGGATGCTGGCTTTGCTGTTCGGCACCCTGACCCTGGTCACCGGACCGACGGTGATTGTGCCGATGCTGCGGGTGGTGCGCCCCAAGGCCTCGATCGCCAACATCCTGCGCTGGGAAGGCATCGTCATCGACCCGATCGGCGCCCTGCTGGCAGTGGTGGTCTACAGCTTCATCATCGCCAGCGCCGCCGGCGAGGGCCTGAGCCACAGCCTGCTGACCTTCGGCGGAGTGATTCTCTGCGGCAGCCTGTTCGGCATCGCCGGCGGCTGGGTGCTGGGCAGCATCATGCGCCGCCAGTGGCTGCCGGAATACCTGCACAACCTGGCGACCCTGGCCGCGGTGCTGGGGATATTCATTGCCTCCAACCAGGTGATGCATGAATCCGGACTGCTGGCCGTGACCCTGATGGGCATGTGGATGGCCAATATGAAAGGTGTGGATGTCCGGCACATCCTGCACTTCAAGGAAAACCTCAGCGTGCTGCTGATTTCCGGGCTGTTCATCCTGCTGGCGGCCCGCCTGGACCTCAAGGCACTGATCGCCCTGGGCCCGCTGGTGCTGATCCTGCTGCTGGTGATCCAGTTCATCGCCCGCCCGCTGAACGTGCTGCTGTCCACCGCCGGGTCGAATCTCAACTGGCGCGAACGCGCCTTGCTGGCATGGATTGCCCCACGAGGGATTGTTGCCGCGGCGGTATCGGCGATCTTCGCCATCCGCCTGGACGAGGCCGGCCACCAGGGCGCGCTGCTGCTGGTGCCACTGACCTTCGCCGTGATCATCGGCACCGTGGTCCTGCAAAGCGCTACCGCCCGGCCCTTGGCGCGCCTGCTGAAGGTCGCGGAACCCGCCCCCAGCGGCTTCCTGATTGTCGGCGCCAACGGCCCGGCACGCACCATCGCCAAGGCTTTGCAGCAGTTGGGCAGCCGAGTGCTGCTGACCGACTCCAGCTGGGAGAACATCCGTGCAGCGCGCATGGAAGGCCTGCCCACGTATTTCGGCAATCCGGCCTCGCAGCACGCCGACGCGCACCTGGATCTGGTGGGCCTGGGGCATCTGCTGGCGCTCTCGCCTTCAGGCGAACTCAACACCCTGGCAGCCATGCGCTTTCGTCATGACTTCGGCCATCAGCGCCTGTTCGCCCTGGCCAACAGCCAGGAAAGCCGACGCACCGACAAGCACCGCGCCAGCCACGAACACCGCGGCCAACTGCTGGGCAGCGAGGCCCTGACCTACACCAAACTGGCCAGCCTGCTGGGCCAGGGCGCGGAGTTGTACAGCACGCACCTGACCGAAACCTTTGACTGGGACGACTACCAGGCCTTGCACGGTGAACGCGCGACCTTGCTGTTCGCCCGCGACAGCAACGGCTGGGTGCATGTCGTCACCCCGGAGAGCAGCCTCAAGCCAGCGCCGGGCTGGACCCTGCTGGCGCTGATCCAGCCGGAGTCCCTGTAACCGAGCCCCCCCCCTGTAGGAGCTGGCTTGCCAGCGAAAAGGCCCGAACCCCACCCCCGTTCGCCAGCACGCCGCCTGCTACGCTGCAAACCCCGGAAGCACCGGCACCGGACGCTTGTCGTCATCAATGGCGACGAAACTGAACAGACCATGAATGGCCTTCTCCCTTCCGTCGCAGCTCATGCTTTCGACAAATACCTCGACTTCGACCTTGAGGCTGGTGTTGCCCACCGTCACCACCCGCCCGACCAACTCGACGATCGAACCCGCGGCAATCGGATGCTTGAAGTCAATGCGGTCGGTGGACACCGTCACCAGCGGCAAGCGACAGAAACGCGTGGCCGCAATGAACGAAACCTCATCCATCCAGGCCAGGGCCGTGCCGCCGAACAGGGTGTTGTGATGGTTGGTGGTGGAGGGGAATACCGCCTTGGTCACGCGGGTCACCGAAAGCTCGGTACGGCGCTGGATTTCTTGCTCGCGAGGGGACATCGGTCAACTGCCTGAAACATTGATGAGGGATAAATGACGGGCAACAAAAAAGCAGCCCGTAGGCTGCTTTTTTCTGCATCGGAAGCTGGACTTAAGCCAGTTTTTCCTTGATGCGAGCTGCTTTACCCGACAGGTCGCGCAGGTAGTACAGCTTGGCTTTACGCACGTCACCGCGACGCTTGACAGCCATGCTGTCGATCTGCGGGGAGTAGGTCTGGAAAGTACGCTCTACGCCAACACCGTTGGAGATTTTACGTACGGTGAACGCGCTGTTCACACCGCGGTTGCGCTTGGCGATAACTACGCCTTCGAACGCCTGCAGACGGGAACGATCGCCTTCCTTCACTTTCACCTGAACGACAATGGTGTCGCCCGGGGCAAAGGCTGGGATCTCTTTGGTCATCTGCTCTGCTTCGAGTGCAAGGATGATTTTGTTGGTCATGCTGTGCTCCTAAGGTAAATCGTCGGATCTACCATCGATACGTTGTTAACTATCGTCCCGCTCGCGGAGATATTCCTCGAGCAGCTTCTTCTCTTCTCCAGAAAGCGAGCGGCTTTCCAGAAGATCGGCGCGTCGTTCATAGGTCCGACCAAGGGACTGCTGTAAACGCCAACGCCGGATGTGTGCGTGATTGCCGCTTAGCAATACGTCGGGAACACGCTGATCCGCATACACCTCCGGTCGGGTGTAGTGCGGGCAATCCAGCAGACCGTCCGTGAAGGAATCTTCCTCCGCGGAATCCACATGCCCTAAAGCTCCGGGCAGCAGTCGCGTAACCGCATCAATCAGGACCATCGCCGGCAGCTCGCCACCGGAGAGTACATAGTCGCCAATCGACCACTCTTCATCGACATGAGCTTCAATAAACCGCTCGTCAATGCCTTCATAACGACCAGCAATCAGGATCAATGCATCCTCATTCGCCAACTCGCGCACCGCCGACTGATTCAGTTGACGGCCTTGGGGCGACAGGTAGATCACCTTCGCACCCTCCCCGGCTGCGTTTCTGGCCTGAACCAGTGCATCCTCCAGGGGCTTGATCTTCATCACCATGCCAGGGCCGCCGCCAAACGGGCGATCGTCCACAGTGTGATGTCGATCCGTGGTGTAGTCTCGCGGATTCCAACAGGTCAGCTGCAACAGCCCCTGTTTCACCGCGCGGCTGGTTATGCCGTACTCACTGATGGCGGAAAACATCTCGGGAAACAGACTGATCACTTCTACGCGCAAGTTAGCCACGCTTAGAAATCCGCGTCCCATTCCACCTTCATCTCGCCCGCTGCCAGGTCGACGGCCAACACGCATTGCTCGGTATAGGGCAACAGACGTTCGCGATCATCCAGGCTGCCAGCGCAAGGCTTGACCACCATTACATCGTTCGAGCCGGTCTCCAGCAGGTGATCGATCTGCCCGAGCAGTTGCCCGAGGGTGTCGATGACCTTGAGACCTTGCAGCTGGTACCAGTAGTACTCGCCGTCGGTCAGTTCAGGGAACAGGCTGCGCGGCACGCAGATCTCGTAACCGGCCAGAAGACGTGCTTCTTCGCGATCATCAAGACCCTTGAGCTTTGCGACCAGGAACTTTTCGTTCCCGCGTCCGCTGACCAGCTCAACCTGTTTCACGCTACCTTCGCGCTTGAGCGTCCAGGTTTTGTAGTCCAACAGGTTTTTAATCGGATCAGTAAAGGAAAAGACCTTCACTTCGCCGCGAACGCCATGAACAGAGTAGATTTTGCCGATAACGATCAAATCATCAGCAGGAGCTGGCGTCGCGTTCATAGGGTTCAGGCTGCAGCCTTAGCCGATTCCTTCAGCAACTGAGCAACGCGCTCAGAAGGCTGTGCACCCACGCTCAGCCAGTAGGCTACGCGCTCTTGGTTCACGGACAGGCGAACTTCTTGACCACGAGCGATCGGGTTGAAGAAGCCAACTTGTTCTTTGTGCGAACCGTCACGTGGGTTACGGCTGTCGGTCACGGTCAGGTGGTAAAACGGGCGCTTTTTGGAGCCGCCAAGGGCAAGACGGATTGTTAGCATGTGAACATCGTTCCTGTAGTCGGTGCTGCAAATCTAAATGCACAGCGGGCATGGGTGCCCGAAAGGCCGCATATTCTAAGGAATATCCGGACTTTTGCAAATGACTTTTTCCGGCGCCCATCGGCTGCCACTCAGATTTGCCATGAAGCCGTCGCAAGCGACAGCGAGCGGGCTCACCCCAAACGAGGGTTTACCCTGGATTCCACGTCCCCGTGGAAAAAAGCGCCGACATGACTGCCGGCGCGGATTCTTCAGATCTTCGGCATGCCGCCGCCGGGCAGCATACCGCCCATGCCGCGCATCATCTTGGCCATCCCGCCCTTGGCGGAGAACTTCTTCATCATCTTCTGCATCTGCTTGTGCTGCTTGATCAAGCGGCCGATGTCCTGCACCTGGGTACCGGAACCCATGGCGATCCGGCGCTTGCGCGAACCGCTGATCAGCTCAGGGTCGCGGCGCTCGGCCGGGGTCATGGAGTTGATGATGGCTTCCATCTGCTTGAACTGCTTTTCAGCGGCGCTCTGTGCGTTGCCCATCTGCGCCAGATTGACCCCGCCGATGTTCGGCAGCTTGTCCATCAGGCCGCCCAGGCCACCCATGTTCTTCATTTGTTGCAGTTGGTCGCGGAAGTCTTCGAGGTCGAAGCCCTTGCCCTTCTTCAGCTTTTTAGCAAGCTTGTCGGCCTTTTCCTTGTCGAGGGTCTGCTCGGCCTGCTCGATCAGGCTGAGCACGTCGCCCATGCCAAGGATCCGCGAAGCGATACGCTCAGGATGGAACGGCTCCAGCGCCTCGCTCTTCTCACCCATACCGATGAACTTGATCGGCTTGCCAGTGATGGCCCGCACCGACAGCGCGGCACCGCCACGGGCGTCGCCGTCGACCTTGGTCAGGATCACCCCGGTCAGCGGCAGCGCGTCACCAAAGGCCTTGGCGGTGTTGGCGGCGTCCTGGCCGGTCATGGCGTCGACCACGAACAGGGTTTCCACCGGCTTGATCGCCGCGTGCAGCGCCTGGATCTCGTCCATCATCTCGCTGTCGACGTGCAGGCGACCGGCGGTGTCGACGATCACCACGTCGATGAACTTGAGCTTCGCTTCCTTTATAGCCGCTTCAGCGATGGCCACCGGCTTCTGGCTCAGATCGGACGGGAAGAAGGTCACGCCGATGTCGTTGGCCAGGGTTTCCAGCTGCTTGATCGCCGCCGGGCGGTAAACGTCGGCGGACACCACCATCACGCTCTTTTTCTTGCGCTCTTTAAGAAAGCGCGCAAGCTTGCCGGCGGTGGTGGTCTTGCCCGCGCCCTGCAGACCGGCCATCAGCACCACGGCTGGCGGCACGGCACTCAGGTTGAGGTCTTCGTTGGCCGCGCCCATCAGGCTTTCCAGCTCGGCCTGGACGATCTTCACAAAGGCCTGGCCCGGGGTCAGGCTGCGGGACACTTCGGTGCCGACCGCACGCTCCTTCACCGAATTGACGAAGTCCTTGACCACCGGCAACGCGACGTCAGCTTCGAGCAGCGCCATGCGCACTTCGCGCAGGGTGTCTTTGATGTTGTCCTCGGTCAGCTTGGCCTTGCCGGTGACATGGCGCAGCGTCTGCGAGAGACGGTCGGTTAGGTTTTCAAACATGCTCGATCCTTTCAGGCCCAAGGTAGACCGGGGTAATGGCGGCCCAGAGCGTGATAAACAAGTGCTCGATGAGCCTGCGGCGTGGGCAGGTCGCGGATTATAGCGAAGACTGTGCGTGGCGGACACCTCGCCGTCTGCTTGGGTGGACTTTCAGGGCTGTGGGTTCTATGCCAAACTCAGCGACTTTCGGGCCTGCCTAACAGGATTTATGCTCCCCTTGTCACCCAGCTTGCTACCCACCCTCGCCGCCGCCGTCCTTTATGCCGCTGCGACCTTCTATCAAGGCTCTCGCCTGGCCACCGGCGCCAAGGCAAACAAGCGCCTGCTGGTTACGCTGGGCATCCTGGCCCTGCTCGCCCATGGCATCAGCCTGCTGACCCACCTGCTGACTCCGGCGGGCCTGGGCCTGGACTTCTTCAGCGCCGCCAGCCTGATCGCCGCGGCGGTCATCGCCCTAACCCTGCTGGCCTGCTGGCGGATTCCGGTGGAAAACCTGCTGGTGCTGCTGTTCCCCCTGGGCGCCCTGACAGCCCTGCTGGCGCAGTTCGTGCCAACCGGCACCGTGCCGGTGATCGATGAGGAGCCGGGGATTCTCGCCCACATCCTGTTGTCGATCCTGGCCTACGGCATGTTCACCATCGCGGTCTTCCAGTCGTTGCTGCTGCTGGTGCAGGACCACCAGTTGAAGAACAAGCACCCCTCCGGCCTGATCAGGAACTTCCCGCCGCTGCAGACCATGGAAAGCCTGCTGTTCGGCTTTCTCTGGGCCGGCTGGAGCCTGCTGTCACTGTCGCTGATCTCCGGCTGGCTGTTCGTCGAAAACCTGTTCGCCCAGCACCTGGTGCACAAGACCCTGCTGGCCTGCCTGGCCTGGGTGGTGTTCAGCGTGCTGCTGTGGGGCCGCAACCGCCTGGGCTGGCGCGGGCACAAGGCGATTCGCTGGACCCTCGCGGGTTTCTGCCTGCTGATGCTGGCGTACTTCGGCAGCAAGCTGGTTCGTGAATACATCCTGCACATCTGACGACCGGCCATGACCGACTCCCTGCCCTCCGGGCCCATGCTCGCGGTAATCGCCCTGCTGATCGTCTGGTCGGGGCTATTCACTGCCATCGACGCCGCGCAACAGCACCTGCTGACCCAACGTAACGGCTCGCGCTCCGGCGACAAGCCGACAGCGCGACTGGCCTTCCCCAAGGAAAGCCTGATTCTGTGCAATACCCTGTGCCGGGTCCTGGCGGTGATCATCAGCACCTTGCTGGCGCTGTTCTACTGGGCGGAAGAAGGCCCCTGGCTGGCCTGCCTGATCAGCACCAGCGGCTTGCTGGTGCTGGCCGAGTACCTGCCCCGCACCCTGGCTCTGCGCTATCCGGAAGGCACCCTGAGCTTTGGCAACAGCCTGCTGGCGATCCCCATGAAGCTTGTCTATCCCCTGGCCTGGCTGCTCAACGCCATCGGCCAGCTGCTGTTGCGCCCGTTCGCCGCCAAGGCCAGCGCGGTCAAACACAGCGACGACGATCCGGCGCTACTGGACGATGAGCCCGCCCCTCAGGAACACCACGCCCTGTCCGGCATCCACGCCCTGGACAACATCACCGTCAACGACATCCTGGTGCCCCGCAGCGAAGTGCAGGGCATCAACCTCGACGACCCGATCGAAGAGATCATTGCCCAGCTGCGCCTGAACAAACGCACCCGGCTGCCGGTATTCCACAGCGATATCAATCAGGTCGAAGCGGTGCTCAACACCCGGCAGATCCGCCACCTGTTGCCTGACGCCAGCCTGACCAAGGAAGCCTTGCTGGCCGCCTGCCACGAACCCTACTTCGTCCCGGAAAGCACCCCGCTGCAACTGCAACTGCTCAACTTCCACAAGCAGCAACGGCGCCTGGGCATGGTGGTGGACGAATACGGCGAGGTGCTGGGCATCGTCACCCTGGAAGACATTCTCGAAGAAATCGTCGGCGAGTTCGAAAGCGAGCACAGCCTGGACAACCCCCACATCCATCCGCAGGCCGACGGTCGTTATGTGGTGGAAGGCGCGGCCTCGATTCGCGAACTGAACAAGAGCCTGGGCTGGCACCTGCCCAGCGACGGCCCCAAGACCCTCAACGGCCTGGTCACCGAAGCCCTGGAAACCATTCCCGACAGCGCCGTATGCCTGAAGATCGGCCGCTACCGCCTGGAGATCCTCGAAACCGAGGAAAACCGCGTCAGCCGCGTGCTGCTCTGGCACACCAGCAGCCCTCCCGCCCGGACCTGACTCGCAGCCGATACCCCACAAGCGCTGTTGCCTGCTCCCTGGCCCTGCGCAACGGGCCCTCGGGCCTGGTGCCGTCACGCAAACCCGGCAACCACCACAACCCTTGTTGGATCGTTAGCAGCCTTTCTATAATCGCGCTGCTTACCCAAGCCCCGCAGATCCGCGTGCTACCCGCATCGAAGACGATCCTGCCGGCATCACCCGCCACCGTTCGACGTCACTCCCATCCCGAGTGACGAGCGCGCCAAACCCACATCCCTGGGTGCTCGACCCTAATAATTCGCTCCACAGGAGCACTGACTGTCAGGGATATCCGCATGACGACCAGCACCACCTACGGCGCCTCCGCGCCTGCCCAACCGAGCAATTCAGCCTCTCGGGTGGCCACCGCCAGTTTTATCGGCACCGCCATCGAGTTCTACGATTTCTACGTCTATGCCACCGCCGCCGCCCTGGTGATCGGGCCGGTGTTCTTCCCCCAGAGCTCCGGCACCGCGCAGATGCTCTCGGCCTTCTTGACCTTCGGCATCGCCTTTCTCGCCCGCCCCCTGGGTTCGGCGCTGTTCGGCCATTTCGGCGACCGCATCGGGCGCAAATCGACCCTGGTCGCCTCGCTGCTGCTAATGGGGATCTGCACCACCCTGATCGGCGTGCTGCCGGGCTACGACAGCATTGGCGCCTGGGCACCGATCCTGCTCTGCGTGTTGCGTTTCGGCCAGGGCCTGGGGCTGGGTGGTGAATGGGGCGGAGCCGCCCTGCTGGCCACGGAAAACGCCCCGCCAGGCAAACGCGCCTGGTTCGGCATGTTCCCGCAACTGGGCCCTTCCATCGGCTTTCTCGCCGCCAACGGCCTGTTCCTGGCCCTGGCCATGGGCCTGGACGACGAACAGTTCCGCGCCTGGGGCTGGCGCATTCCGTTTCTGCTCAGCGCCGCGCTGGTGATGGTCGGGCTCTACGTGCGCCTGAAGCTGCACGAAACCCCGGTATTCGCCAACGCCGTGGCGCGCCAGGAACGGGTGAAGATGCCGCTGGTGGAGCTCTTCAGCCAATACTGGATGCCGGTGCTGCTGGGCGCCGCCTCGATGGTGGTGTGCTACGCGCTGTTCTACATCTCCACGGTGTTTTCCCTGAGCTACGGCGTCGCCACCCTGGGCTACAGCCGTGAAACCTTCCTCGGCCTGCTGTGCTTTGCCGTGCTGTTCATGGCGGCGGCCACGCCGCTGTCGGCCTGGGCCAGCGACCGTTTCGGACGCAAGCCGGTGCTGGTGGTTGGCTGCCTGCTGGCGATTCTGTCCGGCTTCAGCATGGAACCGCTGCTGACCCAGGGCTCCACCACCGGCGTGGCGCTGTTCCTGTGCATCGAGCTGTTCCTGATGGGGGTGACCTTCGCCCCGATGGGCGCGCTGCTGCCAGAGCTGTTTCCGACCCACGTGCGTTATACCGGGGCATCGGCGGCCTATAACCTGGGCGGGATAGTCGGCGCCTCGGCGGCACCGTTCTTTGCTCAGAAGCTGGTGGCCATGGGCGGGTTGAGCTGGGTTGGCGGGTATGTTTCGGGGGCGGCTATCTTGAGCCTGATCGCGGTGCTGTGCCTGAAGGAAACGCGGAACAACGATTTGAATCGGGTCGTTTGAGCAACCGCTTCGCGAGCAAGCTCGCTCCTACAGGTTCAATCCGGACCTTGTAGGAGCGAGCTTGCTCGCGATGCTTCTCAGAGTTCGACCACTACCGCTTGCGCAGCACGGGTCGCCTTGGCCCGGGCGGCCTCGATCGACTCATCACGAGCCAGGGCCACGCCCATGCGCCGCTGGCCGTTGACTTCCGGCTTGCCGAACAGGCGCAACGCGGTGTCTGGCTCGCTCAGGGCGGCGCCGAGGTTGGCGAAGGCGGTCTGGGTGGACTTGCCTTCCACCAGGATCACCGCCGAGGCCGAAGGCCCGAACTGGCGGATCTGCGGGATCGGCAGGCCGAGAATCGCCCGCGCGTGCAGGGCGAACTGCGACAGATCCTGGGAAATCAGGGTCACCAGGCCGGTGTCGTGAGGGCGTGGCGACACTTCGCTGAACCACACCTGATCGCCCTTGATGAACAGTTCCACGCCGAACAGGCCGCGGCCGCCCAGGGCTTCGGTCACTGCCTTGGCCACGCGCTCGGATTCGGCCAGGGCTTTCGGGCTCATGGCCTGGGGCTGCCAGGATTCCTGGTAGTCGCCCTTCTCCTGACGATGGCCGACCGGCGCACAGAAGGTGGTGCCGCCCACGTGACGCACGGTCAGCAGGGTGATCTCGTAGTCGAAGTCGATAAAGCCCTCGATGATCACCCGGCCCTTGCCGGCACGCCCGCCTTCCTGGGCGTAGTCCCAGGCTTTCTGCACGTCGTCGACGCTGCGCAGCAGGCTCTGGCCCTTGCCCGAGGAGCTCATCACCGGCTTGACCACGCACGGGAAGCCCAGGTCTTGCACAGCCTTGGCGTAGTCTTCGAAGGTGTCGGCGAAGTGGTACGGCGAGGTCGGCAGGTCCAGCTCTTCGGCGGCCAGGCGGCGGATGCCTTCGCGGTTCATGGTCAGCGAGGTGGCCCGGGCGGTCGGGATCACGGTGAAGCCTTCAGCTTCCAGCTCCACCAGGGTCGCGGTGGCGATGGCCTCGATTTCCGGAACGATGAAGTGCGGCTTCTCGGCTTCGATCACCGCTCGCAACGCCGCGCCATCGAGCATGTTGATCACGTGGCTGCGATGGGCCACTTGCATCGCCGGGGCGTTGGCGTAGCGGTCCACGGCAATCACCTCGACACCCAGGCGTTGCAGCTCGATCACCACCTCCTTGCCCAACTCACCACAGCCACAAAGCAAGACGCGGGTCGCGGTTGGCGACAATGGAGTTCCGATACGAGTCATCTGAAGGTCCTCAAAGGAGCGAATCATCGAGGGCCGAGCGCCAGGCGGACGACCCAAGGGGGAAAGAGCGCGGCATTTTACATGAACCGCGGCCTTTGGCTCAGCCGGCGCACGCCGCTTTGCGCAAACGCCAGGCCATGGCCAGCCAGACCACGGTGACTCCGGCGAACTTCGAGCCCAGGGCGGTGAGGATCACTCCCGGGGTCATGGCATCGATCATGCCGTAGAAGATGAAGGTATCCAGGGGAATGCTCAGCGCCGAACTGATCCACAGCCGATCATGCAGGGGCCGCTTGGTGACGCTGAACACCAGCCAATCGATGCATTCCGAGACGGCGAATGCCGTGGCGCTGGCCAGGGCGATGGTCGGGTCGGAGGTGACATAGGACAACACCAGGGCCGCCAGCATGGCGACGATGGCGCCATGGCCGAAGCGCGTCTGCACCATGTCCCGCAGGACAAACACCAGCCCGCCCCAGGCCGACCAGACGATATCCAACTGCGGCGCGACGGAAAAGGCGTAGTTGATCAGCACGACACTGCTGATATAGGTGATCAGGAAGAGCATGGGCTGAAGGGCACCTGTCGGGAAGGCGCACAGGTTACTGCAGGCCCGAGGTTGGGCCAAGAAACCCTTTCGCCAGCAAGCTGGCTGCTACACAGGATTGCAGGAACCGGCTTGCCGGCGACTGGCCGGATCAGCTCGCCGAGCGGGAGCCGATCATCCACAGCAAGCCACTGGACTTGGCTCGCTCATGGCACAGGGCCAGGACTGCGCGGCGCTCGTTGTTGTCCATGCGACTCCAGCGGGTGATTTCCTCCACCGTGCGCTGACAGCCGGTGCAGATGTCCTGCTCATCCAGGGCACAGATGCTCACGCAAGGCGAGGCGACGGGTCTTTCAGGGGCTGTCATTGTTCTTGCTCAACCAGATCTCGGGCATAACGTTGGCCATTATGAACGTAGTGGGCGGCGCTGGCTTCGAGCATTTTCTTCTGTGCCTCGGTCAGTTCGCGCACCACCTTGCCGGGCGAGCCCATGACCAGCGAGCCATCGGGGATTTCCTTGCCCTCGCCGATCAGCGCGTTGGCGCCGATGATGCAGTACTTGCCGATCTTCGCGCCATTGAGCACCACCGCATTGATGCCGATCAGGCTGTAGTCACCCACGGTGCAGCCATGCAGCATGGCGTTATGGCCGATGGTCACGCCGGTGCCCAGGGTCAGGGGAAAGCCCATGTCGGTGTGCATCACGGCACCGTCCTGGACGTTGCTGTGCTTGCCGATCAGGATCAGTTCGTTGTCGCCACGCAACACGGCGTTGAACCACACACTGGCGCCTTCTTCGAGCTTGACCTTGCCCACCAGGGTAGCGTTCGGGGCCACCCAGCTCTGTGGATGGGTGTCGACTCGGGCGTCGCCCAGACGGTATTTCATCTTGTTGTCCTTATGGTTCTGGCAGCCGGGGGTTCATGCCATGCACAAAGCCATGGCTTCAGGTATCGATAAAGGTTTTCGGCGGGTGATGCAGGCTGATATCGGCGTCGTACAGCAGGTTGACCAGTTCGACCACCATGATCGCGGTCAGGCCCCAGATCTTGTACCCGCCGAAGCGGTAGCTGGGGACATACCAACTGCGGCCCTGGTAGTCGATACGGTGGGTGTGTTCGCGCGGGTCCTGGCGGAAAAAATCCAGGGGCACGCTGAAAACAGCGGCAATCTCGGCGTCGTTGGCCCGGTATTCGACGTAGTCGGGAATCACCCCGACGTAAGGCGTGACCTTGATCCCATGCAGGGAAATCAGTGGGCTCAAAGGGCCGATGACTTCCACCAGTCCCGGCGGCAGGCCGATCTCTTCTTCGGCCTCGCGCAGGGCGGTGAAAATCAGGTCCGGGTCTTCCGGATCGCGCCGGCCACCGGGGAAGGCCACTTCACCGCCATGGGTCGACAGCCCGCTGGCACGCAAGGTCAATACCAGTTCCGGTTCGTCGCTGCGGGTGATGGGCACCAGCACCGCAGCCTCGGGGAAACGTCGGTCAGTCTCCAGGGTTCGTGGCGTGTAATGGCTTACCCGATGAAGTAGCTCGTCCAGCATGAGGCATCTCGATCTGTTGGCTACCGTGCATCATGCACCAATCCAATCGGTGGCCCAACCCCCGCTCCCGGGCATGTCGCTTAACGACAACTTGCCGACAACCGGGCGGCGCGCCAAGATAGCCCCAGCCTTTGCGGATACCCCTCATGAAATTTTGCAGCCAGTGCGGCAACCCAGTGACCCAGCGCATTCCCGACGGCGATTCGCGCCTGCGCTTCGTCTGCGATCACTGCCAGACCATCCACTACCAGAACCCCAACATCGTTGCCGGCTGCCTGGCAACCTGGGAAGGCAAGGTGCTGTTGTGCCGCCGCGCCATCGAACCGCGCCTGGGCTACTGGACCCTGCCGGCGGGCTTCATGGAAAACGGCGAGACGGTGGAACAAGCGGCCATCCGCGAAACCTTCGAGGAAGCCTGCGCCCGGGTGCGCAACCTGAATATCTACACCCTGATCGACGTGCCGCACATCAGCCAGGTGCATGTGTTCTTTCGCGCCGAGCTTTCGGACCTGGACTTTGCCGCCGGTCCCGAGAGCCTGGAGGTGCAGCTGTTCGAGGAAGCCGATATCCCTTGGTCCGAGCTGGCTTTCCGCACCGTCGGTCGTACCTTAGAATGCTTCTTCGCTGACCGGCGGGCACAGGCTTATGCCGTGCGCTCCGAATCCATTCCGCCGCTCTCTCAGCCTGCCATCAGTTAAACAATAAAAACGTGCACGGATTCCGTGCGCGCCTGGGGAAATCGTGTCAATGCGCTGGTTGCTTGCCCTGTTGTGCTGTTCCGTCGTCACTCTGTCTCAGGCCTCCACGGTGGAAACCCTGGACGGCAAGGTCATCGAAAAGGTCCTGGTGCTCAAGTCCGCCCATCAACTGCAGTTGATCAATGGCGGCAAGCCACTGAAAACCTACCGCATTTCCCTGGGCAAGAAGCCCAAGGGGCCCAAGCTGATGGAGGGCGATAAACGCACCCCGGAAGGCCTCTACTGGCTCGACTGGCGCAAGACCAGCGACCGCTACAACCTGGCCATGCACATCTCCTACCCGAACATCACCGATGCCGCCCGCTCACGTCGCGAAGGGGTCGATCCCGGCGGCATGATCATGATCCACGGCACCCCGGACACCGAAGAGTTTCCCGAGCAGTACTTCCACACCCTGGACTGGACCGATGGCTGCATCGCCATGCGCAACGTCGACATGCGCGAGGTCTGGGGCCTGGTGAAAGACGGCACGCTGATCGAAATCCGCCCTTAACCGCCTCCCGGCAAAAAATATTTCTCCCCCCGCAGCCCTCCCCGGGCGCGCATACCACTTGGCGACCCGCTGCGGGTCGCCACCTCGACCCATGGCCTTCGCGGCCAGACCTGCCTAATACCACTTCAATCATTTATCCTGTCACGCACCCCGAAAGCGCCGGATTTACTGCACTTCAGCCCGATAGGTGGCGTTGACATGGTATTTAAGTGGTATTAGTTTTCGGCATTACCGGGCGACAACAACCTAATAACCGCATCGGAAAACCTACAGATGAATCACCTCCTGACCCTGCGTCCCGACGACTCCCAGCCGACCCCGCTGTACCTGCAACTGGCCCGCAACCTGGAAGCGGCGATCCACTCCGGCCAATGGAAAGCCGAGCAGGCACTGCCTTCGGAACGCAACCTCAGCGAACTGCTGGGCATCTCCCGGGTGACCGCGCGCAAGGCCCTGGAAGTGCTTTTCGAGCGCGGCCTGATTCGTCGCAGCCAGGGCTCGGGCACCTTCATCACTCCACGCCTGGAACAACCCCTGTCGCGCCTTTCCGGCTTCAGCGAGATGCTGCGCCTCAAAGGCTTCGTCCCCGGCTCGCAGTGGCTGGAACGCACCCTCACCCCACCGACCCATGAAGAGCTGATCCGCCTCGGCCTGTCACCCAACGACAAGGTGGCGCGGCTCAAGCGCCTGCGCAAAGCCGACGATGCGGTCATGGCCATTGAGATGAGCACCCTGCCGGCCAGCATCATCGCCAAGCCCGAGGCGGTCGGTGATTCGCTCTACGAATACCTCGATAGCATCGGCCGCCCCGTGGTCCGGGCCCTGCAGCACATCCAGGCGATCAACGCCTCGGACGAGTTTGCCGCCCTGGTGGGCATTGCCCCCGGCACCGCCATGCTGCTGATGACCCGGGTCGGCTACCTGGAAGACAACACGCCGATCGAAGTCACCGATACCTATTGCCGCAACGACTACTACGACTTCGTCGCCGAGCTGCGACGCTGAATCCGCCCCCTGGAGCCAGAGAAACGCCCATGTCCGAAGACAACATCCTCACGCCCCAAGGCTGGGTCCGTGGCCGCCTGGTCCATGAGCACGGCAAGGTCGTCGCCATCCAAGGCAGCCCCTGCGACCCGGCGGACAATGACCTGCCCTACCTGCTGCCGGGCTTTATCGACCTGCACGTCCACGGCGGTGGCGGCCAGGACATCATGCAGGGCCGCCCGGCCTTCGAAACCATCACCCGCACCCATGTGCGTTTCGGCACCACCTCGCTGCTGGCCACCACCATGACCGCCCCCAGCGCGGAAATCAGCCAGGTCCTGGGCGAGCTCGGGATCTTCGCCGAACAGCGCCCCGAGGGCTGTGCCCGGGTGCTCGGCGTGCACCTGGAAGGCCCCTACATCAACCCCGGCAAGCTCGGCGCCCAACCCAACTTCGCCCACACCGCACTCATGGCGGAAGTGGAAAAGTACCTGCAACTGGCGCCCATCCGGGTGATCACCATCGCCCCGGAAATCGCCGGCCACGACGCGCTGATCCGTGAACTCAGCGCCCGCGGCGTGCGCATGCAGATCGGCCACACCTTGGGCAGCTACGAAGAGGGCGTGGCCGCCCTGGCCGCCGGCGCCACCAGCTTCACCCACCTTTACAACGCCATGAGCCCCCTGCATCACCGCGAGCCGGGCATCGTCGGCGCCGCCCTGGCCCACGCCCAGTACGCCGAACTGATCCCCGACCTGCTGCACGTGCACCCCGGCGCCATGCGCGTGGCGTTGCGCTCGATCCCGTGCCTGTACTGCGTCACCGACTCCACCGCCGCTGCCGGCATGCCCGACGGCGAATACCAGCTGGGCAGCCACACCGTGACCAAATGCCTGGGCGGGGTGCGCCTGGCGGACGGCACCCTGGCCGGCAGCACCCTGACCATGGATCAGGCCCTGCGCAATCTGGTGAAGATCGGCCTGCCCCTGGCCGAAGCCTCCCAGCGCCTGTCGCAATTTCCCGCCGACTACCTCGGCATCCCTGAACGCGGCCGCCTGCAACCCGGCAGCTGGGCCGACAGCGTGCGCCTGGATCGCGCACTCACACTGACCGCCGTCATGGTCGAAGGAGAAGACATTGACTTCAAAAATGCTTGAAGAGGCGCAGTCCTCGCACATCGCCGTCAGCAGCCAGCTGCTGCACCTGGACCCATCCCTGATCGAGGTTGCCGGCCGCCTGCGACGCCAGCCGCCACAAGTGGCCATGACCGTGGCCCGGGGCAGTTCCGACCATGCCGCCAGCTACTTCGCCTACCTGGCCATGCAACAAGTGGGTATCCCGGTGGCCTCGCTGCCGATGTCGGTGGTGACCATGCAACAGGCGCCCCTGCGGGTCAGCGGCCAGGCAGTGTTCGCCTTCTCGCAATCGGGCCAGAGCCCGGACCTGGTGAACAGCGTGCGCCTGCTGCGCAAGCGCGGGGCCCTCAGCGTGGCCATGGTCAATGCGCAAAACAGCCCCCTGGAGGCCGCCAGCGAATTCTCCCTGCCGCTGTACGCCGGTACCGAGCAGAGCGTGGCCGCGACGAAGAGCTTTATCGCCACCCTCAGCGCCAGCGCCCGGCTGATCGCTCACTGGAACGAGGACAGCCACCTGCTGGAGGCCGGCCTGGCTCTGCCCGAAGGTCTGCAACAGGCCGCGACCCAGGACTGGAACCTGGCGGTCAACGCCCTGCGCGATTACCAGCGCCTGATGGTGATCGGCCGTGGCGCCGGCTTCGCCATCGCCCAGGAAGCGGCGCTCAAGCTTAAGGAAACGTCGGCGATCCAGGCCGAAGCCTTCAGCAGTGCCGAGGTGCGCCATGGCCCGATGGCCCTGATCGACCACGACTACCCGTTGCTGGTGTTCGCTCCCAGAGGCGCCGAACAGGGCGGCCTGCTGAGCCTGGCCGCCGACATGCGCCAGCGCGGCGCCAAGGTGCTGCTGGCAGCGCCGGATGACATCGGCGAGCGCGACCTGACCCTGAGCCGCGCGGAACACCCGGTGCTGGACCCGATCCTGGCGATCCAGAGCTTCTATGTGATGGCCGCCGGCCTGGCCGAAGCCCGCAGCATGGACCCGGACCAGCCGCGTCACCTGAGCAAAGTGACCCGCACGCACTAAGCCCCTTTGATCGATGAGTACTGCGCCATGCACAACAACAATAACGACCTGACGCTCAGTGCCCCCCTCAGCGGGCCTGTCCTGCCGCTGCACAGCGTCCCCGACCCGGTGTTCGCCAGTGGCGCCATGGGTGACGGGGTTGCCATCGACCCGCTCAACGACACGCTGCACGCGCCCTGCGCCGGGCAAGTGATACAGATCGCACGCACCGGGCACGCGGTAACGCTGCGCGCCGCCAACGGTGCCGAATGGCTGCTGCACCTGGGCCTGGACACCGTCGAACTGCAAGGCGAAGGCTTTGCCCTGCTGGTGGAACAAGGCCAGCAGGTCAGCGCCGGCCAGCCCCTGTTGCGGGTCGACCTGGACCATGTGGCGCAGCACTGCCGGAGCCTGATCAGCCTGATGATCCTGACCAACGGCGAACACTTCGAGCTGCGTCACTTGAACCTGTCCTCGGTCAAGGTCGGCGAGCCGTTGCTGCATGTCAGCCGCCGCACGGATGCCCCCAGGCCCGAGCGTTCCCGTGCCGATTCCAGCGAGCAGGCCAGCGCCCTGATCAGGGTCGCCCACCGCGGCGGGCTGCACGCTCGCCCAGCCGCGCTGGTGCGGCAGACCGCGGCGGCATTCAACAGCCACTCACAGCTGACCTTCAACGACAAAAGCGCTCCCTGCACCAGCCTGATCGCCCTGATGGGCCTGGGCATCGGCGAACAGGATGAAGTACGGGTCAGTTGCCAGGGCGATGATTGCCAGGCCGCCTTGCAGGCGCTGCTCAAGACCCTCGGCAGCGCCCTGGCGGACGATGCCCACGCCCCTGCGCCGGCCGCGCTCCAAGTGCCGCGCCCGGCCAGCGAGGATGGCGTGTTGCAGGGTGTCTGCGCGGCACCCGGGCTGGTTTGCGGCCCCCTGGTGCGCCTCAGCGCCATGGAGCTGCCCGAGGACAGCGGCCAGCATCAACCCGAGTCGCAACGCCTGGCGCTGAGCACGGCCCTGGAGCAAGTGCGCGGAGATATCCTGCGCACCCTGGAACAGGCCCGGCAACGCCGCGATCAGCAGGAACAGGACATCTTCAACGCCCATCTGGGATTGCTGGAAGACCCGACCCTGCTGGACGCCGCCGACGCAGCCATCGTCCAGGGACGCGCCGCCACCCATGCCTGGAGCGCAGCCATCGCCGAGCAATGCCAGATACTGCAACAACTGGGCAATCCGCTTTTGGCCGAGCGCGCCAACGACCTGCGGGACCTGCAACAACGGGTGCTGCGGGCCTTGCTCGGCGAAGCCTGGCAGTACCAACTGCCCCCGGGGGCCCTGGTCGCCACCCAGGAGCTGACCCCGTCCGACCTGCTGCAACTGAGCGCCCAGGGCGTGGCCGGCCTGTGCATGGCCGCCGGCGGCGCCACCTCCCACGTGGCCATCCTCGCCCGGGGCAAGGGCCTGCCCTGCCTGGTGGCCCTGGGCCCGGTTCTGCTTGAAATCGAGGGTGGGCAAACCGTGGTGCTGGATGCCGATGGCGGCCGCCTGGAACTGGCGCCGGACCCGCAACGCATCGCCCAGGTGCAAGAGGCCGTTGCGGCCCGTAGACAGCGCCGCGAGCAGCAACGCCAGCAAGCCCGTGACCCGGCCCTGACCCGGGACGGCCAGCCGATCGAGGTGGCGGCCAACGTTGCCTCCAGCGCCGAAGCCCGGGACGCGCACCAGGGGGGCGCCGATGGCGTCGGCCTGCTGCGCACCGAGTTCCTGTTCGTCGATCGGCAGACCGCCCCGGATGAAGCCGAACAACGCCAAGCTTATCAGGCAGTACTGGACGCCATGGGCGACAAGCCGGTGATCATCCGCACCATCGATGTCGGCGGCGACAAGCAACTGGACTACCTGCCATTGCCGGTGGAAGCCAACCCGGTGCTGGGCCTGCGCGGCATCCGCCTGGCTCAGGCAAGGCCGGAACTGATGGACCAGCAATTGCGCGCGCTGCTACAGGTCAGCCCGGTGCAACGCTGCCGGGTGATGCTGCCGATGGTCACCGAAGTGGCCGAGTTGCTGCACATCCGTCAGCGCCTGAATCAGCTCGCCACCGAACTGGGCCTGACCCAGCAGCCGGAGCTGGGGGTGATGATCGAAGTGCCGGCCGCGGCGCTGATGGCCGAGCACCTGGCGAAGCACGCCGACTTCCTGTCCATCGGCACCAACGACCTGTCCCAGTACACCCTGGCCATGGACCGTGATCATGCCGGACTGGCGGCACGGGTCGACGCCCTGCACCCGGCCCTGCTGCGCCTGATCGCCCAGACCTGCAGCGGCGCCGAGCGCCATGGACGCTGGGTCGGTGTCTGCGGCGCCCTGGCTTCCGATCCACTGGCCACCCCGGTGCTGATCGGCCTGGGCGTGCGCGAACTGTCGGTGAGCCCGCCGCAGGTGGGGGAAATCAAGGACCGGGTGCGCCAGCTGGATGCCGCCGAATGCCGCCGGCTGAGCCAGCCGCTGCTCGACCTCCCGGGTGCCGTCGCGGTGCGAGAAGCCTGCGCCCGGCACTGGCCTCTGAACCCATAACAAGAACTCCAGGAGAGACGCCATGTACCAGTACTTCATCGAGGGCCTGCAACGCCTCGGCCGCGCCCTGATGCTGCCCATCGCCATCCTGCCGATCGCCGGCCTGCTGCTGCGCCTGGGCGACACCGACCTGCTGAACATCGCCATCATCCACGATGCCGGGCAATCGATCTTCGGCAACCTGGCGCTGATCTTCGCCATCGGCATCGCCGTGGGGTTTGCCAAGGACAACAACGGCACCGCCGGGCTGGCCGGGGCCATCGGCTACCTGGTGATGATCTCGACCCTCAAGGTGCTGGACGCCAGCATCAACATGGGCATGCTCGCCGGGATCATCAGTGGCCTGATGGCCGGTGCGCTGTACAACCGCTTCAAGGACATCAAGCTGCCGGAATACCTGGCGTTCTTCGGCGGCCGGCGCTTCGTGCCCATCGCCACCGGCTTCAGCGCCGTGGGCCTGGGGCTGGCGTTCGGCCTGATCTGGCCGCCGATCCAGCATGGCATCAACAGCTTCGGCCAGTTGCTGCTGGAAAGCGGCAGCTTCGGCGCCTTCGTCTTCGGCGTGTTCAACCGCCTGCTGATCGTCACCGGCCTGCACCACATCCTCAACAACATGGCCTGGTTCATCTTCGGCAGCTTCACCGACCCGAGCACCGGTGCCGTGGTCACCGGCGACCTGACCCGCTACTTCGCCGGGGACCCGAAAGGCGGCCAGTTCATGACCGGGATGTTCCCGATGATGCTGTTCGGCCTGCCCGCCGCCTGCCTGGCGATGTACCGCAACACCCTGCCGGAACGGCGCAAGGTGATGGGCGGGATCTTCCTGTCCATGGCCCTGACCTCGTTCCTTACCGGGGTCACCGAACCCATCGAATTCGCCTTCATGTTCCTCGCCCCGCTGCTGTATCTGGTTCATGCGCTGCTCACCGGCCTGGCCATGGCCCTGACCAACCTGCTGAACATCCACCTGGGGTTCACCTTCTCCGGCGGCGCCATCGACATGGCCCTGGGCTGGGGACGTTCCACCAATGGCTGGAAAGTGTTTCCGGTGGGGCTGCTGTACGCGGTGGTGTACTACCTGGTGTTCGACTTCTGTATCCGCCGCTTCAACCTCAAGACCCCGGGGCGCGAAGACAGTCCGTCCGGGGACAAGAGCGAACTCAACGCCGATCAACGCGCCGCCGCCTATATCAAGGCCCTGGGCGGTGCGGCCAACCTGATCACGGTCGGCGCTTGCACCACGCGCCTGCGCCTGGAGCTGGCGGACCGCAACCTGGCCACTGATGCCGAATTGAAAGCCCTGGGCGCCCTGGCCGTGGTGCGCCCCGGCAAGGGCGGCAGCTTGCAGGTGGTGGTGGGACCGATGGCCGACAATATCGCCGACCAGATTCGCCTGGCGCTGCCGGCGGCCCAGGTCGCGGCACCAGCGGCAGCTGTCGAGGCGCCCCAGTCGATTGAAGTCTCCAGCCAGGAAGCCCAGCAGTGGCTCAATGCCCTGGGCGGTCGGGACAACCTGTTGCAGGCCGATTGCGTCGCCCTGACCCGGCTGCGGGTGCAACTGAGCGATAGCCGCAGCCTCTCGGAGTCAGCACTCAATGTCCTGGGCTGCCAGGGAACCCGGCGGCTGGAGGGGGATGTCTGGCATGTATTGATCGGCGAGAAGGCCGGGGGCTTGCAGGCTGCTCTGCAAGCGCTGCTGCACAAGAAGGTGGGGGCGAGAGCCTGAAAGACGCCTTCGCCGGCAAGCCGGCTCCTGCAGGCGAAGGTCCACAAAAAAACCCGCTGACCGTCTCCGGTGCAGCGGGCTTTTTATCGGTGGATAACCTCAGAACGCTTCGAGGCGCCAGACTTCATAAGCCGGCGTCTCGTAGGGATGGCTCTGCTTGAGGGCTGCCACCGCATGGGCGATCAGTTCATCGGCCACCACCAGCTCGACTTTCCATTCCTCCACCTGCTCGACCTGGCCGGTCTGCCCGAGAAACGGCTGACTGCCGTCCAACGGGCGAAACTGGCCCTGGCCGAGCACCTGCCAGGCGCATTGGTCATAGGCGCCGATACGTCCGCCACCGGCGGCGAATACGGCGCTCTTGACCTGCTCCACATGGCTGGGAGGCACGAAGAAGCTGAGCTTGTACATCAGCCTCAGTTCACCCAGGCACGCGCGTTGCGGAACATGCGCATCCACGCCGCGTCTTCGTTCCAGTCGTCCGGACGCCAGGAGTTCTGCACGGCACGGAACACCCGCTCAGGGTGCGGCATCATGATGGTGACGCGACCGTCGCGGCTGGTCAGGCCGGTGATCCCGCGCGGCGAGCCGTTCGGGTTGGCCGGGTAACGCTCGGTGACCTTGCCGTGGTTGTCGACGAAACGCAGGGCCACGCAACCGGACAGATCGGCTTCCAGCAGGGCTTCTTCACTTTCGAATTCCGCATGGCCTTCACCGTGGGCGATGGCGATCGGCATCCGCGAACCGGCCATGCCCTGCAGGAAGATCGAGTTCGACTCCTGGACCTGGACCATGGCCACACGGGCTTCGAACTGCTCGGAACGGTTGCGCACGAAGTGCGGCCAGTATTCGCTGCCCGGGATCAGCTCGTGCAGGTTGGACATCATCTGGCAACCGTTGCACACACCCAGGGTGAAGCTGTCGGTCCGCTCGAAGAAGCCCTGGAAGGCATCCCGCGCGCGGCTGTTGAACAGCGCCGACTTGGCCCAGCCTTCACCGGCGCCCAGTACGTCGCCGTAGGAGAAGCCGCCGCAGGCAACCATGCCCTTGAAGTCGTTGAGGTCGACACGACCGGCGAGGATGTCACTCATGTGCACGTCGATGGCGTTGAAGCCGGCGCGGTCGAAAGCCGCGGCCATTTCCACCTGGCCATTGACGCCCTGCTCACGCAGCACCGCCACCTGGGGACGCACGCCCTTCTTGATGTAAGGCGCGGCGATGTCCTGGTTGACGTCGAAGCCCAGCTTGACGCTCAGGCCCGGGTTGTCTTCTTCCAGCAGGACGTCGAATTCCTGTTCGGCGCACTCGGCGTTGTCCCGCAGGCGCTGGATCTGGTAGCTGGTTTCTGCCCACTGACGCTGCAGCAGGCGGCGCTGGCCGGTGAATACGCTTTCGCCGTTGTAGGAGATGGTCACTTCACCGTTGTTGATCGGCTGACCGATCACCGCCACGCAGTCGCCCAGGCCGGCAGCGCTGAACTGGGCCAGTACGTCCGGAGTCGCGTCCTGACGCACCTGGATCACCGCACCCAGTTCTTCGTTGAACAGGATGGCGGCGATTTCCGCGGCGTTCTCCGCCACGGCGTCGAGGGTCAGGTTCAGGCCGCAGTGACCGGCGAAAGCCATTTCCACGGCGGTCACCAGCAGGCCACCATCGGAACGGTCGTGGTAGGCCAGCAGGTGGCCGTCGGCGTTGAGGCCCTGGATCACCGCGAAGAAGGCTTTCAGGTCTTCGGCGTCATCGACGTCCGGAGCCTGCTTGCCGAGCTTGCCGTGGGTCTGGGCGAGGATCGAGGCGCCCATGCGGTTCTGTCCACGACCGAGGTCGATCAGGATCAGGTCGGTGGTGCCCTTGTCCATGCGCAGTTGCGGGGTCAGGGTCTGGCGGATGTCCGTCACTGGTGCGAAGCCGGTGACGATCAGCGACAGCGGCGAGGTGACGCTCTTATCCACGCCCTCTTCATTCCAGCGAGTGGCCATGGACATGGAGTCCTTGCCCACCGGGATGGTGATGCCCAGCTCGGGGCACAGTTCCATGCCCACAGCCTTGACCGTGTCGTACAGACGCGCGTCTTCGCCCGGGTGGCCGGCGGCCGACATCCAGTTGGCGGAGAGCTTGATGTCGCTGATCTTGTTGATCCGCGAGGCCGCGATGTTGGTCAGGGTTTCGCCGATCGCCATGCGCCCGGACGCCGGGGCATCCAGCAGGGCCAGCGGCGTACGCTCGCCCATGGCCATGGCTTCACCGGTGTAGACGTCGAAGCTGGTGGCGGTCACGGCCACGTCGGCCACCGGCACCTGCCATGGGCCGACCATCTGGTCACGAGCCACGAGGCCAGTGATGGTGCGGTCGCCGATGGTGATCAGGAAGCTCTTGCTGGCCACGGCCGGGTGGTGCAGGACGCGCTCGATGCTCTCGGCGATGTCCAGGGTGCTTGGATCGAAATCGTCACCCAGCTCGGTTTCCCGCACGGCCGAACGGTGCATGCGCGGGGCCTTGCCCAGCAGCACTTCCAGGGGCATGTCCACCGGGCTGTTACCGAAGTGGCTGTCGGTCACGGTCAACTGCGGCTCGGCAGTGGCTTCACCAACCACGGCGAACGGGCAGCGCTCGCGCTCGCAGATGGCCTTGAAGCGTTCGAAATCCGCCGCGCCCACTGCCAGGACATAACGCTCCTGGGATTCGTTGGACCAGATTTCGTGCGGGGCCATGCCCGGCTCGTCGTTGGGAATGTTGCGCAGTTCGAAGCGACCGCCACGGCCGCCGTCGTTGACCAGTTCCGGGAAGGCGTTGGACAGGCCGCCGGCGCCGACGTCGTGGATGAAGCTGATGGGGTTGTTGTCCCCCAGCTGCCAGCAACGGTCGATGACTTCCTGGCAACGGCGTTCCATCTCAGGGTTTTCACGCTGTACCGAGGCAAAGTCCAGGTCCGCCGAGCTGGTGCCGGTGGCCATGGAGGAAGCAGCGCCGCCGCCCAGGCCGATGAGCATCGCCGGGCCGCCGAGGACGATCAGCTTGGAGCCGACGGTGATCTCGCCTTTCTGTACGTGCTCGTCACGGATGTTGCCCATGCCGCCCGCCAGCATGATCGGCTTGTGGTAACCACGAACTTCATCGCCACGGGGGGTGTTGATGGACTGTTCGAAGGTACGGAAGTAACCGGTCAGGGCCGGACGGCCGAATTCGTTGTTGAACGCGGCGCCGCCCAAGGGGCCTTCGATCATGATGTCGAGGGCGTTGACGATGCGCTCAGGCTTGCCGTAAGGCACTTCCCACGGCTGTTCGAAGCCCGGGATCTGCAGGTTGGACACGGTGAAGCCGGTGAGGCCGGCTTTCGGCTTGGCGCCGCGGCCGGTGGCGCCCTCGTCGCGGATCTCGCCGCCGGAACCGGTGGAAGCCCCCGGGAACGGGGCGATGGCGGTCGGGTGGTTGTGGGTCTCGACCTTCATCAGAATGTGCACCGGCTCCTGCACCGCGCCGTACTGGCGGGTTTCAGGGTTCGGGTAGAAGCGCCCGGCAACGGAACCGACGATCACCGCGGCGTTGTCCTTGTAGGCCGACAACACACCTTCGCTGTGCATCTGATAGGTGTTCTTGATCATGCCGAACAGGCTTTTTTCCTGGCTCTGGCCGTCGATGTCCCAACTGGCGTTGAAGATCTTGTGGCGGCAGTGCTCGGAGTTGGCCTGGGCGAACATCATCAGTTCGATGTCGTGGGGATTACGCTTGAGGCCCTGGAAGGCGTTCATCAGGTAATCGATTTCGTCTTCGGCCAGGGCCAGGCCCAGTTCGCTGTTGGCTTTTTCCAGCGCGGCACGGCCGCCGCCGAGGATGTCGATGGCGGTCAGCGGCTTGGGTTCGGCGTGGCTGAACAGACCGGCGGCCTGCTCCAGGTTGGCCACCACGATCTGGGTCATGCGGTCATGCAGGGCATCGGCAATCGCCTGGGCGTCGGCGTCGCTGAACTCACCGCTCACGTAGAAAGCGATACCGCGCTCCAGGCGCTGGACTTTGGCCAGGCCACAGTTACGGGCGATGTCGCTGGCCTTGCTCGACCAGGGCGAGATTGTGCCGAAACGCGGCAAGACCAGGAACAGACGGCCGCTCGGCTCTTGTACCGGAACGCTGGGGCCGTACTTCAGAAGGCGCGCAAGCACCTGCTGTTCGTCGCCGGTCAGGACGCCGGTGACTTCGGCGAAGTGAGCGAATTCAGCATACAGGCCACTGACAGCTGGAACCTTCTGGCTCAGTTGTTCAAGGAGTTTGCTGTGGCGAAAGGCAGAAAGGGCAGGAGCGCCGCGCAGGATCAACATCTTCGGGACAGCCTCGGGAAGGGGGTGTGCTTTGAGGCCGTGCATTCTAACGTAAACCGTTGGCATCGGCACTCGAAACCCAACCCCGGGTGGCGCCCGGACGTCGGCCCGGCCCCGGTGCCCTATAACAAAGGCTCATCAGGGTCATTGCCGCGGGTTATTTTAATCGTCACATTGACCATCGAAGCCCCATTCCTGAGGCCTCCAGCCCAGGCCGTCGCTGGCTAGCAGACAAGCCCTTCGCTGTCGAGATATGGCGGCCGTTATCCTTTGCGTATACTGCGCCAATGTTTTCCCCTATGGCTTTACGTCCGCGCTGCGCCAAGTGGCTCATCGTAACCGGACTCTTCCTGATGCTCGGCGCCTGCGTTGAAAAACCCAGCACCCTTGAGCGTGTAAAGGAGGATGGTGTGCTGCGGGTGATCACCCGTAACAGCCCTGCCACCTACTTTCAGGACCGCAATGGCGAAACCGGCTTCGAATACGAGCTGGTGAAGCGCTTTGCCGACGATCTGGGCGTGGAGCTGAAGATCGAAACCGCCGACAACCTCGACGACCTGTACAACCAGCTGGGCCAGCCTAAAGGCCCGGTGCTGGCTGCCGCCGGCCTGGTGAGCAGCGAGCAGCGCAAGCAGCAGGTGCGGTTTTCCCACCCTTACCTGGAAGTCACCCCGCAGATCATCTATCGCAACGGCCAGTCCCGCCCTACCAGCGCGCAGAACCTGGTGGGCAAGCACATCATGGTGCTCAAGGGCAGCAGCCACGCCGAACAACTGGCACAACTCAAGCTCAAGTACCCCGGCATCGAGTATGAAGAGTCGGACGCCGTCGAGGTCGTCGACCTGCTGCGCATGGTGGACGAAGGCCAGATCGACCTGACCCTGGTGGACTCCAACGAACTGGCGATGAACCAGGTGTACTTCCCCAATGTGCGGGTCGCCTTCGACCTGGGGGACGCCCGCAGCCAGAGCTGGGCGGTAGCCGCCGGCGACGACAACAGCCTGCTCAACGAAATCAACGGTTTCCTCGACAAGGTGGAGAAGAACGGCACCCTGCAACGCCTCAAGGACCGCTATTACGGCCATGTGGATGTGCTTGGCTATGTCGGCGCCTACACCTTCGCCCAACACCTGCAGCAGCGCCTGCCCAAGTACGAGAAGCACTTCAAGAATTCGGCCAAGCAGGAGAAGCTCGACTGGCGCCTGCTGGCGGCGGTGGGCTACCAGGAATCCATGTGGCAGGCCGAGGTCACCTCCAAGACCGGGGTGCGCGGGCTGATGATGCTGACCCAGAACACCGCCCAGGCCATGGGCGTGTCCAACCGCCTGGACCCCAAGCAGAGCATCAGTGGCGGGGCCAAGTACCTGGCCTATATCAAGGAACAGCTGGACGACAAGATCGAGGAACCGGATCGCACCTGGTTCGCCCTCGCCGCCTACAACGTCGGCACCGGCCACCTGGACGACGCCCGCAAGCTGGCGGAAAGGGAAGGCCTGAACCCGAACAAATGGCTGGATGTGAAGAAGATGCTGCCACGGCTGTCGCAAAAGCAGTGGTACAGCAAGACCCGCTATGGCTACGCCCGGGGCGGCGAGCCGGTGCACTTCGTCGCCAACATCCGGCGCTACTACGACATCCTGACCTGGGTGACCCAGCCGCAGCTGGAAGGCGATCAGGTCGCCGAGGGCAACCTGCACGTGCCCGGGGTCAACAAGACCAAGCCGCCGGAAGACAATCCGCCGCTCTAAAAGCCTTCGCCGGCAAGCCGGCTCCTACAGAGGTTGCAGGAATCAGCTTGCCGGCGAAGAGCACTCAGGCCTTGGCGGCAGCCGCCAGGATCAGCGCTTTCATCTCGGCTACCGCACCCTTGAAACCGACGAACAGGGCATGCGCCACCAGGGCATGGCCGATGTTCAGCTCATTGATGCCCTTGATCGCTGCCACCGCTTCAACGTTGTGGTAATGCAGGCCGTGGCCGGCATTGACGATCAGGCCCTGGGCCAGACCCACGGCAACCCCGTCGACGATGCGCTGCAGCTCGTCGGCCACTTCACTCGGCGTCTGGGCATCGGCATAACGCCCTGTGTGCAGCTCGATGGCCGGCGCACCAACGCGTTTGGAGGCCTCGATCTGACGCTCGTCGGCGTCGATGAACAGCGACACTTCGGAACCGATTTTCGACAAGCGCTCCACCGCCGCCTTGATCCGTGCTTCCTGCCCGGCCACGTCAAGACCGCCTTCGGTGGTCAGCTCCTGACGGGTTTCCGGCACCAGGCAGATATGCGCCGGGCGAATGCGCTCGGCAAACGCCATCATCTCTTCGGTGACGCCCATCTCGAAGTTCATGCGGGTCTGCAGCACGTCCTTGAGCAGCAGCACGTCGCGCTCCTGAATGTGCCGGCGGTCTTCGCGCAGGTGCACGGTGATGCCGTCGGCACCCGCCTCTTCCGCATCCAGAGCGGCCTTGACCGGGTCAGGGTAACGAGTGCCGCGGGCCTGACGCAGGGTGGCAACGTGATCGATGTTCACGCCGAGAAGAATGCGATTGCTGGTGGTCACGGAAGCGCTCCTGGATAAATGAAAATTCGGCGCACAGCATACGGGGAGAACAGGGTCCGTTGCCATTTGCGCGAACGCAGAATGAGCGCTGCAAGTGGCCGGCCACCGCCGATGGATGAGCGGCAAGTGCGCCTAGGGCTTGCGAAACAGCTCGCGACTGACCAGGGGCCGCCCGCCCAGGTGCACGGCCAGGGCCTGGCGCATCAGGCGCTTGGCCGCCGACAAGGCACCGGGAGCGCTCCAGTCGGCCTCGGCCATGGCCAACAGCTCGATGCCATTGAACAGGCCCGGTTGCAGCAGGAAGACCTGCTCCAGTCCGGCATCCACCTGCAGGCGATACAGACCATCGGCAACGATGGGCGCGCCATGGATATCGCGGTCCAGGGCAAAGCCATAGCCCAGGTCGTCCAGCAGCCGCCATTCGAACGCCCGCAGCAGGGGCTCCAGGGGCCGGCCTTCGGCCAGGGCCAGCAACGTGGCGGCGTAGTGGTCGAACACCGCCGGATGCGGATCTTCCGCCGGCAGCAGGCGGATCAGCAACTCATTCAGATACAGGCCGCTGAACAGGGCTTCGCCATTGAGCCAGGCGGCGATGCCGGCACTTTCCATGCGCCCGACGTTCTTCAACTCGCCGCGACCGCGAAACTCGACTTCCAGGGGCACGAAGGGGCGTGCCAGGGTGCCGGCCTTGCCCCGGGCATTGCGCAATACGGCGCGCAGGCGGCCTTGAGGGGTGAGGAAATCCACCAGGGCGCTGCTTTCACGGTAGGCGCGGCTGTGCAGGACGTAGGCGAGCTGGCCGACTGGGGCGTTGCTGGACATGGTTGCGGGGGATCTCAGGGGCAGAGAGGGAACCGGGTCCGGAGAAGGAGGTGAAGCTGTTCGCCGGCAAGCCGGCTCCTACAGGGTGTTGCAGGAGCCGGCTGCCGGCGAAAGGTTCAGAGGTCGCCGTAGCCCAGGGAGCGCAAGGCGCGCTCGTCGTCGGACCAGCCGCCCTTGACCTTGACCCAGAGGTTGAGCATGACCTTGGAGTCGAACAGCAGCTCCATGTCCTTGCGCGCTTCCATGCCGATGCGCTTGATCCGCTCACCCTTGTCGCCAATGATGATTTTCTTCTGTCCATCGCGCTCGACGAGGATCAAGGCATGAATGTGCAGGGTCTTGCCCTGCTGCTTGAACTCTTCGATTTCCACGGTGATCTGGTACGGCAGCTCGGCACCCAGCTGGCGCATGATCTTCTCGCGTACCAGTTCGGCAGCCAGGAAGCGACTGCTGCGATCGGTGATCTGGTCTTCCGGGAAGAAGTGGTCGTTCTCCGGCAGGTGCTTGGCGATCAGGCCTTCCAGGGCTTCGAGGTTATGCCCCTGCTGGGCGGAAACCGGCACGATCTCGGCGTTCGGCAGTTGCTCCTGCAGCCAGGTCAGGTGCGGCATCAGCTCGGCCTTGTCCTCGATGCGATCGGTCTTGTTGATCGCCAGGATCACCGGCCCCTGAACGTACTGCACACGCTCCAGCACCAGTTGGTCCTCATCGGTCCACTTGGTGCGGTCGACCACGAAGATCACCACGTCGACGTCTTTCAAGGCCGCCGAAGCGGTCTTGTTCATGTAGCGGTTCAGCGCCTTCTCGTTGCTCTTGTGCATGCCGGGGGTGTCGACGTAGATCGCCTGGATGGCGCCTTCGGTCTTGATCCCGAGCATGTTGTGGCGAGTGGTCTGAGGCTTGCGCGAGGTGATCGCCAGCTTCTGGCCGAGGATGTGGTTGAGCAGCGTCGACTTGCCCACGTTGGGGCGGCCGACGATGGCGACATAGCCACAGCGTGTTGCGGTTGAATCAGTCATGGCCATTCTCCACGCCCAGGGCAATCAGTGCTGCAGCGGCCGCTACCTGTTCGGCAATACGACGGCTCACACCCTGACCTCGGCTTTTTTCATTCAATAAGGTGACTTCACATTCAACGAAGAATGTCCGGCAGTGCGGTTCGCCCTGGATATCCACCACTTCGTAGCGCGGCAGTTCGCAGGCACGGGACTGGAGGAACTCCTGCAGCCGGGTCTTGGGGTCCTTGTTGGTGTCCACCAGGGTCAGGCTCTCGAACTCCGAGGCCAGCCAGGACAGCACGCGATCGCGGGCGGTTTCCATGCCGGCGTCCAGGTAGATCGCACCAATCAGGGCTTCCAGGGCATCGGCCAGGATCGATTCGCGACGGAAACCGCCACTCTTCAATTCGCCGGAGCCCAGGCGCAGGTATTCGCCCAGGTCGAAACCGCGGGCCAGTACCGCCAGGGTTTCACCCTTCACCAGGCGCGCGCGCAAACGCGACAGCTGGCCTTCGCGGGCCTGGGGGAAACGCTCGAACAACGCCTCGCCGGCGACGAAGTTGAGAATGGCGTCACCGAGAAACTCCAGGCGCTCGTTGTTGCGTCCGGCAAAGCTGCGGTGAGTGAGAGCCAGGAGCATCAGTTCCTGGTCCTTGAAGGAATAGCCGAGCTGACGCTCGAGACGGCTCAAAGAAACGCTCACGGTTTACCCACACTGATTTCGTTGCCGAAACTCGCCATCCTAGGGGCCGCGCACGAAGTGCGGGTGGCAATTAACGCTGTGTTCAAATCCACATCCTGAATATCGTTGACTGCATGCTTCTGGCGATAAGGCTGTTACGGATGGCCCGAAGGCGCGCCGTTTTATACAAGAGCCAGAAAAGCATTCGGCGCTGTGTTCAACAGCGCCGTGTGTGATTACTTGATCAGGCCAACCCGCGAGAAATTCGGCAGGTGGCTGAGTTTCGGTTCGGGCCAGCTCATCCAGACTGCGAAGGCCTTGCCGACGATATTCTTGTCGGGAACCATGCCCAGCAGGTCTTTGGGAATACTCGGATCGTCCCAGTAGCGACTGTCGTTGGAGTTGTCGCGGTTGTCGCCCATCATGAAGTAGTGCCCGGCGGGAACAACCCAACGACCGTCTGGAGTGGCCCGATAGCGGCTCATTTCCTTGCGGATCAAGTGTTCGGCGGCACCGAGTTTCTCCTTGTACAGCTCAGCACTGCCCAGGGTGCCGGGCTCAGCGCCGACCAACTGCTCTGCCACCGGCTGGCCGTTGACGAACAGATGCTTGTCGCTGGTGTAGCGCACTTCATCCCCCGGCAGGCCCACTACACGCTTGATGTAGTTGACGTTGGGGTCGCTTGGGTAGCGGAACACCATCACATCGCCGCGTTGCGGATCACCGATCTCGATGACTTTCTTGTCGATCACCGGCAAGCGGATCCCGTAGGAAAACTTGTTCACCAGGATGAAGTCGCCCACATCCAGGGTCGGCTTCATCGAGCCAGACGGAATCTGGAACGGTTCCACCAGGAACGAACGCAGCACCAAGACAATGAACAACACCGGAAAGAACGACTTGCCGTATTCAACCAGCAGCGGTTCCTTGTTCAGCTTCTCGACCACCAGCCCATCCGGCTGGCTGACGCTGCCCTGATAGTTGGCGATGGCCGCGCGTCGACGCGGTGCGAGAAACACCAAGTCGAGCAACGCCAAGAAACCGCATACGAAGACAGCGATGACCAGCAACAGCGGGAAATTTAGTGACATAGGACCTAACTATCCAACCTGAGCACGGCAAGGAAGGCTTCCTGTGGAATTTCCACGTTGCCCACTTGCTTCATGCGTTTCTTACCGGCCTTCTGCTTTTCCAACAGCTTGCGCTTACGGCTGACGTCGCCGCCGTAGCATTTGGCCAGTACGTTCTTTCTGAGGGCCTTGACGGTTGTCCGCGCCACAATCTGCCCGCCGATGGCGGCCTGGATTGCCACGTCAAACATCTGTCGAGGAATCAGATCTTTCATCTTCTCGGTCAACGCACGCCCTTTGTAGTGGGCGTTGTCACGGTGCACGATCAATGCCAGGGCATCGACCTTGTCGCCGTTGATCAATACATCCAGCTTGACCAGATTAGCTGACTGGTAGCGATCGAAGTGGTAATCCAGCGATGCGTAGCCACGGCTGGTGGACTTCAGGCGATCGAAGAAATCCAGTACCACTTCGTTCATCGGCAGATCGTAGGTCACCTGGACCTGGCTGCCCAGGAACAGCATGTCATGCTGCACACCGCGTTTCTCGATGCACAGGGTTATGACGTTGCCCAGGTGCTCTTGCGGCACAAGGATATTGGCCCGCACGATCGGCTCGCGCATGTCTTCGATCGACGACAGGTCCGGAAGCTTGGACGGGTTGTCGACATAGATGGTTTCGCCGGTCTTGAGCAGCAGCTCGAAGATCACCGTCGGCGCGGTGGTGATCAGGTCCAGGTCGTATTCGCGCTCCAGGCGCTCCTGGATGATCTCCATGTGCAGCATGCCGAGGAACCCGCAACGGAAGCCGAAGCCCAGGGCGTCGGAGCTTTCCGGGGTGTACTGCAGCGACGAGTCGTTGAGGGTGAGCTTCTGCAACGCTTCGCGGAAATCCTCGAAGTCATCGGAGCTGACCGGGAACAGGCCGGCATAGACCTGCGGCTGGATGCGCTTGAAGCCCGGCAGCACTTCCACGTCCGGGGTCGAACTCAAGGTCAGGGTGTCACCCACCGGTGCCCCGTGAATGTCCTTGATACCGGCGATGATGAAGCCCACTTCACCGGCCTTGAGGTCGGCAGTGGCGGTGTGTTTCGGGTTGAATACACCGACGCTGTCCACCAGGTGGATCTTGCCGGTGGATTTCACCAGGATCTTGTCGCCTTTCTTCACCCGGCCGTGACGCACACGCACCAGGGATACGACGCCCAGGTAGTTGTCGAACCAGGAGTCGATGATCAGCGCTTGCAGCGGGTCTTCGATATTGCCGGTCGGCGCCGGAATGGTGGCCACCAGGCGCTCGAGCACCTCGTCCACACCCAGGCCTGTCTTGGCGCTGCAGGTCACGGCGTCGGTGGCATCGATACCGATGATCTTCTCGATCTCTTCCTTGACCCGCTCCGGATCGGCCTGTGGCAGGTCGATCTTGTTCAGCACCGGCATCACTTCCAGGCCCTGTTCGATGGCGGTGTAGCAGTTGGCTACCGACTGGGCTTCAACGCCCTGACCGGCATCCACCACCAGCAGCGCGCCTTCACAGGCCGCCAGGGAGCGACTGACTTCATAGGTGAAGTCCACGTGGCCCGGGGTATCGATGAAGTTCAGCTGGTAGGTAATGCCATCGCGGGCTTTGTAATAGAGGGTGACACTGTGGGCCTTGATGGTGATCCCGCGCTCACGTTCAAGATCCATGGAGTCCAGAACCTGGGCTTCCATTTCGCGATCGGCCAGGCCGCCGCACATCTGGATGAAGCGATCGGCCAGAGTCGACTTGCCATGGTCAATGTGGGCGATGATGGAGAAATTGCGGATATGACTCAAATCACTCACGGATGAACACTCAAAAAGGCTGCAGGCATGGCCCGCCGAAAAATAGCCGGGAATTGTACCTGATACTCGGCACGAGCGTCACGCTCGCCTGTCAGCGTTTGTCAAATGCAAAAACGCCCCGATCCAAGGACCGGGGCGTTGCGCTTGAAACCTGGCAGAACCGCGAAATCAACCGGCCCGGCGCAGCAGCCAGAAGCCGGCAATGGCGCAGATGCCTGCCGGCACCAGCACTGCAAACAGCGGCGAGAAGCCAAAAACCAGGCTCGAAGGCCCCAGCAGGTCCTGGGCGATGCGGAATGTGAACCCCACCAGCACACCGGTGAACACGCGCTGACCGAGGGTCACCGAACGCAGCGGGCCGAAGATGAAGGAAATCGCCATCAAGACCAAGGCCGCCGTCACCAGGGGCTGCAGGACCTTGACCCAGAACGCCAGCCAGTAGCGACCGTTGTTCAGCCCCTGGTCCGCCAGGTAATGGATATAGCCCCACAGACCGCTGATCGACAGCGACTCCGGTGCCATCACCACAGTGCTCAGCAGCTGCGGGCTCAGGGCCACGTCCCAACGCTCGTCGGGCACGCTGATGACTTCGGTGTGCCCTTCACGGAAATAGGTGGTGGTGACATCCGTCAACTGCCAGTAGTTCTCGTGGAAGCGCGCCTGGCGGGCGAAGCTCGACGACAGCATGTGGTGATTGTCATCGAAGTGGTAGCGAGTCACGCCATACAGCAAGCCATTGGGTTGCACGGCGTTGATGTGGATGAACTCCTCGCCCTGACGGTGCCACAGGCCGTGCTTGGAGCTCTGGGCATCGCCGGAACCCTGTGCCAGGGCGCGACTGGCCTGGGCCTGAGTCTCGGTGGCCGGGGCCACGTACTCGCCCACCAGCACACCCACCAGCATCAGCACCAGCATGGGCTTCATGACCGCCCAGACGATACGACCGACGGAAACACCGGCGGCGCGCATGATGGTCAGTTCGCTGTTGCTGGCCAAAGAGCCCAGGCCGATCAGGCAGCCGATCAGAGCCGCCATCGGCAGCATCTCGTAGACCCGGCGCGGAGCGGTGAGGACGACGTAGCTCATCACGTCCATCACGGTGTAGGTATCGCTGACGCTGCCCATCTCATCGATGAAGGCAAACAGCGAGGCCAGCCCGAGGATGATTCCCAGGACCGCGAGAATGGCCATGAACACACTGCTACCGATGTAGCGATCGAGCTTAACCACGAGCCATCTCCTTCATGCTGCGACGACTCGCCATTTTCAACCGCATCGGTTCCCAGTACATCAAGCCCAGGCCAATGGCCAGGAACAGCAGGTGGACCCACCACAGCCCCAGGACAGGCGAGATCTTGCCTTTCTCCAGGGCACCGCGCACCGCGATCAGGATGGTCAGGTACGCCATGTACAACAGAATGGCCGGGATCAGCTTGAGGAAGCGGCCCTGGCGTGGATTGACCCGGGACAGCGGCACCGCCATCAGGGTCACGATAAATACCAGCAACGGCAGGGACAGGCGCCATTGCAGTTCGGCACGGGCCCGCAGGTCGTCCTTGCCGATCAGGTCGCGGGTCGGCATGGCATCACGATCGGTGACCTCGTCACTGACATCCGGACGCTGCAGCAGCACGCCATAGGTGTCGTACTTGATCACCCGATAGTTGGCCTCGCCCGGGTTGCCGTCATAGCGGTAGCCGTTTTCCAGGATCAGGTAGCGATTGCCGTCGGGTCGGATGTCCTGATGGCCCTTCTCGGCCACCAGCACCGAGATGCCCTGGTCCTTCTTTTCCTGATTCAGGCGTTTCTCGGAGATGAACACCCCGGAAAGATTGGTCCGGTCTTCCGACAACTGCTCGGTGTAAGTCACCCGGGTGCCGTCGTTGAGCGCCTGAAAGCGTCCGGCCACCAGGGTGTCGAACTCGGTCAGGGCATCCTGTTTGTTCAGCAGCAACTGGAACTGGTTGGCCCCCTGCGGCGCCAGGCTCAGGCTCAGCCACGCCACCACCAGAGCCACCAGGGCGGCCGGAATCATGGTCATGCCCAGCAGGCGCTGCTGGCTCATGCCGGTCGCGGACAACACGGTCATCTCGCTTTCGAGATAAAGCCGGCCATAAGCCAGAAGAATGCCGAGGAACAGCCCCAGAGGCAGGATCAGTTGCAGGAAGCCCGGCAGACGAAAACCCATGATCAGGAACAGCGAGCCCGGGTCCAGAGCGCCCGAGGCGGCTTGAGCGAGGAACTTGACGAAGCGCCCGCTCATGATGATGACCAGCAGCACCGCACTTACGGCACTCAGGGTCAGCAGGATTTCGCGGGATAGATAACGAAAGACGATCAAACCAGACACTCCAGGGTTGTCAGGCTAAGGCGGCCGAACAAGCAAACGTATCGAGCCGGCCCCAAAATGCAGGGCCGCCGAAAAAGATGGCGCATTATCCTGTGATTGCGCGCGCCTGTCACGGAGGATGCTCTTGCGGCGCTCTGAAGCGGCGAACTTGGCCGATACGAGGGTTGTCAGCCGCGACCGGCGAGGTTCAAACTGGCGGCTTTGTCGTCGCCAGCAGGCGACGCCTTCTTCTATATAGATAAGCCCCGCGCCGGAGTCTTTCCTGCGCTCTTAGACCATTCATTCAGGGACCCGGACATGGAACTGGTTGTAAAAAGCGTTAGCCCGGAAACGTTGAAGACCGCCACCCTGGTGGTCGGCATCGGCGAAGACCGCAAGCTCGGCAGCGTCGCCCAGCAACTCGACGAACTCAGCGGCGGTGCCATCAGCGCCGTGCTCAAGCGCGGCGACCTGGCCGGCAAGGTCGGTCAGAGCCTGCTGCTGCACGGCGTAGCCAAGCTCAAGGCCGAACGCGTGCTGCTGGTTGGCACCGGCAAGGATGGCGAACTGGGCGACCGCTCGTTCCGCAAGATCATCAGTGGCGTACTGAGCACGCTCAAGGGCCTGGGCGGCAGCGACGCCGCGCTGGCTCTGGACGAAGTCGTGGTCAAGGGCCGCGACAGCTACGGCAAGACCCGCCTGCTGGCGGAAACCCTGGTGGACGGTGGCTATGTCTTCGACCGCTACAAGAGCCAGAAGGCCGAACCTCGCGCCCTGAAGAAAATCACCCTGCTGACCATCAAGGCCGCCGAGGCACAAGTCCAGCGCGGCGTGACCCACGCCCAGGCCATCGCCAAGGGCATGGCCTTCACTCGCGACCTGGGCAACCTGCCGCCGAACGTCTGCCACCCGACCTTCCTCGGCGAACAGGCCAAGGCTCTGGGTAAAGAATTCAAGGGCCTGAAAGTCGAAGTCCTCGACGAGAAGAAGATCAAGGAACTGGGCATGGGCTCGTTCTATGCCGTGGGCCAGGGCAGCGACCAGCCACCACGCCTGATCGTCATGCAGTACAACGGCGGCAAGAAGTCCGAGAAGCCGTTTGCCCTGGTGGGCAAGGGCATCACCTTCGACACCGGCGGCATCAGCCTCAAGCCCGGCGCCGGCATGGATGAGATGAAATACGACATGGGCGGTGCCGCCAGCGTGTTCGGCACCCTGCGTGCGGTGCTGGAGCTCAAGCTGCCGATCAACCTGGTGTGCATCCTCGCCTGCGCCGAGAACATGCCCAGCGGCGGTGCTTCCCGTCCTGGCGACATCGTCACCACCATGAGCGGCCAGACCGTGGAAATCCTCAACACCGACGCCGAAGGCCGTCTGGTGCTGTGTGACGCCCTGACCTACGCCGAACGCTTCAAGCCTCAGGCCGTGATCGACATCGCCACCCTCACCGGTGCCTGCATCGTGGCCCTGGGCGCCCACACTTCGGGCCTGCTGGGCAACAACGACGAACTGATCGAGCAACTGCTCAGCGCCGGCCGGCAAGCCGACGACCGTGCCTGGCAACTGCCGCTGTTCGACGAGTACCAGGAGCAGCTGGACAGCCCGTTCGCCGACATCGCCAACATCGGCGGACCAAAGGCCGGCACCATCACCGCCGCCTGCTTCCTGTCGCGCTTCACCAAGAACCTGAACTGGGCGCACCTGGATATCGCCGGCACCGCCTGGACCAGCGGCGGCAAGGACAAGGGCGCCACCGGCCGTCCCGTGCCCCTACTGACCCAATATCTGCTGGACCGCGCCAAAGCCTGAAAACCATGACCGCGGAGGGTGCCGCTTGAAGGCGGCGCCCTCTCCGGCTCAGGAACCCCAATGACCAAAGTCGACTTTTATATCCTTCCCAGCGCGGACCCTGCGGCGCGCCTGGATTTTGCCTGCAAGCTCACCGACAAGGCCTGGCGCATGGGCCATCGCATCTACCTGCATTGCAGCGATGCCGCGCAACGGGATGAACTCGATGCCCGCCTGTGGCGCTTCAAGGGCGAAACCTTCGTTCCCCACGGCCCGGCGGAAAGCCAACCCGAAGGCTTGATCGTGCTTGGCCTGGGCCAGGACCCCGGCGAACACAACGACCTGCTGGTGAACCTGGACCTGAAAGTACCGGCCTTCGCCCCGCGTTTTGCCCGAATTGCCGAGGTCGTGGTGGAAGACCCGACTATTCGTCAGGCTGCCCGCGAGAGTTTCCGTTTCTATCGCGAACAGGGCTATCCTCTGCAAGATCACCGTTTACAGCGACTCTGAGCACCCGATGGACACTCCCAACCCGCTGCAAAAACCCGCGCATCTGCTGGACGACCTCGAGTCGATCCGCAAACTGCTCGGTGATGACAACCTGCAACCACCGCTGCTGACCGAAACCGTGAGCAGTGAAGTGCAAATCCCCCTGCTGTTCGACATGGTAGGCGGCCAGCAACAGGCCACAATCGAAACCGCGCCTGCAGCGCCAGCCAAACCGCAACCTGCGCCGGCCCCGGCTCAAGTCGCAGCACCCGCACCCACCCCTGCTCCGCCCCCAGCTCCCGTGCCAACGCCGGCAGCCAAACCCGCAGCCGCCAGCAACAGTGCCGACGCCCTGCTGCATCTGGACACCGAGTTGCGCGCCGCCGCGCAATTGATCATGCAAGACGTGATCGACGACTTCGCCCCGCACATCGAAACCGAGATCAAGCGCCGCCTCGACGCCCGCCTGGAACGCCTGCTCGCAGCAGCCACCAACGGCAAACCATAAGCCACACGCAAAAGCCGGGCATGGTCATCTTGTCGCTTGTCGCTTGTGGCTTGCTGCTGCCCCCCTCCGCTATACTTCCCGGCTTTTCCTGAATAAATGCCAATAGGGTCCCGCCGCGCATGGATAAGACCTACCAGCCGCACGCCATTGAAACTTCCTGGTACCAGACCTGGGAGTCCGAGAACTACTTCGCCCCGCAAGGCGCGGGCGATTCCTACACCATCATGATCCCGCCGCCGAACGTCACCGGCAGCCTGCACATGGGCCACGGCTTCAACAACGCGATCATGGACGCCCTGATCCGCTTCCGCCGCATGCAGGGTCGCAACACCCTGTGGCAGCCGGGCACCGACCACGCCGGTATCGCCACGCAGATGCTGGTGGAGCGCCAGATCGAAGCCCAAGGCCAGAATCGTCACGATCTGGGCCGGGAAAAATTCCTCGAAAAAGTCTGGGAATGGAAGGATCAGTCCGGGGGCAACATCAGCCGCCAGATCCGCCGCCTGGGCTCCTCCGTGGACTGGAGCCGCGAGCGCTTCACCATGGACGACGGTCTCTCGGAAGCGGTCAAGGAAGCCTTCGTGCGCCTGCACGAAGACGGCCTGATCTACCGCGGCAAGCGCCTGGTGAACTGGGACACCAAGCTGCACACGGCGATTTCCGATCTGGAAGTGGAAAACCACGACGAGAAAGGCTTCCTGTGGAACCTCAAGTACCCACTGGCCGACGGCGCCAAGACCGCTGAAGGCAACGACTACCTGATCGTCGCCACCACCCGTCCGGAAACCATGCTCGGCGACTCGGCCGTCGCGGTGAACCCCGAAGACGAGCGTTACAAGGCCCTGATCGGCAAGTTCGTGGAACTGCCGCTGGTCGGCCGCCGCATCCCGATCATCGCCGACGACTACTGCGATCCTGAATTCGGCACCGGCTGCGTGAAGATCACCCCGGCCCACGATTTCAACGACTACGAAGTCGGCAAGCGCCACAACCTGCCGCTGCTGAACATCTTCGACAAGAACGCCGCCGTGTTGCCGGCCTGCCAGGTGTTCAACCTGGACGGCAGCCTCAACGAAACCATCGACGGCAAGATCCCGGCCGAATACGTGGGCCTGGACCGCTTCGAAGCGCGCAAGCAGATCGTCGCCGCCTTCGACGCCGCCGGCCTGCTGGTCAGCGTCGACGACCACGCTCTGAAAGTGCCGAAGGGCGACCGCTCCGGCACCGTCATCGAGCCGTGGCTCACCGACCAGTGGTACGTCTCCACCAAGCCGCTGGCCGAGCCGGCCATCGCCGCCGTGGAAGACGGCCGCATCGCCTTCGTGCCCAAGCAGTACGAGAACATGTACTTCTCCTGGATGCGCGACATCCAGGACTGGTGCATCAGCCGCCAGCTATGGTGGGGCCACCGGATTCCGGCCTGGTACGACGAATCCGGCAAGGTCTATGTCGGCCGCGACGAAGCGGAAGTGCGCGCCAAGCACAACCTCGGTCCGGACGTTGCCCTACAGCAGGACAACGACGTGCTCGACACCTGGTTCAGCTCGGGCCTGTGGACCTTCTCCACCCTGGGCTGGCCGGAGCAGACCGAGTTCCTCAAGACCTTCCACCCGACCGACGTACTGGTCACCGGCTTCGACATCATTTTCTTCTGGGTCGCCCGGATGATCATGCTCACCATGCACCTGGTGAAAAACGAAGACGGCACGCCGCAGGTTCCGTTCAAGACCGTGTACGTGCACGGCCTGGTCCGCGACGGCCAGGGCCAGAAGATGTCCAAGTCCAAGGGCAACGTCCTCGACCCGCTGGACATCATCGACGGCATCGACCTCGAAACCCTGGTGCAGAAGCGCACCACCGGCCTGATGCAGCCAAAACTGCAGAAAGCCATCGAGAAGCAGACCCGCGCCGAATTCGCCGACGGCATCGCCAGCTACGGCACCGACGCCCTGCGCTTCACCTTCTGCTCCCTGGCCACCACCGGCCGCGACATCAAGTTCGACATGGGCCGCGTCGAGGGCTACCGCAACTTCTGCAACAAGATCTGGAACGCCGCGCGCTACGTGCTGGACAAGGGCGAGGACTGCGGCCAGAACGGCGAAGCCTACGAGCTGTCCCTGGCGGACCGCTGGATCATCTCGCAACTGCAGCGCACCGAAGCCGAAGTCACCCGCCAGCTCGACCAGTTCCGTTTCGACCTGGCCGCCCAGGCCCTGTACGAGTTCATTTGGAACCAGTACTGCGACTGGTACCTGGAGCTGTCCAAGCCGGTGCTGTGGGACGAAAACTCGCCGGTCGAACGCCAGCGCGGCACCCGCCGCACCCTGGTGCGGGTACTGGAAGTGGCCCTGCGCCTGGCGCATCCGTTCATGCCATTCATCACCGAAGAGATCTGGCAGCGCCTGGCGCCGCTGGCGGGCGCGGAAGGCAAGACCATCATGCTGCAACCCTGGCCGGTGGCTAACGAAGCCCGCATCGACCAGGCCGCCGAAGACGACATCGAATGGCTCAAGGGCCTGATGCTCGGCACACGCAACATTCGCGCGGAAATGAACATCGGTCCGGGCAAGCCCCTGGCCCTGTTCCTGAAGAACGCCGGTGCCGAAGACCAGCGTCGCCTGACCGAGAACGAAGCCTTGCTGAAGAAGCTGGCCAAGCTCGAATCCATCACCGTACTGGGCGCCGGCGACGAAGCGCCGCTGTCCGCCACCGCTCTGGTGGGCGAGATGGAAGTGCTGGTGCCAATGGCCGGCCTGATCGACAAGGGTGCGGAACTGGCCCGCCTGGACAAGGAAATCCAGCGCCTGCAAGGCGAAGTGCAGCGGGTGGGCGGCAAGCTGTCCAACGCCTCCTTCGTCGACAAGGCGCCAGCGGAAGTGATCGAGAAGGAACGCGCCAAACTGGCCGAGGCCGAACAGGCCCTGGGCAAGCTGGCGGAACAGCACGCACGGATTTCCAGCCTGTAACGGCGATTCGCGCGATGTGAAAGAGGGAGGCCGGCAACGGCCTCCCTTTTTTATGCGCGTTGTCTCATGCGCCAAGGAGATACGCGTCCATCACTTGTCGCTCACCGCTTGAAACTTACCGCTGTTCCTGTGTGACAATGCCCGCCACTTTGAACCACCCCCGAAACGATCCCCCATGACCGCCCCCAATACCCACAAGCCTGCGCGCAAAAAGCCCAAACCCGCCTCCCCGGCCAAAACCGCCGCGCCCCGGGAAAAGGCCAGCCTGCATCCGCGCAATCGTCACCAGGGGCGTTACGACTTCCCGCAACTGATCAAGAGCACCCCGGAACTGGGGCAGTTCGTGATCCTCAATCCCTACGGCAAGGAAAGTATCGACTTCGCCGACCCGGCCGCCGTGCGGGTGTTCAACCGCGCCCTGCTCAAGGCCTTCTACGGCATTGCCCACTGGGACATTCCGGCGGACTTCCTGTGCCCGCCAGTTCCCGGTCGCGCCGATTACGTGCACTTCCTCGCCGACCTGCTGGCCAGCCACAACCAGGGGGAGATCCCCCGTGGCGCGGCAGTGCGGGTGCTGGACGTCGGGGTCGGCGCCAATTGCATCTACCCGCTGATCGGCTACAGCGACTACCGCTGGCAGTTCCTCGGCTCGGACATCGACAGCACCGCCCTGGCCGCCGCCAAGGCGATTGTCCAGGCCAACGGCCTGAGCAAGGCCATCAACCTGCGCCAGCAAGGCAACCCCAAGCAGATCCTCAACGGCCTGCTGGAAGGCGGCGAGCGTTTCGACCTGACGATGTGCAACCCACCGTTCCATGCCTCGCTGGATGAAGCCACCCGCGGCAGCCAGCGCAAATGGCGAGCCCTGGGCAAGGCCGATCCCAAGCGCAAGCTGCCGGTGCTGAACTTTGGCGGGCAGGCCCGGGAACTCTGGTGCGAAGGCGGCGAGATCCGCTTCGTCAGCCAGTTGATCAGCGAAAGCACAGCCGTCGGCCAGCAAGTGCTGTGGTTCAGCACACTGGTGTCAAAGGCCTCGAACCTGCCGGCGATTGAAAGCGCGCTGAAAAAGGCCGGAGCCCTGGAAAGTCAGGTGGTAGAGATGTCCCAGGGACAGAAACAGAGCCGCTTCGTCGCCTGGACCTTCAAGGACAAGGCACAGCAACAGGCCTGGAGCCAGGAACGTTGGGTCAGGAAGAGCTAAAGAGGCGGGGATTCAATGACGATTCACCTTGCGTGAATCGGTGTCACACAAACCGTGCCCGGAGAACTTCTGAGCACGGTTTCACTGCAAGTATTACTTGTTAACAGCGTCGGTCAGGCCTTTAGCCACAACCAGCTTGATAACTTTCTTGGCAGCGATTTCGATGGCAGCGCCAGTCGATGGGTTACGGCCAGTACGGGCAGGACGCTCGGTCACTTTCAGCTTGCCGATACCTGGCAGAGTGATTTCGCCGCCATTTTCCAATTGATCAGCAACGATCTGGGCCAGTTGGTCCAGAGCGTTACGCGCGGTGGTTTTCGGCGCGTCGATAGCTTCAGCGATATCAGCGATCAGTTGGTCTTTAGTAATAGCCATTGTGGTGTTCCTTCCCTATCAAATTCATTTGGATTGCAGAGTGCAGTGTCAGCCATCGAGCCAGATCTTGTGAATCTGGCACCCCGGTTACAACCACGACAGATCGGGGTTATAGATACCGAAATCAGGGTTTGGTTCGACCCGACAAATGCTGAATGCACGCTTAACGCTGAGACATCGCGTAAGACCGGGCAAAACTAGCACACAGACGGGGAAATATCCGCCTCTACCTAGCCATTTGGTCAGCTTTATTGCTCTAAATCGGTAAAAAAATGCATAAGCGTTACCGACGAGCCGTTCATCGCCTGGCAAACCGCGCCCGAACCCTCGGCTGCGGTACACTGGGCACTTTTTCGGGGAGCCCGCCCTCCCCCTTCAATCAGCCGAGAAGCCCATGCCGATCCGTCATTGCATCGTCCACCTGATCGACAAAAAACCCGACGGCAGCCCCGCAGTTCTGCATGCCCGAGACTCCGAACTGGCAGAGTCCGCGGCCATCGAGAACATGCTCGCCGACCTCAACGAAAGCTATAACGCCAAACAGGGCAAAGCCTGGGGCCTGTTCCATCCCGAGTCCGGCGCTTTCCCCTTCAGCGGCTGGCTGAAGGAATACCTGGACGGCGGCCAGGACTTCACCGCCTTCAGCCGGGTGGCGGTGGAACACCTGCAGAAGCTGATGGAGGAATCCAACCTGTCAGTGGGCGGTCACGTGCTGTTTGCCCACTATCAACAGGGCATGACCGACTACCTGGCCATCGCCCTGCTGCACCATAGCGAAGGCGTGGCGGTGACCGACCAGCTGGACGTGACGCCATCGCGCCACCTGGACCTGGGCCAGTTGCACCTGGCGGCACGGATCAACATCTCCGAGTGGCAGAACAACAAGCAGTCCAAGCAGTACATCTCCTTTATCAAGGGCAAGAACGGCAAGAAGGTTTCGGAGTACTTCCGCGACTTCATCGGCTGCCAGGAAGGCGTCGACGGCCCGGGCGAAACCCGCACCCTGCTCAAGGCCTTCAGTGACTTCGTCGAGAGCGAGGATCTGCCGGAAGAGTCGGCCCGGGAAAAGACCAAGACCCTGGTGGAGTACGCCAGCAGCCAGGCCAAGCTCGGCGAACCCATGGGCCTGGAAGAACTCTCGGAACTGATCGACGAAGACCGCCCCAAGGCCTTCTACGATCACATCCGCAACAAGGATTACGGGCTGTCGCCGGAGATTCCTGCGGATAAACGCACCCTCAATCAGTTCCGCCGCTTCACCGGCCGCGCCGAAGGCTTGTCCATCAGCTTCGAGGCCCACCTGCTGGGCTCGAAGATCGAGTACGACGAAGAAGCCGGGACCCTGATCATCAAGGGCCTGCCGACCCAGCTGACTGACCAGCTCAAGCGCCGCAACTGATGCTCCAGGGGGTATTGAAGAAGTTCTTGCTGATCCTGCTGGTGGTGGTGATCTACCAGCACTGGGGCAAGATCGAGCGCCTGTTCAACCCTTCGGCGGTGGTCAGCGAAGAGATCCGCAACCAGGCCCGGGTAGTGCTCTACGCCACCCAATGGTGCGGCTACTGCAAGGCCACCCGGCGCTTTCTCGATCAGAAGGGCATTCCCTACCGCGAGTTCGACATCGAGAAAGATGCCGAGGCGCGCAAGGCCTATAGCGCCCTGGGCGGTGCCGGGATTCCGATCCTGGACGTGAATGGCAGCCTGATCCGCACCTACGATCCCGAGGCCATCATGGCGGCGCTGCAACCTAAGGCTTTGTAAGAAAAGCCTTGATACTCGGTGATGCTGCGTTGAAAACGGCCTCGTGCACGAGTCCGATCGGAATGCTCGTTTACAACCCGTAAAGTCGAACGCGACCCCGGCCGTTCCTCGACCGTTTTCGCCTTGCCTGACCTTTGTCTCAAAACTATTCGTACAGAGCCTGGCGGGAGGCACTTGCCGGCGAAGCCGCAGATCGTGCACTGATCTTGAGGACGCCTTCGCTGGCAAGCCAGCTCCTACACCAGCAGGTTTCTAGCCGATCACTGCGCCTGGATGTGGAAGCCCAGGCGTGGAAAATGCACGTGCACCAGGCCGGCGCGCGGATCCTCGCGACGCAGGATCAACTCTTCAGTACCGGCAAACAGCAACTCGCCCGCCACCGGATCGACGCCATAGTCGGTCGCCGCAATCACCACCTGTTGCCCCGCCGCAAAACCATTGGGGTCGACGAACTGCTCATCCGGCAGCGCCACCGGAGTAGCGTTGCGCGACACCTCAAGGGCCTCTTCGGCACTCATCTCGGTGAAGGAGCCATGACCAAAGCCCAGCACCCGCGCCAACCAGGCGGATACCGCCGGATACTCGTCCACCAGCGGTGCGGTCACCGGCGTGCCCTTGAGGAACCACAGCGAGTGAGCCAGGGCGATATCGGCAATCGACGGCTCGCCAAACAGGAAGTCCCCCGGCTCGCGCTGCAGTTGCTGCTCCAGACGCGCCATGATGGTCGGCCACTGATGCTTGGCCACATCCAGGGGCAGGCGGCTGGCACTGCCGCCACTGAACAGCCCGGCGCGGTCGGCCATGAAGGCCTTGACCGCTTCAGGCGGTAGCTTGCCAAAGCGCACGGCGGCCGACTCGGGCTGGAACACCAGGGTCACCGCATGCTGGAACACCACCGAGTCGACCCAGGCGGCGAAGGTCGCGCTGATCATTTCCTGGCCTTCGGGAAACAGCGCCGGCGAGCTCTTTTCCAGCTCCAGGCGGCGCGCGATCAGGGCCGTGTCGCAATAGATGTCCGCGCCGATCTGCAACACCGGGGTCTTGCGATAGCCGCCGGTCAGGGCCGTCAGGTCGGGTTTGGGCATGACCGGGGAAATCTTCACGGAACGCCAGGACAGGCCCTTGAACCCCAGGAGCAAGCGGGCTTTTTCCGCGAAGGGAGAGGTCGGGTAATGGTGGAGAATCAACTCTGACATGCTGGGGTCCGCCACAAGAAGGAGAGCGCTGAAGCTTAGCGCGCAATCCGTGGACGGCCTACAGATCCAACTGATGAGAACCTATCAGTCAGATTGATGCGATTGCACTGGCAGAAGCCACCAGGCACTCCTTGGCGCTCTTCCTGAGTTTTTTGATCAGCCGCTCCTGGCGCAGGGCCTCGCTCTTGTCTCGGCAGGCTTCGGTGTAGACCAGGGCCACCGCCGGGCTGGAAAGAAAGAAGCGCGCGCCCTTGCCACTCTGATGCTTGGCAAAGCGCTTCACCGGGTCATCGCTGATACCGCAGTAAAGGGCGCCATTGGCCGCGCGCACCAGGTACACAAACCAGGGTTTGCTGGCAGGCGCGGGCGGTTCGGCGGCAATCTCGGGGAGTGGATCTGGACGGCTCACAAGAATAATCGAGGCCTGTGGATAACAAGCCGCGATCTTAGCAGAGGATGGCTTTCAGCGACCGCTCTGGAAGGCCTTGAGGCCTTTGCGGGCCTGAGCGCGAACGGCGTTTTTCACCAGGGGTGTCCAGCCCAGCAACAGGCCCTTGACCCCCAGGGCCTGACGCGCCCAGAGCCACAGGTCGAAATGATCGTGGTGCTCGCAAATCTTGCCGTCGCGAAACACGAAGCGCGCCTGAATGTCATTGATCACGGTGTTGCCGGTCTGGCTGAACAGGTAGGTGGCCACCCAGTGCGCGCCCCCTGAACGCTCGTCGGCGCGCACCTGATCGAAAGTCAGGGAAAAGTCCTTGGCCCGGCTGGTGAGCATGCGCCACATGTCGCCGGCATCACGTCCGCGCAATTCGCCAAAGGCCGGATCACTGAAAACAACGTCCTCGGTATAGCAGGCACTCATGGCCTCGGCATCCAGACGCTGAAAGGCCTGGTAGAACTCGGTGATCAGGGCGCGGTGGGCATCGCTCATGGGCGGACTCCGGAAGGGCAAAGGGATGCCAGCACAATAATCCGCACGCCTTGAGATGACTATCGGCATTTGCGCGGCAAATACCGACAGTGAGGCTCGTTAGATTTTCTCGCTCTGCACCTGCACATACAGCGCACGACCCGCGCCCAGCCCGGCGATGATCGCCCCGCTGCCCAGCACCGCGAAGATCCAGCCCACGGCGTTCCAGCCACCGGTCCAGTCGTGCACCAGCCCCACCGCAAACGGCCCCATGGACGCCAGGGTGTAGCCGATGCCCTGGGCCATGCTCGACAGGTTGGCGGCCACATGGGAGTCCCGCGAACGCAGGACGATCAGGGTCAGGGCCAGGCTGAAAGTGCCGCCCTGCCCCAGGCCCAGGAGAATGGCCCAGCCCCACAAGCCGTCCAGCGGCGCATAAAGGCAGCCGAACAGGCCGCCCAGGGTCATCAGCATGACCATCACGATGGCCAGGCGCTGGTCCCTGCCGCGAGTCGCCAGCCAGGGCGCCGCCAGGGAGCTGGCCAGTTGCACGATCACCGAACCCGACAGCACCAGCCCCGCCTGGGTCGGGGTCAGCCCGCGGCCGATCAGGATCGACGGCAACCAGCCAAACACGATGTAGGCCAGAGAGGATTGCAGCCCCATGTACAGGGTCACCTGCCAGGCCAGCGGATCGCGCAGCAACCCGCGCACACGGAAGGCGACATGGTGAGCCCCGTGTTTCTGCCCCACTTGAGGCAGCCAGAACAGCGCCGCCACCATGGCCGGCACGACCCAGAAGCCCAGTCCCATGGCCCAGCTGTTGCCGAAGTGCTGGCTCAAGGGCACCGTGGCCCCGGCCGCCATGGCCGCGCCCAGGCACAGGGCCATGGTGTAGACCCCGGTCATGGTGCCCGCATGCCGGGCAAAGTCGCGTTTGACGATGCCCGGCAGCAGCACGCCGATCACGCCGATGCTGGCGCCGGCCAGGATGCTCCCGGCAAAGACCCCGAACTCCCCCAGGGAACTGCGCAGCACAATGCCCAGGGCCAGGGTCAGGAGAATCCCCAGCACCACCCGCTCGGCACCAAAACGCCGGGCCAGCAGCGGCGCCAAAGGCGCGAACAAACCCAGGCACAACACCGGCAAGGTGGTCAGCAACCCCGCCTTGGCCGCCGACAGGCCCAGGCTCTGGGATACGTCACTGAGCAACGGCGCCATGCTCGACAGCGCCGGACGCAGGTTCAGCGCCACCAGGATCAGCCCCAGCAGCAACAGCCAGGGCCGACGTACCGCGGGCGGGGCCTGCTGAAGCTCCTCGTCATCGGCCTCGGCGTCGATCAGCAGCTCTTCGAGCTCGGCAGGACGCCGAGGAGCAGACGGGGTATTCGGGGGTACCTGGTGATTGGACATGAAGGTCTCGGATTCAGGATTCGTTGATCAGTTGGCGGGACAGCTTCTTGGCCCGCTCGGGGTCGCCCTGTTCGATGGCATCCAGCAGGTGCTGATGGAGATCGAAGACGTCCTGGCGACGCGGAGCCTGGGTCAAGGTCTGGCGCAACTGCGCGCCGACCACACTGGAGAAGTAGCGGTACAGCTGGCTGAGGGTCGGATTGTGGGCGGCATCCACCAGGCGCTGGTGAAACACCAGGTCGCAGGCGATGTAACTTTCCAGGTCGCCGTGAAAATGCCCGCTGCTGGCCTGCAAGGCTTGCTTCAAGTCCTGCAGGTCCTCGTCGGTGCGACGCAGGGCCGCCAGGCCGACCGCCTCCACTTCGAGGATCTGCCGGGTTTCCCGGGCCTGTTCCAGAGAGCACTGCGACAGCGCCTGGAGCATGTCCAGTGGATCGGCCACCGCCCGCAGGTAACTGCCATCGCCCTGGCGGATCTCGATCAGTCCGGAGAACGCCAGCACCCGCATGGCTTCGCGCACCGTATTGCGGCTGATGCCCAGTTCTTGGGCCAGTTCCGGTTCGGTGGGCAAGCGCTGGCCGACCCGCCAGACACCGTTGTTGATGCGTTTGCGCAGTTGCTCCAGGGCCTGGTCGACCAGGGATTTTTTGATCAGGGTGCGGATTTCGGAGCACCGTGACCGGCCGTTTCGGTTGATCGTGACCGGTCATTTCGCTAACGCGTGACCGCTCATTTCGGTAGCAACGTGACCGATTTTCCGCCTGTTCCGAAACAGGTGGTCACGGCTTACCGAAATCGCCGGTCACGACTTAGCGAAAGCCTTCCCCTTCGTTGCGCATGACCTGATGCGCCGCCATCCTCGACCGATTTCGGGAGAGGAAGATGGCGGCGCCGCGAGTAGCCATGCGAAACATCAAAGAATGTCTGCGCCTCAAGTTTGAGGCCGGCTTGTCCCACGAGAAGATTGCCCGTGCCTTGCAGCTGTCCAAGGGCGTGGTTAGCAAGTACATCGCGGCGGCGCGGGTGGCCGGGCTGGACTGGCCGGCGCTGGTGGCCATGGACGAGGCCGCGCTGGCGGCCGCCTTGTTTGCACCGACGTCGACGAACAAGCCGCGCGGTGAGCGAGTGCTGCCCGATGTGCTGAGCATCCACCGCGAGTTGCGACGCAAGGGCGTGACCTTGCAGCTGCTGTGGGAGGAATATCTCGCCGCGCATGCGGGCCAGCCGACCTACCGCTACACCCAGTTCGTCGAGCACTACCGGCGCTACGCCCAGACGCTCAAACGTTCGATGCGTCAGCTGCACCGTGCGGGCGAGAAGCTATTCATCGACTATGCCGGGCCGACGCTGCCGGTGGTCGACCCGGCCACCGGCGAAGTGCGCCGGGCGCACATCTTCGTCGCCGCCCTGGGCGCCTCGAATTACACCTATGCCTGCGCGACGCCAGGCGAAACCCAGGTGGACTGGCTGACCTCGCTGGGCCAGGCTCTGACCTACTTTGGCGGCGTGCCGGAAATGGTTGTGCCGGACAATCCGCGCGCCCTGGTCGCCCAGCCGGATCGCTACGAGCCGGGCCTGAACCGGGCCACGCTGGAGTGCGCGCGTCATTACCAGACGGTGATCCTGCCGGCACGGCCACGCAAGCCTCAGGACAAGGCCAAGGCCGAGGTGGCGGTGCAGGTGGTCGAGCGCTGGATCATGGCGCGGCTGCGCCATCGGCAGTTCTTCAGCCTGCATGCGCTTAACCAGGCCATCGCCGAGCTGCTGGAGGATCTGAATCGGCGCCCGTTCAAGCGGCTCGATGGCTGCCGGCGCGACTGGTTCGAGCGCCTGGATCGCCCGGCCTTGCGAGCGCTGCCGGTGCATCCCTACGAGGTCGCCACCTTCAAGCGCTGCAAGGTCAGCATCGACTACCACATCGAGGTCAATGGCAGCTTCTACAGCGTGCCCTCCGCCCTGGCCCGGCAGAACGTGGACGTGCGACTGACGGCACACACCCTGGAAGTGCTGCATGGCAACCGGCGGGTGGCCAGCCACCTGCTGCTGGGGCGACGCGGCGCTTACAGTACCCAGCGCGAGCACATGCCCGCGGCGCACCAGGCGCATCGCGAATGGACGCCACAACGCCTGCTCGACTGGGGCGCGCGGATCGGCCCCTACACGCGCCAACTGATCGATCACCAACTGACCCACAAGCCGCACCCGGAGATGGGCTACCGCGCCTGCCTCGGCCTGCTCTCGCTGGCCCGGCGCTATGGCAATGCACGCCTGGAAGCCGCTGCCGAACGTGCCGTACACCTGCGCGCCTTCACCGGGCGCAGCGTGCGCAACCTGCTCCAGCAAGGCCTGGATCAACAGCCGCTGCCCCAGCGTGCCGCCGAAACGACCTTACCCGGCGACCACGAGAACGTCCGTGGCGCCGACTACTACCAACCCCCGCAACAGGAGCTGTTCGATGATGCCGCAACACACCCTGAATCAACTGCACCAGCTACGCCTGGACGGCATGGCCCGCGCCCTGGAAGAGCAATGGACGCTGCCGGCCAGCCACAGCCTGAGCTTCGATGAACGCCTCGGCCTACTGCTCGACCGCGAACTGGCCTGGCGTGACAACCAGCGCCTGGTACGGCTGCGCAAGAAGGCCAAGCTCAAGTACGCCAACGCCTGCCTGGAAGATCTCGACCGCCGCACCGGACGCGCCCTGGACGAGCGTCTGATCGCCACCCTGGCCAGTGGCGACTGGATCCGCCAGCAGCACAACCTGCTGCTGACCGGCCCGACCGGTGCCGGCAAAACCTGGCTGGCCTGCGCCCTGGGCAACCAGGCCTGCCGCCAGGGCTATAGCACCCTGTACCTGCGCACCCCGCGCCTGCTGGAACAACTGCGCATCGCTCATGGCGACGGCAGCTTCGGCCGTACCCTGCAACAGCTGGCAAAGGTCGACGTCCTGGTGCTGGACGACTGGGCGCTAGCCCCGCTGGAGGAAGGAGCCCGGCATGACCTGCTGGAGGTGATCGACGACCGCGCTGGCAGCCGCTCCACCATCCTGACGAGCCAACTGCCCATCGAGCACTGGCACGGCTGGATCAACGACCCGACCCTGGCCGATGCCATCCTCGACCGCCTGGTGCACAACGCCTACCGACTGACGATGAAAGGCGAGTCGCTGCGCCGAAAAAAAGCCGAGGAACAAGCCGCATCGTGACCGATGCGATTACAATCCAGAACCCGCGCAACCGGGGTGGAAGCACCGGTCACGTATTAGCGAAACGCTCGGTCACGTTCACCGAAATCCGCAATCAGGGGGGATGTTTCGCTCATGGGACTCGCTCAATCATCCAATCATCGGATGAATTGTCGGACATGGTATTCAGGCTTTTCCGAGAGTTCAACGGATTAGGCTGGAGGAGGCACTTTCGCCACGGCAAACAGGCCTTGACAAAAAACCCTATAAGGGTAATTTCAATCAGGCCTCAAGGGTGTCTCATGGAAAAGAAAACACTTCACCACGACCTCTCGCTGATCAAGGCGCACGTCGTTCGACAAGGGGCACAAGCCTTCACTCGAAGCGCATTGCGCTGCGGCAGGGAACTCGGATTGTCCTTGGCCGCCATGCAACGAGTGATAGCCGGACTCCAGGGCAACATGTTCTACAAATCGATGACCACCTATTGCGATCACCGGGTGTGGCAAGACGTGTATTACACCAGCCTCGATGACCGGACGCTCTACATCAAGATCACCCACCGCCCCGGCTTGGGGCCTCCAATGATCTCCTTCAAGGAGGCACAGACATGAAACGACAACAGTGCTACAGCTGCGGCGCCCCGACCGGCATGCTGGCGTTCGAGCAGCGCAGCGAGGTCGTCGACTACCGGCACCTGTTGCGTCACCTGCATGGCCTGGCGGGCTGGGAATGCCAGGAGTGCGGTGAAATCGAATTCGATGCCCAGAGTGCAGAACGCTACGCCGCCGCAGGCGACCAGTTGCTTGAGGATTACCGGCAGGAGGTTGCCACAGACCTGAAGCGCATCCGCCGCAAGCTGCACCTCTCGCAAAAGGAGGCAGTCAAGCTGCTGTCCGGAGGTGGACACAATGCCTTTTCCCGTTACGAGCGCGGCGAAGTCGGCGTGCCCCAGCCGCTGTACGTGCTGATGCGCCTGCTGGATCGCCACCCACGTTTGATGAAGGACGTACTGGAGCTTGGCGAACCACGGCTGGCGCCCTCAGCCTTGGGCGACCCACCCGAACCACAGCTCGGTGCTGCCGGCAGTTGAACGCCGAGCAAAAATAAACCCGGAGCCAGTCCGGGTTTATCGTCAGCGCCAACCGTGCATCAGGGTCAATGCAGGATCTGGCTCAGGAACAGCTTGGTGCGATCGTTTTGCGGGTTATCGAAGAAGTCGTTCGGTGCCGCCTGCTCGACGATTTCGCCCTTGTCCATGAAGATCACCCGGTTGGCCACGGTGCGGGCAAAGCCCATTTCGTGGGTCACGCAGAGCATGGTCATGCCGTCTTCCGCCAGGCCAATCATGGTATCCAGCACTTCCTTGACCATTTCCGGGTCCAGGGCCGAAGTCGGTTCGTCGAACAGCATGATCTTGGGCTTCATGCACAGTGCCCGGGCAATCGCCACCCGTTGCTGCTGCCCACCGGACAGCTGGCCCGGGTACTTGTTGGCCTGCTCCGGAATGCGCACCCGCTCCAGGTAATGCATGGCGATTTCCTCGGCCTTGCGCTTGGGCATCTTGCGCACCCACATCGGCGCCAGGGTGCAGTTCTGCAGGATGGTCAGGTGCGGAAACAGGTTGAAGTGCTGGAACACCATGCCCACTTCCCGACGAATGGCCTCGATCTGCTTGAGGTCGTTGGTCAGTTCCACGCCGTCCACCACGATGCGTCCCTGCTGGTGCTCTTCCAGGCGGTTGAGGCAGCGGATGGTGGTGGATTTGCCCGAACCCGACGGCCCGCACAACACGATGCGCTCACCCTGGCGGACGTTGAGGTTGATGTCCTTCAACACGTGGAACTGGCCGTACCACTTGTTCACACCCTGCATCTGAATAATGCCTTCAGGGCCCACAGGCTTTTTGTTCGCTTCACTCATGGAGATACTCCTAACGCTTGTGGCCTGTGTCCAACTTACGCTCCAGATGCATGGAGTAGCGGGACATACCGAAACAGAAAATCCAGAACACCAGGGCCGCGAAGACATAGCCTTCGGTGGCCATGCCCAGCCATTTGGGATCGGCGGCGGCTTGCTTGACGCTGTTGAGCAGGTCGAACAGGCCGATGATGATCACCAGGCTGGTGTCCTTGAACAGGGCGATGAAGGTGTTGACGATGCCGGGAATCACCAGCTTCAGGGCCTGGGGCAGAATCACCAGGCCCATGGCCCGCCAGTAACCCAGGCCCATGGCCGCAGCGGCTTCGTACTGGCCCTTGGGAATGGCTTGCAAGCCACCGCGCACCACCTCGGCCACATAGGCCGACTGGAACAGGATCACCCCGATCAAGGCCCGCAGCAGCTTGTCGAAGTTCATGCCCTCGGGCAGGAACAGCGGCAGCATCACCGAGGACATGAACAGCACGGTGATCAGCGGCACGCCGCGCCAGAACTCGATGAAGGTCACGCAGACCACGCGAATCGCCGGCAGGTTGGAACGTCGTCCCAATGCCAGCAGGATCCCCAGCGGCAGGGCTCCGGCAATCCCCACCGTGGCGATCACCAGGGTCAGCATCAGGCCGCCCCATTGGCTGGTGGCGACATTGCTCAAGCCCAGGTAACCGCCGTGCAGCAGGGTGTAGGCAACCACCGGGTACCACACCAGGAAACACAAGCCGTAGATCGCCTTGCGGGCAAAGCGCGAGATGAACAACGGCGCCACACCAATCACCGCCAGCCACACGGTCAGGTCGACCCGCCAGCGCAGCTCCACCGGGTAATAGCCATACATGAACTGGCCGAAACGCTGCTGGATGAACACCCAGCAGGCGCCGTCCTTGGTGCAGTCGGCACGGGTGGTGCCGACCCAGTTGGCGTCGAGGATCGCCCAGTGCAGCAGTGGCGGCACCACCAGGTAGATCAGGTAGAAGGCAAACAGGGTCAACAGGGTGTTGAGCCAGCTGGAGAACATGTTGGCGCGCATCCACGCCAGCACGCCGATGCTGCGGCTGGGCGGCGGCATGTCGGGTTTGAAAGTATGAGTCGTCATGGGCGCTTCCTCACCGCTCGATCAGCGCAATGCGCTTGTTGTACCAGTTCATCAGCAGGGAAATGCTGATGCTGATCGCCAGGTACACGCTCATGGTGATGGCAATCACCTCGATGGCCTGGCCGGTCTGGTTGAGCACCGTGCCGGCGAACAGCGACACCATTTCCGGGTAGCCGATACCGGCGGCCAGGGACGAGTTCTTCGCCAGGTTCAGGTATTGGCTGGTCAGCGGCGGAATGATCACCCGCAGGGCCTGGGGAATGATCACCTTGCGCAGGGTCGGGCCGTTGCGCAGCCCCAGGGAGCGGGCCGCCTCGGTCTGGCCGTGGCTCACCGACTTGATCCCGGAGCGCACGATCTCGGCGATGAATGCTGCGGTGTAGACGGTCAGGGCCAGGGTCAGGGCCAGCAGCTCGGGGATCAGCACCCAGCCGCCAACGAAGTTGAAGCCTTGCAGCTTGGGCAACTCCCAATGCACGGGCGAGCCGAACAGCAGTGTGCACAACGCCGGAATCACCAGCAGCAGCGCCAATCCGCACCAGAACTTGTGGAACGGCACCCCGGTGTCTTCAAAGCGTTTGTTGGCCCAGCGGCACATCAGCACGATGGCGACTATGGCCAGCACCACACTCGCCACGAACGCCCAGAACCCCGGGGCCATTTGCGCCGCCGGCATGTTCAGGCCCCGGCTGCTGACAAAGAAGGTGTCGCCGAAGTTGTGGCTGTTGCGCGGCCCCGGCATGGTCAGGAACACCGCGAAGTACCAGAACAGGATCTGCAGCAGCGGCGGAATGTTGCGGAACACCTCCACATACACCGTCGCCAGCTTGTTGATGATCCAGTTCTGCGACAGCCGCGCCACCCCGATGATGAACCCCAGCAGGGTCGCCAGGATCACTCCGATAAAGGTCACCAGCAGCGTATTGAGCAGGCCGATGACGAAGACCCGGGCATAACTGTCCGCTTCGGTGTAGGCAATCAGGTGTTGAGCGATGCCGAAACCGGCGCTGCGCTCAAGAAAGTCGAAACCCGAGGTGATACCCCGGTGCTGAAGGTTGGTTTGCGTGTTGTCGAACAGAAACCAGCCCAGCGAAACCACCGCCACGAGGGTGATGATCTGAAACAGCCAGGCGCGCACACGCGGATCGCTGAGGCTAAGCCTCTGCTTGGGTGCGCCGATTGAATTTTGCATGAAGTGCCCCAGGAATAATGGAACAGAACATCACCCGGCGGTTGGCCCGCCGGGTGATAGAACCATCAGCGCACAGGTGGTGCGTATTGGATGCCGCCGTTGTTCCACAGCGCGTTCAGGCCGCGGTCGATGGCCAGTGGCGTGCTCTTGCCGAGGTTTTTCTCGAACACTTCACCGTAGTTACCTACTTGCTTGACGATCTGTACTACCCAGTCCTTCGGCAGTTTCAGGTCTTTGCCGTATTCACCGTCCGCGCCCAGCAGACGTGCTACATCAGGGTTCTTGGTCGACTTGGCTTCAGCTTCGACGTTTTTCGAAGTGATGCCCGCCTCTTCGGCGTTGAGCATGGCGAACAGGGTCCACTTGACGATGCTGAACCACTCTTCGTCGCCCTTACGCACCACCGGGCCCAGCGGCTCCTTGGAGATGGTTTCCGGCAGCACGACATAATCGGTCGGGGTGGCCAGCTTGCTGCGCTGTGCGTAGAGCTGGGACTTGTCGGATGTCAGCACGTCGCAACGCCCGGATTCCAGGGACTTGGCGCTTTCATCGGAGGTATCGAAGGTGATCGGGGTGTATTTCAGACCATTGCCACGGAAGTAATCCGACACGTTCAGCTCGGTAGTAGTACCGGCTTGAATACAGATGGTCGCGCCGTCCAGTTCCTTGGCACTTTTCACACCCAGCTTGTTGTTCACCAGAAAGCCGATGCCGTCGTAATAGGTGACACCGGCGAACATCAGGCCCATGCCCGCATCGCGGGAGCTGGTCCAGGTGGTGTTGCGCGACAGCACGTCGATTTCGCCGGATTGCAGCGCGGTGAAGCGCTCCTTGGCGTTCAACTGGCTGAACTTGACCTTGGTCGCATCACCGAATACCGCAGCGGCCACGGCGCGGCAGACGTCGGCGTCGATACCGAGGATCTTGCCGGTCGCATCCGGTACCGAGAAACCCGGCAAACCGTCACTGACACCGCACTGTACGAATCCTTTCTTCTGTACTGCATCGAGGGTCGCACCCGCCTGTGCGAAACCGCTTGTAGCCAGCACCGTAGCCGCCGTGACAGCGGCCAGGGTGGATTTCAACATCTTCATTCAAACCTCCAATCTTGCTCTTGTTGTGTCGGAGCTTGAGTCCTGCCGCGCCCTTGTGAGGCGCTGACCCGTGTAGGCTTTTTTATAGGGTCAAGCGGCGTAAGACCTTCGCTATGAGTCTAGTAGGAGAAATCCACGTAATGGGGGGCCTACATCTCACCAATCGGCCGAACGGGCTGTAGCCCTTTGCAGTTCGCAAAGCCCGTAGCGGCCATTGGCGAACCTGTATCAGAGGAGGTTGGCGATGCCATCGCCCGCGGTAGCCTGTTAGTGTTACCGCCGGCAGAGAGTGCTATCACTTCCACTCCTCCTTTTGAGCCATAGCAAAGCCCGTACCACAGTTTCGGCTAAAGCGTTTCAGCCAGTGGCCATTAGCAAAACGTTCAACCATGCGACATCTTCTTCACCGATCAACCGGGCGCGCCCCTTAACCTCGCACTCAATCAGCGCGCACGCACAAAAATGGAGCAAGCATGACCGAGCCCTTGATTCTTCAGCCCAGCAAGCCCGCAGATGCCTGTGTGATCTGGCTTCACGGCCTGGGAGCGGACCGTTACGACTTTCTGCCGGTGGCCGAGATGCTGCAGGAAAAACTCTTGAGCACCCGCTTCGTCCTGCCCCAGGCACCGACCCGAGCCGTGACCATCAATGGCGGATATGCCATGCCCAGCTGGTACGACATTTTGGCCATGAACCCGGCTCGCGCGATCAGTCGCGAACAGCTCGACGAATCATCTGATGAAGTCATCAGACTGATCGAAGAGCAACGCGCCAGCGGAATAGACGCCTCGCGAATTTTCCTGGCAGGTTTCTCCCAGGGTGGCGCCGTCGTGCTGCACACTGCCTTCCTCAAATGGCAGGGTCCGTTGGGTGGCGTGCTTGCCCTCTCCACTTACGCACCGACCTTTGACGACGAACTGCAACTTTCCGCCAGCCAACAGCGGATTCCGCTGCTGTCGCTGCACGGCCAGTACGACGAAGTGGTGCAAAACGCCATGGGCCGCACCGCCTACGAGTATCTTAAGCAGCATGGTGTCACCGTGACCTGGCAGGAATACCCAATGGGGCACGAGGTGTTACCAGAAGAAATCAGCGACATCGGCACCTGGCTGAGCGAGCGTTTGCGCTAGAAAAACCGCCTCAAGCCGGAGGCCAGAGCAACAGACTACGCCGCGCCCGTTTCTTGCATTACACTGGCCGGCGTACATTCCTTAACCAATTGATGAGATGACCGTGCTCAAAGCACTCAAGAAAATCTTCGGTAAAAGCGAGGCTGAGCCGCTCGCGCCAAGCCCCAGTGCCCCTACCCCCAGTTCCAGCAGCCGCAGTGACGGCCGTCAGCCGGAACCGAGCGCACCCGCTACCGCAGCCAAAAGAGAACCGGTGAACACACCGGCCGCCCCTTGCTCTCCCAAAGCGCCGCGCCAAGAGAAGCCCAAGGCCGAACACCCCAAACCCGAGCAGCCGCGCCGTCCGCGGGCACCCAAGCCGCCCGCCAGCACCTGGAAACTCGAAGACTTCGTGGTCGAACCCCAGGAAGGCAAGACCCGTTTCCACGACTTCAAGCTGGCACCGGAACTGATGCACGCCATCCAGGACCTGGGCTTTCCTTATTGCACGCCGATCCAGGCCCAGGTACTGGGCTATACCCTGGCGGGCAAGGACGCCATCGGCCGGGCCCAGACCGGCACCGGCAAGACCGCCGCGTTCCTGATTTCGATCATCACCCAGTTGCTGCAGACTCCGCCGCCCAAGGAGCGCTACATGGGCGAGCCGCGGGCGCTGATCATTGCCCCGACCCGGGAACTGGTGGTGCAGATCGCCAAGGATGCCGCGGCGCTGACCAAGTACACCGGCCTCAACGTCATGACCTTCGTTGGCGGCATGGACTTCGACAAACAGCTCAAGCACCTGGAAGCCCGCCACTGCGACATCCTGGTGGCCACCCCGGGCCGTCTGCTGGACTTCAACCAGCGCGGCGACGTGCACCTGGACATGGTCGAAGTGATGGTGCTGGACGAAGCCGACCGCATGCTCGACATGGGCTTCATCCCGCAGGTGCGGCAGATCATTCGCCAGACCCCGCCCAAGAGCGAACGCCAGACCCTGCTGTTCTCCGCCACCTTCACCGACGACGTGATGAACCTGGCCAAGCAATGGACCACGGACCCGGCGATTGTCGAGATCGAGGCCGAGAACGTCGCCAGCGAAAACGTCGAACAGCACATTTATGCCGTGGCCGGGGCCGACAAGTACAAGCTGCTGTACAACCTGGTCACCGACAACGGCTGGGAACGGGTCATGGTCTTCGCCAACCGCAAGGATGAAGTGCGGCGCATCGAGGAACGCCTGGTACGCGACGGCGTGAACGCCGCCCAGCTGTCCGGCGACGTGCCGCAGCACAAGCGGATCAAGACCCTGGAAGGCTTCCGCGAAGGCAAGATCCGAGTACTGGTGGCTACCGACGTGGCCGGCCGCGGCATCCATATCGACGGCATCAGCCACGTGATCAACTTCACCCTGCCGGAAGTGCCGGACGACTACGTGCACCGTATCGGCCGTACCGGTCGCGCCGGGGCCGAGGGCGTGTCCATCAGCTTCGCCGGCGAGGACGACTCCTACCAGCTGCCATCGATCGAAGCCCTGCTGGGACGCAAGATCAGCTGCGAAATGCCGCCTGCCGAGCTGTTGCGCCCAGTCACGCGCAAACGCCCGCAAGCCTGATAACCGACGCACCGAAAAAACGCAGCCCATCACCGGCTGCGTTTTTTTTTGCCTGGATATTGCCCGACAAAACTAAAAGTCCATAATGGACAAATTAGTTTAACTTGATGGGAGCCCTTGCATGTCCAGCACGCCCTACCTGATGGCCCGGCCCGAAGCCCGCCAGTTGCTCGCGCAAATCGACGTCCCGCAGATCCTGCGCAAACTGTTCCGTGACCTGGCCGCCGGGCTCGCCGTGCAGCCGGCGCAACAACTGGTGGAGTTTCCCCAGGGCGCCGGCGACTTCATCAACTACCTGGGCGTGCTGGCTGAAGATCGTGTGTATGGGGTCAAGACTTCACCCTATATCGTCCGCGCCGAAGGTCCGCTGGTTACCGCCTGGACCCTACTGATGTCCATGGACAGCGGCCAGCCGCTGCTGCTGTGCGACGCCGCCGAACTGACCACCGCACGTACCGCCGCCACCACGGCGGTCGCCGTCGAGGCACTGGCCACGCCCGAGGCCCGACACCTGACAATCATCGGCAGCGGCGCGGTGGCCCAGGCGCACCTGCACTATGTGAAAGACCTGCGCCAATGGCAGAGCATCCGCCTCCATTCCCCAAGCCTTGCCAGCAAGTCTGCCGAGGAGCTTGCGCGCCTCAAGGCCCTGGACCCGCGCCTGCAACTGGTGCCCAAGCTGGAAGAGGCGGTCGAAGACGCCGACGTGATCATGCTCTGCACCTCCTCCGCCGGGCCGGTGATCGATCCGCGCCGCCTCGCCAAACCGGCGCTGATCACCTCCATCAGCACCAACGCGCCACGGGCCCATGAAATACCGCCCGCGGCCCTGCCGGAGCTGCAGGTCTACTGCGACTACCGGCGCACCACCCCAGGCTCGGCCGGAGAAATGCTGATCGCCGGCGAACAGCACGGCTGGGACAGCGCGACGATCCTCGGCGACCTGCCGGAGCTGCTGAGCAACCAGGCGCAACGCCCCAGCGCCGAGCGCCATGTGTTCTTCCGCTCCATTGGCCTGGGCCTGGAGGACATCGCCCTGGCCAACGCCCTGTACCACCTGCAGCGCCAGCCATAAGCACCCGTCACCTGCATCTTTTCCGGAGTTATCAATGACCCAGGCAGACTTCATCATCATCGGCGGCGGTATCGCCGGGGCCTCCACCGGTTACTGGCTGTCGCGCCACGGCCGGGTCATCGTGCTGGAACGCGAGTCGCACCCGGCCTACCACTCCACCGGCCGCTCCGCCGCGCTCTACACCGCCGCCTATGGCACGGCCCAGGTGCGCGCCCTGACCCTGGCCAGCCGGGACTTCCTCGACCAGCCCCCCGAAGGCTTCTGCGAACACCCGCTGCTGACACCGCGGGGTGAAATGACCGTGGACTTCAACGGTGACCCGGTCGAACTGAACAATCAGTACCTCAGCGCCAAGGCCACGGTGCCGGAGATGCAACTGCTCAGTGCAGACCAAGCCTGCGCTCGTCTGCCGATCCTGCGCCGCGAAAAGGTCCATGGCGCCCTCTACGACCCCAGTGCCAGCGATATCGACACCGACGCTCTGCACCAGGGCTACCTGCGGGGTATTCGCCGCCATCAGGGCCAGGTCTATACCGACCATGAAGTGCTGGGGTTGCAGCGCGATGAACAAGGGCTGTGGCAGGTCCAGACCAGCGGCCAGACCTTCAGCGCCCCGCTGCTGATCAACGCCGCCGGCGCCTGGGCCGACCAGATCGGCGCCCTGGCTGGCGCCCGCCGCCTGGGCCTGCAACCCAAGCGCCGCGCCGCGTTCATTTTTGCCGGCCCGGAAGGGGTCGATATTCACCAGTGGCCGATGCTGGTGAGCCTGGACGAATCCTTCTACATGAAGCCCGACGCCGGCATGTTCCTCGGCTCGCCGGCCAACGCCGACCCGGTCGAGCCCCATGATGTGCAGCCCGAGGAGCTGGACATTGCCCTGGGCATCTACCAGATCGAAGAAGCCACCACCCTGAGCATCCGCCGCCCGACCCGGACCTGGGCCGGCCTGCGCAGCTTTGTCAGCGACGGCGATCTGCTGGCCGGTTTCGATCCACAGGTGCCCGGGCTGTTCTGGGTCGCCGGGCAAGGCGGCTACGGCATCCAGACCTCCCCGGCCATGGGCCAGGCCAGCGCCGCCCTGGTACGAGGCCAGCCGCTGCCGGAACAGCTGACCCGCTTCGGCCTCACGCCCGCCATGCTATCCCCTGCCCGCCTTGGCTGAAAACGCCCTCAGGATGACGTGCCCCAGCGATTGCGGCACACTCCCTGCGCCCGCTGACGGCGGGCGCCGATGCCGCCTGGAGTAAGACCCATGACCTCACCCGCGAAGGACCCCGCCCTGGACAATTTCCGGGCGATAGCCGATGCCATTGCCACACTGTTTTTCCCTCACGCCGAGGTGGTGCTCCACGACCTGCGCACGCAGAAGATCGACTACATCGCCAACAACCTGTCCAAGCGCGAAGTGGGCGACGATGCGGCCCTGGAAGACCTGCTCAGTGGCGACAGCAGTGAGCGCAACATCGGCCCCTATGAAAAGCTCAACTGGGACGGGCAGAAGATCCGCAGCCTGAGCAGCGTGCTGCGCGACAGCCAGGGCCAGCCAATGGCCGTGCTGTGCATCAACCTGAATATTTCCCTGTTCGAAAACGCCAAGGCGGCGCTGGACCTGTTTCTCTCGCCGAGCAAACTGATTCCCCAGCCCGACTCGCTGTTCCGTGATGACTGGCAAGAGCGCATCAACACCTTCCTGCACAACTGGCTGCGCGAACGCCAACTGGGGCTGAACCTGCTGACCCGCGACCACAAGCGCGAGCTGGTACTGGCGCTGCACGCCGAGGGCGCCTTCAAGGGCAAGAGCGCTTCGAACTATGTGGCCAACGTGCTGAACATGGGCCGGGCAACGGTGTACAAGCACCTGAAGGAATTGAAGGAACAGTAAAGGTTCGCGAGCTCGCTCCTACAGGGGACGAGGCCATTTCCGTAGGAGCGAGCTTGCTCGCGAAGGCGTCCTCAAGAACGCCAAACAGCCTCAATCCCCATAGATATCCGACTTGAAGTACTTGGCCTGGATCTTCTGATACTCGCCCTTGGCGCGAATCTCATCGATGGCCTTGTTCAACTCGCTCACCAGCTCACTGTTGCCCTTGCGCACCGCGATCCCCGCGCCCTCGCCAACATACTTCGGATCTTTCAACTCAGGCCCGACAAAGGCGTAGTCGGCGCCCCGTGGCATCGACAGGAAATCATCCAGGGGAATGGTGTCGGCGAAGATCGCGTCCAGGCGCCCGGCCGCCAGGTCCATGTAGATCTCTTCGTTGTTGCTGTAGCGCACCACCTTGATGCCCTTGGGCTCGAAGACTTCCGTCGCGAAGCGATCAGTGGTGGTGGAACGCTGCACGCCCACGGTCTTGCCCTTGAGGCTGGCGTACTGGTCATCCACCACCGCGCCCTTCTTCATCACCAGGCGCGACGAGGTGAAGTAGTACTTGTGGGTGAAATCCACCGATTTGCGGCGTTCCGCGGTAATGGTCATGGAAGACAGCGCAGCGTCGATCTTCTTCACTTTCAACGAAGGGATCAGGCCGTCGAACTCGCCCTCGATCCACTCGCACTTGACCTGCATCTGCGCGCACAAGGCATTGCCGATGTCGTAATCGAAACCACCGATCTTGCCGTCGGCGGTCTTGAAGGCGAACGGCGGATACGCCGCCTCGATGCCCAGGCGCAGGGTTTTCTCGGCAGCCATCAGGCTGCTGCACGCCAACAGGCTCAAGGCCAGGCCACTGATGAGGGGGAATTTTTTCATGTTCGTTCTCTCGCGGGTTGTTGTTGGTTTGGCAAGACAGAAGGAAGAGGTGAAACGGAAGAACACTGTATTTGTACTTGTAAATCCATACTGGACTTTTACGTACACATCGTCAACGGCGCGCGCAGCGACTTGTCCCCAGCGGTCGGCGGGAACGGTCGCAGTCGATTGAAGGTTGGATTGCGGCGGGCTCAAGCCCCGCCGACAAGCATCAGGGGATTACTCGTTCCAGCGCTCGGCCGCAGCGTGGTCACTGTCGCGGCCCTCGACCCAACGCGGGCCGTCGACGGTGTTTTCCTTTTTCCAGAACGGCGCACGGGTCTTCAGGTAGTCCATGACAAAGGCACAGGCATCAAAGGCGGCCTGACGATGGGCACTGGCCGCGCCGACGAAGACAATCGGCTCGCCCGGCTCCAGGGCGCCAATGCGGTGCAGCACCTCCAGTTGCAACAGCGGCCAGCGCTGCTGGGCTTCGGCCGCGATCTTGCCCAAGGCCTTTTCGGTCATGCCCGGATAGTGCTCAAGGAACATGCCATGGACATCCTGGCCGTCATTGAAGTCGCGCACGTAACCGACAAAGCTGACCACCGCGCCGACGCCGGTATTGGCGGCGTGCATGGCGTTGACTTCGGCGCCGGGATCGAAGGCCGCGGATTGCACACGGATCGCCATCTCAGCCTCCGGTCACGGTGGGAAAGAACGCCACTTCATCGCCGTCCGCCAGGGGCTCGTCCAACTGGCACAGCTCTTCGTTGCGGGCGCACATCAGGTTCTGTTCGGCCAATACGCTGGCGCCCTCGCGGGACAGCAGCGCCTGGCGCACATCGTCGACACAGGCAAAGTCACCCTCGACAAGCAGGCCATCGAGCCCCAGGGCCTCACGGTAACGGGCAAAGAACTTCACCGAGATCTTCATGCGTCAGCCACCCGGTATTCGCCGCTCTTGCCACCGGTTTTCTCCAGCACCCGCACGCCTTCGATGATCATGCCGCGATCCACGGCCTTGCACATGTCATAGATGGTCAGCGCGGCGACACTGGCCGCGGTCAACGCCTCCATTTCCACCCCGGTCTGCCCCGACAGCTTGCAACGCGCCAGGATGTGCACGCTGTCCTCGCCCTGGGCACTGAGTTCGACCTTGACGCTGGTCAGCATCAGCGGATGACACAGGGGAATCAGGTCACTGGTCTTCTTTGCCGCCTGGATACCGGCGATGCGGGCCACGGCAAATACATCGCCCTTGGGGTGACCGCCACTAACGATCATCTGCAGGGTTTGCGGGAGCATGCGCACCCGCGCTTCGGCCGCCGCCTCGCGAAAGGTCACGGCCTTGTCGGTGACGTCGACCATATTGGCGCGCCCTTGGGAATCGAGATGAGTCAGCACGGCGTTACTCCTGATCAGGTGGGCCGATTGTAAACCTGCGGGTCAATTTTTCGCACGGGGCATCTGCCCGCGCCAACCGGCAATCAGCCCGACGAATATCCCGCATCAGAACAACGAATTGGAGCCCGGCCGTGGATAAACGTACAACAGCGCCAACATCCACAAGAGGAGCTCGCTTCATGGCCTTGTTCGTTTCGATCCTGCTCAGCCTGCTCGCCGGTTTCGCCGTGCCCCTGCAGGCCGGGACCAATGCCCGCCTGGGTACCCTGCTGGGGCACCCGCTGTGGGCCACCGGTGTGTCGCTGCTGGTCAGCCTGCTGGTGCTGGGGGGCCTGCTGCTGTTCATCAAGGTGCCCAAGCCCAATCTCATGGCCGCGCTGCAAGGCCCCTGGTGGATCTGGATGGGCGGCCTGGCCGGGGTGCTCTACATCACCGTCGCGCTGTTGATGGCGCCGCGCCTGGGGGCGCTGAACTTCATCATGGTGGTGATCATCGGCCAGTTGCTGATCTCGCTGATCATCGACTACTTCGGGCTGGTGGGGCTGCCACGCAAGGACATCAGCCTGCAGAAGCTGATCGGCGTGCTGGTAGTGATCGGCGGCTTCGTCATTACTACCCGTGGCTGAGACGCCACCTCAGCCACGGGCCACGCTGGCCAGCCTGACCTGATCACGCAACCAGCGATGCGCCAGGTCATCGCTGAAACGCGAATGCCAGATCTGCACGAACTTGAAGGGCGCAATGTTCAGCGGCGGAGTCAAGCGCAGCAGTCCCTGCTGCAGCGGGATCTCGTCCAGGGTGCGACCGGCCACGGTGAGGATCAGGTCGGTGCCGCGGATCATGTTCGGCGCCGCCCCCCAATGCGGCACGCTGACCGCAATCTGCCGCTGCAGGCCTTCGTCTGCCAGGCACTGATCGACCTCCCCGTTGAAGCAACCGTCCATCGACACCTGCAAATGAGGGCGCGCCAGATAGGTGCTCAAGTCCAGGCGTTGCTCCGCGCCCAAGGTGCTGCCATCCACCAGGCAAGAGAACGTCTCTTCAAACAGCACCTCCTTGGCGATCTCCGCGCCGAGGCTGGGAAACACCCCCAGAGCCAGGTCGATCTGGCCCTGGGCAATCTGCTCGGACATCTGGTGACGGCTGCCCTGGGTCACCACCAGGCGCATCAATGGCGCCTCGCCCCGCAGGCGCACCAGCAACCGAGGAAGGACGATGGCCGCCGCGTAATCCGACATCGCCAAATGAAAGATCCGCTGGGAAGTGGCTGGGTCGAAGTCCAGGGATTTGCCGAGCAAAGTCTCGATCTGGCTGAGAATCTCCTTGAGGGGCGCCTGCAGGCTGCGGGCCAGCGGGCTGAGCAGCACCTCGTTGCCCTGGCGGATCAGCAGCGGATCATCCAGTAGCAGCCGCAGCTTGCCCAGGGAATGACTGATGGCCGGCTGGCTCAGGTGCAGGCGCTCGCCGGTGCGGGTCACGTGTTTTTCCGTCAGCAAGGCATCGAGGATTACCAGCAGATTCAGGTCGATATTGCGCAGGGAAACGCGGGTCATCCGGTGTTTTCCAACTGGGGAATGCTCGGCGGCGGGAGTGCAGGATAACCCGTTGCCAGGGCCCGGATGCAAAACGGGCGACCCGAAGGCCGCCCGTGCTGGAAGGTAGTTGCAGTTACAGGTGGCTCTCCGCGTACTCCGCCAGGATCGAGCGCGGCACCCCTTGCAGGGTGATGTGCACGCCGTTGGGGAAGTCCTTGAAGCGTTCGGTGAGGTAGGTCAGGCCCGAGCTGGTGGCCGACAGGTAAGGGGTATCGATCTGCGCCAGGTTGCCCAGGCACACCACTTTGGAACCGGCGCCGGCACGGGTGATGATGGTTTTCATCTGGTGCGGGGTGAGGTTCTGGCATTCGTCGATCAGGATCAGGCTCTGCTGGAAGCTGCGACCGCGGATGTAGTTCAGGGATTTGAACTGCAACGGCACCTTGCTGAGGATGTAGTCGACGCTGCCGTGGGTGTTCTCGTCGTCCATGTGCAGGGCTTCGAGGTTGTCGGTAATGGCGCCCAGCCAGGGTTCCATCTTCTCCGCCTCGGTGCCCGGCAGGAAGCCGATCTCCTGGTCCAGCCCCTGCACGCTGCGGGTGGCGATGATGCGCCGGTAGCGCTTGCTGACCATGGTCTGCTCGATGGCCGCGGCCAGGGCCAGGATGGTCTTGCCGGAGCCGGCGGCGCCGGACAGGTTGACCAGGTGGATGTCCGGGTCGAGCAGCGCGTACAGCGCCAGGCCCTGGTAGATGTCACGCGGTTTCAGGCCCCAGGCTTCCTGGTGCAACAGGGGTTCCTGATGCAGGTCGAGGATCAGCAGCACATCGGCGCGGATTTCCTTGATCCAGCCGACAAAGCCCTGTTCATCGATGATGAATTCGTTGATATGCACCGCCGGCAGGTTGTCGATCAACTGCACCTGGTGCCAGGTGCGGCCGTGATCCTGACGGGTTTCCACCTTGCTCACGCGGTCCCAGAACGAGCCGCTCATGTTGTGGAAACCATTGGGCAGCAGGGACACGTCGTCCACCAGCTGGTCGGTGCTGTAGTCCTCGGCGGCGATCCCGCAGGCCCGTGCCTTGAGGCGCATGTTGATGTCTTTGGTCACCAGCACCACGGGCAGGTCCTTGTTGCGCGCGTGCAGGTCGATCAGCTGGTTGATGATGATGTTGTCGTTGAGGTTCTCCGGCAACAGGCTGTTGGGCTCGTTGCGCTTGCTCATCAGAATCGACAGCAAGCCCTTGGGCCCGCTCTTGCCACGCTGGATCGGCACCCCCAGCTCGACGTCCTCGGGCGAGGCCTCGCCCAGGGTCTTGTCGATCAGGCGGATCGCCTGACGGCATTCGGCGGCCACGCTGTGATGCCCGCTCTTGAGCTTGTCCAGCTCTTCAAGGACGGTCATGGGAATGGCGACGTGGTGTTCTTCGAAATTCAGTAAGGCGTTGGGATCGTGAATCAATACATTGGTATCGAGTACATAAAGGATTGGCTGGTTGGAAGAAGAGCTACGTCCGTGGTCATCCATACTCGGTCACCTTATGTGGGAGCCAGTCGACGCAATACCATGGGGTATCGCGCCTCGAATGACCACCGAATTCACCCGCGAGGGTTCAGGTGGCCTGCACACACAAGGAGTCTTGGGAGACGCCACCTGTGTCGCAGGTTTCGGCGGTCTGAGTTCGTAATACTCCAAAAACCGTGACAGGAAAACGCACTTTGACGCTTTTTTGATGTTTATTTTTCAGAGTGACGAAAAGCCCTTGGCGCACTGCCCGCTCACCGTTAAAGTCGAAAGTCCGCCCGCCTCGAAATCCCGCAAAAATCCGCCCCCTTTCCCGCCCACACCCCGTGTTTCCGGGCCTTTGGCGCTTTCAGCGAAATGCATCCTGGCAGTCTTCCCAACCGATGCCGCTCTGCGCAGTCTGTGCCAGCAACCAGGGCAGGCTGGTCTTGACCCCGTCCTGCTTGGCATTGAAGGCAATCACCCCGCGCCGCCACAGCAGCATCAACGTCAGCACCCTTTGCCCGCTGTCCTCGGCCTTGAGCTTGCCGGGGCCGTCCTGGGCGTCGATGTCCCACAGCGCCACCTGCATGCCCTGGGCATTGAAGAAACCCTCGGCGTCGGCGCGACGCTGGCCAAGGGGCGGGCGGAACAGCGGCACGTAGTTTTCCGGCAGCTTGCTCTTCACCAGATCGGCGCTGCGCTGGATCGAATACTGCCAGTCCTGCCAGTGGCTGTGGGAGCGGAACTCCCAGCCCTGGACCCCAACGCACTGGCGGGAATACAGCGACTGCAGGCTGGCCACCGAGGCCTTGTCGAGACGGTTCTGGATGTCGTTGCCAAGCACGAAGAAGGTGCCGCTGAGATTGGCCTTGCGCAGGTAATGGGTGAGCCAGGGGGTATTGTCCGGTGCCAGGTTGGCGGCGCTGTCGAAAGTCAGCAGGAACAGCCGGTCATTGAGTTCGTCGCCATTGCGCTCGTAGTCGCCGAAACGCAGCACCTCGCTGCTGGTCTGCGGTGACAACGCCGCCTTGCGCAGCAACTCATCCAGGTACTGCTCATGGAAGCTGCGGCTGGGTTCACCCCAACGGGCGTAGTAGGAATCCTCGCCGAGCTGGAACTTGCCGGCCTGCTTGCGCAACTGCTGCATGTTTTCCACCAGGAAACAGAACGAAGCGTCCTGATCGCAGCTCTGCTGGGCGAAGTTGTAGTTCTCCAGCAGGCGTGCCCAGAGATGCTCGCGCAGCTCGTTGATCGCCCCCATGTTGATCATGCGCAGGCCCAGACGCTGTTTGAGCGAGGCCTCGTCCCAGGCCTCGCTGACCAGCAGGGCACGGGCGAAGGTGAGGATCTCGGCCCGCGAGGCGACGTCGAACAGGGTCGGATTGTCGAGTTTTTCCGGCCAGGTGCTGCGATCCAGGGTCGCCGGATCATTGGGCGCCGCCAGCACGCTGACACTCAGTAGCCAGGCCGAGAACAGTAACGCGATACGCAAAAGGGATGCCTCCAGAACAAAACCCGCGCGGCACTATAGCCGATCCGCCGGGCAACAAAGGCATCCCTGTGGCGAGCGAGCTTGCTCGCGCTGGGTCGCGAAGCGGCCCCAATACAACCCCACCCGATCCATCAGCAATAACCCGTGGGCCCTGTTGGGAGCGCTGCGCACTCCAGCGGGAGCAAGCTCCCTCGCCACAGCGGGCATCAGCCATGCGTCAGCTATCGCCTTGATAGGTGGAGTCCCGGCGCCCGAGCCCCTAGAATCCCCCGACGCTTAAAGGAGACGCCCCATGCTGATGGTGATTTCACCCGCCAAGACCCTCGATTACGAAACGCCGCCGGTCATCCAGCGCTTTACCCAGCCGCAATACCTCGACCACTCCCAGGAACTGATCCAGCAACTGCGGGAACTGAGCCCGGCGCAGATCAGCGAACTGATGCACGTGTCGGACAAGATCGGCGGCCTGAATGCCGCGCGCTTCGGCAGCTGGACACCGGCCTTCACCCCAGACAATGCCAAGCAGGCGCTGCTGGCGTTCAAGGGCGACGTCTACACCGGACTCAACGCCGAAACCTTGAGCGAAGCGGACTTCGACTACGCCCAGCAGCACCTGCGCATGCTCTCCGGCCTCTACGGCCTGCTGCGCCCCCTGGACCTGATGCAGCCCTACCGCCTGGAAATGGGCACCAAGCTGGCCAATGCCCGGGGCAAGGACCTGTACGCCTTCTGGGGCACCCGCATCAGTGAATGGCTGAACGAGGCCCTGGCCGAGCAAGGCGACGACCTGCTGCTGAACCTGGCTTCCAACGAGTACTTCTCGGCGGTCAAGCGCACGGCCCTGAACGCGCGGATCATCAACACCGAGTTCAAGGACCTGAAGAACGGCCAGTACAAGATCATCAGCTTCTACGCCAAGAAGGCCCGGGGCCTGATGAGCCGTTTCGTCATCCAGGAACGCATCAACGACCCCGCCCAGCTCAAGCAATTCGACGTCCAGGGCTACCGCTTCAGCGCGGAGCACTCCAAGGCCGACAACCTGGTATTCCTGCGCGACCACGCAACGGAATAAAGCGTTCCCCTGCCGCGCTCGTTGCCACCTGGCGAGCGCGCCAGAATGTGATCACCCGCACATTCCCCGCCTTCAATAAGCCATTTTTTTGGCACCATAGAACTTTCCGCGTTTTCCATAACTTTTCTTTCACTCGACAAGAGTGATTTTTTTCAGTAGTGGCACCACTTTTTTTATTCGGTAGTGGCACAAAACTATCTCCTCAGTTCAACTCCCCACAACTAAAGGCCCAAACCTTAAGTGCTATCAATTTGAAAGCAGTGCCATCTTTCTCAATATTTCGAGAAATTTCGCAAAACAGGATGAGCGGGCCGGAACTATGCCCGCAGACACCGCTCATACCACCGGTAACGATTCTCAACGAGTTTGTAAGAGATGACTTACACCGACTCAAGACAAACTAATCAAGTTGCAAAATTGGTTTGACCAATGAGTCACAAACATTAACTAAAGGGTAAACAACAGGAGATAAGGCACCACAACTATCCCCTAACGAGCCAAGGAACAGCTGGCCTTCAAGGACCGTGAAAATCAACTGAAAAGCCCGCAATACGCGGCTTTCAGCCATCCAAAGGATTGCGGATGGTTTTTCTCGCGAACCCTGCAGCAGGAGCCGCCGGCAACAATCAAGGGCAAATCAGAACAACAAGGATCGGTTGCGCACACTTGAGTGCACTTATTCAGACACTCGGAAATTAGTCTGCCTGCACGCGGCACTACAACGTACTTCGTTGTACTTCCGAGTGCGCAAAAACAGCTGGCAAACATTAACTCCGGCCATCTAATGGCGTGAATAACACAGAGGTAAATGCGATGCGCATCAGCATATTCGGTTTGGGTTACGTCGGCGCAGTCTGTGCCGGTTGCCTGTCCGCACGGGGCCATGAAGTGGTTGGCGTAGATATTTCGAAAGAGAAGATCGACCTGATCAACGCCGGTAAATCGCCGATTGTTGAACCGGGTCTGGGTGAACTTCTGGCGCAAGGCATCCAGACCGCTCGTCTGCGCGGCACCACCAATTTCGCCGAAGCCATCCGTGATACCGACCTATCGATGATCTGCGTCGGCACCCCGAGCAAGAAGAACGGCGACCTGGAACTGGACTACATCGAATCGGTGTGCCGCGAGATCGGTTTCGTCCTGCGCGACAAGACCACCCGCCACACCATCGTGGTGCGCAGCACGGTGCTGCCGGGCACGGTGAAGAACGTGGTGATCCCGATTCTCGAAGACTGCTCGGGCAAGCAGGCCGGGGTGGATTTCGGCGTCGCGGTGAACCCCGAGTTCCTGCGCGAAAGCACCGCGATCAAGGACTACGACTTCCCGCCCATGACCGTGATCGGCCAGTTCGACCAGGCCTCCGGCGATGTGCTGCAAGCGCTGTACGAAGAGCTCGACGCGCCGATCATCCGCAAGGACATCGAAGTCGCCGAGATGATCAAGTACACCTGCAACGTCTGGCACGCGACCAAGGTCACCTTCGCCAACGAGATCGGCAACATCGCCAAGGCCGTGGGCGTCGACGGCCGTGAAGTGATGGACGTGGTCTGCCAGGACAAGACCCTCAACCTGTCCCAGTACTACATGCGCCCGGGCTTCGCCTTCGGCGGCTCCTGCCTGCCCAAGGACGTGCGCGCCCTGACCTACCGCGCCGGCGCCCTGGACGTCGAGGCGCCGCTGCTCAACTCGCTGATGCGCAGCAACGAATCCCAGGTACAGAACGCCTTCGACATCGTCGAAAGCCACGACAAGCGCAAGGTCGCCCTGCTCGGCCTGAGCTTCAAGGCCGGCACCGACGACCTGCGCGAGAGCCCGCTGGTGGAACTGGCGGAAATGCTCATCGGCAAGGGCTTCGACCTGAGCATCTACGACAGCAACGTCGAATACGCCCGGGTCCACGGCGCCAACCGCGACTACATCGAGTCGAAGATCCCCCACGTCTCATCCCTGCTCAATTCGGACTTCGACGCCGTGATCGATAACTCCGACCTGATCATCCTCGGCAACCGCGACGAGAAGTTCCGCGCCCTGGCCGAAGACGTGCCCCACGGCAAGCAGGTCATCGACCTGGTGGGCTTCATGTCCAAGGCCACCAGCGCCAATGGCCGTACCGAAGGCATCTGCTGGTAAGGCAGCGGCAAGCTTCGAGACTCCAGCCGCAAGTGAGAGCACCGCGCTTGAAGCTTGCGGCTTGGAGCTTGCAACTGATTTTAGGACTTCGATTATGCACAGGCTAAAGCACGGCCTGCTTCAGGCCGCCGGTTGGCTGTTTTACTTGAGTTTGCTGATGGGCATGGCCTTGCTGCTGCCCGCGTCGACTTTCGACTCGCAATCCAAGGACTTCATTTTCCTGATTGGCGCCGTGGGCATCTGGCGCTACTCCATGGGCGCCACGCACTTCGTGCGCGGCATGCTGTTTCTCTACGTGGTCTACCCGCACCTGCGGCGCAAGGTACGCAAGCTCGGCAGCGCGGCCGATCCGTCCCACGTGTTCCTGATGGTCACCAGCTTTCGCATCGACGCGCTGACCACCGCCCAGGTCTACGGCTCGGTGATCCGCGAAGCCATCGACTGCGGCTTCCCCACCACCGTGGTCTGCTCGATCGTGGAAATGTCCGACGAGTTGCTGGTGAAAAGCCTGTGGGCGCGGATGAATCCGCCGCAGCGGGTCAAGCTGGACTTCGTGCGCATTCCCGGCACCGGCAAGCGTGACGGCCTGGCCTTCGGTTTCCGCGCCATCTCCCGGCACCTGCCGGACAACCGCGCGGTGGTGGCGGTGATCGATGGCGACACCGTGCTCGGCGAAGGCGTGGTGCGCAAGACCGTGCCCTGGTTCCAACTGTTCGACAACGTCGGCGGCCTGACCACCAACGAATTCTGCGAAGTGCGCGGCGGCTACGTGATGAGCCAATGGCACAAGCTGCGCTTCGCCCAGCGCCACATCAACATGTGCTCCATGGCCCTGTCCAAACGCGTGCTGACCATGACCGGACGCATGTCGGTATTTCGCGCCACCGTGGTCACCGACCCCGACTTCATCGCCGACGTCGAAAGCGACTCCCTGCAGCACTGGCGCCTGGGCCGCTTCAAGTTCCTCACCGGCGACGACAAGTCCAGCTGGTACAGCCTGATGCGTCTGGGCTACGACACCTTCTACGTGCCCGACGCGGCGATCAACACCGTGGAACACCCGCCGGAGAAGAGCTTCATCAAGGCCAGCCGCAAGCTGATGTTCCGCTGGTACGGCAACAACCTGCGGCAGAACGCCCGGGCCCTGGGGCTGGGGATCAAACGCCTGGGGCTGTTCACCAGCGTGGTGCTGTTCGACCAGCGGGTGTCGATGTGGACCTCGCTGCTGGGCCTGACCGTGGCCATCATCGCCAGCGTCAAGTACGGCACCGCCTTCATCCTCGCCTACCTGCTGTGGATCGGTATCACCCGCCTGATCCTGACCCTGCTGCTGTCCTGTTCGGGGCACCGCATCGGCCCGGCCTACCCGCTGATTCTCTATTACAACCAGATCGTCGGCGCGCTGGTGAAGATCTACGTGTTCTTCCGCCTCGACCAGCAATCCTGGACCCGCCAGGACACCAAGCTGACCCGCGATCTGGCCAGTTTTCAACGTTGGTTCAACACCTGGTCGTCTCGAACCATGACCTTCTCCGCCGGCAGCGTGTTCGTCGCCGCCCTGCTGCTGATGGTCTGAACCGCCTGCCCGAATTGATTAGGAAATCGACTCTATGAACACCGCCGTGAACGTCAACGTAGTGCATGAATCCGAAGCCCAGCGCCAGCACGCCCGGGTCAAGATCCCGGCCAAGCTGCGCTTCTTCGGGACCGAAGCCAAACCGCTGGAAGTGCGGATCCACGATCTCTCCGCCGGCGGCCTGAGCTTCAACGCCGGGCAGCAGATGCTGAGCATCGGCTCGGTGCACAAGGGCCGCCTGCAGTTCGTCATCGACAACCTCGGCCTGGCCATGGACGTGGAGCTGCAGATCCGCTCCTTCGACCGCCAGAGCGGCCGCGTCGGCTGCCAGTTCCAGAACCTGGAACCCCAGGACATCTCCACCCTGCGCCACCTGATCACCTCGCACCTAGCCGGCGACATCGTCAGCATGGGCGACGTGCTCGCCACCCTGCAGCGCGACAACTTCACCAAGGCGCGCAAGACCAAGGACAGCGGCAGTGGCATGACCCCACTGGGCCGGCTGCGGGCGGTAACCTTCAGCGCCGGGATCTTCATCGTTGGCCTGGCCGCCTTCGGCTTCGTGCTCAAGTCGGTGTACGGCATGACCTTCGTCAGCCACGCCCAGGCCGGGCTGGTCAACGTGCCGGGGATGAACGTCACCATGCCCCGCGATGGCACCGTGCAAAGCCTGGTGCAGGTCGATGGCGCCGTGGCCAAGGGCGCGCCCCTGGCCAGCTTCAGCACCAGCATGCTCGACGTGCTCAAGGGCCACCTGGACGAAAACCAGCTGCAACCGGCCAAGGTCGAGGAACTGTTCGGCAAGCAGATGACCGGCACCCTGACCTCCCCCTGCGACTGCACCGTGGCCCAGCAACGGGTGGCCGACGGTCAGTACGCGAGCAAGGGCGACGTGATCTTCCAACTGGTGCCCCGCAACAGCCAGGCCAACGTCGAGGCGCGCTTCTCCTATCGCCAGTTCGGCGACGTGCGCCCGGGCACCCAGGTCAACTTCCAGATCGCCGGCGAGGATGAAGTACGCACCGGCACCATCGTCAGCAGCACCAGCCTCAACAGCGATGACCTGTCCTCCGACATCCGCGTGCAGATCAAGCCCGACGCGCCCCTGAGCAGCGCCTTCGCCGGGCGCCCGGTGGAAGTCAGCAGCGACCGCGGTCCCTCGCTGAACTGGCTGATCGACAAAGCCATGGCCGCCGGTCTCTGAGCGGAGGACATGCCTGTGACTAGCCTTTTCATTGGCGAGTGCTGCGCACTCGATCGCGAGCAAGCTGGCTCCTACCAGAACACCGCCGCCCCCCGTAGGAGCGAGCTTGCTCGCGAAAGCGCTCAAGGCCGCCGCCACCTGGCCCTGTGCTCACTGGCGCTGGCCGTGACCCTGGCCGGTTGCGCCGGCCTGCCGGACCAGCGCCTGGCCAACCAAGCCCTGAAGCGCGGCGACACCGCCCTGGCCCAGCAGAACTACCGCCAGCTGGCGGACCTGGGCTACAGCGAGGCGCAAGTGGGCCTGGCGGACATCCAGGTGGAAAGCCGCGACCCGGCGCAGATCAAGCAGGCCGAGGCCACCTACCGCGCCGCCGCCGACACTTCGCCCCGGGCCCAGGCGCGCCTGGGCCGGCTGCTGGTGGCCAAGCCCGGTGCCACCGAAGCCGAGCAGCACGAAGCCGAGGGCCTGTTGAAAAAAGCCTTTGCCCAGGGCGAAGGCAACACCCTGATCCCCCTGGCGATGCTGTACCTGCAATACCCCCACAGCTTCCCCAACATCAACGCCCAGCAGCAGATCAGCCAATGGCGCAGCGCCGGCTACCCGGAAGCCGGCCTGGCGCAAGTCCTGCTGTATCGCACCCAGGGCAGCTACGACCAGCACCTGGACCAGGTGGAAAGCATCTGCAAGGCCGCCCTCAACAGCACCGACATCTGCTACGTCGAGCTGGCCACCGTCTACCAGAAGCGCGGCCAGCCAGAACAACAGGCCGAACTGATCAAGCAACTGCAGGCCGGCTACAGCCGCGGCGCCGTCAGCGCCCAGCGGGTCGACAGCGTGGCCCGGGTGCTGGGCGATGCCAGCCTCGGCAAGCCGGACGAAAAGACCGCCCAGGCCCTGCTGGAACAAGTGGCCCCGGGCTACCCGGCGTCCTGGGTCAGCCTGGCGCAACTGCTCTACGACTTCCCCGAACTGGGGGACGTCGAGAAGATGCTGGAATACCTGGAAAACGGCCGCGCCGCCGACCAGCCCCGGGCCGAACTGCTGCTGGGCAAGCTCTACTACGAAGGCAAATGGGTGCCGGCCGATGCCAAGGTGGCCGAGGCGCACTTCCAGAAAGCCGTGGGCCGCGAAGTCGCCGCCGATTACTACCTGGGGCAGATCTACCGCCGTGGCTACCTGGGCCAGGTGTACCCGCAAAAAGCCCTGGACCACCTGTTGACCGCCGCGCGCAACGGCCAGAACAGCGCCGATTTCGCCATTGCCCAACTGTTTTCCCAGGGCCGCGGCACCCAGCCCAATCCGGTCAACGCCTACGTCTTCAGCCAGCTGGCCAAGGTCCAGGACACGCCCCAGGCCAACGAACTGGCCCAGCAGGTTGAAGAGCAATTGCCCCCCGGCCAGCGCGCCGAAGCCCAGCGCCTGCTGCAACAGGAACAAGCGGTGCGTGGCGCCCTGACCCAGAACACGCTGCAACTGCACGCCCTGCAGGAAGAAGACGGCGAGGAATCCCTATGACACTCAAGCTTGCACTCACCACTGCTGTCCCTGGACGTTTCAGCCTGTCGAAACTGGGCATGGCCCTGGGTTTTGCCATGCTCGGGTCCACTCCGGCCCTGGCCGCCCTCAGCGACACCCAGAACTTCGGCCTGGAAGTGAAGATCACCGGCCAGTCCGAGGACGACCGCGACCTGGGCACCCAGCGCGGTGGCGACGTCAACGGCGTCGGCCTCGACCTGCGGCCCTGGGTCTATGGCGAAAGCGGCAACTGGAGCGCCTACGCCATGGGCCAGGCGGTGACGTCCAGCGACGTGATCGAAACCGACACCCTGCAAACCTCCGGCGACGACGCCAGCCAGCAGTCCGGCAACGACGACCGCAAGACCAAGAAGAGCTACCTGGCGATGCGCGAGTTCTGGATCGGCTACAGCGGCTTCACCGCCTACCCCGGCGAGCAGTTGAAGTTCGGTCGCCAGCGCCTGCGCAACGACGACGGGCAATGGCGCGACACCAACATCGAGGCACTGAACTGGACCTTCGACACCACCCTGCTGCGGGCCAACGTCGGCGCCGCCGAGCGCTTCAGCGAATACCGCACCGACCTCAAGAAGCTGGCGCCCGAGGACAAGGACCGCCTGCACCTGTACGCCGACGCCGCCTACCAGTGGACGCCCGGCCAGTGGGTCGGCATCCGCGCCCACCACACCCACGACGACGGCAAGCTCGACTACGCCCAGCCCGGCGTGGCCAGCGACCCGCTGGACAAGAAGCACAACGGCGACCTGACCTGGCTCGGCCTGGAAGCCAACAGCGACGCCTACAACTTTCGCAACACCAACACCGTCAACTACTGGGCCAGCCTCACCGGCATGCGCGGCGACCGCGACACCGTCAACCCGCTGAACGCCGACGGCAGCCGCCCGGCCCAGGCCAAGCGCGGTGACCACCTCGATGGCTGGGCCACCGACCTGGGGGTGCGCCTGCGCCTGGACCCGAACTGGCAAGTGGGCGCCGCCTATGCCCGGGCCAGCGCCGAATACGAGCAGAACGGCCTGCAGAGCAACCGCTCCAACTACACCGGCACCCGTTCCCGGGTGCACCGCTTCGGCGAAGCCTTCCGTGGCGAAATGAACAACACCCAGACCGCCACCCTGTTCGGCTCCTGGCAACTGCGCGAGGACTACGACGCCAGCCTGGTCTACCACAAGTTCTGGCGCGTGGACGGCAACAAGCCGGTGGGCAGCAACGGCATCAATGCCGTGGACAACCAGTACGACGACGCCAGCGGCGCCCTGCTCAGTAGCACTTCGCTGCCCTTGCAGGACGGCAAGAAAGACCTCGGCCAGGAGCTGGACCTGGTGGTCACCAAGTACTTCAAGCAAGGCCTGCTGCCCGCGGCCCTGAGCCAGTCGATCGACGAACCTTCGGCCCTGGTGCGGTTTCGCGGTGGCGTGTTCAAGCCCGGCGACGCCTACGGCAAAGAGGTCGACTCCTACATGCACCGCGCCTTCATCGACGTGATCTGGCGCTTCTGATGCGCACCGCCAAAGGAGTGCCCGACATGCATGCCAACCACCACAGCCCGCGTGGCCAAGGCTCCCTGAGCCTGCTGGCCGGCGCCCTGCTGCTGGCCAGCAGCGCCGCCTTCGCCAATGTCGAGACGGCCAAGGCGCCGATCATCGCCAAGGGCCTGCAACAGGCCAAGACCTACACCGTCAGCAGCGCGCCCACCGAGCCCCTGGCCCTGGCCAAGCCGACCCTGCCGGACCTGTCAGGCTACACCGCCGAAGCCGTCGCGGCGAAAATCGTGCGCAGCCAGCCGGGCAAGATCAGCGTGCGCCGGATGATGCAGGAAGACGCCCTGAAGGACTTCATCGGCGGCGACAACAAGATGGCCGAATGGGTGGTGCGCCAGCACGGCATCCCCCAGGCGATCTTCATCGATGACGGCTACGTCAACCTCAAGGAACTGGCGCGCAAGCTGCCCAAGCAGTACCTCAGCGAGACGGCGCCCGGGGTCTACCTGGCCCGCGTGCCAATCGTCGTCGGTCGCCACGGCATCCTCGAAATCGACCAGCAGACCCGGGAGCTGCGCCTGTCCCAGGAAGGCGGCGCGTTCCTGGTCAACGACGGCCAGCTGTTCGTGCGTGACAGCAAAGTCACCGGCTGGCGCGAGCAGGACAACGGCCCGGCAACCTTCCGTTCACCCAAGGAGTTCCGCCCGTTCCTGCTGGCCTGGGGCGGCACCCAGACCTACATCGTCAACAGCCAGATGGCCAGCTTCGGCTACGCCAACTCCAAGTCCTACGGGGTGAGCATTTCCCAGTACACGCCGAACATGGCCAAGGTGCTCAAGCGTCCCGAGCCCACCGGCTGGATCATCGGCTCGACCTTCTCCGACATGTGGTACGGCTTCTACTGCTACGAAACCCGGGATTTTGTGCTCAAGGGCAACACCTACAAGGACAACATCGTCTACGGCATCGACCCCCACGACCGTTCCCACCGCCTGATCATTGCCGACAACACCGTCCACGGGACCAAGAAGAAGCACGGCATCATCATTTCCCGGGAGGTGAACGACAGCTTCATCTTCAACAACCGCAGCTACGACAACCACCTCTCGGGGCTGGTGATCGACCGCAACAGCGTCAACAACCTGATCGCCTACAACGAGATCTACCGCAACCACAGCGACGGCATCACCCTCTACGAGAGTGCCGACAACCTGATCTACGCCAACAAGGTGATCAGCAACCGCCGCCACGGCATCCGCATTCGCAACAGCGTGAACATCCGCCTGTACGAAAACATCGCCATGGCCAACGGCCTGAGCGGGGTCTACGGCCACATCAAGGACCTGTCCGACACCGACCGCGACATCAAGCTCGACCCGTTCGATGCCCAGGTTTCGCTGATCGTGGTCGGCGGCGAGCTGGCGGCCAACGGCAGCGGGCCGATGTCCATCGACTCGCCCCTGAGCGTGGAGCTGTACCGGGTGTCGATGCTGGCGCCGACCAAAAGCAGCGGCATCAGCTTCTCCGGGGTCCTGGGCGAGCGCCAGGATGAAATTCTCGACCTGCTGGTGCGCCAGCAGAAGGCCGTGCTGATCGACCCCGTCGAACGCCAGACCGAAATGCGCGATTGAGGATGACTTGCATGCACCCACACCTGATCAAACTCCTGGGCCTGTCGGCCCTGACCGCGGGGCTTCTCGCCGCCAGCGCCGGCGCCCGTGCCGATGCGGCCAACGCGCCGAGCGCCGCGCCCAGCTTCAAGGCCGAGCCCTGCTGCAACCTGTGCCCGGCCGCCCACGACGCGAAGAACTACGTGACCCGCTACCAGCAGAACTTCACCACCCTGGTGCAAGCCCAGGGCGACTGGCTGTTCCGCACCCAGGAAGACCTGCGCACCGAATTCGACACCACGCCCGAAGGCTACCGCCGCCTCAAGCAGCTGCACCAAGCCTTCAAGAGCAAGGGCGTGGAACTGGTACTGGTCTATCAGCCGACTCGCGGCCTGGTGAACCGCAACAAACTCAACCCGGAACAAAAAGCCCGCTTCGACTACGACAAGGCGCTGAACAACTACAAGGCCATGCTCGGGCGCTTTGCGCAGATGGGCTACGTGGTGCCGGACCTGTCACCGCTGACCAACGAACAACTGCCCGAAACCCTGCCGGCCCACGATTTCTACTTCCGCGGCGACCAGCACTGGACCCCTTACGGCGCCCAGCGCACGGCGCAGATCGTCGCCGACAAGGTCAAGCAGCTGCCGGCCTTCGCCGACATTCCGCGACGTGAATTCGAGACTCACAAATCCGGGCGCATGGGCAAGACCGGCACCCTGCACAACATGGCCGGCCAGCTGTGCGGCACCAGCTACGCCATCCAGTACATGGACCAGTTCACCACCGAGCCCAAGGGCGAGGCCGGCGACGGCGACCTGTTCGGAGATTCCGGCAACCCGCAGATCACCCTGGTGGGCACCAGCCACAGCGGCAAGAACTACAACTTCGCCGGCTTCCTCGAAGAGGCCATCGGTGCCGACATTCTCAACGTCGCCTTCCCCGGCGGCGGCCTGGAAGGCTCCATGCTGCAGTACCTGGGCAGCGACGAGTTCCAGAAGAGCCCGCCGAAGATCCTGATCTGGGAATTCTCGCCGCTGTACCGCCTGGACCAGGAAACCATCTACCGGCAGATGATGGCCCTGCTGGACAACGGCTGCGAAGGCAAGGATACGCAGATGAACGCCAGCACCACCCTCAAGCCGGGCAAGAACGAACTGCTGGTCAACAGCAAGAACCTGGATCTGCGCAACAGCGGCCATCAGGTCGACATCCGTTTCGCCGACCCTTCGGTGAAAACCCTGCAAGCCACCCTCTGGTACATGAACGGCCGCCACGAGGACATCAAGATCGAGAAACCGGAAACATCCGACACCGATGGGCGCTTCGCCTTCGAACTGCGCACCGATGAAGACTGGGCCTCGCAGAACCTGCTGGCGGTTGAAGTCCAGGGCCCGGAAGCGGGCAGCGCCGGGCAGAAGGTCGAGGCAAGAGTCTGCAAACGCAACGTGTTCCCGAGCGCCGAGCAACGCACCGCGCAGATCGGGCAATGAGGTTACCTATGCCAAGCACACACCTGAAACACTGGTTGCTCCCCAGCCTGCTGGGGCTGGCCATGGTCACCGGCAGCGCCCAGGCCGCCGCGCCGCTGCGCCCGCCCCAGGGTTATTACGCCCCGGTGGACAAGTTCAAGAGCAGCGACCACAGCGAAGGCTGCGACGCCATGCCCACGCCCTACACCGGCGCCCTGCAGTTTCGCAGCAAGTACGAAGGCTCGGACAAGGCCCGGGCCACCCTCAATGTGCAGTCCGAACAGGCCTTTCGCGACACCACCGCGGACATCACCAAGATCGAGCGCGGCACCAGCAAGCGGGTCATGCAGTTCATGCGCGACGGCCGCCCGGAACAACTGGACTGCACCCTGGCCTGGCTCAGCGCCTGGGCCCAGGCCGACGCGCTGATGTCCAAGGACTTCAACCACACCGGCAAGTCGATGCGCAAATGGGCCCTGGGCAGCATGGCCTCGGCCTACCTGCGACTGAAGTTCTCCGACTCCCACCCCCTGGCCACCCACCAGGAGCAGGCGCAGAAGATCGAGGCCTGGTTCAGCAAGCTGGCCGACCAGGTGATCAGCGACTGGGACAACCTGCCCCTGGACAAGACCAACAACCACTCCTACTGGGCCGCCTGGTCGGTGATGGCCACCGCCGTGGCCACCAACCGCCGCGACCTGTTCGATTGGGCGGTCAAGGAATACAAGGTCGGCGCCAACCAGGTCGACGCCGACGGCTACCTGCCCAACGAGCTCAAGCGCCAGCAACGGGCCCTGGCCTACCACAACTACGCCCTGCCGCCACTGGCGATGATCGCCAGCTTCGCCCAGGTCAACGGCGTCGACCTGCGCCAGGAGAACAACAGCGCGCTCAAGCGCCTGGGCGAACGGGTGCTGGCCGGGGTCAAGGACCCGGACACCTTCGAGCAGAAGAACGGCAAGGCCCAGGACATGACCGACCTCAAGGTCGACTCCAAATTCGCCTGGCTGGAACCCTACTGCAGCCTCTACACCTGCGCCCCGGAAGTACTGGCGCGCAAGCACAAGATGCAGCCGTTCAAGACCTTCCGCCTGGGGGGCGACCTGACCAAGGTCTACGACCCGGCCCATGAAAAAGGCTCCTGATTTGCAACACCCCACTGTAGGAGCTGGCTTGCCAGCGAAGGGGCCCTCAAGGACTCCGTCACATCCAAGGACGCCTTCGCCGGCAAGCCGGCTCCTACAGAAGACGCACTACAGGCAATACCGCCTCCCCGTTTTTCACGGGGGGGGTTGGGGGGGCTCCGGCCTCTGACTATTGGTTAAACATGGAGAGATCGGGATGGTTTTCTCATCCAATGTGTTCCTGTTCCTGTTCCTGCCGATCTTTCTCGGCTTGTACTACTTGAGCGGGCAACGCTATCGCAACCTGCTGCTGCTGATCGCCAGCTACGTGTTCTATGCCTGGTGGCGGGTGGACTTCCTGGCGCTGTTCGCCGGCGTCACCCTGTGGAACTACTGGATCGGCCTGAAAGTCGGCGCCGCCGGTGTTCGCACCCAACCTGCCCAGCGCTGGCTGCTGCTGGGGGTGGCGGTGGACCTGGGCATCCTCGGCTACTTCAAGTACGCCAACTTCGGCGTCGACAGCCTCAACGCCATCATGACTTCCATGGGCCTGGAACCCTTCATCCTGACCCACGTGCTGTTGCCGATCGGTATCTCGTTCTACATCTTCGAGTCCATCAGCTACATCATCGACGTCTACCGGGGCGACACCCCGGCCACCCGCAACCTGATCGACTTCGCGGCGTTCGTGGCGATCTTCCCGCACCTGATCGCCGGTCCCGTGCTGCGCTTTCGCGACCTGGCAGACCAGTTCAACAATCGCACCCACACCCTGGACAAGTTCTCCGAAGGCTGCACCCGCTTCATGCAGGGCTTCATCAAGAAGGTGTTCATCGCCGACACCCTGGCGGTGGTCGCCGACCATTGCTTCGCCCTGCAGAACCCCACCACGGGGGATGCCTGGCTCGGCGCCCTGGCCTACACCGCGCAGCTGTACTTCGACTTCTCCGGCTACAGCGACATGGCCATCGGCCTGGGCTTGATGATGGGGTTCCGCTTCATGGAGAACTTCAAGCAGCCCTATATCAGCCAGTCCATCACCGAGTTCTGGCGGCGCTGGCACATCAGCCTCTCCACCTGGCTGCGGGACTACCTGTACATCACCCTGGGAGGCAACCGCAAAGGCACCCTGATCACCTACCGCAACCTGTTCCTGACCATGCTCCTGGGCGGCCTGTGGCACGGCGCCAACTTCACCTACATCGTCTGGGGCGCCTGGCACGGCATGTGGCTGGCCATCGAAAAGGCCCTGGGCATCAACACCACCCCACGCAGCCTGAACCCGTTGCGCTGGGCCCTGACCTTCCTGCTGGTGGTGATGGGCTGGGTGATCTTCCGCGCCGAAAACCTGCACGTGGCCGGGCGCATGTACGGCGCCATGTTCAGCTTTGGCGACTGGTCGTTGTCGGAACTCAACCGCGCCAGCCTCACCGGCCTGCAAGTGGCGACCCTGGTCCTGGCCTACGCCACCCTGGCGTTCTTCGGCCTGCGTGACCTGTACCGCAACCCGGCGCCGGTCAAGGCCAAGCCCGACACCCCGGCCGATGGTCCGGCCACGGCCCAGCCCGGCCTGATCAAGGCGGTCCCTGGCGACACCCCCGGCAGCCTCCACCAGCCGGGCTACATCGTCGGCCGCGAGGCCCAGGTGCAACCGGCCTACTGGACGGCCGACTGGTCGCGCTACGCCATGCGCGCCCTGGTGCTGCTGCTGTTCGTGGCCTCGATTCTCAAACTCTCGGCGCAAAGCTTCTCGCCGTTCCTTTACTTCCAGTTCTGAGGGATCTGCCCATGACCCGCTCATTACGCGTGTTGTACATCGCCCTGTTCCTGCTGACCCTGCTGGTGCTGGGGCTGTGGTCGGTGCGCAGCTTCTTCGGCTTCAGTACCAACAGCGACGCCAGCGTGCTCAACGGGCGCTGGGCCAAGGCCGTGGAAACCCACTACGACGACCAGTTCCCGATCAAGCGCCTGGGCACCAACCTGTGGGCCGCCCTGGACTTCAAGCTGTTCAACGAAGGTCGCCCCGGGGTGGTACTGGGCCGCGACCAGTGGCTGTACAGCGATGAAGAGTTCAACCCGGTGGTCAACGAGGAACTCAACCTGCAGGGCAACTACGCCCTGGTGGAAGGCGTGCGCCAGACCTTGAAGGCGCACGGGGTGAAACTGGTGATGGCCATCGTCCCGGCCAAGGCCCGCCTGTACCCGGAACACCTGGACCAGGTACGCCCGGCGCGGATCCACGCCAACCTCTACCAGGACTTCCATGCCCGGGTCGCCGCCGACAAGATCCTCGCCCCCGACCTGCTTGGGCCTTTGCAACAGGCCAAGCAACAGGGCCAGCAAGTATTCCTGCGCACCGACACCCACTGGACCCCGGCCGGCGCCGAAGTCGTCGCCCGGCAACTGGCCCAGGCCATCGCCGCCAAGACCCCGCTCAGCGGCCCGCCACAACGCTTCGTCACCCAAACCCAAGAGACCGTGAAGCATCAGGGCGACCTGCGGCGCTTCCTGCCCCTGGACCCGCTGTTCGAACACCTGATGCCCGCCGAAGAGCCCCTGCAAAAGCGCGTGACCCACGCCAGCGAGGAAGCGCCGGCCGCCGACGACACGCTATTCGCCGACCACGAAGTGCCGGTGACCCTGGTGGGCACCAGCTACAGCGCCAACCCCAGCTGGAACTTCGTCGGTGCCCTGAAACAGGCCCTGCACAGCGACGTGCTGAGCTACGCCGAAGACGGCCACGGGCCGATCCTGCCGATGCTCGGCTACCTGAAAAGCGACGACTTCAAGAACCACCCGCCCCAGGTGCTGATCTGGGAATTCCCTGAACGCTATCTGCCCATCAACAACGAAATCGGCGACGCCGACCCGCAGTGGGTCGCAGAACTCAAGCAAGCCGGTGCTCGCCAGCAAAACCTAGCCAGCAACACTCCGAAATCCGAGACGCCCGATCGGGCGCAAAACTGAAAAAAGAGGTAACACTCATGACTTTCATCACTACTCCTCGCCGTCTCGCCCAAGCAATCACCCTGGCTGCCGGCATGAGCGTCCTGTCCCTGTCGGCCTTCGCCGGTGGCGACGCCGCGCTGTACGGCCCCACCGCGCCCAAGGGCTCGACCTTCGTGCGCCTGTACAACGCCAGCAACAGCGAAGTCAGCGCCACGGTGGGCAGCACCAGCATCAACGACCTCGCGCCTCTGGCCAGCAGCGACTTCAGCTTCATGCCCGGCGGCGACTACAGCGCCAAGGTGGGCAGCCAGAGCGTGCCGGTGAAACTCGCCGCCGATCACTATTACACCCTGGTCAACAACGCCAGCGGCCAGCCGCAACTGATCGAAGAGCCGCCGTTCAAGAACAAGCAGAAATCCCTGGTGCGGGTGCAGAACCTCAGCGACCAGGCCCTGACCCTGAAGACCGCCGACGGCAAGACCGACGTGGTCAAGGCGGTGGCCGCCAAAGGCCGCGGCGAGCGCGAGATCAACCCGGTGAAGGTCAGCTTCGCCCTGTATGACGGCGAGAAAAAAGTCAGCGACCTCAAGCCCGTGGCCCTGGAGCGCGGCGAAGCGGCGGTGCTCTACGTCACCGGTTCAGGTTCGAGCCTGTCGCCAGTCTGGGTAAAACGCCCCGTCTCGACTCGCTAACGAATTTCCGGATGCACGCCATTCCCGCCTCTCGTAGGAGCTGGCTTGCCAGCGAAGGCGTCCTCAGGGGCCCCTTCGCCGGCAAGCCGGCTCCTACAGAAGGTAGGCAGCGCCTCCGGACACGCAACAAAAACAAGAGTGAAACGACAGAACGCAGTAGCTCTAACCCATACGATGTTTAAAGGAGTAACAACATGATTCCGGTGATCTTGTCAGGTGGTAGCGGCTCACGTCTTTGGCCGCTTTCGCGCAAGCAGTTCCCCAAGCAATTCCTCGCCCTGACCGGCGAACACACGTTGTTCCAGCAAACCCTGGAGCGCCTGGTGTTCGAAGGCATGGACACCCCGATCGTGGTCTGCAACAAGGACCACCGCTTCATCGTCAACGAACAGTTGGCCAACCGTAATCTGGAAGCCCAACGCATCCTCATGGAGCCCTTCGGCCGCAACACCGCCCCGGCCGTGGCCCTGACCGCGATGATGCTGGTCAACGAAGGCCGCGACGAACTGATGCTGGTGCTGCCCGCCGACCACGTGCTCGACGACCAGAAAGCCCTGCAGCGGGCCCTGGCCCTGGCCACCGTGGCCGCCGAGCGCGGCGAAATGGTGCTGTTCGGCGTGCCGGCGAGCAAACCGGAAACCGGCTACGGCTACATCAAATCGGCCAACGATGCCCTGCTGCCGGAAGGCATCAGCCGGGTCGCGCAATTCGTCGAGAAGCCTGATGAAAAACGCGCCAACGAGTTCGTCCAGGCCGGCGGCTACTTCTGGAACAGCGGCATGTTCCTGTTCCGCGCCAGCCGCTTCCTCGAAGAGCTGAAGAAACACGATCCGGACATCTACGACACCTGCCTGTTGACCCTGGAGCGCAGCCAACAGGACCCGGACAGCGTAAGCATCGACGAAGCCACCTTCGCCTGCTGCCCGGACAACTCCATCGACTACGCGGTGATGGAAAAGACCCAGCGCGCCTGCGTGGTGCCCCTGAGCGCCGGCTGGAGCGACGTCGGCTGCTGGTCGTCGCTGTGGGACGTGCATGAAAAGGACGCCAACGGCAACGTCAGCAAAGGCGACGTGGTGATCCAGGACAGCAAGAACTGCATGATCCACGGCAACGGCAAACTGGTGTCGGTGATCGGCCTGGAAAACATCGTGGTGGTGGAAACCAAGGACGCCATGATGATTGCCCACAAGGACAAGGTCCAAGGGGTGAAACAGATGGTCAACACCCTCAACCAACAGGGCCGCAGCGAAACCCAGAACCACTGCGAGGTCTACCGCCCGTGGGGCTCCTACGACTCGGTGGACATGGGCGGACGCTTCCAGGTCAAGCACATCTCGGTCAAGCCGGGGGCCTGCCTGTCGCTGCAGATGCACCACCACCGCGCCGAACACTGGATCGTGGTCAGCGGCACCGCCGAAGTCACCTGTGACGAGAACGTGTTCCTGCTCACCGAGAACCAGTCCACCTACATCCCGATTGCCTCGGTGCACCGTTTGCGCAACCCAGGGAAGATCCCGCTGGAGATCATCGAGGTGCAATCGGGCAGTTATTTGGGTGAGGACGATATCGAGCGGTTTGAGGATATCTACGGGCGCTCGACGCCGGTGGAGCGGGGCGTTTCGGTGAAAACCATAGCGCAGTAAGCGCAGCGGCAAGTTTCAAGCGGCAAGCTGCAAGTAGAAGCAGCCGTTAGCTTCGAGCGGCAAGCTGCAAGAAAAAGCAGGGAGTCGTGTTGGTAAGACCTTTGTGCTCCCCCTTTCCAGGTGCCTGCGTCCCCTATCCGCAGGCGGTTGGACAGGGGGATTTTTTTTGAAGCAGGGGCAAGGGGCAAGGGGCGAGCTTCAAGCGCCAAGAAAAAGCGCTACCCCCTCCCACGAAGACGTAGCGCCCTTTCGACGTCCTGATCAAGAAGCTGCGATCAGGCCTGCAACACCTCTTCCTTCATTCCCAATCCCACGTCATCGATCACCGCCTTGCCCATCTCCGCCAGGAAATGCGCGGCCCAGGCGTAACGCTCGCCCTGGTCTTCCATGGCCGCATCCAGGGCGAGTTTCTTGGCGTAGTACAGCAGGGTCGACGCGTGCTCCAGCGCCTGCAACAGAGGCACATCGGCATTGACGCGGAACAGGGACTGATCGGCATCACCACAGGAACCAAAGGTGACGAAGCCCGAGGTCTTGATAGCGCACATGGTTGAACCCCCATATCGAAGTGAGAGCTGCCACGTTCGTTACCAAGCGAATGGGTGGCAGCCGTGCGCAGGTTGGTAAACCGGAGATACAGGAACCCGGCAGGGACAAGCCCTCCCACGCACAGCCGCCATTGCACGAGTGTGCAGACACAAAAAAAGCGCCTGCAATTATGAAATGGGGCGCTGTTGCGCCTGTATCAACACGGGTTACCAAGCCCGGCCGCTGAGTTGGCAGCGACGCTCAAAGGCTAGTCCCGGGTTCGATACGGAGCAACGACAAAGGCGTCGCAGTTTATGTCCAAGCCACGGGTGTTGGGAACATCCTTGCCTGGGGCACTGCGGGGCATCAGCTCAATCGCGGGTGCAGGTTTTAAGTCTGTTTCACAGCCTTCCTCCATCGCCAACCCCACCTACGCTTAGGTAGGATGTCCCTTCCTTTTCCCCGAGGCTCGCGTCATGTTCATCGGCGTTCTGCTGGTCATCACCTGGCTGATCCTGCTTCTGCGCTATCCCGCCAAAGCCCTGCCCGTGTCCCTGGCCGCCGCGTTCGGCCTGGCCCTGGTGGCCTGCTGGGTGGTCTGGCTGGATAACCGCGAAGCCCAGCAACTGGCGCGTCTGGAACTGCGCCTGATCTATGCGCCGGACCACTGCCCCGCCGACCGGCCATTGCAGGTCAAGCTCAACAACGGCAACAAGGTGCCCCTGGTCGAGCTGCGCTGGCGGGTCGCCGCCTATGCTCCGGGGGATACGGTCAACCTCGCCGACAACCAATACAGCGCCCCACGCTACCGTGGCCCCGGCGAGTTGCAGGCCGGCGCCAGTTGGCAGGATTGTCTGCCGCTGCCACCGCTGCGCCCGGGCTATCGCCCGCAAACCCTGGAGTTTCGCGCCGAGCGTCTGCAGGGTAGTTTCTCCGACTGATTCGCCCTTCCCCTTACCCAGCACAAGGACCGCGCCATGCCTGTAGCCTTGATCACCGGTTGTTCCAGCGGCATCGGCCGCGCCCTGGCGGACGCCTTCAAGAACGCCGGTTTCACCGTGCTCGCCACCGCTCGCAAGGCCGAGGACGTTGCCACCCTGCAAGCCGCCGGTTTTACCGCCATCCAACTGGACGTGAATGACGGCCCGGCGCTCGGCGCCTTGGGCGAGAAGATCAACCAGCAGTACGGCGGCCTGGATGTGCTGATCAACAACGCCGGTTACGGCGCCATGGGCCCGCTGCTGGATGGCGGTGTGGACGCCATGCAGCGTCAATTCGAAACCAATGTGTTTTCCCTGGTCGGGGTGACCCGGGCGATGTTCCCGGTGCTGCGCCGCAGCCGTGGCCTGGTGGTGAATATCGGCAGCGTATCCGGGGTGCTGGTGACGCCGTTTGCCGGCGCCTACTGTGCCTCGAAGGCCGCGGTGCATGCCTTGAGCGACGCCCTGCGCATGGAGCTGGCGCCGTTCGGCATTCGGGTCATGGAAGTGCAGCCCGGGGCCATTGCGTCGAGCTTTGCCAAGAACGCCGGGCATGAAGCCGAGCAACTGCTCAACGAACAATCGCCCTGGTGGCCGCTGCGCGAGGGCATCCGCGCCCGGGCCAAGGCCTCCCAGGACAAACCCACCCCCGCCAGCGAATTTGCCGCCGGCTTGCTCAAGGCCGTGCAACAGCACAATCCGCCGCGCCTGGTGCGCCTGGGCAATGGCAGCCGCGCCCTGCCGCTGCTGGCCAACCTGCTGCCCAAGGGTTTGCTGGAGAAGGTGCTGATGAAGCGCTTCGGATTGAGCGCCAAACTCTGACCTCCCGTAGGAGCCGGCTTGCCGGCGAAAGGACCCGCAAGCCTTGCATCGCCCATGCCGGCGCCTTCGCTGGCAAGCCAGCTCCTACACAGCCAACACCTCCCCTCGTAGGAGCCGGCTTGCCGGCGAAAGGGCCCGCAAGCCTTGCATCGCCCATGTCGGCGCCTTCGCTGGCAAGCCAGCTCCTACAGCAGCGGCGCGGTGCGGATTGTGCCCCCGCGCATTCCCAGTAGAATGCGCTCGCCGCATGGAATCGCTGCTATCGACACCCAAGCACGGAATGGCTAACGCTCCACCCTCTCCCGTCCTGTCACTGCCTGATTTCATGCGCGCTTTTTTCATTCGCCGATCAGGGAATACCCATTGAAATTGTTCAACGCGCTGCCACTGGCATTAGCTGTCTTGCTGGCGGCCTGCGCCTCCACGCCTGCGGAAAACACCGAACCGAAAGTCCCCGACCTGAATGACACCCTGCCCAAGCTGACGCTGGACAGCGTCTTGCCCAAGGTCAGCGCCAACGAATACTGCAACCCGGCCATGGAGGCCGATCTGCTGTACGGCATCGGTTACAAGCTGAACGAGATCGAGGACTACAAGAACGCCAAGGGCTGCTTCGCCATGGCCGCGAGTCCTTCAACTACATCGCCTACTCGGCGTCGCAGAACGACTGGTGCGCCGAGTACGGCATGTACGCCACCTACTGGTTCGGCGACAAGGACATTCCCAAGGACCGCGACCTGGCGCTGCGCTGGCTGGAGCGCTCGGCGCTGCACGGCAACCCGGAACCGCAGCAGAGCCTGGCCGACGCCGCCGAAGAATCCGGCGACCTGGTCAAGGCCTACGCCTGGCTGAAGATCATCGACAACACCGAAGACACCAGCCAGCTGGACGCCCTGAAAGGCAAGATGAGTCCGGAGCAACTGGCCGCAGGTGAACAGCGCTTTGCCGACCTCAAGCAGCGCGTGACCAGCAAACAGGTGATGTATGACGAAGCGCGGGATGAGGAGGTGGCGATTTTCTCCGCCGAGATCCATTTCGATCTCCCCGACCTGTTCCAGGGCATGACCACGGCCCAGCGCCAGGCCTTTGTCAAAGCGGCCATCGCCAAGGCCCGGGACAGCGGCCAGTTCAAGCTGCATTACGCGGTGACCCAGTACATCATCGTCTCGCGCCTGGCCCAGCAACGTTACCCCGGTGTCGACGTGCTGCAGAACCCGAAGCTGGTGGCGGTCATCAACCACGTCGACGACGGCCTGGAAGCGGCGGCGAAGAAGTCCCTGGCGATCATGCAGAAAAGCTACAAATAACGGCCCCCCCTCCATCGTAGGAGCCGGCTTGCCGGCGAAGGGGCCCTTGAGCCCTGCATTGCCTGAGCGGACGCCTTCGCTGGCAAGCCAGCTCCTACAGCAGTCAGGCAGACCGTGCATTTCCCTGTAGGAGCCGGCTTGCCGGCGAAGAGGCCCTTGAGCCTTGCATCGCCCGAGCGGACGCCTTCGCTGGCAAGCCAGCTCCTACAGCAGTCAGGCAGACCGTGCAGTTCCCTGTAGGAGCCGGCTTGCCGGCGAAGAGGCCCTTGAGTCTTGCATCGCCTGGGCGGACGCCTTCGCTGGCAAGCCAGCTCCTACAGCAGTCAGGCAGACCGTGCAGTTCCTAGGGTTTCCGCCCCTGTTCCTACAACGGCTCGGGGTTGACGATGACGGTGCAGGTGATGCCCGCCGCCAGCAGCACGCCCTCCGGCACTTCATCAATGTGGATGCGTACCGGCACCCGCTGGGCCAGGCGCACCCAGTTGAAGGTCGGGTTGACGTCGGCGATCAGTTCGCGGCTTTCCGGGTTGTCGCGGTCGTAGATGCCGCGGGAAATGCTTTCCACGTGGCCCTTGAGCACCTGACCGCTCATCAATTGCATGTCCGCTTTATCCCCGACGCGCACGTGGGGCAGCTTGGTTTCCTCGAAGAAGCCGTAAACCCAGAACGAGTTCATGTCGACCACGGCCATTTTCGCCTCGCCGATGCGCGCGTAGTCGCCGCGGTGCACGTTGAGGTTGGTCACGTAGCCGTCCACCGCCGCCCGCACCTGGGTGCGCTTGAGGTTGAGCTCCGCCGCTTCCAGCTGGGCCTGGGCGTGCTGGTAGTCGGCCAGGGCCGAGTCGGCGATGTTGCCGGCGTCGTCGCGGTTTTCCTTGGAGATCACCAGGTTGTCCATGTCGGCGCGGCGCTTGGCGTTGACCTTGCGCATCTCCCAGGTGGCCTTCTTCGACGCCACCAGCGACTGCGCCTGCTTGACCGCGATCTGGTAGTGCTCGGGGTCGATCTGCATCAGCAGGTCGCCCTTGTGCACCAGTTGGTTGTCCTTGACCGGCACGTCCACCACTTCGCCGGTGACGTCGGCGGCGACGTTGATGATGTCCGCCCGCACCCGGCCGTCACGGGTCCAGGGGGTGTACATGTAGTGCTCCCACAGGGTGCAGCCGATCCACAGGGCCAGGGCCAGCACGAGCAGGGTGGCGAGCAGGCTGAAAAACTTTTTCATTGCGGGGATCTCAACGGTAGACAGTGAGCGCCATGGCGCCGAACAGACAGCAGAACAGGCTCAGGCGCAGCAGCGCCGGGTGCCAGAAGAAGCGATACAGGTCATAGCCGGAGATGAACCGGTCCAGGGCCCAGGCCAGGGCCGCGGCGATGAAGAACATCAGGGTCATGGTGGGCATGTAAACGCCGTGGAAGGCGATTTCACGAGGCATGGTCAAGTCCTTGGGGTGCAGGCGCCGCCGGCTTGGCCACGGCATAGGCCGCCAGCGGCGATTGCGGATCGAGCAGTGAAGTACGAATGAAGTGCAGGTAGCTCTTGACCCGGCGCAGGGCCGAGGTGTCGAAGTGCGGGGCGAAGGGCTCGTCAGTGGCCTGGACCCGGCTGATAGCGTGGTCCACGGCGATCAGGCCGCGCTCCAGGTTGCTCTGGCTCGGTTGCAAAAACAGCCGCACCAGGGAGCGGCCCATGACCCGGATCGCCTGGCGCCAGGGCTGGGATTCGGCATAGGCCGGGTGCACCGGGAGGATCGCCTGCTCCTTGCGTAACTCGATGATGGCGTGACCGACTTCCAGCACCACGAACATCCAGCGCAGCAGTTCGCTCTGCACCTTGGGCTGGCCCACCGCCAGGCCATAGGCCTGGTGCAGCAGGTCGCGGGTGCGGCTCTCGAAGCTCGACGCCAGGCCCTTGAGCTTGCCGCTGATGGCGTACACCACCTGGCCGCGCAGGTCCTGCTCCAGGCGCCGCCACAGCCAACGGCTGTTGGGCGGCAGGATGATCGCCCCGGCGGCAGCGCAGACCAGCATGCCCATGACCATGGCGATGTAGTCGTTGATGAAGGTGTAGGGGTTGTACACGGTCAGGTTGTCCGGCACCGAACCGGTGCTGAAAAAGATCAGCAGGCCCAGGCCGACCCCGGCGTACTTGGGCCTGGAAGCGAGGAACGAACCGAGCACGATCACCGGCGCCAGCATCAGGCACAGCAGCGGGAAGCCGTCGATCCAGGGGAACACGAAGAACATTTCAACGAAGCCCACCAGGGCGCCGACAAAGGTCCCGCAGGCCATCTGGAAGGCCATGCGCTTGGGGTTCGGCGTGGCGGCGGAAAGGCCGATGGTGGCGGCGGCGATCAGGGTCATGGTGGCGCCGCTGGGCCAGGCCGTGGCCACCCAATAGCTGCCCAGTACCAGCAGCACGAAGGCCGCGCGAATGCCCGAAGCGGCACTGGCCAACCAGTTGGTTTGCGGCGTGTAGGGCTCGTCCCAGCGCTCGCGTTCGTGGCTGTGGTCGGCCAGGGAGGCGTGGGTCTGGGCATAGCTGTGCATCTCGTCGACGAAGCGGTAGAGCAGCTCGTAGGCGGTGTGGAAATCCAACTGCTCGGCGTCGCTCGGGCCAGTCTCCTGGAACGCCGCGCGCAGACTGCGCACCCGCGCCGGCAGCTCGCTCTTGTAGGTCGCCAGGGCGGTGGCCAGGCGCGCCGCATCAGGGCTGGTGAGAGCCCGGCCGGAAAAGCCGTCGAGCAACTCCGCCAGGTCGTAGAGCCCGGGTTTGATCGCCGCCACCACGTGATCGGCACCGCTGCTGCGCAGGCGTTCGAGCAACTGGTGCAGGGCGTTGAAGCGCGTGGTGATGCCCATGAACTCGCTGTTCAGGCGGCTCAGGCGGCCGTTGCGCCGACGCATGTGCGGGTCTTCGAACACGGTGACGCTGCGCAGCCCTTCCAGGCCCACGGCCTCGGCGATGAAGCGCACGTTGCTGCTTTCAAAACTGTCGCGCTGGCTACGCCCGCGCAGGCCGTCGGTGACGAACAGGGCGAACACTCCGAAGCGCTGGTACAGGGCGTTGCGCATCGCGGCGCTGGCGGTCTGCGGCAGGATCGCGGCGCTGACCAGGGTCGAGCAGAGAATCCCCAGGGAGATCTCCAGCACCCGCCACACCGCCGCCATGAAGGCGCCTTCCGGATGGGCCAGGGCCGGCAGTCCGACCATCGCCGCGGTGTAGCCGGCGAGGACGAAACCGTAGGCGCGGAAGTTGCGACAGCGCGCGGCACCGGCCGAACAGATGCCGACCCAGATCGCCAGGGAACCGAGGAACAGCTCGGTGTTCTGGGCGAACAGGGCGATCAGCGCCACCATCACCGCCGAGCCGGTCAGGGTGCCGAGAAAGCGGTAGAAGCTCTTGGCGAACACCTGGCCGCTTTGCGGCTGCATGACGATGAACACGGTGATCATCGCCGTGCGCGGTTGCGGCAGTTCCAGGCGCATGGCCAGCCACAGGGTGAGGAACGCGGCGGCCAGCACCTTGAAGATGTAGACCCAGGTCACGCCGTCGCTGCGCGCCCAGTCGAAGAAACCCCGGCGCCATTCAAGGGAGTACAGCCAGCGCAAAGGGGCGGGCAAGGAAGTCATGGGAGCCTGCTTCAGTGGTCGAACACGGCCAGGGCCGCGGGGGTCTTGGGTGCCTGGGTGCGATTGTCCGCGGGTACGTCGCGGCCGGCTTCAAGCCCGCCGCCCAGGGCCGTCACCAGGTCCGCCTGGACGGTCAGGCGCGCGGCCTGCACCTGTTGCTGGATCTGCTGCTGGTGAAACAGCAGGCTCTGGGCGTTGAGCACATTCAGGTAGTCGGTCAGGCCGCGCTGGAAGGCCACGGTGGCGATGTCGTAGGTCTTCTGCGCCGCAGCCACCGACTCGGCGGCGAAGACTTGCTGCTTGTCCATGGACTCGCGGCGGATCAGCTGGTCGGAGATGCTTTTCAGCGCGTCCACCAGGGTCTGGTTGTACTTGGCCACGGCCAGGTCGTAGCCGGCCGCGGCTTCACCCAGCTGCGAGCGCAGGCGGCCGCCGTCGAAAATCGGCAGGCTGATGGCCGGGCCGACGCTGTAGTTGAGCTTCTTGCCAGTGAGGAACTCCAGGGCGCCACCGCCAGTGGCCATGAAGCCGATGCTGCCCACCAGGTCGACGTTGGGGTAGAAGCCGGCGTGAGCCACATCGATGCCGCGAGCCTGGGCCGCCACCTGCCAGCGGCTGGCGACCACGTCCGGGCGTTGCCCCAGCAGTTCGGCGGGCAGGGCCGAGGGCAGTTTCAGCGCGGCGCCCAGGGACAGGCTCGGCCGCTGCAACTGCGCGCCCTCCCCCGGGCCCTTGCCGGCCAGGGCCGCCAGTTGGTTGCGGGTCAGGGCGATTGCTTCGTCCAGGGCGTCCAGTTGGCGATGGGTTTCCGGCAGCGGCGCCTCGGCCTGGCTGACTTCGAAATGGGTGCCCAGGCCGCCGTCCAGGCGCCGTTGCGCCAGGGCCAGGATCTGTTGCTGCTGCTTGAGGGTGGCGGCGACGATATCGCGCTGGGCGAAGTGCAAGGACAGCTGGATATAGCTGCGCACCACGTTGTTCACCAGCTCCAGCTGGGCCTGGCGGGCTTCGGCCACGCTCATGTGGGCCAGGTCGACGGCGCGCTCGGTGTTGTTGCTTTCGCGGCCCCAGAGGTCCAGGGCATAACTCAAGCCCAGGGCCGCGTTGTTGTCCCAGGTGGTGGTGTTGGCCAGGGCGCCGGGGCCGTAGAACTGATCGGTGGGCCAGTTGTGGCGCTTGAGGGTGGCGTCGCCGTTGATCTGCAGCGACTCGGCCGACTCGGCGATACCGGCCAGGGCCTTGGCCTGGCGCACCCGGGCGGCGGCCATGGCCAGGCTCGGGCTGCCTTGCACGGCGAGGCTGATCCAGCGGTTCAACTGCGGGTCGCCGTAGGCCTGCCACCACTGGGCACTGGGCCAGTGGGCATCTTGCGCGGCGCTCTTGATCGCCTCGTCGGTGGCCAAGGTATTAGCGGGAAGTGTCTTGCCTTGTGGGGCAATGCCTCCGGTTCCGATGCAGCCGCTGATTGCTAACGATAAAGCCCAAACACTGAGGGTCTTGAACCCTCTGCTGATGCGACGCGGCACTGCTGCGAATTCCTGAAGATCGGGGGGGAGTATTTCTCTCGTGGAAGTCGGCCGGCCAGCGCAGCGAGACGCCTGCTACACCGCGTTGCGCGGACCGCCGGCATGCCGACTCCTACGGATCGGGGCAATTCTAGGGGGCGTCTGGGGCGGCGATAAGCAGGGATTCCTGTGATTCTTTGTTACCGTAAACGCGATAATCCCTTGGTCGCCTATCCAAGCCCCCGTAACTTCGTGTCACAATTTGCCATCTCCCCAGAGAGCACCCCATGGACACTTTGCAAAACATGCGTGCCTTCAGTTGTGTGGCCGAAGCCGGCAGTTTCACCGCCGCCGCGGTGCAGCTGGATACCACCACGGCCAACGTCTCGCGCGCAGTCTCCAATCTAGAGGCTCACCTGCAAACCCGCCTGCTCAACCGCACCACCCGCCGTATCGCCCTGACCGAAGCCGGCAAACGCTACCTGCTGCGTTGCGAGCAGATCCTGGCCTACGTCGAAGAAGCCGAGGCCGAGGCCAGCGACGCCCACGCCCGCCCCGCCGGCCAGTTGAAAGTGCACACCATGACCGGCATCGGCCAGCACTTCGTGATCGACGCCATCGCCCGCTACCGCAAGTCGCACCCGGACGTGACCTTCGACCTGACCCTGGCCAACCGCGTGCCGGACCTTCTGGACGAGGGCTACGATGTGTCCATCGTCCTGGCCAGCGAGCTGCCGGACTCGGGGTTCGTCTCCCAGCGCCTGGGGATCACCTACAGCATCGTCTGCGCCTCCCCGGCCTATGTGAAAGCCAATGGCTGCCCGCTAAAGCCCAGCGACCTGCTGAACCACGCCTGCCTGCGCCTGGTGAGCCCGGTGATTCCCCTGGAGAAGTGGGCCTTCGACGGCCCGGAAGGCCAGGAAATGGTCACCATCAACAGCTCGCCGTTCCTGGTGAACTCCGCCGACGCGATGAAGACTGCGATCATCAGCGGCATGGGCATTGGCGTGCTGCCGGTGTATGCCGCCATCGAAGGCCTGCGCAACGGCACCCTGGTGCGGGTGATGCCCAAGTACCGCTCCCAGGAGCTGAACCTGTACGCCATCTACCCGTCGCGCCAGTACCTGGACGCCAAGATCAAGACCTGGGTCGAATACCTGCGCGGCTCCCTGCCGGAGATCCTCGCTGCGCACCAGGCGGAACTGGCGGCTTACGAACTGAGCAGCAGCCTCACCGGTGCCCGCCTGGCCAATTGACTGCCAGGGCGCCCGCCCAAACCACCGCCCCACCCGCAGGAGCCGGCTTGCCGGCGAAGAGGGCCGCACGTCCGGCGCAAACCCGGGGGCCGCCTTCGCTGGCAAGCCAGCTCCTACAACAAGCCAGCTCCTACAACAAGCCGGCCCGTGGCGGGCGCTTTGGCGGCGGCGGCAAAAATGTTAGCTTGCTTGGCATTCCCACCCGCCTGACGAGCCTTCCCGCGATGAAAAAGACTGTACTTGCCTTCAGCCGCATCACCCCCGAGATGACCGAACGCCTGCAACAGGACTTCGAGGTCATCGTCCCCAACCCCAAGCTCGGGGACATCGCCGCGCAGTTCAATGAGGCCCTGCCCCGGGCCCACGGCCTGATCGGCGTCGGCCGCAAGCTGGGGCGCGCGCAGTTGGAAAACGCCGCGCAGCTGGAAGTGGTGTCGAGCATCTCGGTGGGTTACGACAACTATGACCTGGGCTATTTCAACGAACGCGGGCTGATGCTCACCAACACCCCGGACGTGCTCACCGAAAGCACCGCCGACCTGGCCTTCGCCCTGCTCATGGGCAGCGCTCGCCGGGTGGCCGAGCTGGATGCCTGGACCAAGGCCGGACAATGGCAGGCCAGCGTCGGCCCGGCGCTGTTCGGTTGCGATGTGCACGGCAAGACCCTGGGCATCGTCGGCATGGGCAACATTGGCGCGGCCATCGCCCGCCGCGGGCGTTTGGGCTTCGGCATGCCGATTCTCTACAGCGGCAACAGCCGCAAGGAGGCCCTGGAGCAGGAGCTGGGGGCGCAGTTTCGCAGCCTGGAGCAACTCTTGGCCGAGGCGGATTTCGTCTGCCTGGTGGTGCCGTTGAGCGAGCAGACCCGGCATTTGATCAGCCATCGCGAACTGGCGCTGATGAAGCCCAGCGCGATCCTGGTGAACATTTCCCGTGGTCCGGTGGTGGATGAACCGGCGCTGATCGACGCCTTGCAGAAAGGCCAGATCCGTGGCGCCGGCCTGGATGTGTACGAGAAGGAGCCGTTGGCAGAATCGCCGCTGTTCCAGCTGAAGAACGCCGTGACCTTGCCGCATATCGGCTCGGCCACCACCGAGACCCGCGACGCCATGGCCAACCGCGCCATGGCCAACCTGCGCAGCGCCCTGCTGGGCGAACGCCCGCAGGACCTGGTCAACCCGCAGGTGTGGAAGGGCTGACGCAATAGCCTCGATGGCCCCTTCGCTGGCAAGCCAGCTCCTACAACCAGTGCCTGCGCCACCACCGCCCCGTAGGAGCCGGCTTGCCGGCGAAGAGGCCCGCAAGTTCTGCGCAAATCCGGAAACCGAATTCGCTGGCAAGCCAGCTCCTACAACCAACACCTGCACAACCACCGCCCCGTAGGAGCCGGCTTGCCAGCGAAGGGGCCCGCAAGTTCTGCGCAAATCCGGAAACCGAGTTCGCTGGCAAGCCAGCTCCTACACAAGCCAGCGCCTGCTCAGGCGGTAGCGGCCTTGGCTGTCAACAGCGCCTTGGGTTTGCGGAACACCAGGACGTTGCCCAGCATCACCAGCACCAGCCCGGCCAGCGCCGGGGCGGTCCATTGGTAGCCTTCGGCAAAGGCCGAGACGTTCAGCGCCACCACCGGAAACAGCACGGTGCAGTACGCCGCCCGCTCCGGGCCCATGCGCCCCACCAGGGTCAGGTAGGCGGTAAAGCCGATCACCGAACCCGGTATCACCAGGTACAGCAGCGAGCCGATGTAGCGGGTGCTCCACTCCACGTCGAAGGCAATGCCCTGGGCCAGGCAATACACCGCCAGCATCGTCGCGCCGTAGGCCATGCCCCAGGCATTGGTGGTCAGCGGCTTGAGCCCGGCTTTCTGCTGCAGGCTGGAGAGCATGTTGCCCGCCGAGAAACACAGGGTGCCGAGCAGGGCCAGGCCCAGTCCCAGCAAGGTCTGCGGGCTGGCGCTGTGGCCCGCCAGCTCGGGCCAGAACAGCAGCCCCAGCCCGAATAGCCCCAGGCCGCCGCCGAGCAACACGTTGCGGGCGATCTTCTGGCCGAAGAACACCCGCGCATTGAGGGCGTTCCACAAGGTCGCGGTGGAAAACACCACCGCCACCAGGCCGCTGGGAATCCATTGGCTGGCGTGCAGAAAGCACATGAAGTTGATGCAGAACAGGCACAGGCCCTGGGCCAGGCAGATCAGGTGGCCACGACGGTTCATCGGCTGCAGCTTGCGACTGAGCAGCAGCAGGACGAACAGCACCAGGGCCGCCAGGGCGAAGCGATAGACGATGGACACCGGAATCGCCACCACCCCCAGTTGCAGTTTCAGGGCGATCCAGGTGGTGCCCCAGATCAGCACGGTCAATAGGTACAGCGATAGGTTCATGGCGCGACTCCTTGGCAAGGTGTGCAGTGTCCTGCCCCTCGGACCTCGCGCGCTTGCACAAACTTGCGCTTTTTATCAGGCCGGGGCTGGCAGCGCAGGGACGACGGAGTAGCATGCGAAACACCGGTAAACGGACCGTTGATTGACGCCCCCACCATGCCCGCACTGGATACTCTGCAAGTCTTCCAAGCCCTCAACCGCTCGCCCCATGCTCGCCTTGAGCACAGCGCCGAGCTCGGTGACGGCTTGTCCGCGGCCTTGTGGAGCAACCATCACGACGCCCAGGAATATCAGGCGCCCGGTCACCACACCCTGTCCTGCTATCTGGCCGGCGGCACCGGCACCTTTCGCCGCGATCAGCCGGGCAGCAAGGGCGCCCCGGGCAAGCTGTGCATCCTGCCCGCCGAGCACCAGTCGGCCTGGGTGATCAACGGCGATATCCGCCTGGCCCACGTGTATTTCAGCCCCGAACAATTCGCCCTGGGCTGCGTCACTCTGCTGGACCGCGAACCCCGGGAAATGCACCTACGCGAAAGCACCTTCGTCGACGACCCCGAGCAGACCCGGCGCTTTGCGCAGTTGGTCCGCCTGAACTGGGACGAGCCCGGCGAGCGCCTGCTGACCAGCAGCCTGGCCCACGAGATGCTCAGCCACGCCCTGCTCAATCAAGCGGGCCCGCACCAGGGAGCCCGGCTCAAGGGCGGCCTGGCCGCGCACCAGCGCCGCCTGCTGGTGGACTACATCGACAGCCAGCTGGACGCGCCCCTGAGCCTGGGCCAACTGGCGGGATTGTGCGCCCTCTCCGAATACCACTTCGCCCGCATGTTTCGCGCAAGCTTCGGCCTGCCACCCCATCAATACGTCCTGGCCCGGCGCCTGAGCCGGGCCCGGCAGTTGCTAAGCCGCACGGCCCTGCCCCTGGGCGAGATCGCCCTGGCCTGTGGTTTTGCCAGCGCCAGCCACTTCAGCAATCGCTTCCGTCAGGCCCTGGGGGGAACACCGGGGGACTATCGCCTGGCATTCCTGGGCCAAGGTTCGGACGACCGATAAGCCACCTCTGCCGGCCCCCTTCTTGTGCCCAGACCCACGCGGGTACGCCTGAATCAGTAATTGACTCAAGTTCCTTACTTAAACAAGACGATTCTTACAAACCAATTAAACAAATCCCACACGCCCTTCCATAAAAGAGCACTTCCAACAAGCTCTTATATGACACTCAAAAACATAAACAAGTAATTATTTTAAAACTTCAGTTACCACTTCATTCACAGAGGTGATGATTCTTGTTTAACCTCAATCCTAACTTAGTCTTTAGACCGTGAACCCCCTGGCATTAGGCAAAAGTCCAACACACAACCACACACCATTTAAGCCAACCAATTGAAACACCCAGCAACATCACACCCACAACCAAACACCCGAAACCTTCATTAATTAAATGAACCGGCAATAACTCAACACCTCAGTCGTCAATCGCCTTACTCCAAAAACAACAAGAACAGAGGACGATGCAATGCGTTCAAGAAACTTGCCACGACAATGGGTCAAGTGCTCGACCCTAATGTGTGCCTCGATACTGGCCGTTCCGGTGAACGCCAAACTGCTGGACGACAGCAGCGCTCGCCTGGAACTGCGCAACTACTACTTCAACCGGGACTATCGCGAAGGCACCGCCCCGCCCCGAGAAGAATGGGCGCAAGGCTTCCTCCTGCACCTGGACTCGGGGTTTACCGAGGGCCGCATCGGTGTCGGTGCCGACGCCATCGGCATGCTCGGGATCAAGCTGGATTCCGCCCCCGGCCGAAGCGGCACCGGGCTGCTGAAGGTGGCGCGCAATGGCCGGGCCGAGGATGACTATTGGAAACTCGCCCTGGCCGGGAAGCTCAAGGCCAGCAAGACCCAGTTCAAGTTCGGCGCCCTGGTGCCACCGACACTGCCGACGCTGAAACCCAACGACGGCCGCCTGTTTCCGCAGGTTTTCGAAGGCGGGCTGCTGACCTCGAATGAAATCGACGACCTGGAATTGACCGCCGGGCGCCTGAGCCGGGTCATGCAGCGCAACGCCACGGAGTACACCCCGCTGACCCTGAGCCCCTTGAACCGGCGCTTTCAAGGCCAGGGGGCAACCGCGGAACACTTCGACATGGCAGGCATCGACTACCGATTCCACAAGCAATGGCTGGCTCGCGTGCATGTCGCCCAGTTGGAGGACATCTACCGCCAGCAGGTCTTCACCCTGGTCGGCAAGAGCCCCTGGGGACCGGGAACGTTCAGCGGCGATCTGCGCCTGAGCCTGATGAACGACTACGGCGATGCCAAGGGCGGCAAGATCGATAACCGCGCATTGCAGGGGTTGCTCGGCTACGCCTACAAGGGCCACAGCCTTGGCCTGACCTACCAGCGAATGTTGGGCGACACCGGGTATGCCAACATCCTGGGGGCCGATGCCAACCTGATCAACTTGTCCATATTGGGCGACTTCGCCAATGCCAAGGAGCGCTCCTGGGCCCTGCGTTATGGCTATGACTTCGCCAGCCTGGGCTTGCCGGGCCTGAGCCTCAATAGTCGCTATATATCCGGCAGCCATGCCGAGATCACCGGCACCCGCACTATTGGCAAATCATGGGAGCTGGATAATGAACTGCGCTATGTCGTGCAACAAGGCCCACTGAAAAACTTGAGTGTGCGCCTGCGCAGTGCACTCTATCGTTCCAATTACGCCAAGAACTTCATTCGCGACACTGACGACACCCGCTTGATGTTCAACTATTCCTGGAACATCAAGTAACTCAATACACAGAGCCGATGTAACAATTCGAATACCTGGAGGTGCCATTTCCATGCAACGCCTATTATTGAAAAGTTTATCCAGCCTGTTGTTTATAAGCCTGTTCAACCCTGTCGCAGCCAAACAAACCGGTACAGTGGAAAATATCCCGGAGTTCCGGCCGGGTTACTTGATCGGTTATCTGAAACAGCAGGATCTGCCCAATAGTCTGTCGCTGTTGCCGCCACCTCCTGCGCCGGGCACTCCGGCCTTCGCTCTGGACCAGCGCATGGCTGAAAAAAGCCAGGCCTTGCGCGGCGGAAAACGCTGGGAGCTGGCTATCAGCGATGCCAACCTGAAGTTCCCCGCCGCCGCAGAGACGTTTTCCTGTGCCTTGGATGCGCCAATCAGCGAACAGCACACACCAGTGTTGTACAGAGTCTTGCGCCGGACCCTGACCGACGCCGGGCTGGCCACCTACAGCGCCAAGAAGCGCTACCAGCGCAGCCGGCCCTTCGTCTACAACCAGCAGCCCAGCTGCACCCCGGAAGATGAGGCCAAGCTGGCCGCGGACGGTTCCTACCCATCGGGCCACAGCGCCATCGGCTGGGCCTGGGCGCTGCTGTTGAGCGAACTGGCCCCCGAGCACGGCAACGCGCTCTGGGCCCGTGGCCGGGCCTATTCGGAAAGTCGCATGGTGTGCAACGTGCATTGGTACAGCGATGTGCGCGAAGGCCGCGAGATCGGCGCGACCACCGTGGCACGCTTGCACGCCGACCCGACCTTCCAGGCCGACTTCGCCGTCGCCCGGCAAGAGTTACTGGCCGTCCGCGCCAAGGGCCTGACCGCCAGCGGCGACTGCGCGGCACAAGCGCAAGCCCTGGCACTGGGCGCCGACTAGGGCGCCAGGGTGATGACCTTGAAGGTATTGGCGTGAAACAGCGGATCCGGCTTGGGGTCGGCCGGGCTGGCGGCCGGCTGGGTGAAGTCCATCGCCGCCAGATAGACCCGCTGACTGCGGGGGTCGAATGCCATGTTGTAGGCCATGGGCTGGGTGCTGACGCTGCCCAGGGCCTGGTAGCGGTCGGCGTCGAGCTGGGCGATGACGCTGAGGTTGGCGTCCACCCCGCTGGCAATCAGCAAGCGCCGGGCCTGGGGGTCGTAGGCCAGGGCGTTGACGTCGCGGGTGATCGGCAGGCTGGCCTTCAGCGCGCCGCTGTCGCGGTCGAGCACCAGCAGCAGCGGCCGCTCACCGCGGCAGGCGACGAACAGCCGCCCACGCTGTTCATCCTGGGCCAGGGCACTGGGCCGCTGACAGTCGGGATACTGCCAGCGATCCAGGACCTTGAAGCTGCTGGAGGACAACCGCGCGACGATGCCTTCGTCGCGCATCGGCAAAAAGAAACTGCCATCGCCCTTGAGCAGCAAGGGGTCGATCTTCTTCACCGCCAGCTCATGGGCCGCAGTGATCCGTTCCTCCTTGGGATCGAACACGAACAGGGTCGAACGATCGGCCCGGCGCCCGCTGACGATGATCACCTGCCCGGTGCGCGGCTCGTACACCGCGCTATTGAGGTTGCTCTGGGTCACGGCGATGCGCTTGAGCGGCTTGAGTGTGGATAACTCCACCAGCCCCAGGCTGCCGTCGGTGTTGAGCACCAGCAGACGGTTCAGTTCGGGCAGCGCCACCACGCCGTTGGCTCCCTGTGATTGCTCGACGGTGCGCAGCAGACGCTGCTTGTCCACATCGAACACGCTCAGGCCGTTCTCGCGCCGGGCCACGTAAAGGTAGGGCCGGGTCGGGTCCAGGGAGATAAAGCCCCAGCTGCTGCCGGCACCCGGCAACTGCACTTGCTGCTCGCGGTGGTACAGGCGCTCATCCGTTGGCGAGGCGGCCTGGGCCACGCCGCAAAACGCCAGGAACGCACTCAGGGTCAGGGCCTTCATCAGAACTCCAGGGTGCTGGACAGCGATACTTGGCGAGCATCACCCATGGACACGAAGAACTTGCTGGCCGACGAGGTGTAGTAGGTCTTGTCGAACAGGTTCTTCACGTTGAGCTGGAACTTGACCTTCTGCCCTTCGAGCCGGGTGTCGTAGGTGGCGAAGGCATCGGCCACGGTGTAGCCCGGCAGGTCGAAGCTGTTGGGCGCGTCCCCGGCGCGCTGGCCGACATAACGAGCCCCGGCGCCGACCCGCAGGCGGTCGCCGCCGATCAGGCTGCCGAAGTCGTAGACCGCCGACAGCGAGCCGCTGTTCTTGGCCACGTTCTGCAGTTGCTTGCCCTTGTACTGGGTGTCCTTGGTCACCTCGGTGTCGGTGTAGGCATAGCTGCCGATCAGGCTCCACTGATCCGTGAGCTGCCCGGTCAGGTCCAGCTCCAGGCCCTGGGAGTGCACTTCACCGGCGACGCTGGTGACGGTCTCGGTGGCGGTGGCCGTGGACACCAGCACATTGCGCTTGGTGATGTCGAACAGCGCCGCGCTGGCGGTGATGCGCCCGGGGATGTCGAGTTTGGCGCCCAGCTCCCAGGACTTGGCCTCTTCCGGGGCGATGGAGCCGTCCAGCACCGCGGTGCCGCCAGCCAGCTGGGCGATGCTGGAGTTGGGTTTGAACGACTCGGTGTAGCTGCCGTAGAACGACAGCTGGTCGGTGTAGCGATACACCAGCCCGGCACGGGGCACGAACTTCTGCCCGTTGCTGTCGGTGTTGGCGTGGAACGGCCGGCCCTTGCCGGCGTACTGGTCGTATTCCTGGAAGCGCCCGCCGCCCACCAGGATCCACTGGTCGGTGAGGTGGATGGCGTCCTGGAAGAACAGCGAGTCGCTGCGCAGCAGGTCGGTCTGGTCGCTGTCCGGGGCGCTGACCGTGGTGCCGGCCACTTCCCGACCGTAGACCGGGTTCAGGTAGTTGAAGGTGGTCCGGCTTTTCTGCCGGATCAGGTCGGCGCGGTAGATCTTGCGGTACTCGTCGTCCAGGCCGAACACCAGGTCGTGCTGCATGCCGCCCAGTTGCACCTTGCCTTCCAGGCTGGCGGTGGCATAGCGGTCGGTGGTCAGGGCGCCCTGGGTGCCGTCCATGCTTCGAGTCAGGGTGCCGTTGGCATTCACCGCGGTCAGGCGCACCTGGCTGGCGTCGTAGGTTTCGCGGTTCCAGCTGTAGCCGAAGTGGGCTTTCCAGTCGTCGCTGAGCTCGTGGTCGACTTCGAAGCGATACAGGTCCGAGCGCCCTTCCATGTTGTTGAACGGCTCGTCCAGGCGCCGGGTGGCGGGAATGTCCAGCGGGTGATTGGTCTTGGGGTCGATGGCCGTGCCGCGGTCGAACGGGGTCAGAAATTCGCGGTGTTCATAGGCCAGCAGCACCTTGGTGCTCTCGCCATACCAGGCCAGGGACGGCGCCACCAGGGATTCGCGGTGGGTGCCGAAGTTGCGCCAGTAATCTTCGTCTTCGTGATCGACGATCAAGCGGTAGGCCAACCCGGAGTCGCCGAGCGGACCGGTGGTGTCCAGGCTGCCACCGCTGCCGTTCTTGCCCGAGCCGTAGGTCGAGCCGCGCACGGTCAAGGAAGTGGACTGTTGCAACTCAGGCTTCTTGCTGACGACGTTGATCACCCCGCCCGGGTCCTGGATGCCGTACAGCAGCGACGACGGCCCCTTGAGCACTTCAACCCGCTCCGCCGTGGCATTCAGCGCCCGGCCCTGCACCACCGGCATGCTGTCGCGCATGATCGAACCGTTGCGGTTGTCGCCAAAACCGCGCAGCAACACCGCGTCCTGGGTGCCGCCCAGGGTGTTGGTCTGGGTGATGCCACTGACGTTCTTCAGGGCGTCATCCAGGTTGCGCGGGGTCTGGTCCTTCAGCACCTGGGCCGGGACCACGTTGATGATCTGCGGGATTTCCTGGTTCAGCGCCTGGCTACGGGCCACCGAGGTGGTGGCCGGCGGCTGGTAGCTGGTGCTGTCGTCAGGCCCCTGGGCGGTGATGCTGGTGGGCGCCAGGTTCAACCCGGCGCTTTTCGGCAAGGGTTCGAGAACCAGGGTGCGGGCATCGCTGTGCCGGTAGGTGAAACCGGAATTGCCCAACAGCTGCTGCAGCGCCTGGTCGGCGCTGAGCTGGCCGCTGATCGCAGGTGCCTGGAGGCTGTAGGGCGCGTCGTCGGTGTAGACCACGCTGATCCCGGTGACCCGGGTGAAATCGCTCAGGGCTTGGGGCAACGGCTTGGCCGCGATGGAAAAGTTGAACAGCGCGCTGTGTTGCTCGGCACCGACCTGGGCTGCCAATGCAACACTCAGAGGCAGCAGCGCCGCCCCTGAAACCACCAGCGCCGAAGCGCCGAACCACCGTTTGACCGAAGCGTTTGCCGCCGAATGTGCCCTGGACTTCATGCTTGAGACTCGCGTGTAAAAAAGTCGTGAATGCGAATTAGTCGCACTTTCAAGCACTACACGTAGCTCGAACGCAAAGACCTCACCTGTTTTTTGAAAATATTTTCATGACGGCAAACACCACGCCTGTGCCTCGCGGCATCCCCCCCTGCGGCTACAGGGATCGCTGGATACGCCCGGCGCTGGTGCTGGAGCCCACTGGCCGGCCCTGCTGGTCCATGGCCTTGAGGTACTGGAGCATTGCGTCGAGGTCACTGAGCCCGAGGTCGCTGCGGTTGCGGCCGCTCTTGAACAGGCTGAAGCGGTCGCCGCCATCGGCCAGGAAACCGTTCATCACCACCCGGTAGTTCGCCTCGGCACGCAGCGGCTGGCCATTGAGGCGCAGGCTGCCGGGCACCACGCGGCTGTCCGGCGGACGCTTGGCATCCCAGCGATAGCTGAAGCCCTGGGACACTTGCAGGATGTTGGCATCGTCCGCGCCCTTCCACTGCTGGTTGAGCACCTGTTCGATCTGTCGGCCGGTGAGGTCGAAGGCAATCAGGTTGTTGTTGAACGGCTGCAGGGTCGCCAGTTGCCCGTAGTTGACCTGAGTCTGCCCGGGTTCCAGGGCCAGGTCGCTGCGAATCCCGCCAGTGTTCATGAAGGCGATCTGCGCACCGCCCGCCCGGCCGCCGGCCAGATGGGCGTCGGCGATCAGGTCGCCAATCGGCATTTCCCCGGCGGCATCGGCGCGCCGGGCAATCGGCGAGGCGGCAATGGCCCCCACCGGCTTGAGCAACACCTGATTGCTGCGGGCCTCGACCTGTTGTTGCAACTGCGCCAGAGCCGAGTCCTGTGGATAACGCGCCGGATCGGCCAGCAGGTTGGCCGCCTGGATGCTCGCCACCCGGTGCTGGCCCGGTGTCACTTGCAGGGTCAGGTGGGTCAGCAGATGGCCGTAGGCATTGCCCTGGGTCACCAGCAGCGGGCCGACCTTGCACAAGTAGCCCTGGTGCGAGTGGGCGCTGACCAGCACGTCCACCGCCGGGTCCAGGCGCTTGGCCACCTCGACGATATCGCCGCTCAGTTGCGAACAGTCCGGCTGGTCGAACGGCTCCGGGGTCGCGCCGCCCTGATGCACCACGGCGACGATGGCGTTGACCCCCTGGGCGTTGAGCTCGGGGATCAGCCGGTTGATGGCATCGGCTTCATCGGTCACCTGCAAACCACGCATGCCCTTGGCGCTGACCACCGAGGCCACATCCCGCAACACCGCGCCGACGAAGGCCACCTTGACCCCGCGCACTTCCTCGATGCGATAGGCCGGCAACAGCGGCTGGCCGGTGTCGCTGTCCAGCAGGTTGGCCGCCAGGTAGGGGAAACCGCTGCCGGGGTAGTTCGGGCGGAACTGGCAGGCCTTGTCCGGCCGCGACGACTGGCAGCCGCCGTTGAGCTGGCGCAGGAACTCGGCCTTGCCGTTGTCCAGTTCGTGGTTGCCGATGGCGCTGAGCTTCATGCCCATCTGGCGCAGGGCCTCCAGGGTCGGCTCGTCGGCCCACATCGCCGACAGCGGCGGGCTGCCGCCCACCAGATCGCCAGCGCCGATGAACAGCAGCTGCGGGTCCTGTTGGCGCAGCTGGGTGAGCATGCCGCCGAGGGTGGCGATGCCGCCAGCCGCAAGCTTGCGCACCCCGCCCGGGGCCTGCGGGTCCTTGTAGCTGAAGGGGTTGGCTTGCAGGTAGCCGTGCAAATCGTTGATGGCGACGATGTTCACCGCCACCGGTTGCGGCTCGCGGGTCAGCGAGCTGCAACCGGCCAGGGCGACCAGGGCCAGGGTCAGTGCACCCAGCAGCCGGGGCATGGGACGAAGACGGGACATGAAAGACATCCTTGGCAGATCAGCGAAAAAAAGCCGCTGGCACAGGCCTGGATCAGGCGCAGAAGAGCGCTGGGGAACAGCGCCGGCTTCGTCGTCGATCGCAGCCTGGGGCAGCGGCCACAGGTCACTTCAGGTCATCAGGCCGGTTGCAGGTTGCCCTGGATCGTGGCTGCGGGCGCGGGGGCCTTCAGCGCGGTGCCCATGCCGGCGCGCAGCAGGAGGATCTTCAGGTGGTCGGTGATGCGCTCGACCCGGTCCTGGAAGTGGTTGTGGAAGATCATGCTGCCCAGGGCGATGGCGATGCCCAGGGCCGTGGCATAGAGCGCGGTGCCGATGCCCTTGGACACTTCGCCCGGGTCGCTGACGCCGGTTTCGGCCAGGGCCTTGAAGGTGTCGATGATCCCCAGGATGGTGCCCAGAAGGCCCAGCAAGGGCGCGGCGGTAACCACGGTTTCCAACAGCCACAGGCCATGCATCAGCTTGCTGCGGGTGGCGATGTAGATCGACTCGCTCAAGTCTTCCAGGTCCTTGTGGCTGGCCAGCCCCTGCTTGTGGGCAAACAGCTCGGCGACCATCTCCAGGGGCAGGCTGTTGCGCTGGCGCAGCTCGGCGGGCAGGTCGTCGACGCTGTGCATTTTCGGGTTGAGCACGCTCTCCAGTTTCTTCGCCTGGCGCAGGCTGAAACTGAAGTAGATGCCCCGCTCCACGGCGATAAAGGCGGCAATCGCGGCGGCGCCGTACATGGTGTAGAAGGTGATGTCGTGCAGCAGATTCATGTCCATCGTCATTTCCTCTTGGCCCCGAAGGGCATCAGAACCCGGCTTCCAGGGAGACCATCGCGGTGCGTTCCTCACCGACGTTGTAGTAGGCGGTGCTCGGCGCCAGGCCGTTGGTGCTCTGACTGTTGAACGACACGGTGCGGGTCGAGGCCAGGTATTCCTTGTCGAACACGTTGAGCATGGAGAAGCGCAGGGTCGCGGACTTCAGCACCTTCTTGTCCACCGGCAGGTAGATACCGGCGTTGAGGTCGACCACGGTGCGCCCGGCGATCTTCTCGTCGTTGGTCAGGTCGCCATAGAAGGCGCCGACGTACTTGCCGACCACGTTGCCGTAGTAGCGCGAGTCGTCGTAGCCCAGGCTCAGGTTGAACATGTTTTCCGGCACGTTGGCCAGTTGCTTGCCGGAGGTCGGCAGCAGCACGTTCTTGTTGGTCAGGTCGTTCATCTGCTCGGACTTGGTGTAGGTGTAGGAGGCGTAGTAGTTGAAGTCGTGGGGCAACTTGCCGCTCCACTCCAGCTCCAGGCCGCGGTTCTTCACTTCGCCGACGTTGGCCACGACGTAGTCGCCGTTGAGGTCGGTGGTGGAGATCTGCCGGTCCTTGAAGCTGATGTAGAACAGGGTCGCGCTCAGGGCCATGTTCTCTTCGCTGTAGCGCCAGCCCAGCTCCTGGTTCCAGCTCAGCTCGGGTTTCAGGCTGATGGAATCACCCTTGTTGTAGAGCACGTAGTTGGGCGGCGTGCGCATGTTGCGGGTGACGTTGTAGAACGCCTGGTTGTTCGGGTCGATCTGGTACTTGGCGTTGAAGCCCGGCAAGAACTCGTGGTACTTGGTGTCGCGTTTTTCCGGCTTGTCGGTGAGGCTGCCGAGGTTGTTGCCGTCACGTTCCACGTGCTGGTAGGCCAGGACCCCGGTGAGGGTCAGGTCCGGGGTCGCCTGCCAGGTGTCCTGCACCCAGAGTTTCTGCGCCGGGGTCACGGTGTACTGGTGCCGGCCCTGGACCGTGACGCCGTTGCGGTCCACCAGTTGGTCGGAGCCGTTGTAGTCGCCCCAGACATTTTCCGGAGCACCGTTGCCCTTGATGCCGATGAAGGGCTGGGTCTGACGGTGACGGGCGCGCTCGTACCAGTAGCCGACATCCAGGCTGTGGGCGTCGTTGAGGTCCCACTTGAGCTTGGTACTCATGCCGGGGCGCCAGGTTTCGGTCCACGACGGCCGGTAGTAGGTGCCGCTGGGCAAGCCGGTGAGGTCGTAGTTGCCTGCCTTGTTCGAGCTGGCGGACAGGCTGTTGGCAGTCTGGCCGCTGAAGCTGCCGCCGTTGGACCACACGTAGTACGGGTTGAAGGTCAGGCTCAGGTCGTCGCGCAGCTGGAAGCGCTGGGTCAGCGAAGCAGTCACGCTTTCGAAGGGATTGCGGTTGAGCTTGTAGGACTGGGACACGCTGCCGTTCTTGAACACGGTGTTTTCCGAGTAGTCCAGGCGCCGGCCCTGGTTCTGGAACTGGGCCTTGCTCAGGCTGTTGTAGTTGTAGTTTTCCTGCAGGTTGTACTTGACGATGGCGTTGGTGGAGTTGCCGTTACCGTCTTCGAACAGGGTGTTCCACTCGACCTTGTCGGCGCGCAGGGTGCCCTTGCCACGCCACTTGTCGCCCTCGGTGTGGGACGCCGAAACCCAGGTCTTGAAGCCGCCCAGGTCGCCGGTGTTCAAGCGGGCGAAGCTCTTGCGCACGTTGTTCGAGCCGATGGACTGCTTGGCGAACACGCCAAAATCCTTGGTCGGGCGGATGGTCACCAGGCCGATGTTGCCACCGCTGGAGCCGATGTGCGGGCCGTCGGCCTCGGATGAACCCTGGGTGACGAAGACTTCGCTTAAGTTCTCCGGGTCGCCCATCAGGTTGGGGTAGATGCTGTAGTCCCCCGAATCGTTGATCGGGAAACCGTCGGAAGACAGCCCGACCTGGTCGGAGTTCATCCCGCGCATGGTGAAGTTGGTGCCGCTAAGGCCCGTGGCGTCGGTGCTGGAGACGTTGATCCCCGGGGTGTACTTGAGCTTGTCCACGGCGTTGGCGGTGGGGGCCATCTGGTCCATGGCCTCCTTGGTCACGGTGGAGCGCCCCTTGGCGCTTTCTTCCTTGATCATGTGGCCGTTGCCCAGGGTCTGTTTACCGGCAACGTTCACCGCACCGACGTCGACGCTGTCGTCGGCCAGAACCAATGGCGCAAAACTGCCCAGGCCCGATGCCAGAAGCAGGGCATAAAGTTTATTGATCTTCACGGGTCAATCCCTTGCTTACAACTTTCGTTAATAGGTGATGGGTTTATTCCACGTTGTAACTAAAGGTCGCGGTAAAACGTTGCTTGGTCTTGCCGGAGAACGCGTCCGAGGGAAACGGTGAAACTTTCTCCACGCGGCGCAAACTGGTTTGCGCGGCGCGATTGAGCAACATGTTCGGCGCCTTGTTTTCGATGCCACTGTCGAGCACGTTGCCGGCCCGATCGACTTCCAGCCAGATCACCACATCGCCCTGGGGACGTTGCAACGAGGCCTCGCGGCCGCTGGGGTATTGCTTGTGCTTTTCCAGTTCCTTGCGCAAAGCGGCGGTGTACAGGCTTTCCTTGATGGCACTGCTGGGCGCCGCGGGGGCGGGGGCCGGAGCAGGTACGGCGGCCGCTGGCGCCACCGGTTGGGCGGCGGCCACCGCGGCGGGTTGCGGTGTTGCTGGGGCGCTCTGGGCCACGGCCGGAGCCGGCTTGGGTGGCGAGGGCTTGGCCACCATGGGCTTGGGCACGGGCGGCTTGGGCTTGACCACCGGCTTGGGCTTGGGCGGCTCGATCACCAGCGGGTCTTCCTCCGGCACCACCTGCGGCGGCTCGGGCTCGATGGGCAACGGCTCGGGCTCGGGCGGCGGCGGTGGCTCGGCAGCGGCCAGCAGTTCGGCGGCATCGACCAGGGCAATTTCCACGGTGCTTTCGTCGTACACCGGCTTGATCTGCAACTGCTGCAACTGGCTGGTATAGATCACCAGCAACAACAGGCCAGCCGGCAGCAGGCACGCCAGCCACTTGCGTGTTTTATATAAGGCGAACATGGCGTCAGGACTTGCGTGTAGCGATGGAGACGGAAGAGAAGCCATTGCCCTTGAGCAAGTCCATCACCGACACCAGGCGCTTAACTTCCACGCCCTGATCGCTATTGATAATGATCACCAACTTTTCACTGCCGTTGTTCAGCACTTTGAGTTGGGCCAACAGTGCCCCTTCATCCAGATCCTGTCCGTCCAGTTGCAGACGTTCCTGCAGACCCAGGGTAATCACCGCCTTGTTTTGCGGCTTCAACTGTTGCGCGGTGCTGGCGACCGGCAACTGCGTCTTGATCCCTACGGCCGGGATCACGTTGAGGCTGATGAGTACGAAGAACACCAGCAAAAACATCATCACGTCGATCATCGGAATGATTTCGATGTGGGCCTTCTTCTTTTTAGCGACATCCCAGCTGCGCATCGTCTTGCTCCCGCTTCAGCCTTCCCTCCCTTGTGAGAGCTGAATCTCAACCCTCGCCAATCCTGACCATGTGCTCAGGAATGCGCAGATCATCCGCCTCCGAGATAACGGTTTGGTGACAGAACGGTGTGATCTCGATGAATGTTCGGGAGCTCTGGGACGGGCTTTTCAGCGCAGAACCAGGAGTCGGCCAAAAAGCTGGTGCTGCTCGAAGCCCAAGACGGCCTGCAGGGAATCGAGGACCGCTTGCGGGTCCTTGCTGGAGAAACTGCCGCTGACCCGGCGCGCCGCCAACTCGTCGTTGAGCAGCACAATGCGTCCGGGGAAATAGCGCCGCAGGTCGGCCACCACCTCGCCCAGGGGCGCGTGGTAATAGTTCAGCCAACCCTGGCGCCAGGCCAGTTGCGCCTCGCTGTCGACGCCGTGCAACGGGGTCGCTACAGCGTGCCCGTAGGCCACTTGCTGGCCGGCGCCGAGGACCTGTTGCGCCGCGCCTTGGGCCGCCGTGACCGCGACCCGCCCGGACAGCACCGTGACCTGCGCGCCCGCCGGTTGCAGGCGTACTTCGAACTGGGTACCCAGGACCCGTGTCTCGCCCTCCCCGGCCGCCACCACGAAGGGCGCGCCGGTGTGGCTGACACTGAAGAATCCGGCGCCGCGGCGCAGTTGCACATGCCGCTCGCCGCCGCTGAAGTCCACGGCAATCGCGCTGTCGGCGTCCAGGGTCACCTGGCTCTGGTCGGCCAGGGTCACGGTGTGCACCTGGCCCGGCGCGGAAACGTAGTCGGCCCCCAGGTCATCGACCCAGCGCCCAGGCTGCCAACCGGTGCCCAGGGCCACCGCCAGCACCAGGCTGGCGGCCATGGCCAGGCCCGCCGACCAGCGTCGTCGCGCTCGGCCCTTGGCCGCGTCCATGGAGCGCAGCAGGCCTTGCAGGGCAAAAGCGTCCTCATCGGCCAGGGTCCGCGCCGGCTGTTCGCTCAACTCCCACAGCACCTGGGCCTGGGCATAGGCCTCGATGTGCGCGGGGTCGGCCTGCAGCCACTGGCTGAAGGTCGCCTGATCACCGCTGCTGGGCTGATCGTGGAGCAGGCTCAGCCAGGCCAGGGCCGCCTGTTCCTGGGCGGGCGTCGGGATAACGCGGGAGCGGTGGTTCACGGTGCATTCCTTGGCGTGCGCGGGGTCGAGGGGGCCCGCAGGCTGGCCTTGCAGGCTTCGAGGGCGCGCATCATGTGTTTTTCCACGGCGCTTTGGGACAGGCCCATGACCTTGGCGATCTCGGCGTACTTGCGCCCGTGGATGCGGTTGAGCAGGAAGATCTGCCGGGTACGCTGCGGCAGGCTGCGCAGGGCGGCCTCGACATGGCGCAGATCGTTGCCGGCTTCCAGGGCGGCCTGGGGCTCGCAGCCCTGATTGTCCTGTTGCTCCGGCAGCCAGCCTTCGCTGACCCGCACCCGCGCGCCCTCGCTACGCAGATGATCGATGGCGATGTTGCCGGCACAGCGCAGCAGGTAGGTGCTGAGTTCTTCGACCTGCACCAGCGGCCGGCGCCAGAAACGCAGGAACAGGTCCTGCACCAGGTCCGCGGCGGTGGCCCGGCAACCGACCCGGCGGCTGACCAGGGCTTCCATCTGCGCCCGCTGGGACAGGAACACCTGGAGAAAATGCGCGCGACTGCCCCGCAGATCGGGGTGATCCAGATCGGAGGGTTCCGGTGGCAGGGCGCTCATCATGGGCCGCTCCTTCAGAATCGGGCCAGGGCGGCGCGGGGGCCTGCCCCCGCCGTCGACGGCACCAGGCCCAGGCACCAGCCGGTAGCCGCCAGCAGATAGCCCCCCAGGACGGCGGCACAGACCCGCGAGGCGACCGCCAGACGATAGTAAGCGGGGAGCCCGCCGGTCTTGCTTTTCATGTTTGGACCTGGGAACGAGGGGAGAAGCCCGGATGCAGTACAAGCGCCCGGAGCCAACAGGCGCACGATAATAATGATAAATATTCTCATATGCAAAAAAGCGCAGCTACAGTCGCTTGCGGCCCGTATCGGCACCACCATTCGTGAGGACGGTCCGGTTCGAACAAGGGCAAGCACGTGGCTGAACCGCACGCTCTCCACGTGCCGACTTCAGTCGGGCTCTGATGCTTTTTCGCCACAAAACAAAACGGGCCTGCAATGCAGGCCCGTCGTTGGGAGTGAAGCTCAGCCGTCAGCTATTGAGCGCGGCCTGTTGGTTTTCCAGGAATTCTTCTTCAAGCAGGGCATCAGCCTCGCTGCCATCGCTGCTGGGCACGGCCGCTACACGTTTGCCGCGCAGTTTGCCGAACATGTGCTCCAGGGCGCTTTCCAACTTGATGGTGGCACCATCAATGGCCTGTTCCAGGGTGTCGGCCTTGTGGGTCACGGAAATCGGTTGGTGACCTTTCGGACGGGCTTCCAGCTGGCAGCGCATATCGTCTGGACCGGACTTGCCGCCGTTCTCGTCCCGCAGGTGGACCACGACCCGGGTCAAATCTTCTTCGTAGCGTTCGAGCGTGCTTTCAACGGTGCTGCGCACCCACTCCTCCATCCGAAGGCTGCTTTGAATATGGTTATCGCTATGGACTTGGATTTGCATAGTTCTTCCCTTATTTCAGCTTGCTCGTAAGAGGGTCAATGCAGGGCGTTTGGACCTGCTTTTCGTGACCTCTTGGTTACACAATTAGGCACGGCGAGGAACATTTCAACCCCTAAAAAAAGATAAATATTCATACGCAAATAAACCCGGACAAACCGCAAAAGCGCTGTTAATGTCGGGAGTTAGCTCGATTCGGCTTCCTCGCTCAAACCCTCACAATTGCCCCTCTCCCAGGGGGTGCAGACCACGAAAAATCTCCGCCTCCTCCACCAGCCAGTCATGCACCGCGCGAACCCCCGGATGACTCAGCGCGCCCGGCGCATAGAGCAGCACATAGCGCTTGTGATTGGGCACCGCCAGGCCGAAAGGCACGATCAGGGTGCCACGCTCCAGCTCGTCGTTGAGCAGGGTGCGTCGGGCAATCGCCACGCCCATGCCGGCAATCGCCGCCTCGATGGTCAGGTGATTGCGATTGAAGGTATGACCACGGCGCACATCCGCGCCTTCGAAACCGATGGCATCGAGGTAGAACTCCCATTCGGCGTATTCGTAGCTGCCACGCCAGGCGGTGATGTCGTGCAGCAGCGCAAAGTGCGCCAGGTCCGCCGGGCCATGCAGCGGTGGTCGGCCCCGCAGCAGGCCCGGCGCGCACACGGGAAATATCTGCTCGTCCAGTAGCGCGGTGGACTGCAAGCCCGGATAACTGCCGTCGTTGAGATCGATGGCCAGATCGAAGTCGCCTTCGTGCAGGGCCACGCTGCTGTCTTCGGCCACCAGCCGCAGCTGAATCTCCGGATAACGCTGCTGCAGCCGCGGCAGGCGCGGAGTCAGCCACTTGCCGAGAAACGAAGGGATCGACCGCAAGCGCAAGGTGCCGCTGATCATCCCCGCGTCCAGGCGCCGCAATTCCGCATCGATGCTGCCGTAGGCCTCGCTCACCGTCAGCGCCAGCCGCTGGCCCTCGGCACTCAGCTCGACGCCCCGGGGCCGGCGATGAAACAGGCGCAGCCCCAGGCGCTCTTCCAACTGGCGAATCTGCTGGCTGACCGCGCCGGGGGTGATGTGCAGTTCTTCGGCACAGCGAGTAAAGGACAGGTGCCGCGCAGCACAGGAAAACACATGCAGCCAGACATAGGTCTGGGCATGAAATTGACGACTCATCGTTTAGTCCTGCTAAAGGATCTCTTAGGAATTTTCGTTGGTCAGCCGCGACCGACCCGGGCAGTATCGCCGACATTGCGCTTGGCCTACAAAAAATGGCAGCGATCCACCTTCCATTGCTTGTAAGGCTTTAGCATGGCTATCAGTGTTTTCGATCTTTTCAAAGTCGGTATCGGCCCCTCCAGTTCCCACACCGTAGGCCCGATGCGCGCCGCCGCCACCTTCGCCCAGGCGCTGTTCGACCAGGGCCTGGAGCAGCAGGTGCAGCGGGTGCAAATCCGCCTCTACGGCTCGCTGTCGGCCACCGGCGTCGGCCATGCCACCGACCGCGCCAGCGTCATGGGCCTGATGGGCCAATGGCCAGACAGCATCGACCCCAGCAGCATCGACCCTTGCATCCAGCAACTGCGCGAAAGCGGCCAACTGCTGCTGGGCGGACGCACCCCCATTGCCTTTGACTGGCAGCAGGATTTGCTACTGCTGGACGAAAGCCTGCCCTACCATCCCAACGCCATGTCGCTGAGCGCCTGCGGCGAGCAGGGCATGCTGCTGGAGCAGACCTACTACTCGGTGGGTGGTGGTTTCATCATCGAGGCCGCCCAGGTCGAGGCCGGTGTCGACGCCGCTGCCAGCGTCCAGTTGCCTTACGACTTCAACAGCGCCGCCGAACTGCTGGCCCTGTGCAAGACCCACAAGCTGCGGGTCGGCGAACTGATGCTGGCCAACGAACGGGCCTGGCGCAGCGATGCCGAAATCCGCAGCGGCCTGCTGCATATCTGGTCGGTGATGCGCGAGTGCGTGGAACAGGGCCTGCGCCACGAAGGCACCCTGCCCGGCGGCCTCGACGTGCCGCGGCGCGCCGCCAGGCTGCACCGCAGCCTGCTGGAGATCGGCAAGCCGAATGTCATCACCTCGACCCTCTCGGCCATGGAGTGGGTCAACCTCTACGCCCTGGCGGTAAACGAGGAAAACGCCGCCGGCGGCCGCATGGTCACTGCCCCCACCAACGGTGCGGCGGGGATCATCCCGGCAGTGCTGCACTACTACATGAAGTTCAATCCCCAGGCCTGTGACGACGACGTCGTGAGCTTTTTCCTCGGCGCCGCGGCCGTGGGCATCCTGTGCAAGAAGAACGCCTCCATCTCCGGTGCCGAAGTCGGTTGCCAGGGTGAAGTGGGCTCAGCCTGCGCCATGGCCGCCGCCGGTCTGGCGGAAGTGCTCGGCGCCACGCCCGAGCAACTGGAGAACGCCGCCGAGATCGGCCTGGAACACAACCTCGGCCTGACCTGCGACCCGGTGGGCGGCCTGGTGCAAGTGCCGTGCATCGAGCGCAATGCAATTGCCGCGGTGAAGGCGATCAACGCCACTCAGATGGCCCTGCGCGGCGACGGCCAGCATTTCATTTCCCTGGACCGGGTGATCCGCACCATGCGCGATACCGGTGCCGATATGCACGACAAATACAAAGAAACTTCACGGGGCGGCCTGGCAGTGAGCTGGGTGGAATGCTGAGGAGCCTTGCCTGACCGTCCGTAAAACGTGAGCCCGAGCAAAAATAATAACGAGGCGATACCGATGACCGATGTACCCACACCTGCTGCCGAACACCCTGCTGTAGCCACACCCCGCGACACCGCGACAGCCCATCAGGGCTGGAGCAAGCACGACACCACCTGGATGCTCGGCCTGTATGGCACCGCCATCGGTGCCGGCACCCTGTTCCTGCCGATCAACGCCGGGGTCGGTGGCTTCTGGCCGCTGATCGTGCTGGCGCTGCTGGCCTTCCCCATGACCTTCTTCGCCCACCGCGGCCTGACCCGTTTCGTCCTCTCCGGACGCTCCGGGGACATCACCGAAGTGGTCGAGGAACATTTCGGGATCGGCGCCGGCAAGCTGATCACCCTGCTGTACTTCTTTGCCATCTTTCCGATCCTGCTGGTGTACAGCGTGGCCCTGACCAATACCCTGGGCAGCTTCATGGAGCACCAGTTGCACATGACGCCACCGCCTCGGGCGCTGCTGTCGCTGCTGCTGATCCTTGGCCTGATGACCATCGTGCGCTGCGGCCAGGGCGTGATCGTGCGGGCCATGAGCCTGCTGGTCTATCCGTTCGTCGCCGCCTTGCTGCTCCTGGCCCTGAGCCTGATCCCCAACTGGAACGGCGCGTTCTTCGCCTCGGCCAGCGAAGGCATGGCCCTGCCGCTGTTCTTCAAGACCCTGTGGCTGGCGATTCCGGTGATGGTGTTTTCCTTCAACCACTCGCCGATCATCTCGGCCTTCGCGGTGGATCAGAAGCGCCAGTACGGTGCCCTGGCCGAGCGCAAGAGCAGCGGCATCCTGGCCACGGCCCACGGCATGATGGTACTGACGGTGATGTTCTTCTGCTTCAGCTGTGTGCTGGCCCTGTCGCCGGCGGACCTGGTGGCGGCCAAGCAACAGAACATCTCGATCCTGTCGTACCTGGCCAACCACTTCCAGACCCCGGTGATTGCCTACGCCGCGCCGCTGATCGCGCTGGTAGCCATTACCAAGTCGTTCCTGGGCCACTACATCGGCGCCAGCGAGGGCTTCCAGGGGCTGATCGTGAAAAGCCTGCGCAGCCGCGGCCGTGTCCTCTCGGCCGGCAAGCTGGAAAAGATCACCGCCCTGTTCATGGTCCTCACCTGCTGGGCCGTGGCCACTTTCAACCCGAGCATCCTCGGCATGATCGAGACACTGGGCGGCCCGGTGATCGCCTGCCTGCTGTTCCTGATGCCGATGTACGCGATCCAGCGGGTGCCTTCACTGCGCCAGTATTCAGGCCAGCTGTCGAACCTGTTCGTGGTGCTGATCGGCCTGATCGCACTGTCTGCGATCATTTACTCGTTCCTGCCCTGAAACGGACCGGAATGAAAAAAGCGGACCTTACGGTCCGCTTTTTTATCCCCGCAATCATTGCCTCGCGCGGTTCCCGGCATGCCCCTTGCTTCGTTCGTCCTTGAGCCACACGGACGTAGACAAACCTCGACGAACGACCGGCCGGCGGTCTGGAATCGCGAACCTATTGCGCGCCCTGCCGGTCAATGACTGCACGATCCAATCAAGCGGTGAGGCATCATGGACAACCCCTTCCAACTGATTACCGACACCTTCACCCCGGACTATCAGGTCAACCTGAGCATCCAGGGCCTGGACGGCAGCATCATGCTGACTCTGTCCCAGGCCGGTCGGGTGGTGGCCAAACGCATGATCAGCGCGGCCCAGCGCAATGACCCGCAACGCATCAAGCGCCTGGTGCAGAGCATCCAGTTCGGCATAGCCATCGAGCAGGGCCACAGCGCCGTGGCCATCCTCGAAGCCATGACCAACGGCGACAACCTGGCGCAGTTGCCACCCGCCGGCCACAGGCCCGCGCCCCAGGCCCTGAGGATTTAAAGCTCGCCCTTCTCCACTTCCGGGTGCTCGCCGGAGCCGGCGCCGAGCTTGCGTTGCGGGTGCTCGATCTTCACCGAGGGAAATTGCGACGAGGCGTAGCGCACCACCAGGATGGCGAAGGCCAGGAGCAGGATGCCGCCGCACAGGTAGATGATCCCCAGATCCGGCGGGTTGTGGTGGGAAACGTTGGAGATCAACAGCCGGGTCAACGCGGTGATCGCCACGTAGATCAGGAAGCGCACCGGCATGTGGTTGGTCTTGAAGTAGATACCGACCATCGCCCCCAATTCCAGGTAGATGAACAACAGCAGGATGTCATCGATCTTGATGTGCCCCGCCTCGATCATCTGCAAAAATTCCATCACCGCCGCCCAGGCGGTCACCGCTCCGATGGCGAACAGCGCCAGGTAATGGAATGTCTCGACGAACAGGTTGCCCAGGGATTCGGCCAACTGATGGACGTTCTGCCGCAGGTTCTCGGCCCAATTGATTTTCACGATGGTACTTCCTTAGGTCGGTTCGACCGGATGATGCGGATTGGACGTGACGGTTGTTCTGCATGCAGAAAAAAGGCCAGGAGCCGTCAATGAGATGGTGGCCGCCCGCAACGAGGCACGGCCCGGTAACAATCGACCCCGGGAAAAAAATTCCGTCTACATTAAAAAGCCACTATCCAAGGGAAAAGGATTCGCCTATCCTCTCGACCTGTATATAGATACAGTACTTGTACAGACCCATTATCGTGAAGGCATGTGAGGTGGTGAATGGCCGTCGAAGTGGTATACCGCAGCAGCCGAGATCTGGAGCGCTTGTTCATGGATAAAGCCGAAGCTGACCGTCATGACAAAATGCTCGAACTGGCTGAATTGCTGGCTGAAGTGTTGCAAAAAGCCGTGCCGTCGTTGAGCGAGCAGCAGGTGGAAGAAGCCGGGATCTACATGGCGAAGAACCGCGATGTGTTCGCCAAGGCGTTCAAGAGCCAGCCGGATGCATTGTCCGAGTTGCTCAGCGCCCCCGCGCCCGCAGTGGAAACAGTTGAAACCGCTGAAGTGCAGCAACCTGCCGAAGCCGAGGCGCCATCCAAACCGGCGAAAGCGGCCAAGGCCGCGAAATAGGCTTCACGCGAATTGAATAAGCCCTGCGCCCCGTGGCACAGGGCTTTTTTCATGCCTGCGAAGGCAAGAGTGGCACTTGTGCGGTGGCCGGTTGAAGCGCTGTCGCCCCTGGCGGATCAGGCAATTCGATAGCGTTGCGACGCAGCAGGGAAGTGATCTTGCGCATGAAGGTCAGGGGCATATCAGTTGAGTCGCCATACAGGTCAACCATTCCCACCTCAACTGCGCTTTCAACGATGCAGGAGAACGCCTCGACCTCTTCAGGCGCTATCAAGGCGACAAGTTCCTGGGGCCAATCATCTCCGCGACCATTGAGTGCCAACCGCGCCCCGGCGCTCTCCCACGCAGTTAGATCACCCTTTGGCGGGTAGCCCTCAAGGTGCTTTATCAAGTCATCGATGGAGGGGTGAGCAATGCCTTTTCGTTCGCAATAAACCGCCAGGCATTCCGCAGCGTACAACTGCAGTTGCCTGATGGAGTAGCCAGTCAGTGGTGGGGCTGGATCTGGAGCTGTCATTGCGCGACGTCCCAGACCCTGGAGCCTGCGGAACAAAAGCCTGATGCGATATCCATGGCTTCCAGAATTCGGTCTTCCACCCCCTCTGATGCGCCAGGCCGGAGTGACGCCAGATGGTTGTACACGGCCTCTGCGCAAAAGCCCTTGTCCCGGTACGCCACAAGAACATCGCGAACCTGCTGAATGTCCGCCCCCCGCCCGCAACAGGCAGGACAACTGCTCGTCCAGCCCGGTCTCCAGCGCTTCACGCATCGTCAATAGATTCCTTGTCAGTGGGCACTTCGCTGCCGGATGGTACACAGAGCCTGGCCAAGGGTTAAGGCATGCATGCCTAGCGGTACAGCACCCGTTCCGCCAGTTCATCGGCCACTCGCGCCGGAGAGCGCTTTTCCGCCTGGGCGTGGGCGAAGATTTCCGTCAGCCGCTGGCTGATCTTCGACAGGTGCGCGGTGATCACCGGCAGCTCGACGTGCTGATGCTTGAGCGACACATAGATCAGGCCGCCGGAATTGATCACGTAGTCTGGCGCATAGAGAATCCCGCGCCGCTCCAGTTGATCGGCGACCTGCAGGTTGGTCAGTTGATTGTTGGCCGAACCGGCCACTGCCGAGCAGCGCAATTGCGCCACGCTGAGGCTGTTGAGCACCGCCCCCAGGCCGCAAGGGGCAAGGATGTCGCAGGGGGTGCTGAGCAGTGAATCGTTGGCGATCGGATGCGCGCCCAGTTGCTCCATGGCCAGTTGCACCTTGCCGGCATCGATATCGCTGACCAGCAATTCAGCACCGGCGGCGTGCAACTGTTCGGCCAGGGCATAACCGACATTGCCCAGGCCCTGGATCGCGACCCGCAAGCCCTCCAGATTGTCACTGCCCAGGCGCGCCATGGCGGTGCTGCGGATGCCGGCAAAAACCCCCATGGCCGCATGTGGAGCCGGGTCCCCCGCGGCGGTGGTACTGGTGACGTAGCGGGTCTGCTGGGCGATGCAGTCCATGTCGGCCACCGAGGTGCCGCTGTCGATGGCGGTGATGTAGCGCCCGTCCAGTTGCTCGACGCAACGGCCGAATGCTTCGAATAGCGCGGCGCGGCTTTCCACATGGGCCGGACGGATGATCACCGCGGTGCCGCCGCCCTGGGGCAGGCCAGCCAGCGCGGCCTTGTAGCTCATGCCCTGGGCCAGGCGCGCGGCATCCGTCACGGCACTGATGTCGTCGGGATAGGCGAGATAACGACAACCGCCGAGGGCGGGCCCCAGGCGGCTGTCGTGGATGGCGATCACTGCCTTCAACCCGGTGCTGGGGTCGACGCTGAGGTGCAGCGATTCAAGGCGGGTGCTGTGCATGAGAGCAAACATCGACGGGCTCCCGAATCACTTCTTGTAGTCGCCAGTATAGGCTTGCGCCTGGAATTTGCTGCGCCACGCAGGAATAAGCCCGAGGGATTAGCAGGCTTTGGGAAATAACCTGCTACCACGCATTTCAACACTGGACGAAGCTTCGTCACGAGGCTAAAACGGGGCATCCGTCGGAGATCGTGATGAACCCGCGCCAAGCTTTTTTCGCCTGCCTGCATCGCTCGCCGCCCGCTCTGCTGGAAGCGGCGCTGTGGATTGCCGCCGAACATGCACCGCAGCTGGTCCCCGAACGCCAGCTGGAAGCCTTCAAGGAGATCCAGTTGCAGATCGGCCATAGCCTGCCTCCGCTACCCGCGAACGAACTGGGCCAGCCGCTGTTGCGCCGGATGAACGACCTGGGCTTCCAGCAAGACGAACACCTGCCCCTGCGGCCCCAGGCGGCGCTGATGGACAAGGTCCTGGAGTCGCGCCGCGGGCAGCCCCTGGCCCTGGCGCTGATCGCCCTGGAGCTGGCGCAACGGCTGCAGATTCCCATGGTGGGGGTGAACTTCCCCGGGCACTTCCTGCTGCGGGTGCCCGGCGCCGATCATTTGCTGGACCCTTGCGGCGGACGCCGCTTGTACCCCGCCGACTGCCGGGAACTGCTGCAACGCCAATACGGTGCCCACATCAAGCTCAGTGCCGAACACCTGGTCAGCGCCGAGCCCACGCAGATGTTCCAGCGCCTGTCGCGCAACCTGCGCCAGTTGCACCTGTCCTACGACGACCACCTGGGAGCCCTGATCAACGCCGAGCGCGTGCTGGAGCTGGGCAATGGCAGCGCCGCCGACTACCTGGCCCGGGCCAGCCTCTACCAGCGCCTGGAATGCCCGAATGCCGAACGCTTCGACCTGGAACACGCCCTGCTGCTCAGCGACGACCCGATCCAGCGCCTGCGCCTGACCGAACGCCTGGGGCACCTGCCGCCCAATACCGTGGTCCACTGATCGTGTCCCGGACCGCTCTCTGGCAGGATGGGCGGCTCACACCAAGGAACGGAATCAGCATGCTCATCAGAAAAGCTCACAGCGGCGACGCGCAGCGGGTCTTCGACATTCGCAACCAGGCCATCAACCACCAGTGCGTCGGCCACTATCCCGAAGCGGACCTGGCGGTCTGGACCCGTGGCGAACTGTCGGACTACTTCATCGAGGTGGTGGCGAACACCGGCCATGTCGCGGTCATCGACAACCAGGTGACCGCCAGCGGCCTGCTCGACCTGGAGACCGGACAGGTCGACGCGGTGTTCGTCGACCCGGCCTGCATGGGCCGCGGAATCGGCCGCCGGATGATGGACTACCTCGAACAACAGGCCCTGCAAGCCGGCCTGTCGCACCTGATCCTGGACTCGACCCTCAATGCCGCCGACTTCTATCGTCGCTGCGGTTTCGTCGGCGAGCGCATCGCCCAGTACCAATCGCCCCGGGGCCTGACCCTGGCGTGCGTGCCGATGATCAAGCATCTGGCACGCTGAGCGGCTTCAGGACTTGAGTGGCGCAGAGCGTGGCGCGGCCGGCCCCGCTTCGCCAGAGTCCGGCGCCTGCGGCGAACGCACCTGCATGATCAGCAGCGCCGCGAGCAGCGCCGGAATCCCACAGAAGAAGAAAATCTGCTGCACCGGAACCTGCATCGCCAGCAGCATGCTGCCGAACAGCGGGCCGAGGATCGACCCGAAACGCCCGACGCCCAAGGCCCAGCCGGTGCCGGTAGCGCGCACCTGGGCCGGGTAGAAGTTGCTGGCAAAGGCGTTCAGGGTCAGCTGGCCGCCAATGATGCAAAAGCCCGCAGCAAACACGAACAGCACCAGGTAGCGCGGATTGTCGTGGTTCAGCCCCAACAGCACGGTGCACAGCGCAGCCGCCGCGAGCACCGCCGCCAGCAGGCGCACCTTGCGTTTCAGGCGGTCGGCGACCCAGGCCATGCAGATCGCGCCGAGGGTGCCTGCGAAGAGGAACATCGAGGTCACCAGGTTGGCCTGCTTCAGGGCCAGGCCACTCTCCAGCAGCAGCGTCGGCAGCCAGCTGATCATGAAGTACAGCAGGATCAGGCTGACGAAAAAGGTCGACCAGATCAGCAGGGTCGGCCGCGCATAGCCGTGGCGAAACAGTTCCAACACCGTGAGCTGGCTGTCCGCCTGCGCTTCGTCGCGGCCCAACTCGGCAGCCGGCGGCTGCCAGCCCGGAAGCATTTGCGCGGTGAGCTTGCGCAGGCGCGCATAGGGCGGCGCATCCCGCAGCAGGCGCGGCAGCGATTCGGGCAAGCGCCAGAGCAGGAAAGGAAACAACAGCAAAGGCGTGATGCCACCGGCGAGGAACACCGCCTGCCAACCGAAGCGTTCGATAAAGCCGGCGGCCACAAAACCACCGGCAGCACCGCCAAAGGAGAAACCGCAAGCCGCCAGGGTGACCATCAGGGTGCGCAGGCGTGGCGGTGAATATTCCGACATCAGCGCCATGGCGCTGGGCATCGCCCCGCCCATGCCGATGCCGCAGATAAAACGCGCCGCCATCAGGCTTTCCAGGGAACGGGTGAACACCATCAGCACCGTCAGGCTGGCGTAGATCAGCACGCAACAGAGCAGGATGCGGCGCACGCCAAAACGGTCCGCCAGGGGCGTTACCGCCAGGGAGCCCAGGGTCAGGCCCAGCAGGTTGGCGCTGAATACCGGGCCGAAGGCGGCCTTTTCCAGGCCCCAGTCCTGGGCCAGAGCCGGCACCACATACCCCAGGACCTGGGCATCGTAGCCGTCGGTGACCAACAGCAAGGCGAGCAGCAACAGGAGCAACCACTGGTAGCGGGACACCGGGCGGGCGTCGAGTGCAGCACGAAAGCTGGCAAGCTGATTTTGCATCGCAAGGTACCTGTTCGGTTTTTTATGGTTATGGACTGCGGTGTTGCCCAGGTCACCGGTGGTGACCGCTCAGGCCTCATTGCGGGGCCTGGGTGATGCAGATGCCGCGCGGCCCCGTATGCCGGGGCCGCGCGCAGGCTCAGGCCGGGGTGTCCGGCTGGTTGGCCGGGTGCGCGGCCTGGAACGCCGGGTGTTCGGCAGCCAGGGCCGCGACCCGGAGAATCCGCGGGTAGTTCTCCAGGGACACCTTGAAACGCTCCGCCGCGTACAGCTGGGGAATCAGGAACACATCGGCCAGCCCCGGCTGCTCGCCAAAGCAGAAGCCCTGATCGCCGATCAGCTGTTCCAGAGCCGCCAGGCCCTGGCTGATCCAGTGGTCGATCCACACCAGCAACTGCTCTTCCTCATGCCCCCATTCGCGCAGCAGGTTGAGGGTGCTGGAGTTGTGCAGCGGATGGACGTCGCAACCGATGATCGCCGCCACCGCCCGTTCCCGGGCACGACTGGCCAGGTCCTCGGACAGCAGCGGCACCTGTGGATAACGCTCTTCCAGGTACTCGATGATCGCCAGGGACTGGATCAGCAGGTCGCCGTCGTCGGTGCGCAGGGCCGGCACCCGCCCCTGGGGGTTGATCTCCAGGTATTCCGGCTGGCGGTTGGCGCCGCCCTTGGGTACCAGCAGGTTGACCGGAATCGCCTGGAACTCCAGGCCCTTGAGGGCCAGGGCAATGCGCACCCGGTAGGACGCGGTGGAACGGTAGTAGGTATAGAGCTGCATGGGGCTCTCCCTTAGCGCGCCGGTTGGACCGTGCCCCGGCATTCGCCGAAGCCGATGGAGGCGAAGCCCTCGCGGCGGCAGCGCCCGCGCAGGATGATTTCATCGCCGTCTTCGAGGAACTTGCGCACCTCGCCGGAGGCCAGCTCGATGGGTTTCTTGCCGCCTTCGGTGATCTCCAGCAGGCTGCCGAACTGACCGCTCTGCGGACCGGACAAGGTGCCCGAACCAAACAGGTCGCCCGCCTGCAACTGGCAGCCGTTGACGCTGTGGTGCGCGACCATCTGCGCCACGGTCCAGTACATGTACTGGGTGTTGCTCAGGGTCAGGCGGTGGGCCGGCAAGCCTTGCTCGCGCATGGCCTGAGTGATCAGCAGCACTTCCAGTTCGATATCGAAGCCGCCAGCAGCCTGATCGCGCTTGTCCAGCAGGTATGGCAGCGGTTGCGGGTCGCCTTCCGGACGCGGCGCCTGGGCCTGGCGGAACGGCTCCAGGGCTTCAGCGGTCACCACCCAGGGCGAAATGCTGGTGATGAAGCTTTTCGACAGGAACGGGCCCAGCGGCTGGTATTCCCAGGCCTGGATATCCCGCGCCGACCAGTCGTTGAGCAGGCAGAAACCGGCGATGTGCTCGGCGGCATCGCCAATCGCGATCGGTTCGCCCATCTGGTTGCCCTGGCCGATCCAGATCCCCAGCTCCAGCTCGTAGTCCAGACGGGCGCAGGGGCCGAAGCTCGGCTCGGTCTGCCCGGCCGGCAGGGTCTGGCCCTTGGGCCGACGCACGTCGGCACCGGAAACCCGAATGGTCGAGGCCCGGCCGTGATAACCGATGGGCACGTACTTGTAGTTGGGCAGCAGGGGGTTGTCCGGGCGGAACAGCTTGCCGACGTTCTGCGCATGCTCGATGCCCACATAGAAGTCGGTGTAGTCGCTGATCTTGGCCGGCAGGTGCATCTGGCAATCGGCCGCCAGCGGCAGCAGCTTCGAGCCCAGGGCTTCGACCTTGGCGCGCAGGCTGCTGCCTTCGCCCAGCAGTTCCAGCAGGCGTTCACGCAGAGCTACACGAGCCGGGCGGCCGAGTTCGAAGAACGCGTTCAACTGGCCACCGCGGGTGGCTTGCGCCGCGGCCTTGGCCGGGCCCTCGAACAGCCCGGCATCCAGCGCCGCTTCCAGGTCGAAAATCTGTTCGCCGATGGCCACACCGCAGCGGGGCGCCGAGCCCTGGGTGCTGAAGACGCCCAGCGGCAGGTTCTGCAACGGGAAGTCGGGGTGACCGTTGGCGGACTCGACCCAGCTACGGGTGATGGTGGGCAAGGTCATGGGTTATCTCCGATTCGGGTTGAAGGTGACGGGCAGCGAGGCCCAGCAAGCATCGTAGTCGTTCTGCAGTTCCGGGCATTCCAGGGCGAACTGGCTCGGGCGCAGCACCTGGCTGGTTTCGAACATGAAGGCCATGGTGTTGTCGATCTTTGCCGGCTGCAGCTCGACGTTGATCGCCTTGGTGCAGGTTTCGCCGTCTGGGCCGTGGGCGCTCATGCAGCTGTGCAGCGACGCGCCGCCAGGCAGGAAGCCTTCGGCCTTGGCATCGTAGGCACCCTGGATCAGGCCCATGAACTCGTTCATCAGGTTGCGGTGGAACCATGGTGGACGGAAGGTGTTCTCGGCCACCATCCAGCGCGGCGGGAAGATCACGAAATCCAGGTTGGCCAGGCCCGGTACGCTGGTGGGCGAGGTCAATACGGTGAAGATCGACGGGTCCGGGTGGTCGAAGCTGACCGTGCCGATGGTGTTGAAACGACGCAGGTCGTATTTGTACGGCACGTTGTTGCCGTGCCAGGCGACAACGTTCAGCGGCGAGTGGTCGAGCTCGCAGCCCCAGAGCTCGCCCAGGTACTTCTGGACCAGCGTAGTGGGCTGGCGCAGGTCTTCGTAATGAGCCACTGGCGTCAGGAAGTCGCGGGGGTTGGCCAGGCCGTTGCTGCCAATCGGCCCGAGGTCCGGCAAGCGCAGTGGCGCGCCATGGTTCTCGGCGACGTAGCCACGGGCTTGCGGATCCAGCAGCTCGACGCGGAATTTCAGGCCGCGAGGCAGCACGGCGATTTCCAGCGGTTCCAGCTCCAGCACGCCCAACTCGGTGACGATGCGCAGGCGGCCCAGTTCCGGCACCAGCAGCAGTTCGCCATCGGCGTTGAAGAACACCCGTTCCATCGAGCGGTTGGCGCGATAGTGATAGACGCTGATACCGGCCGGATGCTGCGCCGCCGAGTTGGCCACCATGGCCACCAGGCCGTCGATGAAGTCGGTGGGCTCGCCTGGAATCTGCAGGGGGCTCCAGCGCAGGCGGTTCGGCGTGACCTCACCCAGCGGGCCGCCTGCCAGTTGCCGCGCCAGCTTGGCGAAAGCCGGGTGCTTGGCCGAAGGCTGGATGCGGTACATCCAGGTGCGTCGGGCTTCGCTGCGGGTCATGGTGAAGGCGGTGCCGGAAAACAGTTCGGCGTACAGGCCATAAGGGGCTTTTTGCGGGGAGTTCTGGCCAACGGGCAGTGCGCCCGGCAGGGCCTCGCTGGCAAATTCATTGCCGAAGCCCGATTGGTAGCGAAGGGCCGACGCCGAAGAATCGAGGTTCATGGAGCCTCCTGGAAGTTGGAATAGGCAGGGGCCCACCACTCCTTCGCAAGAGTTATCGGCACGCCTGGGTTGTTTTTATCGTAATCCAATTACGCATAACGTAATTTGATTGCCTATGAGCGTCAAGCTATAAAGACCGCCACTTGTCACGGGACCCCGACACCTCCATGGAAAAGCCGCGCAGCACCAGCGACAGCACCGGTAAACAGAAAGTCCGCTCGGCCGAAGTCGGCACCGACATCCTCAAGGCCCTGGCGGAACTGTCACCGGCCACTTCTCTTTCGCGCCTGGCCGAACATGTGCAGATGCCGGCGAGCAAGGTCCACCGTTATCTGCAGGCGTTGATCGCCAGCGGTTTTGCCGAGCAGAACACCGCCACCAATCATTACGGCCTGGGTCGCGAGGCCCTGCGGGTCGGCCTGGCGGCCCTGGGCAGCATGGATGTGCTGAAGGTCGGCGCCCTGCCCCTGGCGGAACTGCGCGATGAACTGAACGAAACCTGTTTCCTCGCGGTGTGGGGCAATCAGGGTGCGACCGTGGTGCACATCGAACCGGCAGTACGGGCGGTGACCGTGGTCACTCAACTGGGTTCAGTGCTGCCGCTGCTCAGTTCATCCACCGGCCTGGTGTTCAACGCCTACCTGCCACAACGGGAAACCCTCGATCTGCGTCAGCAGGAACTGGCCAGCGGCGGGCCCCATGCACTGGCCGATCCCCAGGTTCACGATGCACTGGCACAACAGATTCGCCAGCGCGGCCTGCACCATGTCCACGGCCTGCTCATGCCCGGGGTCGATGCGCTGTCGGCCCCGGTATTCGATGCCACCGGCAAGATCGCCGCCGTGCTGACCGTGGTGGGACCGACTTCGCTGTTTCACGCCGATGAACATGGACCGGCGGCCCAGCGCCTGCTGGCGGCCAGCGCCGCCGTGAGCTGGCGCATGGGTTATCAGGCCCAGCCCGAGTAAGCGGCTCCCTCAGCTCATCAGCCCCAGGGCCTGGGCCTTGGCCACGGCCTGGGTGCGCCGCTCCACCCCCAGCTTGCTGTGGATCCTGCGACCGTGGGTCTTCACCGTGTGCAGAGAGATGAACAACTGCTCGGCAATCTGTTGGTTGGAGCAGCCCTGGGCAATCAATTGCAGCACCTGCAGCTCCCGCAGGCTGAGCAGGTTCTCGTGACTTTCAGGCGGCGCCTGGGCCGCCATGGCCGGCGGGCTGTCGGCTGGCGGCAACAAGCCGGGCTGCCGCAGGCGCAACTCGTGCAGCGCATGAGGCAGATTGCAGCGCGCCGCCAATGCCTGCCCGGCCTGCAGGGCCTGGGCCGCCAGAACCTGATCGCCGAGCCTGAAGGCCACCTCGGCCAAAACCAGCTGCACCTGGACCTCCAGGCCCAGCATGCCGTGGCGCCGGGCCCGGGCCAGCAGCTCCTGCAACGTGGCCACCGCTGCCTGGGGCCGTCCCAGATGCACCTCGGCCAGCACCAGCAGGCATTCGATACTCGGGATCAGCTCCAGACTGGCCGGTGGCGCCTGCAGTGCCTGGGGACCGCGATAATGCCGGAGCACCCGACTCAGGGCTTCGTGCGCCAGATCCGCCCGCCCCTGCTGCAGCCAGAGTTGACTGCTGACCTGCAACAGCACACCACGGTAGACGCTGTCCGGGATCTGCCGTTGCTGCATCAGCCGCTCGGCGTCTCGCAGGCGCACGAAGGCCTGGGCGTAGTCGCCCTGATTGGCCGCCAACTGCGCCTCACCGAGAAAGCCATACAAGGCGCACTTGTCATGACTGACCAGGCAATCCTCAAGACCCCGGCGAAAATACCCGGCCGCTTGCGGGTCCTGTCCCTGGCGCAAGGCCAGACGCCCCAGGCGCAAGGCCAGGCGCCCCAGCAAGGGCGTGGCCCGCAGCGCTTGCCCGGACAAGCGCTCGAGCACCTGCTCCAGCAGGCTCTGCGCCCGATGCGGCGCGCCGCGCTGTTCCAGCAGTTGGGCATGGTCGAGTTCCAGCAGGCCCTCGAACAACAGCGCATCCTGGGCCCGAGCCAGGCACAGGGCTTGCCGATTGAGGGACTGAGCCACGTCCAGCTCGCCACACAGCAACGCTTGCTGGGTCAGGCCGGACAGACACAGCAAGCGGATGGTCCAGGCGCTGTCGTCCAATTCGTTCAAGGCTTCGCGAAAGTGCTGCCGCGCAGCCTCCATGCGCCCGCCCAGATGCAACAGCCAGCCCTGCTGCGCTTGCCAGCGGGCCAGCAACTGCCGCTGTTCGGCCGCCGACGCTTGCGGCGTGAAACGAGCCATCTGCGCCATGCACTGCCCGGCCTGCTCGAAACGCCCGGCAAACAGCATGGCCGCCGCCAAGAGCCCCAGTAACTGCGGACTGCCCAGCAACAGCTCGGCGCCCTGGCGCTCGTGCAGTTGCAACAACAGCAAGCCATTGTGGCGCTGGAACAGAAACTCGAAGTTGAAGTGCTCCAGCAGGCTGACCGCCACTTCAAACTCCTGCGCCAACAGCGCCTGCTCAAAGGCCGACTGCCAATCCTCCTGCACGGTAAACCACTGGCAGGCCCGGCGATGCCAGGAGCGTGCCGTGGGCCAGGCCTCGTCGCGCATCAGCCGGGCCAGGGGCGCGAACACCTGCAGCCAGTCGCCACCGCCTTCCCAGGGTTCGATAAAGCAGCCCAGGTCCTGCAGGGTACGCAGGTACTGGGCCCCTTCTCCGGCGCCAAACAGGTGCTCGCACAGCTCGGCATTGAACCGCGGCATATGGGCCAGCACTTGCCAGACTTCCGCCAGTTCCGCCGGCAGCACGCTGAACAGCTCGTGCTCCAGGTATTCGAGCAAGGTGTTGGGGCGCCCGGGCTTGCAGGGTTGGCTGACCCACTCGCTGCCGTCGAGCAAGGCGATACGTACCCCCGCGCACCAGCCACCGCTGCGCTGCAGGACGCGGCTGGCGGTCTGGGCGCACAAAGGCTGCGGCAGGCGTTGCAGCAAGCGCTCGATATCGTCCTGGCTGAACGCCAGGGCGCCGCCGTCCAATTCGTAGAGCTGGTCGTCCAGCAACAGTCGTGGCCAGTTGCATTGAGGCCGGCGGCGGCTGCCGATCCACCAGGTGAGCCCGGGGTTGTCGACGCTCAGCAAACGGTCCAGCAGCAGGTCCAGATCGGCCGCCGGCAACCGGCAATAGTCATCGATGCACAGCCAGGTCGAGGCCGGCAAATGGGCCAGATGAGCCAGCAGCGCAGCCGGCTCGGCCGCGGCCAGGCCCAGGGCCGAGGCCAGGGCGCGACACAACTCCTCGGGCGTCTGCCGCGCGCCGCCCAGGGGCAACCAGATGACTCGGCAGCCCTCCGGGGCCTGCTGCAGGCATTCGCTGAGCAGCGCGGTCTTGCCGCTGCCGGCGGGGGCGCACAACAACTTGACCCGCGCGCTGGAGAGCAGCAGGGGCGCACTCAAATGGCGGCGTGGAGAATGATGGGAAGACAAACGGGGCATGAACCCGGGACGCTCTGGACAACGAGTCATGGCAGTCATTGCGGCGAGCCTTTTTATAGTTTTAGCCAGCGTGCCCCCACCCTAGCCCCGAGCTCCCGACCTGTTGAAGAAGTATTCAGCGGGCTGATCCCCTGCCATAAAAAAGGCGACCGGGCGGTCGCCTTTCAACCTCGTGCGTCACCCGTGCCTAGCGTACCCCGCTGGCGCGCAAGGCGGCCGGGGTGTAGTCGGCGGCCTTGGCGGCGAAGCCGAATTCCAGGCTGTGCTTTTCCTCGTTCTTCATGCCCAGGGCCAGGTAGCGACCGGCGTTGAGGTCATACAGGGCTTCCAGGGTGTAGGCCGGAACCTGGTGGTCGTAGTAGTACTGCGCGTGCCCTTCGGCGACCCGCCACAGTTGGCCACGACCGTCGTAGTGATCCACCAGGGCCACCTGCCAGCTGTCCTCGTCGATGTACATGTGCCGGGTGGCGTAGATATGCCTCTGGTTCGGCTTGACCGTGCCCACCACTTCCCAGACCCGGTGCAGCTCGTAACGGGTCAGGTCCTGGTTGATATGCCCGGCCTTGACGATGTCGTCGTACTTGAGGCTCGGGGAGTCCAGCTTGTAGCTGTTGTAGGGGATGTACATCTCCTTCTTGCCCACCAGCTTCCAGTCGTAACGATCGGGCGCGCCGGAGAACATGTCGAAGTTGTCCGAGGTGCGCATCCCATCGGAGGCGGTGCCCGGACCGTCGTAGGCGACTTGCGGAGCCCGCCGCACGCGGCGCTGGCCGGCGTTGTAGATCCACGCCGAACGTGGCTCCTTGACCTGGTCCAGAGTCTCGTGGACCAGCAGCACGTTGCCCGCCAGCCGCGCCGGGGCGGTCACCGACTGCTTGAAGAAGTTCAGCACGTTGGCGGCTTTGGCCGGATCCAGATCGGGGATCATCGGCGGCGCCGCGATCTCTTCCTCGAAACGGATCGAGGTGTAGCTGCCGTTGGTCTGCGGGGTGACCTGGGTGATGATGCGTTTCTGGTTGCCGCCGTGATAGCGGGTCAGGTGGTTCCACAGCACCTCGATGCCGTTCTTCGGAATCGGGAAGGCGTAGTAGCGGTTGCCGGTGAAGTTGGCCAGGCCGTTGCCGTCATTGGTGGTGGTCACGTTCAGCGCGCTGCGCTTGGCCGACTCGTAGATCTCCGGCGGCAGGCCGACGCTGCGATGGGTCGGGTAGACCGGGATCCGGTAACTGTCGGGGTAACGCTTGAACATCGCCAACTGCCCTGCAGATAGCTTGTCCTTGTACTTGTCCGCCGTGGCCGCGGTGATAATGAACAGCGGCTTTTCATTGGCGAACGGGTCGGCGAGAAAGCCCTTGCTGTCCACCGCTCCGGCGTTCTTCGGGATGCCTCCGTTCCAGGCCGGGATCGAGCCATCGGCATTACCGGCCTTTTGCGCCCCTATGGGAGTCAGGCTGGTGCCCAGTTGGGCGGCTTCTTCCGGGCTCACCGCGGCCATCAGGTTGGCCGCCCACAGGCCCAGTGCCAGGGCGCTGCATTGCAGAATCATGTTGCGCATTCAAGTGCTCCTTCTTGTGCCGGTTCAGAAGTTCACGCCAAAGCTCAACGCGAGGAAATCCCGGTCGGTGAGGGTGTTGTAGCGCCCGCCAAAGAAGTCGGTGTAGCTGAGGCTGGCGGTGTAGGTATTGCGGTAGTCGGCATCGACCCCGACGCTCAGGGCCTTGGCCCCCTGGTTGAACAGGCCATTGGGACCGTAGCCGTTGACGTCATGGGACCAGGACAGGTTGGGCTTGAAGTTGATCCCGCCGATCAGGTTGCTGTAGTCGAGGATCGCCCGGGCCCGATAGCCCCAGGAGGTGGCGGTGACGAAACCGCCGGTATCGCCGCCATAGCCGTACTGGCCGTAGACCGAGTCACGGCCGTAGCGCAGCTTGCTCTTGTCTTCCAGGCCGCCGACGTGGACGACCGCCGCTTCGCCCACCAGGGTCAGGCGATCGGCCCCCAGCACCTGATCGAAGAACTGGGTCATGGTGCTCTGGATCTGGGTGATTTCCTTGCGCCGGTAGCCGGTGTTGTCGGCGCCCAGGGCGGTCTTGATCGGCGACGCCGCGCCGCCGGCAATCGGATTGAGCAGGGCCAGGGTCAGGTCGTTGGTGTTGACCTGCACCGGGGCGTTGGGACGGTAGCTGATCTCGCCGGTCCAGGCGGTGCCGGTGGGCAGCGTGGTGGAGAAGCTGGCGCCATACAGGCGGATGTCTTCGGGGTATTCGAGGTAGTACTGGCCACGGCCGAGCATCACGCTTTGCACCAGGCCGCTGCCAGAGCCGGGAACGATGCCGTTGGCAGCCCCGGCAATGGCGCCCAGGGTCGCCGGACGCACATTGGCCGTGGTGGTGCTGACCACCGGGCTGCGAGCGTGGTAGTTCATGAAGTACAGGCCGTACTCGGTGTCGTCGCCGAGCCAGCGCAAGGCGGCGCCCCACTGCCCGGAATCACGGGCATCGCGGTCGCCGCCGCGGGGCAGGATCACCCCCTCGCGGGACACCTGGAAGCCCTGGCCAAACGCCGCGGCGACCGGTTGCAGGGGCGCGATCGCCGGGTTGCCGACGGTGTAGCCGGTGGTGCAGCCATCGGCTACCACATCGTTGCCGAAGAAGGTGCCGCAGTTGTCCACCACGGTCTGGTCCCACTCCAGCTGATAGAAGCCCTCGACGGTCAGCTGGTTGGTCAGGCTCTGGGAAGCGAACAGCATGTTCACCGGCACTAGGCCTTCCTTGATCTCGGCGCCAGGGCGGCGAAAGGCCGAGACGTCCACCGGGTTGATGCTGTTGATGGAGTTGCCGATGAAGGTGCTCTCGCCCCAGCTGACCACCTGCTTGCCGGCGCGCACGGTGCCTGGCAGGTCGGCGATGGAATAGTTGTGGTAGACGAAGGCGTCGAGAATCTGCGCCCCCGAGGACTTGGCGCCTTCCTTGCGGTTGTGGTCGCTGATGGGCTTGAACTCGCGGTCTTCGTCCTTGAGTTCGAAGTCGTACCAGTACTTGCCGCGCACGAAGACCCCGGTGTCGCCGTACTTGAGCTCCAGGTCATGCAGGCCCTTGAAGATCTTCGAGAAGGTTTCGCCCTTCTTGAAGTTCAGGCGGCCATCGTCGCCGGTTGAAGACTGCGCGGTGCCGCCGTTGACCGTACCGACGAACGCCCGGTCGGCATCACGCATGCCCCAGCTGGCGCCGACCGATAGCGACGAGTCGAACTGCCCTTCGATTTCCCCGATGTTGAACGAAACCGCTTGCACCTGGCTGCAGCAGCCCAGCGCCACCGCGGCGGCCAACGCCTGCGGTGTGAAGATGGCGCGCATTGTTATTTTTGTCATGCGTCTTCCCCGGTGAATGACAGGAGAAGTCACCCTACTGCCGGGGTACCTCGGCCGATAAGCGCACCAAGGAGGTATTCGCGTTGTCGCTCGAAAGGATGAATGCCCTTGCCTCAGGGGCGCTTCAGCGGCCTATCCATGGGCTGGATACGGCCTCATCAGGGGCGTCGATCCAGTTCCCGGGCGACCACTTCGAACTGTTGCTCAGGCTGTAACAGTCCTTGTCCTGAATCGCTATTTTTCCCAGGCGGGCCAGGGCTTATTCTTGCTTCGCAGTCACGGCAAACAGCGCCACGCCACTGCCATGGGAAGTGCCCGGCACCCGGGTTCCCCGAATCAGTTTCCAGGCGGCTTGAAGGGTTTGAATTCAGGTCGCGACACCAGGTTCACCGACGTTGATTTTGTAGCTCCTTGATCTAACGTCTTGCTTTGGCCGCTGCGCTTGCAGCGGCCTTTTTTATGCGCGCAAGACAACGGCCAGGCGGAACTTACAACCTGTCGTCATCACCTTCGTCGTAATGAAATTTGTGCAACAGGCGATGCGCCACCGGTGACAGGATCAAGCCCAGCGTGGCGGCGAAAACCAGGTTGGTGTAAAGCCCGTAGGTAGCAAAAAACAGCTTGCCGCCAGGGGTTTGCGGCATGTTGATGGGCCCGATGCCGCCGAGGATCATGGCCGCGTCATACAGGGCGTCGTGAAAGGAAATGTCCTGCTCGAAGTACAGCAGGCCGCTGATGCCCAGCAACACCGAAAAGCTGATCAGGGCCAGAACCACCAGGCCGTGAACACACAGCCGGCGGATGAACAGCAGTCGCGACAGTACCGGCTGATCCTTTGATTCATACATCTCAAGCGCTCCTTGTGCGTTCGCCAACCGTCGAGCATAGAGACGAACGCCACAGGAGTAAAACCGCCGCAGCCCAGGCTCCGGCGGATCATTGAATGGCTGCTTTCAAGCCTGGAAAGAGTGCCCGCCGGACCACCCAGCTTCGCGCAGCGTCAGAGGGCGTACTTTTGCAGATTCTGCATCATCTGCTTAAGCGCCTCGATGTTGTCGTTGGGATGGGCCGCCCCTTCGAAATCGCAGATCTGCTGCCAGTGCGCCGCCACATCGTCGGGCGAAAAACCCTGGCGCGGATCGAAACCGACGCCCAGGCTGCGCTCCCAACGCACCTTGCCGATCCAGCCGCCGCCCACTTCGAACAGGCCGGAGGTTTCCTGGCATTGCTCGCTGCCCAGGTACACCACCAGCGGGCTCACCAGTTCCGGCTTGAGCTGCTCGAACACTTGCGGCGGGATCAGCCCCTCGGTCATCCGCGTGCCACCGGTGGGGGCAATGGCGTTGACCAGGATGTTGTTCTTGCGCCCTTCGATGGCCAGGGTCCGGGTCAGGCCGTACAGGCCGAGCTTGGCCATGCCGTAGTTGGACTGGCCGAAGTTGCCGTAGATGCCCGATGTGGAGCTGGTGAAGATCACCCGCCCGTAGGCCTGGTCCCGCAGGTGCGGCCAGGCGGCACGGGTGACCTTGTAGGCCCCTTCGACATGCACCCGGTACACCAGGTCCCAATCGCTGTCGTCCATCTTGTGGAAGGTCTTGTCCCGCAGGATGCCGGCGTTGTTGACCAGCACATCGACCCGGCCGAACACATCCAGAGCGTTCTGCACGATCTTGTCGCCATCGGTGACCGAGTCGTGGTTGGCCTCGGCGATGCCCCCGGCCTCGCGGATCTGCGCCACCACCTTATCGGCCGCCGAGGCGCTGGCGCCTTCTCCCTGGGCCGAGCCTCCCAGGTCGTTGACCAGCACCTTGGCCCCGTGCCTGGCGAACAGCAATGCATGGGCCCGACCCAGGCCGCCGCCGGCTCCGGTAATGATCACTACTTTGTCTTGCAAGCGCACAGATTCACTCATACCGAACTCCAGCTGGGCCAATGGACTATGGGTCGAGTGTCAGGCAGCCGGGCGGCGGTCACAATAAAAGCGTCCGGACCTGAATGGTGCGCAATAAGACAGCGGGATAATTGCCCCGAGCGCTCAAGAGCGGGCTGCGCCAAGGGACCACGGCGCGGCCCTGGCGCTCAGGAGCCCACGGCCTGACGCGATGGTGAAGGCAGCCTGTCGCGAAAGCCCAGGTAATGCTTGAGCACCGGCAGCGGCGCCTCGATCTGCGGGTAATGGCCGATGCCTGGCAGCAGCACGGTGTCCGGCTCGGGGATCAGCTGGCAATAGCGCTCCACCATGTGCGCGCCGGAAATCGGGTCCTGGGCGCCGTCGATCACCCGCAGCGGCACCTCGCCGCGTTGCATGGCACTGACCCAACGCTCGCGCTGCAGCCGCCGCTCGGGGATATAGGCGATCAACTTGTGCAGGATGCGCGGCCCGTTGTTGCTGTGCACCAGGCTCCAGAAGTCGTCCAGGACCGACTCGCTGGGCCGGGTCTGGGGGCCGAAGATCTGCCGGAAGCTGTTCGCCAGGCCATGACGGCTGAAGGCCCGCCCAAGCATCCAGCCCAGTGGGCTGAGCAGGAGCTTCTGGGTCAGCACCGGGCGATGGGTTTCCGGAAACAGGCCGCCATTGAGAAACACGCAGCTGGCAATGGCGATTCGCTGTTCATAGTGCCGGGCCAGCAGTTCCTGGGCGACGCTGTCGCCATAGTCATGGGCCAGCAGGTGCACCGCCTGGCGAACCTGCAAATGAGCCAGCAGCGCCTGCTGCAAGTCCGCCTGTTCCAGCAGGCTGTACTCATGCTCCAGGGGCTTGTCCGAGTCGCCGAAGCCGAGCATGTCGCAGGCGATCAGCTGATAACGCCGCGCCAGGGGTTGCCACAGGTAATGCCAGTCCCAGCTGGCCGTTGGAAAACCATGGATCAACAGCAGCGGCTCGCCATGCCCCGCCACCCAGTAGCGAATGCGCTGGCCGCGGAACTCGAAGTCCTTGCCGTGCTTGCGCCAGACAGAAAGAGGAATCTCGGCAATAGGCATCAGACGTTATAACCCGGGTCGAGTTGATCGAGTTTGCGCAGCAGGGCCGGCCAGGCCAGCACCCCGCCCATGCCCTGGGCACTGCGGGTGACCCCGGCGATCATCGCCTTGGCACCGCTCAGGATCGCTGGGGAAATGACCATCAGCTCGGCGCCGCCACTTTGCGCCAGCACCTGGATCTCACAGGCACGCTGGAAGATGAACATCATCAGAAAGGTGTCGGCGATGCTGGCGCCGCAGGTCAGCAAGCCATGGTTGTGCAGCAGCAGAAAGTTGTTGTCTCCCAGATCGGCCTGCAGCCGGACCTTTTCCTCGGGGTTCAGGGCCACCCCTTCATAGGGGTGATGGCCCAGGCTCGACAGGACAAACAGCGACTGCTGACTGATGGGCAGCACGCCCTGCTTCTGCGCCGACACGGCGACCCCGGCAGCGGTATGGGTATGCAGCACACAGAGCGCATCGTGGCGCACCGCATGCACGGCACTGTGAATGGTGTAGCCGGCCGGGTTGATCTCGTAGGGGCTGTCCATCAACTTGTTGCCGGCCTGATCGACCTTCACCAGGCTGGAGGCGGTGATCTCGTGGAACATCATGCCGAACGGGTTGATCAGAAAATCTTCGGTGCCCGGCACCTTGGCGGAAATGTGGGTGAAGATCAGGTCGTCCCAGCCATGCATCGCCACCAGGCGGTAGCAGGCGGCCAGGTCCAGGCGGGTTTGCCACTCGATAGCGCTGACCTGGTTTTTCACACTCGCTGTCGATTGAACGGGGGCTGGGCTCACGGCAAGGACCTCGGTGACAGTTCTTATTGGAGGAAGAGGACCCTCAGAGTCTAGACAGCCCGGAGCGCTGGCGGAGTTGCATTGCCAGCCAGCTTGATGACCGAGCGGGTCAGCCAGAAAAAAGGCTCTGGCCCGCGGTTTTCACGTCAAAGCACCGACGCCAGCAAAGGGGCGGCGAACAGGTTCAACAGCCCGGTCAGCACCATCACCAGCCCGGCCACGGAGCCCTCCTCGCCGCCGACTTCATGGGCCCGGCTGACCCCGGCACCGTGGGCCCCCACCCCAAACAGGGCGCCCCGGGCCAGGGCACTGCGCAAGGGCAGCCAGCGCAGCAGCACACCGCCAAGCATGGCGCCGAACACCCCGGTGAACATCACGAACACCGCCGTCAGTTCGGGCACGCCGCCCAGGTCATGGGCCAGGGGCATGGCGAACGGCGTGGTAATGGAACGTGGCACCAGGGACAGCGTCACCGAGCTGTCCAGGGCCAGCATCCTCGCCAGACCGAAGGAACTGCCGATGGACGCGGCGCTGCCCGCCAGCATGCCCAGCAGCAGGGCCGACCAGTGGCGCATCAGCAGTTGCCGCTGCTGCCAGATGGGAATCGCAAAGGCCACGGTCACCGGCCCCAGCACCAGCATCAGCCAATGGGTGTTGGCGGCGTATTCGGCGTAGGCGGTGTGCAGCGGTACGGCGATCGCCAGCAACAGGGCCGGCACCAGGATCAGCGGCGACAGCAGGTAGCGCCCGGTGCGCCGATAGATCCAGCGGCTGAACAGATAGGCCCCCAGGGTCAGGGCCAGCCAGAACATCGGCATCAGCTCAAGCCTCATGGCGCATTCTCCAGCGGCACACCCACTCCACGGTCAGTGCGGTCACCAGCATCACCAGCAAGGTGCTGACGCCGATCACCAGCAGGATCCGCCAACCGTCCTCACGCAGCAGGCTGCCGTAATCCAGCAGGCTCATCAGCGCCGGGATGAAAAACAGCAGCATCTCTGCCATCAGCAGGCCAGCCCCCAGTTGCAGCGCCGCCGGCTTGACCCAGCCCAGGGCGAAGGCCAGCAGCAACAGGCCAAGGCCGATGACCCCGCCGGGAATCGGCCAGGGCAGCCAGGTGGCCAGTTGGCAACCGAGAAAATAGATGGCCAGCAGCACTGCCAGTTCGTAAATCAGGCGGCTCAGGCGTTTACAGGTGGAAATGTTCATGGGGTCAGGTCCTCTCAGGGGGCTATTTTATGAAAAGCCCCCGCATCACCGAAGCGAATTGTTAGACTCGAAACCATTCCAATCTGGAATCACCACCATGGATTTCAAACAACTGCGCAGCTTCGTCGAAGTGATGCGCCAGGGCGGTTTCACCCAGGCGGCCAAGACCCTGCACATCAGCCAGTCCGCCGTCAGCAAACAGATCGCTCAGCTGGAACAGAGCCTGGGCACGCCCCTGCTGGAGCGCCAGGGCTCGCACATTCACCTCACCGCCGCCGGCCAGGTGGTGCTGCAACGGGCCGAGGGCATGCTGCGCCTGCGCCATGAACTGCTCAGCGAACTGGACGACCTGAGTCAACTGGCCCGGGGCGAACTGCGCCTGGGCCTGCCGTTGCTGGGCAGCGACGCGCTGTTCGCCAGCCGCATTGCCGAGTACCGCCGGCGCTATCCGAACATTCAGGTGCACCTGCTCGAAGGCGGCAGCCTGAATGTCGAGCAGGCGGTGCGCAATGGCGAACTGGAACTGGGCGGCAGCCTGACCCCCAAGGACCCGGCGTTTGCCTATCAGCCCTTTTGCGATGAACCGCTGGATGCCCTGCTGCCCGCCGATCATCCCCTGGCGATGAACGCCCAGGTGCGCCTGGAGGAACTGGCGGATACCCCCTTCCTCCTCTATCAGCGCAGCTTTGTGCTCAACGACCGCTTGCTCCAGGCCTGCCAGCAGGTGGGCTTCACCCCCAAGGAGGGCGGGCGCAGTGGTCAGGCGGATTTTCTCGCGGCGCTGGTGGCCGCGGGACAAGGCGTGGTGTTGCTGCCCAGCGTGGTGGCCCGCGGCCTGGTGCGGCCGGGGGTGGTGCGCCTGACACTCAAGGCGCCGGACTACCTGCGTTGGGATATCGCCTTCATCTGGCGCCAGGGCGCTTATCTGTCCAAGGCAGCGCAAGCCTGGCTCGCGCTGCTGCGGGAACAGCCGGTCAGTCCCGCAGGGCGCTGATCAGCTCGGCCAGCCAGGGCTCGGCGTCGGTTTCCGGGGTCACGCTCTCGCTGGCGTCCAGGCGCAGCATCGGCAGCACTTCGCGCACGCCCAGTTCGGCGAACAGCTCGCGCATCTGCTCACCGCCACCGCAAAAGGTATCGCCATAGCTGGAATCGCCGAGGCCGATTACCGCCCCCGGCAGCCCGCGCCAGGCGGCGGGCAACTGATCGCGAAGGCTCGAATACAGCGGTAGCAGGTTGTCCGGCAGTTCACCCATGCCGGTGGTCGAGGTCACCGCCAGCAACGCCTGCGGCGCGAAGGCCTGGAGCTCGGCCAGACTGGCCCGTGGGTTGTGCCAGGCCTCCAGGCCTGCAGCGTTGAGGAGCTTGGCGGCGTGCCGGGCGACTTCTTCAGCCGTGCCATAGACCGAGCCGGAAAGGATGGCGACTTTCATCAATCTGTTCCTGAAGCTGACTAAAAGACTGGGATATTACCAGCTACGGAGTAAAATCCCCTTCCTGGCATCCCACGCCTCTGGAGAGCCCCAGTGGACAGCGTGCCAGCATGTCTTAGAATCCAGCACCTACTGATCGATAGCGGAACTTCGGGATGATCAACGCGCATCTGTTGCAACGGATGATCGACGCCTCCAACGACGGGATTGTGGTCGCGGAACAGGAAGGCGAAGACAACATCGTGATTTACGTGAACCCGGCTTTTGAGCGATTGACGGGCTATAGCGCCGACGAGGTGCTGTACCAGGATTGCCGCTTCCTGCAATCGGGTGACCGTGACCAGCCGGGGCTGGAGCGGATTCGCCAGGCCCTGGGCAAGGGCCAGCCGTGCCGCGAGGTGCTGCGCAACTACCGCAAGGACGGCAGCCACTTCTGGAACGAGCTGTCGATCACTCCAGTGTTCAACGACAGCGATCAGCTGACCTATTTCATCGGTGTGCAAAAGGATGTCAGCGCACAGATCAAGGCTCAGCAGCGTCTGCTCCAGTTGGAACAACAGCTGGACGCCGCCCAGGCCGAACTGGCCGCGCTCAAGGCGACCGACGGGCACTAATAAAATCCATCTTTCGTGGTCTGTAGGGATATTCCCCGCCGATCTGTACTCCACCCTTCGAGCAACATCATGCAGCGTGACGCCCTCCTCACTCAGGATGAACTGGATTTCATCCGGACCATGCAGCACAACCCGCAGCTCAATGTGCGCGACAGCACATCCAGCCTGATGGTCAATGGCGGCTCGCAGATCCGTGACTTGCTGACTCGCCTGGCCGCCAATGAAAAGCTCACCATCCAGGCGCACTTCGACAACCAGCAGATGACCTTTCCCCTGCAATTGGTGGAAGACGAGTTCCATGCCCTGCATCTGCGCCTGGGGGTGCCGAGCATCTTCGAAGACGGGCCCATGGTCCGGCCCTGGCGCCTGGCGCTGGAAGAGCCGGTGGCCCTGGAAAACGCCAAGGGCCAGCCGGGGCGCCTGTGGGTACGGGAAGTGTCGTTCAAGGGCGTGTTGCTTGAGATCCGCAACCGAACCCGGCCGCCCAAGCAGTTCGCCCAGTGGTTCAGCCCCTCGGGGTATGAGCGGATTGCCCTGCATGGGCGCTTCGAGCGCCAGACCGAAGCCGGTTTCTACGCCTATCGCCTGGATCAGCGTGATGTGGAAGAAACCGAGCGCCTGCGCCAGTTCATCCTCCAGGAGCACCGCCACAGCCATCCGGCCCTGCACGCTTGAGGGCGGCCAACGGCGGTTTCAGGTATCCAAGCGGCCGCTGAGGAACTGCCGCAAGCGCTTTTGCATCAGGCGCCCCTCATTACCCAGACAGGCCACCGGCGAACCGCTGAGACTGTCCTGCGCCAGGTCCGCCGCATCTCCGGCCAGCATCAGTGGGCAATCCAGGGTCAGTGCCAGGCGCTGGAGACGCTTGGGCAGTTCCGCGGTGGGCGCATGATTGGAAAACACCACCAAAGCCACGGGCTGAAGCTTCTCGCAGACCAGGGTCAGCTCCTCCAGGGGCGCCCCCGGTCCCAGCAGGCGCACACCGAGCTGGTCATGCCCGAGCATCAGCGCCGCGACCAACAGTTCCAGCTCGCGACATTGTTCGTTGAGCGCCGTCAACAACAATTGCCGGCTCTGCCCGGCCCGCTGCAACAACAGACGCTGAGTGATCCGCGCACGCAGGAAACCGTCCAGAAACAGCCACTCGCTGGTCTGGCCAAAACCGTCCCGCACCTGCAGCAACTGCTTCCAGAACGGCAGGAAGATGTCCTGGAACACCACCGGCAGGGCGTAACTGGAAAAGATCTGCCCGTACAGACGCTCCAGCAGCTCTTCATCGAAGGCGCTCACCGCCAGCTTCAACTGATCGCGCCACTGGCCGTACTCGCCTTGCAGGGCATCGTCCAGCGGCGCCTTGCCCTGCGCCTGGACAGCGCGGTTCTTGGCCAGGATCTTGCCGACCTTGCTCACCGCCACGCCGCGCTCGATCCAGCCCAGAATCTCCCGCACCGCCTCAACATCGTGCATGGAATACAGGCGATGCCCGCTTTCGGTGCGCGTAGGTTGAATCAGACCGTAGCGTCGTTCCCAGGCCCGCAGGGTCACCGGGTTGATGCCGGTCAGGCGCGCCACCTCACGAATCGGAAACAACTCGTCCTGAGCGACAGGGTCAGGGGCGGGCGTGACAGGGGCAAGTTCAGTCATGACGGGCATCTGGAGGAGAACACACCGGTAAACAAAGTGGCGCTCATTCTACTCTTCCCCAGCGTAAATGCTTCAAGCCTGGGAAAAACCGACCAGCGTCGTTGGTCCCGCACAGCCAATCAGGAATAATCCTTGCTTGTTTCAGGCGCGGCCCACTACCCCGGAGCCACGTCAAGCGCCTGCCTTATCCAGGCAGCGCATTGGTTTTACGGAGATACATAATGTCTACCTCACCCGTCACCCTGATGGTTGCCCGGCGCGTTGCCGACGGCCGTTACCAGGACCTGATCGCCTGGCTGCGCGAAGGCGAACAACTGGCCACCGACTTTCCCGGCTACCTGGGTTCCGGTGTCCTTGCACCACCGCCCGACGATGACGAATTCCAGATCATCTTCCGCTTTGCCGACGAACACACCCTGCACACCTGGGAGCACTCCGCCTCGCGTACCGCCTGGCTGGCCCGAGGCAGCGACCTGTTCGCCCACCCTTCGGAGCACCGGGTCAGTGGCATCGACGGCTGGTTCGGCGGCGCCGGACAGCGGCCGCCACGCTGGAAGCAGGCCGTGGCCATCTGGCTGGCGTTCTTCCCGGTATCGCTGCTGTTCAACTTTGTCCTCGGCCCCTTGCTCGGTGATCTGAGCCTGCTGCCCCGGGTGTTTGTCAGCACCCTGGCGCTGACCCCGCTGATGGTCTATTTCTTCATTCCGCTGTCCACCCGCCTGCTGGCCAACTGGCTCAACAGCACACCGGCGCGCGCATTGCCGAGCGCCGCCTCGACGCAGAATCCGTGATTCGCCGGCAAGCCGGCTCCTACAGCGCCACGCGCAACATTCGCGCCGACCGCAGGAGCTGGCCAGCCCGTTGCCTGCAGGCACAGGTCCGCCCCTCGCTGGTATAGTTTCCCCCTACCCGCGACGCGAGCCCTCCATGAACGCCTCCCCCGCCCCGATCCTGATCACTGGTGCCAGCCAGCGTGTCGGCCTGCATTGCGCACTGCGCCTGCTGGAAGACGGACAGCCGGTGATCGTCACTTACCGCAGCCTGCGCCCCGGCCTTGAAACCCTGCGTGAGAAAGGCGCGACCCTGCTGTTCGCCGACCTGTCCAGCGAAGCCGGAATCCTGGCCTTGATCAGCGAGCTGAAAAACCACACCGACCGCCTGCGCGCCATCGTCCACAACGCCTCGGAGTGGCTGGAAGAAAGCCCGGGCGAGGAAAGCACCGCCTTTACCCGGATGTTCAGCGTGCACATGCTCGCGCCCTACCTAATCAACCTGCACTGCGCAGAGTTGCTGCAGCGCTCAAGCCCGGCGGACATCATCCACATCAGCGACGACGTGACCCGCAAAGGCAGCAGCAAGCACATTGCCTACTGCGCCAGCAAAGCCGGGCTGGACAGCCTGACCCTGTCCTTCGCGGCGAAATACGCCCCGACCATCAAGGTCAACGGCATCGCTCCGGCCCTGCTATTGTTCAATCCCGACGACGACGCGGCGTACCGCGCCAAGACCCTGGCCAAATCCGCGCTGGGCATCGAACCCGGCAGCGAAGTGATCTACCAGAGCCTGCGCTACCTGCTGGACAACCCCTATGTCACCGGCACCACCCTGACCGTCAACGGCGGGCGACACATCAAGTAAGCCGGCCCCGTGAGGACCATGCATGAGCCTTTCCCTGCCCCAGCACTACCGCGAGATCCTCAAGGATCTGGGCGAAGACCCCGAGCGCGAAGGTTTGCTCGACACTCCCAAGCGCGCAGCCAAAGCCATGCAGTACCTGTGTCACGGCTACAGCCAGTCGCTGGAGGGCATCGTCAATGGCGCGCTGTTCGCCTCCGACAGCGATGAAATGGTGATAGTCGCCGACATCGAGCTGTATTCCCTGTGCGAACATCACTTGCTGCCCTTCATCGGCAAGGCCCATGTGGCTTATATTCCCACCGGCAAGGTGCTGGGGCTGTCGAAGATCGCCCGCATCGTCGACATGTTCGCCAGGCGCCTGCAGATCCAGGAAAATCTCACCCGGGAAATCGCCGACGCCGTGCAGAACGTAACCCAGGCCGCCGGCGTCGCGGTGGTGATCGAGGCCAAGCACATGTGCATGATGATGCGCGGCGTCGAGAAACAGAATTCCACCCTGCACACCTCGGTGATGCTCGGCGCCTTTCGCGACTCGAGCACCACTCGCCAGGAATTCCTGCAATTGATTGGACGGAGCAAGTAGCAATGCCACAACTTCAGCCAGGAATGGCTCGTATCCGAGTCAAGGACCTGCTCCTGCGGACCTACATCGGAATCAACGAGGAAGAGATCCTCAACAAGCAGGATGTGCTGATCAACCTGACCATCCTGTACCCCGCCCAGGAGGCGGTGCGTGACAACGACATCGACCACGCACTGAACTACCGCACCATCACCAAGGCGATCATCGCTCACGTCGAAGGCAACCGCTTCGCCCTGCTGGAGCGCCTGACCCAGGAACTGCTGGACCTGGTGATGAGCAACGACTCGGTGCACTACGCCGAGGTCGAGGTCGACAAGCCCCACGCCCTGCGCTTTGCCGAATCGGTGTCGATCACATTGGCGGCAAGTCGCTAGCGCCAAGCGGCACGTCAAAGCGTTTCGGCTTTCACTTGCCGCTGGCAGCTTGTAGCTTGCAGCTGTTCCCATTTTTCTATGTGCAGTGAGTCTTATGTCCCCTCAACAACGCCTGGAACTGGAAGCCGCGGCCTTTCGCCGCCTGGTGGCCCACCTGGACAACCGCAAGGACGTGCAGAACATCGACCTGATGAACCTGGCCGGGTTCTGCCGCAATTGCCTGTCCAAGTGGTACAAGGCCGAAGCCGATGAACGCCAGATCGAGGTCAGCCTCGATGAAGCCCGCGAAGTGGTGTACGGCATGCCCTACGCCGAATGGAAAAATCTCTACCAGAAAGAAGCCAGCGCCGAGCAACAAGCGGCGTTCGCCAAAGGAAAGCCCCATGACTGATCTGAACACCCTGCGCGCCAGCCTCAACAGCGGTGAACACGTCTTTGCCGACACCCTGGCCTTTATCGCCGCCGGCTACCACTACCAGCCCCAGGCGTTCAGCAACGGCGGCGTGGAAAACGCTGCCGGGCAGAACGAAGGTTCATGCAAGACCCTGGGCCTGGCCCTACTGGAAGGCCTGAGCGACAAAGAGGCCCTGTTGGCCTTCGGCGAACACTACCGCTCGGTACTGGCCACTCCCGAGGGCACTGATCACGGCAATATCCGCGCCCTGATCGCCCACGGCCTGGCCGGGGTGAAGTTCGCCGCCCAGCCGCTGACCCGACGCTGATCCGTACTCTGTAGGAGCTGGCTCGCCAGCGAAGGCGTCAGCGCAGGCAGCGCAGGGCTCGGAGGACTCTTCGCCGGCAAGCCGGCTCCTACAGTGCAACACCCATAAAAAAACCGGCTTGCGCCGGTTTTTTTATTGCCTGGGAATCAGTGTGCAGCGTTCTGCAGACCGTCCAGGTAACGCTCGGTGTCCAGTGCCGCCATGCAGCCGGCGCCGGCCGAGGTGATGGCCTGACGGTACACGTGGTCGGCCACGTCACCGGCGGCAAAGATGCCTTCGACGCTGGTCGCGGTAGCGTTGCCGTCACGGCCGCCCTGCACCACCAGGTAACCGTCCTTGAGGGTCAGTTGGCCTTCGAACAGCGAGGTGTTCGGGGTGTGGCCGATGGCGATGAACACACCGTCGACTTTCAGTTCGTCGAAGCTGCCGTCGTTGTTCTTCAGGCGAGCACCGGTCACGCCCATGTTGTCGCCCAGGACTTCGTCGAGGTTGGCATTGAGCTTGAGGATGATCTTGCCTTCGGCCACACGGGCGTTGAGCTTGTCGATCAGGATCTTCTCGGCGCGGAAGGTTTCGCGACGGTGGATCAGGGTCACGGTGCTGGCGATGTTGGCCAGGTACAGGGCCTCTTCAACGGCAGTGTTGCCACCGCCGACCACGGCCACCGGCTTGTTGCGATAGAAGAAACCATCGCAAGTGGCGCAGGCGGAAACGCCCTTGCCCATGAAGGCTTCTTCCGAAGGCAGGCCCAGGTAACGGGCGCTGGCGCCGGTGGCGATGATCAGGGCATCGCAGGTGTAGGTCGCGCTGTCGCCGGTCAGGGTGTAAGGCTTGGCGGCGAAGTCCACGGCATTGATGTGATCGAAGACGATTTCGGTTTCGAAACGCTCGGCGTGCTCGCGCATCCGCTCCATCAGCGCAGGGCCGGTCAGGCCGTGCACGTCGCCAGGCCAGTTGTCGACTTCAGTGGTGGTGGTCAGCTGGCCGCCGGCCTGCATGCCGGTGATCAGCAGCGGCTTCAGGTTGGCCCGGGCGGCATAGACGGCGGCGCTGTAACCAGCAGGGCCGGAACCGAGAATAATCACACGCGAATGACGTACTTCAGACATGACTCACTCCTATCGACCGGCCCGGGTGACCTGGCACGGAACGCCGGATTGCCGGCTGGAATAAAAAAGGACGGCGATACCTTGGGGAAGGCTTTGACTCGTCCGTCCAAAAAATAATGGGTGAAGCGTATAGAGGGGGCGAAGATTAAGGAAATACGGTTTAACAATCCAGCTCATAGGCGGTCTCTATCCTCAGCGGACTCATTTGAAAGGGTCTTTGTTACCGTTGATGTCGAGCTGATCTCACCGCTTTCACCCCCTGGGCAAAGCCGGTAAGGTCGGCGCGTTTTCCACCTGCTCGGAGCGTTCTATGCCCGCCCCCGTACTGTCCGGACCGCAATACCTGCGCGAAGGCCTGAAGCTGGTCCTCAGCCCTGGCCTGCGCCTGTTCGTGCTCCTGCCCCTGGCGATCAACCTGATACTGTTCGTCGGATTGATCTATTTCGCCGGCCACCAGTTCAGCCTGTGGATCGACAGCCTGATGCCGACCCTGCCGGACTGGCTGAGCTTTCTCAGTTACATCCTCTGGCCGCTGTTCTTGGTGCTGGTGGCGCTGATGGTGTTTTTTACCTTCACCATGCTGGCCAACATCATCGCCGCGCCCTTCAACGGCTTTCTATCGGAAAAAGTCGAAACCGTGGTCCGCGGCACCGATGATTTTCCGGCCTTCAGCTGGGGCGAGCTGATCGCCATGATCCCCCGCACCCTGTCCCGGGAAATGCGCAAGCTCGGCTATTTCCTGCCCCGGGCCATCGGCCTGTTCATCCTCTCGCTGATCCCGGTGGTCAACCTGGTGGCCGCGCCGCTGTGGCTGCTGTTCGGCATCTGGATGATGGCCATCCAGTACATCGACTACCCGGCGGACAACCACAAGATGAGCTGGCAGGACATGCTCGCCTGGCTGCGGGAAAAGCGCTGGCAGAGCCTGGGCTTTGGCGGCATCGTCTACCTGGCGCTGATGATCCCCTTCGTCAACATCCTGATGATGCCGGCCGCCGTGGCCGGGGCGACGCTGTTCTGGGTGCGTGAACGCGGGGTGGAGAAGCTGCCGGGCCAATAGGGCCACGACGTCATAAATCCATCATCCGCACGTCACAATGGCGACATGGCCTCATCCGACACTGAGGCCATGACGACTGCTCTGCATATCACCCTCATCACTGAAACCTTCCCACCGGAAATCAATGGCGTGGCCAATACCCTTGGCCGCCTATGCGATGGCCTGCGCGCCCGTGGGCATCAGGTGGAGCTGGTGCGCCCACGCCAGGGCTGCGATCAGAGTCGCCCCAGCGATGAAGCACTGCTGCTGTGCCGCGGCTGGCCGCTGCCGGGCTATCCGGGGCTGCAATGGGGTCAGTCGTCGATGCACAAACTGCTGCGGCGCTGGAAACGCCAGCGCCCGGACGTGCTCTACATCGCCACTGAAGGGCCGTTGGGATTATCCGCTCTGCGGGCTGCCAAGCGCCTGGGGATCTCGGTGGTCAGCGGCTTTCACACCAACTTCCAGCAGTATTCCAGCCAGTACGGCCTGGGTTTGCTGACCCGCCTGCTGACCCACTACCTGCGCTGGTTCCACAACCGTTCGAAGCTGACCCTGGTGCCCAGTGCCAGCCAGCGCCTGGAGCTGGAACGCCGCCACTTCGAACGCCTGGCCCTGCTGTCCCGGGGCGTCGACAGCCAGTTGTTCCATCCGGCCAAGCGGCTCAATGAGCTGCGCAGCCATTGGGGCCTGGGCAACGACGACCTGGCGGTGATCCATGTCGGGCGCCTGGCGCCGGAGAAGAATCTCGGGCTGCTCAAGCGTTGCTTCGAACAGCTCAAGGCCAGTTATCCACAGCGTCGGATGAAGTTGATCGTGGTGGGTGACGGCCCACAACGTGCCGCCCTGGAAAAAAGCCTGCCCGAGGCTCTGTTCTGCGGTAGCCAGCGCGGCGAGGCGCTGGCGGCCCACTACGCCTCGGGGGATGTGTTCCTGTTTCCCAGCCTGACCGAAACCTTCGGCAACGTAGTGCTGGAAGCCCTGGCGTCAGGGTTGGCGGTGGTGGCTTACGATCAGGCCGCTGCAGCCCAGCACATCCGCCATGGCTACAACGGCGTGCTGGCCATGCCCGGGGATGAGGGTGCGTTCTGCGAGGCTGCCGGCTGGCTGCTGGAGGAAGCGGAAACCCTGCGCCGGGTACGTCTCAACGCCCGGCAACACGCCAGCCGCCAAGGGTGGCCCGCCGTGATCGAACAGTTTGAAGATCAGTTGCGCAATGCCTGCCAGCCGGTTCCGGCTGCGGACTACGAGGCAATGATCGAAACGGCGCTGCAAACGCCAAGTGCGGTCAAGACACTCCAGACGGTGAGGAGGCTGCCCCCCTCGCCGCCCGGAGCCGGGCGTTAGACCAGGGTCATCAGGGCTTCACGGCTGAACGGCAGAATGTCCTGCTCACGGCCCTCGCGGACTTTCTGTGCCCAATCCGGATCCACCAGCAGGGCCCGGCCCACGGCCACCAAATCGAACTCGTCGTTGTTCAGGCGCTGCAACAGGTTTTCCAGACTGGCCGGCTGCGCCACCTTGTCGGTGTTGACCATGAACTGCAGGAACTCGCCATCCAGGCCAACGCTGCCCACGGTGATGGTCGGCTTGCCAGTGAGCTTGCGGGTCCAGCCGGCCAGGTTCAGATCCGATCCTTCGAACTCCGGCTCCCAGAAGCGCCGGGTCGAGCAGTGGAAGATATCCACACCGGCATCCGCCAGCGGCTTGAGGAAGGCACCCAGGGCTTGCGGGGTTTGTACCAGGCGAGCGCTGTAGTCCTGCTGCTTCCATTGGGAGAAGCGCAGGATGATCGGGAACTCCGGACCGACAGCGGCACGCACGGCCTGGATCAGTTCGATGGCGAAACGCGAACGCTGGGCCAGGTCGCCACCGTATTCGTCACTGCGCTGGTTGCTGCCTTCCCAGAAGAACTGGTCCACCAGATAGCCGTGGGCGCCATGAATTTCCACGCCGTCCATGCCGATGCTCTGGGCATCCTTGGCGGCCTGGGCGAAGGCGGCGATCACCTCCCGGATGTCCTCGTGGGTCATGCCATGCACCACCACCTGGCCATCCTTGAGCTTCTCACTGGGGCCGTAGCCGGGCACGCTGGCATCCGGTTCGGTGCCCAGGCGCCGCACATTGCCCACATGCCACAGCTGCGGGACGATCTTGCCGCCCTCGGCATGCACCGCGTCCACCACCTTCTTCCAGCCGGCCAGGGCCGCTTCGCCATAGAACTGCGGCACGTTGGGGTAACCGTTGGCGGCCTTGTGGCCGACCGTGGTGCCTTCGGTGATGATCAGGCCCACGCCGGCGGCGGCTCGGCGCCGGTAATACTCGATGACCTTGGAGTTGGGCACCCCACCCGGGGAAAACGAGCGGGTCATGGGCGCCATCACCACACGGGTCGGCAGCTCCAGCGCGCCGAGTTGAAAGGGTTTGAACAAGGCTTGAACAGGCATGCTGCACTCCGACAAAAAGGCTTGAGTCGATATTCGACGCACAAGACCGCGCCGGATACCTGCCCCGGCGCACTTATGATGGGGATAATATTCGTCCCCCAAAGCCCTGCACAGCATTATTGATTTAAGTGATTTAGATGCAAAAACGCCGCATGAGAGCGGCGCGGGGCAGGCAGGAACAATGGGCCGGGCGGGTGGACCCGGCTGGCCGCTTCAGCTCAAGGCCTTCTCGATAGCCTGGACCACAGTGGGATCATCCGGCGCGGTGCGTGGCGAGAAGCGCGCCAGAACCCGGCCATCCTTGCCCAGGAGGAATTTTTCGAAGTTCCAGGTGATGTCCCCCGGAAACTCGGCCCCCTCGCCTGCCAGCAGGCGGTACAGCTGATGACGCTCGGGGCCATTGACCTCAAGCTTGGCACTCAAGGGAAAGGTCACCCCGTAGTTGAGGCTGCAAAACTCCTGGATCTGCTGCTCGGTTCCCGGCTCCTGCCCGGCGAACTGATTGCAGGGCAGGCCCAGCACGCTGAACCCCTGGCCCTTGTATTGCTGGTAGAGATTTTCCAACGCCGCATATTGTGGTGTCAGACCACATTTGGAGGCGACGTTGACCACCAGCACGACTTGCCCCTTGAAGGGCGCGAGCGGTAGCTCCTGACCATCCAGGGCTTTCAATTTAAGGTCGTGAAAAGCACTCATGACGAACTCCAAATTCCTGTGTTCCTACAGAAGACAGCCTCTCGACAGTACAGCCAAAAGCCGCGGACTAAAAAGGCGCCCTCGGGCGCCTCTCCAGTAAGCTTGAGCTTAGCGCAGAAAATCAGTGGTGATGGCCACCTTCGCCATGGACGTGGCCATGGGCGATTTCTTCCTGGCTGGCGTCACGGATGGCAACGATCTTGACCTGGAAGTTCAGGCGCTGGCCAGCCAGCGGGTGGTTGCCGTCGACGGTCACGTCGTCGCCGTCCAGATCACGGATGGTCACGATCTGCATCTGGCCGTCCGGAGCGGAAGCGTGGAACTGCATGCCCACTTCCAGCTCGTCGACGCCTTCGAACATGCTGCGGCTCAGGGTGCTGACCAGTTCGGCAGCGTATTCGCCGTAGGCATCTTCAGGTTCTACGGAAACGTTCAGCTCGTCACCGACTTGCTTGCCTTCCAGAGCCTTTTCCAGACCAGGAATGATGTTACCTGCGCCTTGCAGGTAAACCAGCGGGGCGCCGCCGGCAGAGCTGTCGATGACCTCACCAGCGTCGTTGGTGAGGGTATAGTCGATGGAGACAGCCTTATTGGCGGCGATCAGCATGGGGTGGGACCTTTTGCATAAGAATGAAGAGGGTCGAAGTTTAGCGAAGCAATCGCTCGAAAGCGAACGGAACCCGGACCAACGGAACGGGAAAACCCCGTCGACAATTCGTGGATTTCATCAGGATGAAGACGGCCACTGGGTGGCGGAGCTGTCCTGCGGCCATACCCAGCACCTGCGCCACCAGCCGCCCTGGCAATCCCGGGCCTGGGTCCTGGACCCACAGCAGCGGACAGAAAAAATAGGCCAGCCCTTTGCCTGCGGCTGGTGTGCTCAAGCCCCGGGAAGCGATAACCTTAGCGCCTGACGATTCGGCAGACGGCCTTAGACCGTCGCCCTTGCCATGCACCTTCCGAGAATTCGCATGCAAACTTTTTTCATCGCGCCCACCGATTTTGGTGTGGGTCTGACCTCCATCAGCCTCGGGCTGGTGCGTACCCTGGAACGGGCCGGCCTCAAGGTCGGCTTTTTCAAACCCATTGCCCAGCCTCATCCGGGCGATACCGGCCCCGAACGCTCCACCGAACTGGTGGCCCGTACCCACGGTCTGAAGCCGCCGCAACCCCTGGGCCTGGCCCATGTCGAGCGGATGCTCGGCGACGGTCAGCTGGATGAACTGCTGGAGGAAATCATCACCCTCTACCAGCAAGCCGCCATCGGCAAGGACGTGCTGATCGTCGAGGGCATGGTGCCGACCCGCAGCGCCAGCTATGCCGCCCGGGTCAACCTGCACCTGGCGAAAAGCCTGGATGCCGAGGTGATCCTGGTGTCCGCCCCGGAAAACGAAGTACTCACCGAACTGTCCGGCCGGGTCGAACTGCAGGCACAGCTGTTCGGCGGCCCACGGGACCCGAAAGTGCTGGGGGTGATCCTCAACAAGGTGCGCACCGATGAAAGCATGGAGGCCTTCTCCGCACGCTTGAAGGAGCATTCGCCATTGCTGCGCAGCGGTGACTTCCGCCTGCTGGGTTGCATTCCCTTCCAGCCGGAACTCAACGCCCCACGCACCCGCGACGTAGCGGAACTGATGGGCGCCCAGGTGCTCAACGCCGGCGACTACGAAAGCCGGCGCATGACCAAGATCATCATTTGCGCGCGCACCATGCGCAACACCGTGGAGCTGCTCAAGCCCGGCGTGCTGGTGGTGACCCCGGGGGACCGCGACGACATCATCCTCGCCGTGAGCCTGGCGGCCATCAACGGCGTGCCCCTGGCCGGCCTGCTGCTGACCAGCGACACCCTGCCCGACCCGCGGATCATGGAGCTGTGCCGAGGCGCCCTGAACGCCGGCCTGCCAGTGCTGTCGGTCAGCACCGGCTCCTACGACACGGCCAACCAGCTCAATGGCCTGAACAAGGAAATCCCCATCGATGACCGCGAGCGCGCGGAAATCATCACCGACTTCGTCGCCAGCCACCTGGACGCCAACTGGCTGCACCAACGCTGCGGCACCCCGCGGGAAATGCGCCTGTCGCCAGCGGTGTTCCGCTACCAGTTGATCCAGCGCGCCCAACAGGCCGACAAGCGCATCGTCCTGCCCGAAGGCAGCGAGCCCCTGACCGTGCAGGCCGCCGCCATCTGCCAGGCTCGCGGCATTGCCCGCTGCGTGCTGCTGGCCAAGCCGGAGGAAGTGCATGCAGTGGCCCGGGCCCAGGGCATCGACTTGCCCGAAGGCCTGGAGATTCTCGACCCGGACCTGATCCGCGAGCGCTACGTGGAGCCCATGGTGGCCCTGCGCAAGAGCAAGAGCCTGAACGCGCCCATGGCCGAGCAGCAACTGGAAGACCCGGTGGTGATCGGCACCGTGATGCTGGCCCTGGATGAAGTCGATGGCCTGGTTTCCGGGGTCATCCACTCCACCGCCAACACCATCCGCCCGGCCCTGCAACTGATCAAGACCGCCCCGGGCTGTAGCCTGGTGTCTTCGGTGTTCTTCATGCTGTTCCCCGAGCAGGTGCTGGTCTATGGCGACTGCGTGATGAACCCGCACCCCAGCGCCAGCGAGCTGGCGGAAATCGCCTTGCAGAGCGCCGACTCGGCGGCGGCCTTCGGCATCACCCCACGGGTGGCAATGATCAGCTACTCCAGCGGCGACTCGGCCAGTGGCGAAGAAGTGGAGAAAGTCCGCGAGGCGACCCTGCTGGCCCACGAAGCCCAGCGCTCACTGCTGATCGACGGCCCGTTGCAATACGACGCCGCGGCCAACGAAAACGTCGCCCGACAACTGGCGCCCAACAGCCAGGTGGCGGGCAAGGCCACAGTGTTCGTGTTCCCCGACCTGAACACCGGCAACACCACTCACAAGGCGGTGCAGCGCAGTGCCGATTGCGTCAGCCTGGGCCCGATGCTGCAAGGCCTGCGCAAGCCCGTGAACGACCTGCCCCGGGGCGCCCAGGTGGATGACATCGTCTACACCATCGCCCTGACTGCGATTCAAGCCGCCAACCGACCCATGGATGTCTAAATGCTGGAATTTCTACCTGCCGTCGTGCGCGGGATCATCGCCTCGATCCTGCTGGCGCTGAACACCATCCTGCTGTGCTCGTTCCTGTTCTGCGTGGCGATCTGCAAGGCCCTGCCCTTCGCCCTCACCCAGCGCCTGACGCACTGGCTGATGAACCACACCCACGAAGCCTGGATCAGCAACAACAAGGCCTGGATGCAGCTGGTGTGCCGCACCCGCTGGCATGTGCAGGACCTGCAAGGCCTGGATTACCAGCACTCCTACCTGGTCACCAGCAACCACCAGAGCTGGGTCGACATCATGGTCCTGCAGTACGTGTTCAACCGGCGCATCCGCCCGCTGAAGTTCTTCCTCAAGCAAGAATTGATCTGGGTGCCGGTGATTGGCCTGGCCTGGTGGGCCCTGGGTTTTCCGTTCATGAAGCGCTACTCCAAGGCCTACCTGGAAAAGCATCCGGAGAAGAAAGGCAAGGATCTGGAAACCACCCGCAAGACCTGCGCGAAGTTTCGCAACAACCCGGTGGGTATCTTCAACTTCGTCGAAGGCACGCGCTTTACCGAGGCCAAGCACGCCCAGCAGCAATCACCGTTCCGCTACCTGCTCAAGCCCAAGGCTGGCGGCATCGCCTTCGTCCTCGACGCCATGGGCGAGCAGTTGCACTCGATCATCGATGTGACCCTGCACTATCCCGCTGGCCGTCCCGGTTTCTGGGACCTGCTGTGCGGCCGAGTCAAGGACGTGGTGGTGCACTTCGAGGAGGTGCGGATTCCGCCGCAGTTCATTGGCCGGAACTACGAGCAGGACACGGCCTATCGTCAGGAATTCCAGGGCTGGATCAACCAGCAGTGGCAGGCCAAGGATGCGCTGCTGGAAAAGCTGCATCGAGAGTATCCGGCAAAACCTTGAGGGCCTCTTCGCTGGCAAGCCAGCTCCTACGGAGCTGAACCGTCCTGGCCGGGGAAGGCTAATTCAAGCGCACAAAAAAGCCCGCAGCCGATCACTCGACTGCGGGCTTTTGGCTACGGCTTAGATCGCGCCGCGGCTACGCAACAGGTCCAGCACCTGCTTGACACTCTCTTCCACCGACAGCGCCTGGGTGTCGATCACCAGATCGGCATTGAGCGGCACGTCGTAAGGGAAGGATTCGCCCGGGATGTTATCCCCGCCCGCCGCGTACAGCCCTTGCGGATCACGCTCGGCGCACACCGCAGGCGATGCCTGGACGTAAACCGTCAGCAGACGCTCCTTGCCGATCAGGTCCTTGGCCTGCTCGCGCCCTTCGGCACTCGGCGCCACGAACGCCGCCAGGGTCAGCAGGCCGGCTTCGTTGAACTGACGGGCGACGTGGGCCGCACGGCGCCAATTCTCGGTCCGCCCGGCACGGTCCTGGGGCAGGCCCTTGTTCAGGTCGTGCCGCAGGTTCTGGCCATCGAGCACATACACCGCGCGCCCCATGTCGAACAGCTTGCGCTCCACGGCGTAGGCCAGGGTGCTCTTGCCGGCGCCCGACAGGCCGCTGAACAGCACGGTGGCCGGTTGCTGGCCGAAGCGCTGGGCACGCTCTTCGGTGGCGACATGGGCCAGCTTGCCATGGTGGGTGGCGCTGCCATGGGCCACTGGCTGGGCGATGATCATGCCGGCGCCGACGGTGCCGTTGGTCAAGCGGTCGATGACGATGAAGGCCCCGGTGGTGCGGTTGCTGTCGTAGCCATCCAAGGCGATCGGCGCGTCGAGGCTGACCTTGACCTTGCCGATCTCGTTCAGTTGCAGCGCGCTGGCCGCGCCCTCTTCCAGGGTGTTCACATCGACCTTGTGGATGATGCTGGCAATCGAGCCCGGCACGTAGCTGGTAGCACGCTTGATGTCGTATTTCTTGCCCGGCAGCATCGGCTCTTCGGCCATCCACACCAGCATGGCTTCGAAGCTGTCGGTGACCGGCGGCACGTTGTCGGCATGCACCAGCAGGTCGCCACGGGAGATGTCGATCTCGTCTTCCATGGTCAGGGTCACGGCCTGGCCCGGGCCTGCCTGCTCCAGCTCGCCCTCGAAGGTGACGATGGACTTGACCCGGCTGCTCTTGCCCGACGGCAGCACCACGACTTCGTCGCCCTTGTGCACGATGCCGCTGGCCAGGGTGCCGGCAAAGCCACGGAAGTTCAGGTTCGGACGGTTGACGTACTGCACCGGGAAACGCAGGTCGGTGAAGTTGCGGTCACCGGCCACTTCCACGGTTTCGAGGATTTCCATCAGCGACTGCCCGGTGTACCAGGGCGAACGCTCGCTCTTGTTCACCACGTTGTCGCCCTTGAGCGCCGACATCGGCACGAAGTGCAGGCTGGTGGGCTGCAACTTCAGGCCCTGGGCAAACTTCAGGTAGTCGGCCTTGATCGACTCGAACACACCTTCATCGAAGTCCTTGAGGTCCATCTTGTTGATGGCGACGACGATGTGCTTGATGCCCAGCAACGAGGCGATGAAGCTGTGGCGACGGGTCTGGGTCTGCACGCCGTAGCGGGCATCCACCAAGATGATCGCCAGGTCACAGGTGGAAGCACCGGTGGCCATGTTGCGGGTGTACTGCTCATGGCCGGGGGTGTCGGCGATGATGAACTTGCGTTTGGCGGTGGAGAAATAGCGGTAGGCGACATCAATGGTGATGCCCTGCTCGCGCTCGGCCTGCAGCCCATCGACCAGCAATGCCAGGTCGATGTCGTCACCGGTGGTGCCGACCTTCTTCGAATCCCGGGTAATGGCTTCCAGGTGGTCTTCGTAGATCATCTTCGAGTCGTGCAGCAGGCGCCCGATCAGGGTGCTCTTGCCGTCATCGACGTTGCCGCAGGTGAGAAAGCGCAGCAGCTCTTTACGTTCGTGCTGGCCCAGGTACGCGAGGATGTCCTCGCTGATCAAATCAGATTGATGGCTCATAGCGTTCAAGCTCCAAGCTGTCAGCTTCAAGCGGCAAGCTTGTCGGCGTACAGCTAGTCAGAAATTTTTTTGATCAAGCCGCTGAGCATTTTCGAAAGCTCGCGAGTTTCTGTAATCCAGTGTTCAGCCAGCGGTTGTGTGATGTAGGCAATTTCCTGACCGATGATGATCTGCGTGCGCAGCTCGCCATTGGAGGCTTTGGCGATCCAGAGATAGTGAACTTTCTCTCTGGCGCTACGCCGCTCCATGCCTTCGGCAATATTGGAGGGCACCGAGAGTGCTGAGCGCGTGATCTGACTCCGGAAGGAGAAATCCTCACATCGCGCAAACTCTCTGTAGATCTCCACCGCCAAGGCTTTGCTTCTACGCCAGACCACCAGTTTCTCGAAATCCATGACGAGTCATCCGGTGTCGGCTCACAGCAACCTGCCGCAAGCATCAAGCCACAAGCTACGCATCACGCAGGCAACTTGCAGCTTGTCGCTTGTAACTTAAAACTCAGAAATAACCCTGACGTTTTTTATCTTCCATCGAGCCTGCGCCATCGTGGTCGATGACCCGGCCCTGGCGCTCGGAAGTTCGCGTCAGGAGCATTTCCTGGATGATGTCCGTCAGGCTCTCGGCCTCGGACTCCACCGCGCCCGTCAACGGGTAGCAGCCAAGGGTACGGAAACGCACTTTCTTCTTGACGATGCGGGCTTTCTCTTCATCGGACAGATGTTCGAGGATGCGCTCGTCATCGATCATGATCAGGGTACCGTTCTTCTCGATCACTTCACGCTCGGCGGCGAAGTACAGCGGCACGATCGGGATGCCTTCCAGGTAGATGTATTGCCAGATGTCCAGCTCGGTCCAGTTGGACAGCGGGAACACGCGGATCGACTCACCCTTGTTGACCTTGCCGTTGTAGACGTTCCACAGCTCGGGGCGCTGGTTCTTCGGGTCCCAGCGGTGCTTGCTGTCGCGGAACGAGTAGACGCGCTCCTTGGCGCGGGACTTCTCTTCATCGCGACGGGCGCCGCCGAACGCGGCGTCGAAACCGTACTTGTCCAGGGCCTGCTTGAGGCCCTCGGTCTTCATGATATCGGTGTGCTTGGCACTGCCGTGGGTGAAAGGGTTGATGCCCTGGGCCACGCCATCCGGGTTGACGTGAGTGATCAGGTCCAGGCCCAGTTCTTCGACCATGCGGTCGCGGAACTTGTACATTTCCTGGAATTTCCACTGGGTATCGACGTGCATCACCGGGAACGGCAGCTTGCCGGGGAAGAACGCCTTGCGGGCCAGATGCAACATCACGGCGGAGTCTTTACCGATGGAGTACAGCATCACCGGGTTGTCGAACTCGGCGGCCACCTCGCGGATGATGTGGATGCTTTCCGCCTCCAGCTGTTTCAGATGCGTCAGTTTGTCGACCATGGCTACTCACGAAAGCTTTCTTATGGACGGCCATCGGGCCGTGTTCGAGCGGGGCATGCTAGCACAGCGACCTGCTTCTAATCAGGAAGCCAACTAGAACGAAACGATATATGAATATGCCGCCCGGTTAGGCAGAAAAATCGCCTGCCCGGACGGCCCATGCACGGGATCAGATCGGGTTGGGGCAGTCGATGAACAGGTGTTCCAGGGCAAAGCGCCGGGCCAGATAGTCGCCTAGGGCCTGGACGCCGTAACGCTCGGTGGCGTGATGGCCGGCGGCGATGAAACTGATGTCGTTTTCCCGGGCACTGTGGAAGGTCTGCTCCGAGGCCTCGCCACTCAGGTACAGGTCGACGCCGGCCTGCACCGCCTGGTCGATGTAGCCCTGGCCCCCACCGGTGCACCAGCCGACCCGGCGGATCATCTCGCTGCCTTCGATCAGCAGCGGTTCACGGCCCATCGCTTCCTGCACCCGCCGGGCAAAGTCCCGCGCGGTCATGGGTTCGCTGAGGGATCCGACCAGACCGACGACCTTGGGGTTCTCCGGGTCCAATGGGCCTTCCACGGTGATCTCCAGCTGCCGGGCCAACTGCACGTTGTTGCCCACCTCGGGATGCAGGTCCAGGGGCAGGTGATAGGCCAACAGGCTGATGTCGTGCTTGAGCAGGGTTTTCAACCTACGCTGCTTCATGCCGGTGATGCAGGGGTTCTCGCCTTTCCAGAAGTAGCCGTGATGCACCAGCACCAGATCGGCCTTGGCCTCCACGGCGGCATCCAGCAATGCCTGGCTCGCGGTGACGCCGCTGACAATACGCATCACCTGCGGACGCCCTTCGACCTGCAGGCCATTGGGGCAGTAGTCGGCGATGCGTGAACTGCCCAGATAGCGGTCCGCTTCTTCCACCAATGTACTCAGGGCAACGGCCATAAAAGACTCCTAAATATCCCGTTCAGAGGCGCGCGCGGCCTCGTATAATGCGCGACATTATGGGCCGTGCGCAGCCCTTCGTAACCACCCAGGACTCGCTCAATGCTCAAGGCTCTGCGTTTTTTTGGCTGGCCGCTTCTGGCCGGCGTGCTCATCGCGTTGCTGATTATTCAGCGCTACCCCCAGTGGGTCGGCCTGCCCAGCCTGGACGTCAACCTGCAGCAAGCGCCACAAACCACCAGCACCCGGCAGGGACCGGTGTCCTATGCCGATGCGGTGCTGATTGCCGCGCCTGCGGTGGTTAACCTGTACACCACCAAAGTGATCAACAAGCCGGCCCACCCGCTGTTTGAAGACCCGCAGTTCCGGCGTTTCTTCGGCGACAACCTGCCCAAGCAGCAGCGCATGGAGTCGAGCCTGGGTTCCGGGGTGATCATGAGCCCCGAAGGTTATCTGCTGACCAACAACCACGTGACTTCCGGCGCCGAACAGATCGTGGTGGCGCTCAAGGATGGGCGGGAAACCCTGGCCCGAGTCATCGGCAGCGATCCGGAAACCGATCTGGCGGTGCTCAAGATCGACCTGAAGAATCTGCCTTCGATCACCGTCGGCCGCTCGGAAAGCGTCCGCGTCGGCGACGTCGCCCTGGCCATCGGCAACCCGTTCGGGGTCGGCCAGACCGTGACCATGGGCATCATCAGCGCCACTGGACGCAATCAGCTGGGCCTGAACAACTACGAAGATTTCATCCAGACCGACGCCGCGATCAACCCGGGCAACTCCGGCGGCGCCCTGGTGGACGCCAATGGCAACCTGACCGGGATCAACACCGCGATCTTCTCCAAGTCCGGCGGCTCACAGGGCATCGGCTTCGCCATTCCGATCAAGCTGGCCATGGAGGTGATGAAGTCGATCATCGAGCATGGTCAAGTGATCCGCGGCTGGCTAGGAATCGAAGTGCAACCGCTGACTCAGGAACTGGCGGAGTCCTTCGGCCTGGCCGGACGTCCCGGAATCGTGGTGGCGGGGATCTTCCGCGATGGCCCGGCACAGAAAGCCGGCATGCAACTGGGGGATGTGATCCTCAGCATCGACGGCGAACCTGCCGGCGACGGCCGCCGCTCGATGAACCAGGTGGCGCGCATCAAGCCGATGGAAAAAGTCGCAATCCTGGTGATGCGCAATGGCAAGGAACTCAAGCTGACGGCGGAAATCGGCCTGCGTCCGCCCCCCGCACCGGTCAAGGAAGCAGAGTAAAGCTGGGCCCGGCGATGCCGGGCCAACAGCATACATTCTCATTGGTCATGTTATATTGTTTCAATATTGCTATTGGAACAGCCCCATGACGTCCCGAAAAATCCTCCCCCTGGCCGGCCTGGCCCTGGGCCTGCTGGCCGATCCCCTGCTCGCCGAAGAACCGCAGCCCCTGGAGCTCGAAACAACCCGCATCACCAGCGAATACGAATCCGCCACAGGGCCGGTCAAAGGCTACCGGGCCACGCGCTCGGCCAGCGCCACCAAGACCGATACGGCGATCCGTGACATCCCGCAATCTGTCAGCGTGATCCCCGCCAGCGTGCTCAAGGACCTGGGCAGCAGCAACGTCGAACGCGCCCTGGAGTTTGCCAGCGGAGTCTCCAAGCAGAACAACTTCGGCGGCCTGACTCTGTATGAATACAGCGTGCGCGGCTTCACCACCTCGGAGTTCTACAAGGACGGCTTCAGCGCCAACCGCGGCTACCCCAGCACCCCGGACGCGGCCAATATCGAGCGCATCGAAGTACTCAAGGGCCCGGCCGCCAGCCTCTATGGTCGCGGCGACCCCGGCGGTACGGTGAATATCGTGACCAAGAAACCCCAGCCCGAAGCCTTCACCACCCTGCAGACCAGCGCCGGCAGTTGGGACCGCTACCGCACCGCCCTGGACCTCAACACCCCGCTGGATGCTCAGGGCAATCTGCTGTCCCGGGTCAATCTGGCGGTGGAGGACAACCACAGCTTCCGCGACCACGTCGACAGTCGCCGGGTGTTCGTCGCGCCCTCCTTCAGCTGGCAATTGAACCCGGACACCAGCCTGCTGGTGGAAAGCGAATTCGTGCGCCACAGCTCGACTTTCGACCGCGGTATCGTCGCCCCCAACAACCGCTGGAGCGGCGTCTCCCGCAAGACCTTCCTCGGCGAACCCAGCGACGGCAACATCGACAACCACAACAACATGCTCCAGGCCGCCCTGGAACATCACCTCAACGACAGCTGGAAGCTGCGCCTGGCGAGCCACTACAAGGAAGGCAAGTTGTGGGGCTTCGCCTCGGAGGCCCGTCCGCTGAATGCCGACCAGCGGACGGTCAATCGGCGCTACCGCGAGCGCGACAACAACTGGCACGACAGCATCACCCAGCTGGAACTGCGCGGCCTGTTCGATACCGGCAGCTGGCAGCACGAACTGTTGATCGGCAGCGAATACGAGAACTACCGCAAGAACGAACGAGTCACCACCTTCGCCGGCGGCCCTTACGCCATTGATATCCACGATCCGATCTACGGCCAGGCCAAGCCTGACGGCAAGCGTTCCGGCACGGACTTTTTCGAGCATGTCGAAAGCCGGGCCCTCAACCTGCAGGACCAGATCGTCTTCACTGACCGCCTGCGCGGCACGCTCGGCGCCCGCTTTGAACACTTCGAGCAAAAGATCGACGACCACACCACCGGCAAACGCAGCCGCCAGAGCCACGACGCCCTGACCCAGCGCGCCGGCCTGCTGTATCAACTGACTCCGCAGTGGGGCCTGTTCGCCAACGCCTCCACCTCGTTCAAGCCCAACAACGGGCTGGATGCGGCCGGCAAGACCTTCAAGCCCGAGGAAGGTGTCGGTTATGAAGTGGGGATCAAGAGCGAGCTGTTCGACGAACGCCTGAGCGCGACCCTGGCCGCCTTCCATATCGACAAGGAAAACGTCCTGGCCCTGGACCCCGGCAGCGACTCCAGCCGCGCCGTGGGCAAGGCCCGCAGCCAGGGCTTCGATGCGCAAGTGACCGGCCAGTTGACCGATGCGGTGCGGGTGATCGGTGCCTATGCGCTGATCGATGCCGAGGTCACCAAGGGCGATCGGGCGATCCCGTCCGGCAGCCGCATACTCGGCGTGGCCAAGCACAGCGGCAGCCTGTTGGGCGTCTATGAGTTTCAGGACGGGCGACTCAAAGGCTCGGACGTCGGCGCCGCCCTGACCTACGTCGGCGATCGCTCGGGCGAGGCTGGAGGCAGCTTCGAGTTGCCCGCCTACCGCACCCTGGACCTGCTGGCCCACTACAAGGCCAGCGACAACCTGACCCTGGGCCTGAACCTGAACAACCTGTTCGACGAGAAGTACTACGAGCGCTCCTACAGCAACTACTGGGTCACTCCAGGCGAGCCGCGCAACTTCACCGTCAGCCTGACCCTCAACCTGTAGCCGGAAATCGCCATGCACAACCTCAAATCAATCGCCCTGCTGGGCCTGCTCGCCACCCTGGGTACAACCCAGGCCTCGGCCCACGGTCTGTGGACCGAACAGCGACGCGGGAATATCGAAGTGATCTACGGCCACGGGGCCGAAGACGATGCCTTCAAGGCCAAGAAGGTCAGCGGTGCCTGGGCCTACGACGGCGCCGCCAGAATGATTCCAGTGACCGTACAACGCCTGGCCGACCACGCACGCCTGCAACCACTCAAGCCACCGGCGGTGCTGGCCGTGGCGCTGGACAACGGTCCGTGGTCGCAAACGGCGGACAAAGGCTGGGTCAACCAGGGGCGCAGTAAAGTCCCGGGGGCGATCGCCTCGACCCACACCTTCAAGTACAGCCTGGCGATCTATCAAGCGGGGGCGAAGCTGCCCAAGCTGGAACAGCTCAAGCTGCTGATCCTGCCGGAAGTCGACCCGCTGACGGTGGGCCAGGGCAACAGCCTGCCGGTGCGGGTAATGCTGGATGGGCAGCCCGTGGCTGGGGTCAAGTTGATCGGCGATTATCGCAATGCACCGAGCACCCTGAGCACCGAGACCGATGCCCAGGGACGCGCGCAAGTGCTGGTGAGAAATGAAGGCTTGAACGTGATTGCCGCAGAGCTTGAAGTACCGCTCAAGGACGATCCGGATGTGGCTTCACGCGGCCTGTTCAGCTCCCTGACCTTCCTCGGCAACCCGCACCACGAATGAGGGCAGCCGGGGGCTGCAGCTACAAGTGGCAAGCTTGTAGCTGCAAGTCAGAGGCTCCTGGCATTGCTCTGGGCTTCCAACTTGCAGCTTGCAGCTCACGACTTAGAGCTGCCCCAACCCGTCGATCAGTGCCTGGTTCTGCTCCGGGGTGCCGATGCTGATCCGCAGGAACTGGGCGATCCGCTCCTGCTTGAAGTGACGCACTATCACCCCTTGCTCGCGCAGCTTGGCCGCCAGCCCCGCCGCATCGTGCTGCGGGTGGCGGGCAAAGATGAAGTTGGCCGCCGATGGCAGCACTTCAAAGCCCTTGGCCTGCAACTGCGCCACCACCCACTCGCGGCTGTCGATCACCAGCTGGCAGGTCTTGGCGAAATATTCGCGGTCCTCGAAGGCCGCCGCCGCACCGACGATCGCCAGGCGATCCAGCGGGTAGGAGTTGAAGCTGTTCTTGATCCGCTCCAAAGCCTCGATCAGATCCGGATGGCCCACCGCCAGGCCCACCCGCAAGCCGGCCAGGGAGCGCGACTTGGACAGGGTCTGGGTCACCAGCAGGTTGGGGTAGCGGTCCACCAGACTGATGGCGGTCTGGCCGCCGAAGTCGATATAGGCTTCGTCCACGACCACCACCGAATCCGGGCTGGCCTGGAGGATCTGCTCCACCGCCTCCAGGGCCAGCAGGCAGCCGGTCGGCGCGTTCGGGTTGGGGAAGATGATCCCGCCGTTGGGCTTGGCGTAGTCGGCTACGTTGATCTGGAACTGTTCGTCCAGGGGCACCGCCTGGTAATCGATGCCATACAGCCCACAGTACACCGGGTAGAAGCTGTAGCTGATGTCCGGGAACAGCAGCGGCTGATCCTGCTGCAGCAGGCCATGGAAAATGTGCGCCAGGACTTCGTCGGAACCGTTGCCGAGGAACACCTGGTTGCCCTGCACCCCGTAGTAACTGGCCACTGCCTGCTTGAGCAGGTCGCTGTTGGGGTCGGGGTACAGGCGCAGGTTGTCGTTGAGCTCGGCCTGCATCGCCGCCAGGGCCTTGGGCGACGGGCCATAGGGGTTTTCATTGGTGTTGAGCTTGACCAGCTTGGTCAGCTTGGGTTGTTCACCCGGCACGTAAGGCACCAGGTTCTTGACGAACGGACTCCAGAATTTGCTCATGTTCATTGCCCCTGATCTTGGTCGTCGACGATGCGGTATTCGGCGCTGCGGGCGTGGGCGGTCAGCGACTCGCCACGGGCCAGCACCGAGGCGGTCCGGCCCAGCTCGGACGCACCCTGCTCGGAGCAGAAGATGATCGACGAGCGTTTCTGGAAGTCATACACCCCCAGCGGCGAGGAGAAACGCGCGGTGCCGGACGTCGGCAGCACGTGGTTCGGCCCGGCGCAATAATCGCCCAGCGCCTCGGAAGTGTGACGGCCCATGAAGATCGCCCCGGCGTGACGGATCTGCGGCAGCCAGGCTTGCGGGTCGGCCACCGACAACTCCAGGTGCTCGGGGGCAATGCGATTGGCCACGTCCATGGCTTGCTGCATGTCGCGAACCTGGATCAGGGCGCCACGGCCATTGATCGAAGTGTTGATTATTTCCGCGCGCTCCATGGTCGGCAGCAGCTTGGCGATACTCGCAGCGACTTTATCCAGGAACTCGGCGTCCGGGCTGACCAGGATCGCCTGGGCGTCTTCGTCGTGCTCGGCCTGGGAGAACAGGTCCATGGCGATCCAGTCCGGATCGGTCTGACCGTCGCAGACCACGAGGATCTCCGAGGGGCCGGCGATCATGTCGATGCCGACCTGGCCAAATACGTGGCGCTTGGCGGTGGCCACATAGATGTTGCCAGGACCGACCACCTTGTCCACCTGGGGCACGCTTTCGGTGCCGTAGGCCAGCGCGGCAACAGCCTGGGCGCCGCCGATGGTGAACACCCGGTCGACCCCGGCAATGCAGGCCGCCGCCAGCACCAGTTCGTTGACTTCACCACGCGGGGTCGGCACCACCATCACCACTTCAGCCACGCCCGCCACCTTGGCCGGGATCGCGTTCATCAGCACCGACGACGGGTAGGACGCCTTGCCCCCCGGTACATACAGGCCGGCGCGGTCCAGCGGCGTGACCTTCTGGCCCAGCACCGTGCCGTCGGCCTCGGTGTAGCTCCAGGAATCCTGCTTCTGTTTCTCGTGATAGCTGCGCACCCGCGCCGCGGCCTTTTCCAGGGCTTCACGCTGGGCCACGGTGATTCGGGTCAGGGCCAGTTCCAGGCGCTCGCGCGGCAGGATCAGATCGGCCATGGAAGCCACCTGCAAACCGTCGAAACGCTGGGTGAACTCCACCAGCGCCGCATCCCCGCGCTCGCGCACGGCCTTGATGATGTCCAGCACCCGCTGATTGACCGAATCGTCAGAGACACTTTCCCAGCTCAGCAGATGATCCAGATGACGGGCGAAATCCGGATCGGCAGCGTTGAGTCGGCGAATTGCAGTCGGAGCGGTCATAGCGAAGGCCTCAGTAATTGGCGAGTGCTCAAAAGGGCAAGCTTGGATTTGCAAAGCTCAGGCGCCGCAAGACTACCAAGCCATCCGCGTGGGCACCTGAGCATTCTGGCTATGACGCGGATAGATGGGCGCGGCTCAAGGCCACGCATGTGAATCAGCCGCGGTGTCGCGACTCCACTGCCTTGCGCAGGGTGTCGATCAACGCCTGGATACGGGCGTGCTGCATCTTCATCGATGCCTTGTTGACCACCAGACGGGAGCTGATGGTGGCGATCAGTTCCTGGGGCTCCAGACCGTTGGCCCGCAGGGTGTTGCCGGTGTCGACCACGTCGATGATCTTGTCCGCCAGACCGATCAGCGGCGCCAGCTCCATGGAGCCGTAGAGCTTGATGATGTCCACCTGGCGGCCCTGTTCGGCGTAGTAACGCTTGGCCACGTTGACGAACTTGGTGGCTACCCGCAGGCGCCCCTTGGGTTCGACGGCGCCGATGGCTCCGGCGGTCATCAGCTTGCACTGGGCAATCTGCAGGTCCAGCGGTTCGTACAGGCCCTGGCCGGAGTACTCCATCAGGACGTCCTTGCCGGCCACCCCGAGGTCGGCGGCGCCATGTTCGACATAGGTCGGCACATCGGTGGCGCGCACGATCAGCAGGCGTACATCGTCCTGGGTCGTGGGGATGATCAGTTTGCGGCTCTTGTCCGGATTCTCGGTCGGCACGATGCCCGCTTCAGCCAGAAGCGGCAGCGTGTCGTCGAGGATACGGCCCTTGGACAGTGCGATGGTCAACATGAGTAACGTAAGTCCTTATGCGGCGACTGATGCCCGGACGCAAACGGCGCCAGACATGCGTCGAGCCTGAAGACAGGCTCGACGTGGAACAGATTCGGCTGTGGGCACCTCCCTGTGCCCGTCATGCAACTAGCCCGGTACGCGGCGGATCTTCGCGCCGAGCATCTGCAGCTTCTCTTCGATGCACTCGTAACCACGGTCGATGTGGTAGATGCGGTCGATCAGGGTGTCGCCTTCGGCCATCAGGGCCGAGATCACCAGGCTGGCCGAGGCCCGCAGGTCGGTGGCCATGACCGGCGCGCCCTTGAGGATTTCGGTGCCGGTGACGATCGCGGTGTTGCCTTCGACCTGGATCTTGGCGCCCATGCGGTGCAGTTCGTACACGTGCATGAAACGGTTTTCAAAGATGGTCTCGATCACCGCGCCAGTGCCTTCGGCAATCGCGTTCAGGGAAATGAACTGAGCCTGCATGTCGGTCGGGAACGCTGGGTACGGAGCGGTACGCACGTTGACCGCCTTGGGGCGCTTGCCGTGCATGTTGAGCTCGATCCAGTCGCTGCCGGTGGTCACTTCGGCGCCGGCTTCCTTGAGTTTCTCCAGTACGGCTTCAAGGATGGTCGGATCGGTGTCCTTGACCTTGACCCGCCCGCCAGTGACGGCTGCCGCCACCAGGTAGGTGCCGGTTTCGATACGGTCGGGCATGACCTTGTAGATCGCCGAATGCAGACGCTCAACGCCATCGATGGTGATGGTGTCGGTGCCAGCGCCGGAAATCTTCGCCCCCATGGCGATCAGGAAGTTCGCCAGGTCGACGACTTCAGGTTCGCGGGCGGCGTTCTGCAGCACGCTGCGGCCACGGGCCAACGCCGCGGCCATCATGATGTTCTCGGTACCGGTCACGCTCACGGTATCGAAGAAGAAGTTCGCACCGCGCAGGCCGCCTTCAGGGGCCTTGGCCTTGATGTAGCCGCCTTCGACGTCGATCACTGCGCCCATGGCCTCCAGGCCGCGGATGTGCAGGTCAACCGGGCGCGAGCCGATGGCGCAACCACCCGGCAGGGCCACTTCGGCTTCGCCGAAACGGGCAACCATCGGGCCCAGCACCAGGATCGAGGCGCGCATGGTTTTCACCAGCTCGTAAGGCGCCACCAGGGTCTTGATGGTGCGCGGGTCGATTTCAACGCTGAGTTTCTCGTCGATCACCGGCTCGATGCCCATGCGACCGAACAGCTCGATCATGGTGGTGATGTCGTGCAGGTGCGGCAGGTTGGCCACGGTGACCGGGCCATCGCACAGCAGGGTTGCCGCCAGAATCGGCAGCGCGGAGTTCTTGGCCCCGGAAATGCGGATCTCGCCATCAAGGCGAACGCCGCCGGTAATAATCAATTTATCCATAACAGTCTCGACGCCCTTGGGCTCAGGTGCGCTCGGCCCAAGCCGCGCGGCTGAAAAATTTCATAGTGATCGCGTGGATGCTGCCATCGGCAATCCATGGATTCAAATGGGCATAGATGCTCTGCTGACGCTTGACCGGGCTCAAGGCCACCAGTTCGTCGCTAATCACGTTCAGCTGAAAGTTGCAGCCTTCGCCCTCAACTTCTACCTGAGCTCCGGGCAGCTTTCCCTCAAGAAAGCTCTTCACTTCGTTGGCCTGCATGCTCAACCTCAATCGGCGCCCTGTGCGCGCGGGTCGGACATCATACAAAAAAGCCCCGCGCCTGCGAACCCCGCATAGCAGGACTCTGACGGGGGGCTTCTATATAGATGTGGGTTACTACGGATGGAGGAGGATCTCGGTGACCCCGGACACCTCGGCGATTTCCCGCATGCCCTCGGGCAGAGCGCGAACACTCACCGTCTTGCCCAGCCCCTGACCATCGCGAATGAAGGCCAGCAACAGGGCCAGACCGACACTGCTGGATTTTTCCACCGCCGAGCAATCAAGCACCAGGGCCGTGCCCGGGCTCGACTTGATCAGCGCCAGGCCCTGCTTGCGCAGGCCCGGGCCGCTGCGGTAGTCCAGCACGCCACTGATCAGCAGCTCCCCGGCGTCACCCAGGCGTACGGCCGACTCACTCATTGCGCAGCCTTATGGGCGGCGTCTTCGGTGACTTCCTTGGCCTTGGCCACTTCGCCGGCCCAGCCGTCGATGGTCTTGTCCAGGTTGTTGCCGTTGCGCTGCATGGCGTCGGCGAACTGATCACGGAACAGCTTGCCGATGTTGATGCCGTTGATGATCACGTTACGCACTTTCCACTCGTCGTTGATCTTCTCCAGGGTGTAGGACACCGGATAGATAGCGCCGTTGTTGCCTTTGACTTGCATGTCCACGCTGGTACGGGTGCCGCTTTCATCCCTGGCCGGAGAAACGGTGATGCCCTGGTTGTTGTACTCGAGCAAGGCGTTGCCATAGAACTGCATCAGGCTGCGCTTGAAGTTCTCCTGGAAGCGCGCCATCTGCTCCGGGGTGGCCTTGCGCGAATACTTCACGGTCATGATGCTGCGGGAGATGCCGTCGGCATCCACCACCGGACCGACAATGCCGTTCAGGGCGTTGTAGAAGTCGTTCGGGCTTTGCTTGTACTTTTCCTTGTTGGCCGCCAGATCCGCCAGCAGGCGGGTGGTGGTGTCCTGCACCAGATCGTGGGCGGAAGGTGCACTGGCCGCGCTAGCCAGCAACGGCAGGGCCGCCAGCAGCACCAACAGGCCACGTCGCAAGATAGAGATCATCGAAAAACTCCTCATTTGGCGTCTTTGCTAACGGTATTGAGCAGGAATTTACCGATCAGGTCCTCCAGTACCAGCGACGACTGGGTGTCGTGGATGGTCCCGCCATCCTTGAGCAAGGTTTCTTCCCCGCCCACGCTGATACCGATGTATTTCTCACCCAACAGGCCAGCCGTCAGGATAGATGCAGTGGAGTCGGTCGGCAGATTATCCACACGTTTTTCCAGCTGCATGGTCACCCGACCGGTGAAGCTGTCGCGGTCCAGATCGATCGCCGTAACCTTGCCGATGGTGACCCCAGCCATGGTGACCTTAGCTCTGACCGTCAAACCGGCGATATTGTCGAAGTAGGCGTAAAGCTTGTAGGTATCGGTGCTTGCGCTCGGAGACAAGCCACTGACTCGCAGGGCAAGCAACAGCAAAGCCAGGATGCCGGCCAGCAGGAAAAGGCCGACACCGATTTCCAGGGTGCGGTTTTGCATCAGAAATCTCCAAACATCAAGGCGGTCAGAATAAAGTCCAAGCCCAGTACGGCCAACGAGGCGTACACCACGGTCTTGGTAGTGGCACGGCTGATCCCCTCTGAAGTGGGCTCACAGTCGTAGCCTTGGAATACGGCGATCCAGGTCACTACAAACGCAAAGACGATACTTTTGATCACGCCATTGAGTACGTCACCGCTGAAGGTCACGCTGTTCTGCATGTTCGACCAGTAGGAACCTTCATAGACCCCCAGCCAGTCCACAGCAACCCAGGAACCGCCCCAGATCCCCACCACGCTGAAAATCATCGCCAGCAGCGGCAGGGAGATGAAGCCGGCCCACAGGCGTGGCGCGATGATGTACTTGAGCGGGTCGACCCCGATCATCTCCAGGCTGGAGAGCTGCTCGGTGGATTTCATGTTGCCGATCTCGGCAGTCAGCGCTGAACCTGCACGACCAGCGAACAACAGCGCGGTAACCACCGGCCCCAGCTCACGCAACAGGGTCAGGGCGACCATCTGCCCCACCGCCTGCTCCGAACCGTAGCTGGAGAGAATGTTGAAGCCCTGCAGCGCCAGCACCATGCCGATGAAGATTCCGGACACGACGATGATCACCAGGGACATCACGCCCACGGAGTGCAGTTGCTTGATCAGCAGGCCGAAACTGCCGCCGATGCCACCGCGGCCCAGCAGCGCGTGAAACAGGAACAGGGTGGAACGCCCCAGTACCGCCAGGACATCGATGCCTGAGCGACCGAAGAGGCGAACCCTCTCGATTAGCGATATTTTGCGCATCAGCGCTTCCCCAGAAGATCTGCGCGGTAATCCGTCGCTGGAAAGTGAAACGGCACCGGGCCGTCGGGATCACCCTTCATGAATTGACGGATACGCGGATTGTCGGAGTCCATCAGTTCGTCAGGAGTTCCCTGGCCCAACACCTGGCCATCACCGACTACATAGAGGTAATCGGCAATGCTCGCGGTTTCCGCAAGATCGTGGGACACCACGATGCTGGTAATGCCCAGGGCATCGTTGAGCAGACGGATCAGCCGCACCAGGACACCCATGGCAATCGGGTCCTGCCCCACGAAAGGTTCGTCGTACATGAGAATCTGCGGGTCCAGGGCGATGGCCCGGGCCAGGGCGACCCGGCGCTTCATGCCGCCGGACAGCTCATCGGGCATCAGGTCGACGGCACCCCGCAGGCCCACCGCCTGCAGCTTGAGCAGGACAATGTCGCGAATCATCTCGTCCGGCAGTTCGGTATGCACCCGCAGCGGAAAAGCCACGTTCTCGAACACATCCAGATCGGTGAACAGGGCGCCACTCTGAAACAGCACGCCCATCTGCTTGCGCGCATCGAACAGATCGCTGCGCGAGAGGCTCGGCAGATTCTGGCCGTTGACCCACACTTCGCCGCTGCTGGGCCGCAACTGCATGCCCATCAAGCGCAACAGGGTGGTTTTTCCGCAGCCGGAAGGCCCCATGATGCCGGTGACCTTGCCTCGCGGAATACGGATATCCACGTTATTGAAAATGCTGCGCGCACCGCGCTTGAAGGAAAGTCCCTTCAGCTCGACCGCGTAGGCGTTATCGGCACTCATCTAAACTCCTTGCGATGCAGCCTATCACTCGGACGCTTGGCTCCCTGCCGGGAGTACGTGCCCCTGGGCAGGCCGAACTGGCGGCGAACTATATCACTGCTGATACGACGCCCCCAAGGCCGAAGCCGTGAACGTTCAGGTCCAGGACAGGCAAAATCGGAGGATTCCTGATACCGGCCGGATAAAGGCTGACGAACTTGCGTGAGGGATTTGCTCATTACCGCTATAATCGCCGCCTTTTCATCGGGCTATACGATTTCAGACATGAGCCAATCCAGCGACCTGATTCAATCAGCACAACGCACCATCCGCCTCGAACTTCAGGCCGTAGAAGGCTTGCTGCCCCATATCGACGCAGATTTCGTACGCGCTTGCGAGATGATTCTGGCCAGCAAAGGCCGCGTGGTCGTGGTCGGCATGGGCAAATCCGGGCACATCGGCAACAAGATCGCCGCTACCCTGGCGAGCACCGGAACCACGGCTTTCTTTGTCCACCCAGCTGAAGCCAGCCATGGCGACATGGGCATGATCACTCGCGACGACGTTATCCTGGCCCTCTCCAACTCCGGCTCTACCAACGAAATCGTCACCCTGCTGCCGCTGATCAAGCGCCTGGGCATCCAGCTGATCAGCCTGACCGGCAACCCTGAGTCGCCACTGGCCAAGGCCGCCGACGTCAATCTCAACGTGCATGTCGAGCACGAGGCCTGCCCGCTGAACCTGGCTCCCACCTCCTCGACCACCGCGGCCCTGGTCATGGGCGATGCCCTGGCCGTGGCCCTGCTGGAAGCCCGCGGCTTCACCGCCGAAGACTTCGCGTTCTCCCATCCCGGTGGCGCCCTGGGCCGCCGCCTGCTGCTCAAGGTCGAGAACGTGATGCATGAAGGCAACGATCTGCCGCAGGTGCAACGGGGCACCCTGCTCAAGGATGCGCTCATGGAAATGACCCGCAAGGGCCTGGGCATGACCGTGATTCTGGAGGCCGACGGTCGCCTGGCCGGGATCTTCACCGACGGCGACCTGCGCCGCACCCTGGATCGCGCCATCGATATCCACCACGCCACCATCGATTCGGTCATGACCCCTCATGGCAAGACCGCCCGCGCCGATATGCTGGCCGCCGAAGCCCTGAAGATCATGGAAGACCATAAAATCAGCGCCCTGGTGGTGGTGGACAAGGAAGACCGGCCGATCGGCGCCTTGAACATGCACGACCTGCTGCGCGCGGGAGTGATGTAAATGAGTGCCGACCTGCTGCAACGCGGTAAACACATCAAGCTGGCGGTCTTCGACGTCGACGGCGTCCTGACCGACGGTCGCCTGTACTTCCTTGAAGACGGCAGCGAGTTCAAGACCTTCAATACCCTCGACGGCCAGGGCATCAAGATGCTCATGGCCGCCGGGGTGCAGACCGCGATCATCAGCGGGCGCAAGACCCCGGTGGTCGAACGCCGCGCCAAGAACCTGGGGATTCCCCACCTCTACCAGGGCCGCGAAGACAAACTGGTGGTACTGGACGAGCTTCTGGCCCAACTGGGCCTAAGCTATGAACAGGTCGCCTACCTGGGTGACGACCTGCCCGACCTGCCGGTGATCCGCCGTGTCGGCCTGGGCATGGCGGTGGCCAACGCCGCCGGCTTTGTCCGCGAACACGCCCACGGCATTACCGTTGCCCGCGGCGGCGAAGGTGCCGCACGGGAGTTCTGCGAGCTGATCCTGCGCGCCCAGGATCGTCTTGAAGCAGCCAATGCCGCTTATCTATAGAGCCCTCCCATGCTGAGTAAAAAGATTCGCACCATCCTGATCTTCGGGACCATCGCCCTGCTGTTCGCGGCGGTCGGTTACTGGAACATCAGCCCGGAACGCTTCCTCGACAAGCCTGTGGTGCAGGTCGACGAGAGCGCCATCGACTATTACGCGATCAACGCCCGCAGCGTGCAGTACCTGCCAGACGGCAAACTGCAGTACGAAATGACCTCGGACAAGGTCGAACACATCAAGGCCAGCGAAGTGACACTGCTGACCAAGCCCGACCTGCAGATGTACCGCGGCACCACTTATCCCTGGCATGTCCAGAGCGAGCGCGGCGAAGTCAATCCGGACGGCACCGAGGTCGAGCTGATCGATTCGGTTCGGGTTTCCCGCACCGACGAGCACAATCGCAACCTGCTGATCACCACCAGCCGCATGACAGTATTCCCGCAGAAGCAATATGCGCAGACCGAGCAAGCCGTTAGAATCGACGGCGCCGACGGCGTGACCACTGCCAAGGGAATGAAAGCGTATTTGAAAGACGGCAGGATGAACCTGCTATCGAACGTAAGAGGACAGTATGAGGCTCGTTAAAACCCTCCCTATTTTGCTCAGTCTGGGCGCAGCACTGGGAAGCGTGAGCGCCTGGGCTCTGCCGAACGATAGCCAACAGCCCATCCGCATTCAGGCCGACGACGCCCAGCTGGACGACAAGAACGGCGTGGCTACCTACAAGGGCGATGTGATCATCACCCAGGGCTCGATGAAGATCACCGGCAACACCGTGACCATCACCCGATCCAAGACTGGCGAAATCGATGTCGTGACGTCGGTGGGCAACCTGGCCTACTTCGAACAGCTGCAGAAGCAGACCGACCCGAAACCGGTCCAGGCCTACGCCGTGACCATCCAGTACCATGCCCAGCAGAACCGCATCGTGCTGATCGACAAGGCCAAGGTCATCAACGACGGCAATACCACCGAAGGCGAGAAAATCGTCTACGACACCGTCAAGCAAGTGGCTAACGCCGGTCGCGCCAACGGCAGCTCGGTCACCGCGCCACGTCCGCGGATCGACATGGTCATCCAGCCGAAAAAGAAAACCGACGAGCAAAAGGCCCAGTAATGGCAACTCTGAAAGCTCAGCACCTGGCCAAGAGCTACAAGAGCCGCCAGGTCGTGCGTGATGTCAGCCTGTCCATCGACAGCGGGCAGATCGTCGGCCTGCTCGGCCCCAACGGCGCCGGCAAGACCACCTGCTTCTACATGATCGTCGGCCTGGTCCAGGCCGATCAGGGGCGCGTCCTGATCGACGACCTGGATGTCAGCCACCAACCGATGCACGGTCGCGCCCGCGCCGGTATCGGCTATCTGCCCCAGGAAGCCTCGATCTTCCGCAAGCTGTCGGTCGCAGACAACATCATGGCCATCCTCGAGACCCGCAAGGAGCTCGACAAGGCCGGCCGCCGCCAGGAGCTGGAAAGCCTGCTGCAGGAATTCCACATCAACCACATCCGCGACAACCTCGGCATGAGCCTGTCCGGTGGCGAGCGCCGCCGCGTGGAAATCGCCCGGGCGCTGGCCACCGCCCCCAAGTTCATCCTGCTGGACGAACCCTTCGCCGGGGTCGACCCGATCTCGGTCGGCGATATCAAGCAGATCATCCATCACCTGAAGGCCAAAGGCATCGGTGTGCTGATCACTGACCACAACGTCCGGGAAACCCTGGACATCTGTGAAACCGCCTATATCGTCAACGACGGGCAACTGATCGCCGAGGGCGACTCCGAGACTATCCTGGCCAACGAACTGGTCAAGGAAGTCTATCTGGGCCATGAGTTCCGCCTGTAACGGCTGAGGTGTCGGGCCAGACGCCAGAGCGCCGCAAACGATAAATCCCCACAAACTTTATTGTTACAGCGCTCTAGGCAAACACTTCAGTTTCAGGCATATAATTTGCTTATGTTTGGCGCTTCGGCGCCCTGTAGTGGATGGCGCATGTGCGCCGGCAAATAAGGTGTTAAGCCCCTGCCATGAAACCATCGCTAGTCCTCAGAATGGGCCAGCAGCTGACGATGACACCGCAGCTGCAACAGGCCATCCGCCTGCTCCAATTGTCGACCCTGGACCTGCAACAGGAAATCCAGGAAGCCCTGGAGTCCAACCCGATGCTCGAGCGCCAGGAAGACGGCGACGACTTCGACAACAGCGACCCCCTGGCCGACAACACCGAGTCCAAACCCAATACCGAAATCCAGGAACCCTCCTACCAGGAAACCGCCCCCACGGTGGACAACCTCGAGGAAGGCGAATGGAACGAACGCATCCCCAACGAGTTGCCGGTGGATACCGCGTGGGAAGACGTCTACCAGACCAGCGCCAGCAGCCTGCCCAGCAGCGATGACGACGAGTGGGACTTCACCACCCGCACATCGGCCGGTGAAAGCCTGCAGAGCCACTTGCTCTGGCAACTGAACCTGGCCCCGATGTCGGACACCGATCGCCTGATCGCCGTGACCCTGATCGATTGCATCAACAATCAGGGCTACCTGGACGAAACCCTTGAGGAGATCCTTGAGGCCTTCGATCCGGAGCTGGACATCGAACTGGACGAGATCGAAGCCGTACTGCATCGCATCCAGCAATTCGAACCTGCCGGTATCGGCGCACGCAACCTGGGTGAATGCCTGCTCCTGCAATTGCGCCAGTTGCCGGCGAAAACTCCCTGGTTGAGCGAGGCCCAGCGCCTGGTCTGCGACTACATTGACCTCCTGGGCAGTCGCGACTACAGCCAGTTGATGCGTCGCATGAAGCTCAAGGAAGACGAACTGCGCCAGGTCATCGAACTGGTGCAGAGTCTCAACCCGCGTCCTGGCTCGCAGATCGAATCCAGCGAAGCCGAGTACGTGGTTCCAGACGTCATCGTGCGCAAGGACAACGAACGCTGGCTGGTGGAGCTGAACCAGGAATCCGTGCCACGCCTGCGGGTCAACGCCCAGTACGCCGGTTTTGTACGCCGCGCCGACACCAGCGCCGACAATACCTTCATGCGCAATCAGTTGCAGGAAGCCCGCTGGTTCATCAAGAGCCTGCAGAGCCGCAACGAAACCCTGATGAAAGTTGCCACTCAGATCGTCGAGCACCAACGGGGCTTCCTCGAATATGGCGACGAAGCCATGAAACCCCTGGTTCTGCATGACATTGCCGAAGCGGTAGGCATGCACGAATCAACGATTTCCCGGGTGACCACACAAAAATTCATGCATACCCCTCGGGGCATATATGAACTGAAATACTTTTTCTCCAGCCATGTCAGCACCTCGGAAGGCGGCGAATGCTCGTCCACGGCAATCCGCGCGATCATCAAAAAACTGGTGGCTGCGGAAAATCAGAAAAAGCCGTTGAGTGACAGCAAGATCGCTGGTTTACTGGAGGCACAAGGCATTCAGGTAGCCCGTCGGACCGTCGCCAAGTACCGCGAATCCCTTGGGATCGCGCCTTCCAGCGAACGCAAGCGGTTGATGTAACCGCCGGGCTGGCCACAGCGTTTCGGAGTGTGCCTGCAAGCTGGCTGAGCCAGCCGGTTGCAGGCATGGTCTAGGTGGCAGGCATCTCAGCCTGCCGCGTTATGCACTGGCAACGAAGGAGAAGCTGTATGCAAGTCAACATCAGTGGACACCAACTCGAAGTGACTGAACCTCTGCGCGCTTACATCGGCGAAAAACTCGACCGGCTGGAGCGGCATTTCGACAAGATTACCAATGTGCAGGTCACCATGGCTGTCGAGAAATTGAAGCAGAAAATCGAAGCCACCTTGCACATCCACGGTGGGGAGGTTGTCGCCAATGCAGAACATGACGATATGTATGCCGCAATCGACCTGCTCACGGACAAGCTTGACCGCCAACTGAAAAAGCATAAGGAAAAGCAACTCCACCTTCTCCAAGGCACGGGTCGCTAACACTCCCCTCCCATGATCCGACTTGAAAGCATCCTGACCCCCGGCCGTTCCCTGGTGAACGTGCCGGGCGGCAGTAAAAAACGCGCCCTCGAACAAATTGCCAACCTGATCAGCCGTGAAGTGCCTGATCTGGAGATGCAGGACGTCTTCGAGAGCCTGATCGCCCGTGAGAAACTCGGCTCCACCGGTTTTGGCAACGGCATCGCCATTCCTCACTGCCGCCTCAAAGGCTGCGAGTCGCCCATCAGTGCACTGATGCATCTGGACGCTCCCATCGATTTCGACGCCATCGACGGCGCCCCGGTCGACCTGCTGTTTGTCCTGCTGGTCCCGGAAGCCGCCACCGATGCTCATCTGGAACTGCTGCGGCAGATCGCCAGCATGCTCGATCGCAAGGAAGTCCGCGATCGCCTGCGCAGTGCCACCAGCAACGAAGCCTTGTATCAGGTTGTCCTGGACGAGCAAAACGGTCAGTAATCATGCGCTTGATCATCGTCAGCGGCCGATCCGGCTCAGGTAAAAGCACCGCCCTCGATGTTCTCGAGGATCACGGCTACTACTGCATCGACAACCTGCCCGCCGGCTTGCTGCCCGAGCTGGCCGAACGTGCATTGATTCACACTGAACTGGCGCAACCGCTGGTAGCGGTGTCCATCGATGCCCGCAACTTGCCCAGCCACCTTTCACGCTTCCCCGAACTGCTGGAAGAAGTGCGCAGCCGGCATATCCAGTGTGACGTTCTTTATCTGGATGCCGACGAGGAAACCCTGCTCAAGCGATTCTCGGAAACTCGTCGTCGTCACCCGCTGAGCAGCGCCAATCGCTCGCTGGCCGAAGCCATCCACGATGAAACCCAACTGCTGGGCCCGATCGTCGATCTGGCCGACCTCAAGGTCAACACCACCAACCTGAACCTCTACCAACTGCGAGACACCATCAAGCTGCGCCTGTTGAACCAGCCGGAACCGGGTACCGCGTTCCTGGTGGAGTCCTTTGGTTTCAAGCGCGGCATGCCGGTGGACGCCGACCTGGTGTTTGACGTTCGCTGCCTGCCCAACCCGTATTGGAAACCCGAACTGCGTGCCCAATCCGGACTGGACGCCCCGGTGGCGGAATACCTGGCTGCGCAACCCGATGTCGAAGAGATGTTCCAGGACATCGAAAGCTATCTGCTCAAGTGGCTGCCGCGCTTTGCCGCCAGCAACCGCGCCTACGTGACCATTGCCATTGGCTGCACCGGCGGGCACCACCGCTCCGTGTACCTGACCGAGCGCCTGGGCAAGGTGTTGCAAAAAACCCTGAAGAACGTCCAGGTTCGCCACCGCGACCTTAGCTGAAAGGATCTACCCCGCGATGCCAGCTCTGGAAATCGAGATCATCAACAAACTGGGCCTGCACGCTCGCGCCTCGGCCAAGTTCGTCGGCGTGGCCGGCCAGTTCCCCTGCCAGATCCGCGCCGGCAGAACCCCGGAATCCATGGTCGACGGCAAAAGCATCATGGCCATGATGATGCTCGCCGCCGGCAAGGGCACCAAGATCTACCTCAAGACCGAAGGCGAGCAGGAACAGGAAGCAATGGATGCGCTGGTTGCCCTGATCAACAACTACTTCGACGAAGGCGAGTAGACACGAGCGAGCCGCTCGCCACGCGGCATTCAGGCAAGCGCCGTGTCCATCACCATCATCAGGCAAAAACCGATACACAGGCCGAGACTGGCGAGCTTGTCATGGCCATTGCGCCGCGACTCCGGAATCACTTCATGAGTGACCACCAGCAGCATCGCCCCCGCTGCCAGGGCCAGCCCCAAGGGCAGCAGCACCTGCGCCAGGCTCACCAGCCAGGCACAGAGCAAGGCAAAGACCGGCTCCACCAGGCCTGAAGCGGCGCCGATCAGGAACGCCTTGACCCGCGACATCCCCGCCCCCGCCAACACCAGGGCAATCACCAGCCCTTCCGGCACATCCTGCAAGGCAATGCCCATGGCCAGACCGTCCGCATCGGGCATGCCGCCTCCGGCCGACACCCCCACCGCCATCCCTTCAGGAATGTTGTGGGCAATGATCGCGAAGACGAACAACCAGATACGCGGGGCAATCACCGGATGCTCCGACGTGCCCACCAGCAGCTCCGGACTGCCCCCGGAAATCTTGCGATCCACCAGGAACAGGACAAAGGCCCCCAGCATGATGCCGGCACAGATCAGGCCACTGGAGCCCCAGGCAGACAAGCCCAGATCCTGGGCTGCGGCAATGCCGGGGACAACCAGTGAAAACGCCGTCGCCGCCAGCATCACTCCGGCACCAAAACCCAACAGGGTGTCGCTCACCGCCACCGGCATCTGCCGGATCACCAGCACCGGAACCGCCCCCAATGCCGTGCCCAGGGCGCAAATGGAACCGCCCTGCAAGGCGCGCAGCAGGCGCGGCTCCAGGCTCAGCCAGCTCAGCCCTTGAGCCACCAGCAAAGCAGTACCCGCCAACAGCAACAGCGAACCGAAGGCATAACGAAACATTCGCCCGCTGCTGATCGCCAGTGTTTCAGTGCCCATAATCGGCCTTAGATCTTGTATTCAGGAGAAGGGATCAAACCATCGCGGCCCGGTAGCGCTGAGCCACTTCCGGCCAGTTGATCACGTTGTAGAACGCGTTGATGTACTCCGGCCGCCGGTTCTGATATCGCAAGTAATAGGCGTGCTCCCACACGTCCAGACCAAGAATGGGCGTATTGCCGTTCATCAGCGGGCTGTCCTGATTGCCGCTGCTTTCCACCACCAGCTTTTTCTCCGGAGTCACGCTGAGCCAGGCCCAGCCACTACCGAAACGGGTCAGCGCGGCCTTGGTGAAGGCCTCCTTGAAGCGTTCAAAACCGCCTAGTTGCTGCTCGATGGCGTGCCCCAAGGCACCTTCGGGCTTGCCACCGCCGGCCGGGGTCATGACCGCCCAGAACAGGGAATGGTTGGCATGACCACCACCTTGATTAATCACCGCGGCACGCAGTTGCTCGGGCAGTTGCTGGACGCTGGCCACCAGCTTCTCGATCTCCCAACCGGCCCACTCGGTGCCTTCCACTGCGGCATTCAGGTTGTTGATGTAGGTCTGGTGATGCTTGCTGTAGTGAATCTCCATGGTCTGCGCATCAATGTGCGGCTCCAGGGCGTCGTAGGCATAAGGCAGTGCAGGCAAGGTAAAGGACATATCAATGAACTCCGAAAATGGCGCCGCCGGCGCGCGGGCTGTCGGTCGACAGGCCCGCGGCGTTACCGCCCAGCAGACGATGGGTGCGGGGGTATTCACCGTGCTCGCCGATGAAATTCAGCAGCTCGACGTAGGTCTTGCTGCTCTGGCGCCAGGCGGCTTCGCGCAAGGCCGGGGTCAGGCGACTGTCCTGCATGGTCTGCAGCAGGCGCTGATGGATGGCGCAGAGGTATTGCGCGCTCTCCTCCGGCTGGTTCAGGCGTAGATGCAGGTCCGCCAGGTTGTGATGGGAAATCACGCAGGCCGCCACCGCTTCGTCGGCATCCGCCCAGCGCTCGAACAACACCTGGGCCAGCGCCAGCGCCTGCAGGTAGAACTCGCGAGCATCCACCAGTTCACCCCGCATAAAGAGACGATTTGCCCTTTCGATCGTGCGTTTCCAGTGCTCCATGGTGCGCCTCCAAAACGGTGTCGAGGGTTACAGGCCGCCTGCGGTGAGTTTTTCCGGATCCAGCAGAGTTTCGAGCTGGCTACGCGGCAGATCGGTGAGCTCCAACGCCACATCGATCACCGGCCGTCCCTGCTTGTAGGCGGTCTTGGCAATTTCCGCGGCCTTCTGGTAACCGATGATCGGGTTCAGGGCGGTGACCAGGATCGGATTGCGCGACAGCGCCTCCTTGAGCTTGGGCTCATTGACCTTGAAGCTGGCAATGGCCTTGTCCGCCAGCAGCCGGCTGGAACTGGCCAGCAGCTCGATACTGCCCAGCAGGTTCTGGGCAATGATCGGCAGCATCACGTTGAGCTCGAAGTTGCCCGACTGGCCAGCCACGGTGATGGTGCTGTCGTTGCCAATGACTTGGGCGGCAACCATCGCCACCGCCTCCGGAATCACCGGATTGACCTTGCCCGGCATGATCGACGAACCCGGCTGCAACCCTTGCAGCTCAATCTCGCCCAACCCCGCCAGCGGGCCGGAGTTCATCCAGCGCAGGTCGTTGGCGATCTTCATCAACGACACCGCGGTGGTCTTGAGTTGGCCGGATACCGACACCGCGGTGTCCTGGGAACCGATCAGGGCGAACAGGTTCTTGCCCGGGGTGAACTGCACCTGGGTCAGGTGGCTCAACTGCTGGCAGAAGCGCGCGGCGAACTCGGGGTGGGCGTTGATCCCTGTGCCCACAGCAGTGCCGCCCTGGGCCAGGGCCTGCAGGCTCGGCAACAGATCCTGCAAGTGAGCGATGTTGGCCTTGAGCTGTTGCGCCCAGCCGTCCAGCACCTGGCTCATGCGTACCGGCATGGCGTCCATCAGGTGAGTACGTCCGGTCTTGATGAAGGGATGCACCTGCACCGCCTTGCGTTCGATGACCTCCACCAGATGCACCAGTGCCGGCAACAAGCGCTCGTGCAGGGTCAGGGCGGCGCTGACGTGAATGGTGGTGGGAATGATGTCGTTGCTGCTCTGACCACAGTTGACGTGGTCGTTGGGATTGACCGGCTCGCCCAACAGGCGGCCGGCCAGGGTCGCCAGCACTTCGTTGGCGTTCATGTTGGAACTGGTGCCTGAACCGGTCTGGAAGACATCCACCGGGAAGTGCTGCATGAAGTCGCCTTCCAGGAGGCCCTGAGCGGCATCGACAATGGCCTTGCCCTGGGATTGGCTGAGTTGACCCAGTTCGACGTTGGCCCGGGCCGCAGCTGCGGATTTCGGTGAACGTGACCGAGCGTTTCGCTAATACGTGACCGGTGCTTCCACCCCGGTTGCGCGGGTTCTGGATTGTAATCGCATCGGTCACGATGCGGCTTGTTCCTCGGCTTTTTTTCGGCGCAGCGACTCGCCTTTCATCGTCAGTCGGTAGGCGTTGTGCACCAGGCGGTCGAGGATGGCATCGGCCAGGGTCGGGTCGTTGATCCAGCCGTGCCAGTGCTCGATGGGCAGTTGGCTCGTCAGGATGGTGGAGCGGCTGCCAGCGCGGTCGTCGATCACCTCCAGCAGGTCATGCCGGGCTCCTTCCTCCAGCGGGGCTAGCGCCCAGTCGTCCAGCACCAGGACGTCGACCTTTGCCAGCTGTTGCAGGGTACGGCCGAAGCTGCCGTCGCCATGAGCGATGCGCAGTTGTTCCAGCAGGCGCGGGGTGCGCAGGTACAGGGTGCTATAGCCCTGGCGGCAGGCCTGGTTGCCCAGGGCGCAGGCCAGCCAGGTTTTGCCGGCACCGGTCGGGCCGGTCAGCAGCAGGTTGTGCTGCTGGCGGATCCAGTCGCCACTGGCCAGGGTGGCGATCAGACGCTCGTCCAGGGCGCGTCCGGTGCGGCGGTCGAGATCTTCCAGGCAGGCGTTGGCGTACTTGAGCTTGGCCTTCTTGCGCAGCCGTACCAGGCGCTGGTTGTCACGCCAGGCCAGTTCGCGGTCGAGCAGTAGGCCGAGGCGTTCATCGAAGCTCAGGCTGTGGCTGGCCGGCAGCGTCCATTGCTCTTCCAGGGCGCGGGCCATGCCGTCCAGGCGTAGCTGGTGCAGTTGATTCAGGGTGTGTTGCGGCATCATCGAACAGCTCCTGTTGCGGGGGTTGGTAGTAGTCGGCGCCACGGACGTTCTCGTGGTCGCCGGGTAAGGTCGTTTCGGCGGCACGCTGGGGCAGCGGCTGTTGATCCAGGCCTTGCTGGAGCAGGTTGCGCACGCTGCGCCCGGTGAAGGCGCGCAGGTGTACGGCACGTTCGGCAGCGGCTTCCAGGCGTGCATTGCCATAGCGCCGGGCCAGCGAGAGCAGGCCGAGGCAGGCGCGGTAGCCCATCTCCGGGTGCGGCTTGTGGGTCAGTTGGTGATCGATCAGTTGGCGCGTGTAGGGGCCGATCCGCGCGCCCCAGTCGAGCAGGCGTTGTGGCGTCCATTCGCGATGCGCCTGGTGCGCCGCGGGCATGTGCTCGCGCTGGGTACTGTAAGCGCCGCGTCGCCCCAGCAGCAGGTGGCTGGCCACCCGCCGGTTGCCATGCAGCACTTCCAGGGTGTGTGCCGTCAGTCGCACGTCCACGTTCTGCCGGGCCAGGGCGGAGGGCACGCTGTAGAAGCTGCCATTGACCTCGATGTGGTAGTCGATGCTGACCTTGCAGCGCTTGAAGGTGGCGACCTCGTAGGGATGCACCGGCAGCGCTCGCAAGGCCGGGCGATCCAGGCGCTCGAACCAGTCGCGCCGGCAGCCATCGAGCCGCTTGAACGGGCGCCGATTCAGATCCTCCAGCAGCTCGGCGATGGCCTGGTTAAGCGCATGCAGGCTGAAGAACTGCCGATGGCGCAGCCGCGCCATGATCCAGCGCTCGACCACCTGCACCGCCACCTCGGCCTTGGCCTTGTCCTGAGGCTTGCGTGGCCGTGCCGGCAGGATCACCGTCTGGTAATGACGCGCGCACTCCAGCGTGGCCCGGTTCAGGCCCGGCTCGTAGCGATCCGGCTGGGCGACCAGGGCGCGCGGATTGTCCGGCACAACCATTTCCGGCACGCCGCCAAAGTAGGTCAGAGCCTGGCCCAGCGAGGTCAGCCAGTCCACCTGGGTTTCGCCTGGCGTCGCGCAGGCATAGGTGTAATTCGAGGCGCCCAGGGCGGCGACGAAGATGTGCGCCCGGCGCACTTCGCCGGTGGCCGGGTCGACCACCGGCAGCGTCGGCCCGGCATAGTCGATGAATAGCTTCTCGCCCGCACGGTGCAGCTGACGCATCGAACGTTTGAGCGTCTGGGCGTAGCGCCGGTAGTGCTCGACGAACTGGGTGTAGCGGTAGGTCGGCTGGCCCGCATGCGCGGCGAGATATTCCTCCCACAGCAGCTGCAAGGTCACGCCCTTGCGTCGCAACTCGCGGTGGATGCTCAGCACATCGGGCAGCACTCGCTCACCGCGCGGCTTGTTCGTCGACGTCGGTGCAAACAAGGCGGCCGCCAGCGCGGCCTCGTCCATGGCCACCAGCGCCGGCCAGTCCAGCCCGGCCACCCGCGCCGCCGCGATGTACTTGCTAACCACGCCCTTGGACAGCTGCAAGGCACGGGCAATCTTCTCGTGGGACAAGCCGGCCTCAAACTTGAGGCGCAGACATTCTTTGATGTTTCGCATGGCTACTCGCGGCGCCGCCATCTTCCTCTCCCGAAATCGGTCGAGGATGGCGGCGCATCAGGTCATGCGCAACGAAGGGGAAGGCTTTCGCTAAGTCGTGACCGGCGATTTCGGTAAGCCGTGACCACCTGTTTCGGAACAGGCGGAAAATCGGTCACGTTGCTACCGAAATGAGCGGTCACGCGTTAGCGAAATGACCGGTCACGATCAACCGAAACGGCCGGTCACGGTGCTCCGAAATCCGCACGCAGCGGCCTTGGCCAGGATCAGAGCACGGATGAAGGCTGCCGGCATGCGCTGGCCACTGATGGGAAAGTTATCCACCGCCCGCTGGGTCTGCGCGCCGTACAGCGCCTGCTCCGGGACCTGCAGTTCGCCCATGCTGTCACGTTCGATACGAAAGTTACTCATCGGGAAATCCTTGCATCAGTTCAATCAGGGGAATGGAAGGCAGCAGCGACACCGTCGCCAACTGCCAGGCATGGCTTTGCCAGCGCTTGAGCCGGCACTTGCACAACGACAACCGCTCCAGATCGCGCAATGGGCGCCAGGCCTGGTCCAGGCACAGGCTGCGCCAGTGCCAGGGCAAGGCGGTATCGGTGGCGGTATCGATCAATAAACGGAAGGAAGTTTCAGCGACGGTCCACGCCGACATGGAGGTGCAGCACGCCAGATATCGCCCTTCGGCCAGGTAGTGCTCAATCAGACGCGGCTCATCCGGCTCCAGCGCGCAACGGATCTGGCGACTCATCCAGCGCCAGCTTTCGAGGTAGGGCTGCTCGTGCAAGGCAGAACTCATGACCTGGGCTCATTGAATAATGATTTTCATTATTAAATGATATTGAGAATCAAATCAATCTGACTTGTACGATTTTTGCCCAGCTCTCGTAGGAGCCGGCTTGCCGGCGAATGAGCCCTTGAGCCTGGTATCGAGCGTCAGGACGCCTTCGCTGGCAAGCCAGCTCCTACGAGAATTGCGCGCATAAAAAAACGCGCCACCCGGGGAAGGTGGCGCGTTTGGCTGGCACAGAACCGGTCAGCTGCCGGCGACGGTCATGCGTTCGATCAGCACCGAGCCGGTGCGGATGTTGCTGCGCAGTTCCAGGTCGCTGCCCACGGCCACGATCTGCTTGAACATGTCGCGCAAATTCCCGGCAATGGTCACTTCCTGCACCGCGAACTGGATCTCGCCGTTCTCGACCCAGAAGCCCGCCGCGCCACGGGAGTAGTCGCCAGTGACCATGTTCAGGCCATGGCCCATCAGCTCGGTTACCAGCAGGCCGCGTCCCATGCGCCGCAACAGCGCAGCCTGATCTTCATCGCCATGGGTGACGAACAGGTTGTGCACGCCGCCGGCATTGGCGGTGCTGGGCATGCCCAGTTTGCGCCCGGAATAAGTGCCGAGCACATAAGACACCAACTCGCCGTCCTTGACGAAGGGCTTGGCATAGGTGGCCAGGCCATCGCCATCGAACGCCGAACTGCCCATGGCGCGCATCAGGTGCGGCCGCTCGTCGATGGTCAGCCACTGGGGAAACAGCTGCTGGCCCAGAGCGCCTTCAAGGAACGAAGATTTGCGGTACAGGTTGCCGCCGGAGATTGCCCCGAGAAAACTGCCGAACAGCCCGCCGGCCAGTTCGGCGGAAAACAGCACCGGCACTTCGCAGGTCGGCACCGGACGGGCACCCAGCCGGCTCGCCGCGCGCTGGGCCGCACGCTGGCCAATGCTCTGCGGATCCGCCAGCAACTGGCCCTGGCGATTGACGTCGTACCAGTAGTCACGCTGCATCTGGCCGTTGGCCTCGGCGATCATCACGCAGCTCAGGCTATGGCGGGTCGAGGCGTAACCGCCGATGAAACCATGGCTGTTGCCATACACCCGGCACCCCTGGTGGGTGCTCAAGGTGGTGCCATCGGCATTCTTGATCCGGCTGTCGGCGGCAAAGGCTGCCGCCTCGCAGGCCAGGGCCTGCTCGATGGCTTGCTCGGGGGTGATGTCCCAGGCATGGAACAGATCGAAGTCCGGCAGATCCTTGGCCATCAGGGACGCATCGGCCAGGCCCGAAGCTTCATCTTCCGAAGTGTGCTTGGCAATCGCCAGAGCCGCGGCCACGGTTTCACGAATGGCCTCCGGACCGCTGGCGGACGTGCTGGCCGAGCCTTTGCGCTGCCCCACATAAAGGGTGATGCCAAAGCCCTGGTCGCGGTTGAACTCCACGGTTTCCACTTCCCGCTGGCGCACCGACGTCGACAGCCCCTGCTCCAGGGACACCGCCACTTCGCAGGCACTGGCCCCCTGGCGCTTGGCCTCGGCAACAATCTGCTCGACTTGCTCCTGCAGGGCCGGCAAAGCCTGTGGGCCGACGCTTTGTGCTGCACTCATGCTGTTCTCCACTCAAATTCTGCTTTCGATTAAGGCCGGCGAGCGACCGAGCCGGACAAGCGGCCCTCGACTGGTTATCATGGCGGCGTTTCTTTGCGGACTGCCACCATGGTTGATTCTTACGACGACTCCCTCGATGGGGAGAAAAGCAAATCCCAGGTCAAACGCGAGCTGCATGCTCTGGTTGATCTCGGCGAGCGCCTTACCACCCTCAAGCCCGACCTGCTGAACAAACTGCCTCTGACCGACGCCTTGCGCCGGGCTCTGGCGGATGCGCCCAAGCACGTCGCCCATATCGCCCGCAAACGCCACCTGCAATTCATCGGCAAGCTGATGCGGGACCAGGACACCGACGCGATTCTGCAACTGCTTGACCAACTCGATGCCTCCACCCGGCAGTACAACGAACGCTTCCATAACCTGGAACGTTGGCGTGATCGCCTGATCGGTGGCGGCGATGACGTCCTGGAAAAGTTCGTCAACGAGTACCCGGATGCCGATCGCCAACAGCTGCGTTCCCTGATCCGTCAGGCCCAGCATGAGGTGGCCCATAACAAGGCGCCGGCCTCCAGCCGTAAAATCTTCAAGTACATCCGCGAACTGGACGAGACTCAACGCGGCCTGCGCTGAGCCTTCCACGGGTGAGCTGCCCGGCAGCTCACCCGACGCCCTCCTTCCCTATGCCCCAGTGCCACCCACGGTGATCGCATCGATCTTCAGGGTTGGCTGGCCGACGCCCACCGGCACCGATTGCCCATCCTTGCCACAGGTACCGACGCCGCTGTCCAGGGACAAGTCATTGCCCACCATCGACACCCGGCTCATGGCCTCGGGTCCGTTGCCGATCAGGGTCGCGCCCTTGACCGGTGCGGTGATCTTGCCATCTTCGATCAGGTAGGCCTCGCTGGTGGAGAACACGAACTTGCCGCTGGTGATGTCCACCTGGCCGCCGCCGAGGTTGGCGCAGTAGATGCCCTTCTTCACCGAAGCAATGATTTCCGCCGGGTCGCTTTCGCCCCCCAGCATGTAGGTGTTGGTCATGCGCGGCATGGGCAGGTGGGCATAGGATTCGCGCCGCCCGTTGCCGGTACGGGCCACGCCCATCAGGCGGGCGTTGAGCTTGTCCTGCATGTAGCCCTTGAGCACGCCGTTCTCGATCAGCGTGGTGCATTCGGTCGGGGTGCCTTCGTCGTCCACGCTCAGGGAACCACGGCGCCCGGCCAGGGTGCCGTCGTCGACGATGGTGCAAAGCCTGGAGGCCACCATTTCGCCCATGCGCCCGCTGTACGCCGAACTGCCCTTGCGGTTGAAGTCGCCCTCCAGGCCATGGCCCACGGCTTCGTGCAGCAGCACTCCGGACCAGCCGGAGCCCAGCACCACCGGCAAGGTGCCGGCCGGTGCCGGAATCGCTTCCAGATTGACCAGGGCCTGGCGCAACGCTTCACGGGCATAGCCCATGGCCCGGTCCTCGCTGAGGAAATAGCGGTAATCGGTCCGCCCGCCACCACCGTGGCCACCGCGCTCGCGGCGACCGTTCTGCTCGACGATGACACTGACGTTGAAGCGCACCAACGGCCGTACATCCGCCGCCAGGCCGCCGTCGGTGGAAGCCACCAGGATTCGCTCCCAGACCCCGGCCATGCTCACGCTAACCTGCTGGATACGCGGATCCAGGGCCCGGGTCGCGGCGTCAACACGCTTGAGCAGCTCAACCTTCTCGGCGCGGCTGATGACCTCCAGCGGATTGTCCGGCGCGTACAGCTGAGCCACGTCCTGGGTCGAGAACGCCTGCACCGTGCCGTTCTGCCCGGCCCGGGAAATCGAACGCGCCGCTCGGGCGGCGAGGCCCAGGGCTTCCAGGGTGATGGCGTTGCTGTAGGCAAAGCCGGTCTTCTCACCGGACTGCGCGCGCACCCCAACCCCCTGATCAAGGTTGAAACTGCCTTCCTTGACGATCCCGTCTTCCAGGGACCAGGACTCGGAAATCTGCCCCTGGAAATACAGGTCGGCGGCGTCGATGCCCGGGCCGGCCAGATCCCCCAGCACGCCCTGCAGGCTTTCGATGGTCACGCCGCCAGGGGCTAGAAGATGTTCACTGACTGAGGACAACAACCCGCTCATATGCTTTGGCCTTAAATTCGTCGTACTTATGCAAGCCGTTGAACGCCTTGCGAGAAAATGCGCCGGTGACTGAACACCGGCATCCGCGCCCGGATGGACGCCTGTTCACTGCTGTCGCGCTCGGCCAACAGCACAGCCTCACCTTGATCCTGCTGCGCCAGCACTCGCCCCCAGGGGTCGACGATCGCCGCGTGGCCGTAGGTTTCCCGCGGGCCCGGGTGCACGCCGCCCTGGGCTGCCGCCAGTACATAGCACTGGGTCTCGATGGCCCGGGCCCGGATCAGCACCTCCCAGTGGGCTGCACCGGTGACCGCGGTAAACGCCGAAGGCGCGGTAATCAACTCGGCACCGGCAGCGCGCAGCTCGCTGTACAGCTCGGGAAAGCGCAGGTCATAGCAAACCGTCAGCCCTACCCGTCCTACTGGCGTATCCGCCACCACCACGCGGTTTCCATGAGCATAGTCATCGGATTCGCGATAGCGGCCGCGATTGTCGGCCACGTCGACGTCGAACAGGTGCAACTTGTCGTAGCGCGCCACCCACTGTCCCTGGTCATCCACCAGCAACGAACAGGCGTTGGACTTGGCATCGGGCTGATGCTCGGGTGGCAGCGGCAGGGTGCCGGCGACAATCCATAACCTGAGGTCGCGGGCGGTCTGTTTCAACCACGGCAGGATCGGTCCCTCGCCCAGGGCTTCGGCGCGACCGATGGCGGCCATGTCGCGGCGGCCCATGGCGGCGAAGTTTTCCGGCAGCACCGCCAGCCTGGCGCCACCTTCGGCGGCGCGTTCGAGCAGGCTGCGGGCCTGCTGCAGATTGGCCAGAACATCGCTCTGGCTGACCATTTGAATCACCGCAAGAGACATGGCGCACTCCGTGTTGGGTAGGCCGCCATGCTACTCCATGGGCACGCATCGAGGATTCTCAAAACGGCTTGTCGAAGGTGATTTTCGGCTCTTTCCACGGCCCCTTGACGTTGTACTTGACGCTGGCGAAGCGCGCCACGCGGTCACCGATCAGCTTGTCGATGAGGAACAGCGCCCCACCCACCGCCGGCGCGCCGACAATCAGTGCGGCGATCGGCAGGTTGTTGGTCACCGGCAAGGTCACCAGCAACTTGGCGTCCACCTGATCGGCCACCATGTCCAGGGTGCCATTGAGCTCCAGATTGCTCGACGGCCCGGTCAGCGTGATGGGTTCGCGGGTGACATAGACACCGTTACTTGCCACCAGCACGCCACGCACCCGGTCGTAGCTCAACCCCTTGCCGAACAGATCGGAGAAGTCCAGGCGCAGGCGCCGGCCGATGGAGTTGAAGTTCAGCAGGCCGAATACCCGTAGCGCCTGGGCGCCGCCCTCGACTTCAACGAACTGGCCCTTGCGCAATGTTGCGTCCAGGCTGCCGGAGTAGCGCTTGAGGCCGACCCAGGCCGGCGAGCCGGGCCAGCGCCCGTCAACATCCAGATGAAAGTCTTCGCTGGTCACCGTGGGTGCAAAGCCCCAGCCCTTGAGCACGTCGGCCAGGTTCTTGCCACCAATGCGCCCGCGGTACCAGCTATTGCTGGCACCGGCCTGGCCTTCCCAACCACCTTCGCCTTGCAGCTGCATGCCCTTGAGCCCCAGGTCCAGGCTGTTGAAGCTCATGCCCTTGGCGGTAGGACGCACCTTGAGCGCCCAGCGGCCGATCAGGTCCGGGCCCTGGAACAGCTGCTCGATGGCGATATCCAGCGGCGGCACATTCTTGGGGTCCACCGAAGCCAGCGGATCGGGTGCATTCTCGTCGGCTTGCGCCGTAGGGTCCGCGGCCGGCAAACGCACGTACTGCATATTGATCGCCATCGGCGCCGCCTTGGCATCGGGGATGCCGACATTGCCCTTGGCCTGCTGGCTGTCAATCTGCAACGTCCAGGCGGCGGGCTGCCGGGTCAGCTGCAGGTTGACCTGATCCAGGCGAGTGCCAAAGGCGCTGAGGGTTCCGACCTTGAAGTCAGCACTGCTGAGCAACTGCTTGGCGCTGCCCCCCGGGTCCTTCCCCGCATAGCGGTCCACCAGGTTCTTCCAGGGCTCGACATCCAGCTCGGACAAGATCCCCCGCACCCGCAGCCCTTTGCTGGTGGGCAGCAAGGCCGCGCCGTCACCGAGAAACAGTTCGCCACGGCCCTCGCCGAACTTGCCGCTGGGGGCGGCGAAGGTGAAGTCGGCCAGCTCGCCGTAATCGAACCAGTAGCGACGCTCGGCCCCTTGCAGGGTCATGCGGAACACACTGTTGCGGCCAGTACTGGCGCTCATGCCGAACGGTGCCGGCAGGTCCACCGCCACCCCCTTGAGACTGGAACTGACCATCAACTGGCTGTCGGCGCCATCGAGGTTCAGTTGCAACTGATAGGGCAGCTCGCCAGATACCGGCAACGGCTGGCTGACCTGCAGCCAATCGGTGAGTTTCTTGATTGCCACCTGCCCCTTGGCCACCACCCGCGTATTGGGCTTGCCAGGCTTGCCATCGGCGAAAATCTGCGCGGTCACCGGCCGGTCGAAGGCCTGGGCACTGATGCCCTCGCCACTGAGCCCCTTGCTGCTGTCAAAGCGGAAGTCGCCCTTGAGCTGACTCAACTCCAGCGACGGCTCACTGAGCTTGAGGCGCGCCTTGTCGGTCTTGAAATCCACCACGATCTTCGGCTCTTCGCCCTTGACCAGCGGGATGTCCAGATTCAGCTTGCCCTGCAGATCGCCCTCGCCCTGCCAGCCGGCAAAGGTCGAGGCGGTGCCGATCGGCGCCTCCTGCAGGATCTTCACTCCGTCGCCCAGGCCGCCGGCAAAACTGCCGTCGATCAGCATGTGGCTGCTGTGCCCGCTGGCCACATGAGGAATGTTGACGAAGACATCCCGCACCTTGGTATCCAACAGCTGGCCCTTGCTGGCGACGATGCGCACGCCACTGTCTTCGACGAACACATCGCCACTGATCTTGCTCAGGTGCGGCCAGCCTGGCTGGAAGGCCAATTCGGCGTCATGCACCTTGAAGAACAGGCTGATGCTACGGGCCGCTTCGATGGCGTCATGGTTCAGCGAGCCCTGGTACTGGAAGAAGCCCTCATCCACCGCGCCCTTGAGAATCGCCGTGCGCAGCCATTCATCCAGCGCTGGGCTGAGCACCTGGGGCAGGTACTTGGCGGTGTAGCGGCCATCGCCCTCCACCAGGCCGACCCGCAGGTCCATGTAGTCTTCCTGGCTGTGGTCGAAGTGCAGCCGGATCAGGAAATCGCCGGCAATCTTGCCCTCTTCCCCCAGCACCTTGAGGTACGGAGCGATCAGGGTGAAACCTTGCTGGTCCAGTTTCCAGGTCAAGGTCGCGTTGGCCTGGATGTACTGCCAGGGCTTGGCGAAGATCGGATACAGGTGCAAGGAGAAATCCTTGCTGTCCATGCGCAGCTCGCCCTGCCCCAGGTCGCCGCTGATGCTGCCGCTGACATTGCGGGCCGCCGGAGCGCCGTGATAGGCGTCGAAGCCGACCCGATCCAGGTTGGCGGCAAAGCTCAGGCGCTGGTCGCCGGTGTTCTGCGGACGATAGTCGAGCAGCACGTTGCGCAGCCCGCCGCTGACCTTCAAGCGCTCGATGGTGGTGGCCAGGCCTTCCGGCAGAGGGGCCAGGGCATTGAGGATCGGCGTGAGCGGCGTCAGGTCCAGGCGATCGGCCTGCAGATGCCAGAGTTCTTCGCGGTTGTCGCCGGCCTGGGTTTGCTGCAGTTGCAGGCGCGATTCCCAACGAGTCTCGCCAAGGCTCAGCGCCAGGGAGTCGAGTTGCACCTGCAGGCCCTGATCGCTGCGCTGAAAGAAGGCGTTCAACGCCAGGTTCTTCAGGGTGACCGGCGTCCGCTCGGCATAGGCGCCAGTGAGCTGGGGCGCGTTCAGGCGCAGCGCGGCGCTCTGCACGCCACCCTTGGCCCAGTTCAGCCACAGCTCGCCGCCGGCCTTGAGTTCGGAGAGTTTCCATTGCTGAGTGACACGCGCCGGCAGCCAGCGCGACCAGTCGCTTTGCGGCAGGCTCAGGTACAGCTCGGCCTGGGCGTCGCGCCATGCCTGCGCCTGAATCCGCGTGCGCAGGTTGACGGCCAGGGGCTGCCCATCCGGCAGGGTCAGGCGCAGGTCAAGACGCTGGCGACTGGGGCCGGTGCGCAGGTTGAGGCCGACATAGGTCAGGGCCAGCGGCGCATGATCCTGCGGCAGCAAGGTGACCTGGCTGTCCAGCAAGGAGAGTTCGGCGACTTGCTGCAAGCGGGTCAGCAGTTGCTCCGGATCCATGGGCTGGTCCTGCTGCATCGGCAGGCCTTGCAATTGCCACTGGCCGTCCACGCCTTCCTTGAGGCTCAGGCTCAGGCCACTGAGTTCCAGGCGCCCGATGCGCAGGTCCCGGGCCAACAGACTGCCGAGCATGTCAGGGGCCACGCTGACCTGGTCCAGGCGCAGGGCATTGGCCCCGTCGCCCACCGTCACATCGTGGGCCAGCAGGATCGGTGACAAGCCGCTCCAACGCCCCTCCAGGCTGCCGATCTGCACCGGCAAGCCCACGGCCTTTTGCACCTTGGCTTCGACCTCGGCCTGGTATTCGGCCACCAACGGCGTCAGCTCCCGACCCAGACTGACGTACAGGGCAATCACCACCAACAGCAACGCGCAGAGGCCCAGGCCCCAGCGAGTCAGCGTGGCGAACAGACGGATCAGCCGCTCCATTTCAGTTGGCTCCCACGGCAAAAGTCATCCAAAAAGCTGAAGCCAGCCGTTTCCACTGAGGTAAGACACGGGGAATCAGAGCAGCACCACGTCGTATTGTTCCTGGGAATACATGGTTTCGACCTGGAACCTGATGGTCCGGCCGATAAAACCTTCCAACTCCGCAACGTTGCCCGACTCTTCGTCCAGCAGACGATCCACCACTTTCTGATTGGCCAGCACTCGGTATCCTTCTGCCTGATAAGCCCGGGCCTCGCGGAGAATTTCGCGGAATATTTCGTAACAGATGGTTTCCGGGGTCTTCAGCTTGCCCCGCCCCTGACAACTGCTGCAGGGCTCGCAGAGTACTTGCTCCAGACTTTCCCGGGTACGCTTGCGGGTCATCTGCACCAGCCCCAGCTCGGTGATGCCGATGATGTTGGTCTTGGCGTGATCGCGCTCCAGCTGTTTTTCCAGGGTGCGCAGTACCTGGCGCTGGTGCTCTTCGTCTTCCATGTCGATGAAGTCGATGATGATGATCCCGCCCAGGTTGCGCAGGCGCAGTTGCCGGGCAATGGCGGTGGCGGCCTCGAGGTTGGTCTTGAAGATGGTTTCCTCAAGATTGCGATGGCCGACAAAGGCGCCAGTGTTGACGTCGATGGTGGTCATGGCTTCTGCCGGGTCCACCACCAGATAGCCACCGGACTTGAGCGGCACCTTGCGTTCGAGCGCCCTTTGCACTTCGTCCTCGACTCCGTACAGGTCGAAAATCGGCCGCTCGCCGGGATAGTGTTCCAGGCGGTCGGCAATTTCCGGCATCAGTTCGGCCACGAATTGCGTGGTCTTCTGGAAGGTTTCCCGGGAGTCGATGCGGATCTTCTCGATCTTCGGGTTCACCAGGTCGCGCAGGGTACGCAAGGCCAGGCCCAGGTCTTCATAGATCACATTGGGCGCGCCGATGGTCTTGATCTGCGCACCGATCTGATCCCACAACCGGCGCAGGTAGCGGATGTCCATGAGGATCTCGTCGGCACCGGCCCCCTCGGCGGCGGTGCGCAGAATGAAGCCGCCCGCTTCCTTGATGCCCTCCTGGGCCACGCAGTCGCTGACCACCTGTTTCAGGCGCTCGCGCTCGGCCTCGTCCTCGATCTTCAGCGAGATGCCGACATGCGCGGTGCGGGGCATGTACACCAGATAGCGCGAGGGAATCGACAACTGGGTGGTCAGGCGCGCGCCCTTGGTGCCGATGGGATCCTTGGTGACCTGCACCACCAGGCTCTGCCCTTCATGGACCAGGGCGCTGATGCTTTCCACCGCCGTGCCTTCGCGGGTGGAGATTTCCGAGGCATGGATGAATGCCGCGCGATCCAGGCCAATGTCGACGAAGGCCGCCTGCATGCCGGGCAGAACCCGTACCACCTTGCCTTTGTAAATGTTGCCGACAATGCCACGGCGCTGGGTGCGCTCGACGTGAACCTCTTGCAGCACTCCGTTTTCGACCACCGCCACCCGCGATTCCATCGGCGTGATGTTGATCAGAATCTCTTCACTCATGGCAGTGTCTCGTTCAGGCGTGTTCATAGAAGGCCGTAGCTGTCTTACACGGCGCTTTAGCGCACTGGAAGGTTTTGCCAACAGGGTATGCCGAAATGGCCGAGCAATTCTGCGGTTTCGCATACCGGCAAGCCGACCACGGCGGAATAACTGCCATTGAGCCCTGCGACAAACACCGCTGCAAGTCCCTGGATCGCATAACCACCGGCTTTGTCCCGGGGTTCGCCGCTGGCCCAGTAGAGCGCCGCTTCGGCTGCCGAGATGGGACGAAAACGCACCAGGCTGCGCACCACTCGCGACTCGCAGCGCGAGCCGTCGAGCAGGGCTATGGCGGTCAACACTTCATGCTCGCGGCCGGACAACGCCATGAGCATTTCCTGGGCGTCGGCCTGGTCCCGCGGCTTGCCCAGGATCCGTCCATCGAGCACCACGGCGGTGTCGGCTCCCAGCACACAGGCCGGAGCCTGGGACTCGCTGCTGGTGATCAGGGCACGGCCGGCAGCCGCCTTGCCCCGAGCGAGGCGCTCGACATAGGCGGCCGCAGATTCGTCGGCCAGCGGCGTTTCATCGATGTCAGCGCTGATGGCGGTGAACGGCACGCCGATCTGGGCGAGCAGCTCACGTCGGCGGGGCGAACCGGAGGCGAGGTAAAGCGGATTCATCAAGACATCTCCCTGTCGAGGTGCGGGCCAATGCCTGACCGAATTAATTGATTTTGAAACGTCGACGCAAGCCACGCAGGCCAAAACTGACCCACGGCCACAACAAGGCGCTGACCAGGGCTGGCAGCACCAGGGCCAGGGTTGGCTGGCGATTGCCGGTCAGGGCACTGAGCCAGAGCTGGACCAACTGCGCCAGACCGAAGATCACCAGAATCACCAGGCTTTGCTGCCACATCGGGAACATCCGCAGGCGCTGCTGCAAGGACAGCACGAGGAATGTGATCAGGGTCAGAATCAGTGCGTTCTGTCCCAGCAGGGTGCCGTAGAGCACGTCTTCCGCGAGCCCCAGGCACCAGGCCGTCACCATGCCGACCTTGTGCGGCAGGGCCAGGGCCCAGAAAGCCAGCAACAGGGCCAGCCACAACGGGCGCAGGACTTCCATGAACTGAGGCAGTGGCGACACGCTGAGCAACATGCCGATCAGGAACGTCAGCCAGACGATCCAGCCGTTTTGTGAATAGGGGGTGCCCGCCATTATTCTCTCCCTCCGGTGGTGGCCGGTGCCGCCGCCGCAGGCTTCACCACAGGTTTATGGACCGGTTTGGCCGGAGCACGGGCCGCAGGCTTGGTCGGAGTCGCCGGCGCAGCAGGAGCCGCGCTGGCGGGTGCAGCAGCGTTCGCCGCCGGCTTGGGCACCGTGGCCGGCACCACCGGCGCCACGCTACCACCTTGCTGATCCTGGGCTTCCTGAGCCTGGGCCGCGTCGTTGGCTCGCTCCTCGGCAGTGCGCGGATCGCTGAACACCAGCAGCAGGTAGCGGCTGCGGTTCAACGCGGCAGTGGGTACCGCCCGCACGATGGCGAACGGCTGGCCGGAGTCGTGGATCACTTCCTTGACCGTGGCCACCGGATAGCCAGCCGGGAAACGCTGCCCGAGGCCGGAGCTGACCAGCAGGTCGCCTTCCTTTATATCCGCCGTGTCGGCCACATGCCGCAACTCCAGGCGCTCCGGGTTGCCGGTGCCGCTAGCGATTGCGCGCAGGCCGTTGCGATTGACCTGTACCGGAATGCTGTGGGTGGTGTCGGTGAGCAGCAGGACGCGGGACGTGTAGGGCATCAACTCCACCACCTGCCCCATCAGGCCACGGGCATCGAGCACCGGCTGACCGAGAAAGACACCGTCGCGCTCACCTTTATTGATGATGATGCGGTGGGTGAAGGGGTTCGGGTCCATACCGATCAACTCGGCCACTTCGACCTTCTCGTTGACCAGCGCCGAGGAATTGAGCAACTCGCGCAGACGCACGTTCTGCTCGGTCAGGGCCGCTAGTTTTTGCATGCGCCCCTGCAGCAGCAGGTTCTCGGTCTTGAGTTTTTCGTTTTCAGCGACCAGTTCGGTACGACTGCCGAACTGACTGGCCACGCCCTGCCATAGCCGCTGCGGCAGGTCGGTGATCCAGTAGGACTGCATCAGCACCAGCGACATCTGGCTACGCACCGGCTTGAGCAGTGTGAAGCGAGCATCGACCACCATCAGTGCGACCGACAGCACGACCAGCACCAGGAGGCGCACGCCTAATGAGGGGCCTTTGGCGAAAAGCGGTTTAATAAGCCGCTCCTCCCAGGCAAATGTTGTGTTTATTCATACGGCATCAAACCGGCCTGGATGCAGATTGACAGAAGATAAACGCCACAGGCAGCACTGCAAAGTGCTGCCTGTGAGCGCAACAGCATAGATGCCCGCCGCGACGTTATTCGCTGGAGAGCAGGTCCATGGTGTGTTTGTCCATCATTTCCAATGCACGGCCACCGCCGCGAGCGACACAGGTCAGCGGGTCTTCGGCGACGATCACCGGTAGGCCGGTTTCCTGGGCCAGCAGCTTGTCCAGATCACGCAGCAGGGCACCACCACCGGTCAGCACCAGGCCACGCTCGGCGATGTCCGAAGCCAGTTCCGGCGGCGATTGCTCCAGGGCGCTTTTCACTGCCTGAACGATGGTTGCCAGGGACTCTTGCAGAGCTTCCAGCACTTCGTTGGAGTTCAGGGTGAAGGCACGTGGCACGCCTTCGGCCAGGTTACGGCCGCGCACGTCGACTTCGCGCACTTCGCCGCCCGGGTAGGCGGTGCCGATTTCCTGCTTGATGCGCTCGGCGGTGGATTCGCCGATCAGGCTGCCGTAGTTGCGACGCACGTAGGTGATGATCGCTTCGTCGAAACGGTCGCCGCCAACCCGCACGGATTCGGCGTAGACCACGCCGTTCAGGGAGATCAGGGCGATTTCAGTGGTACCACCACCGATGTCCACGACCATCGAACCGCGAGCTTCTTCAACCGGCAGGCCGGCACCGATGGCGGCGGCCATAGGCTCTTCGATCAGGAACACTTCACGGGCACCGGCACCAAGGGCCGATTCACGGATGGCGCGACGTTCAACCTGGGTGGACTTGCATGGAACGCAGATCAGCACGCGAGGGCTGGGCTGCAGAAAGCTGTTTTCATGAACCTTGTTGATGAAGTACTGCAGCATCTTTTCGCAGACGCTGAAGTCGGCGATCACGCCGTCCTTCATCGGACGAATGGCGGCAATGTTGCCCGGAGTACGACCGAGCATGCGCTTGGCCTCAGTACCAACCGCGACAACACTTTTCTGATTACCGTGGGTCCGAATGGCCACAACCGATGGTTCATTCAGGACAATACCGCGCTCGCGCACGTAAATAAGGGTGTTGGCAGTGCCCAGGTCAATGGAAAGATCGCTGGAAAACATGCCACGCAGTTTCTTGAACATGGGAAAGGGACCCTAGGCAACGCGTGGGTAAAAAAGTGCGGCAAACTCTAACAACGACAGGGATTTTGGGCAAGGCGCCAATATGTTAAATTGGCCGCTTTTCTGTGCACCAAACCCCACAATCGCGGCCATAAGACCGTAGAAATGCGGTAGTGTTCCGACAATCTAACACGCGGACGAAATCCGTTTTTGTTTTCCACTGGAGAATCCCATGGCGCTTGAACGCTCCGACGTGGAAAAAATCGCTCATTTGGCCAGCATCAAGCTCAATGAAGGCGATCTTCCACACATCACCTCCGCCCTGAACAGCATTCTCGGGCTGGTGGATGAAATGCAGGCAGTCGATACCGACGGTATCGAGCCCCTGGCTCACCCTCTGGAAGCCAACCAGCGCCTGCGCGCAGACGTTGTGACCGAGTCCAATCATCGCGAGGCTTATCAGTCCATCGCACCAGCGGTCGAAAGCGGCCTGTATCTGGTTCCGAAAGTCATCGACTAAAGGGAAAGAGCCTGCAATGCACCACATGACTCTGGCCGAGATCGCCCGCGGCCTCGCCGACAAGAAATTCTCTTCCGTAGAACTGACCCAGACCCTGCTGGCGCGTATCGCCCAGCTGGATCCGCAGATCAACAGCTTCATCAGCCTCACCCAGGACCTGGCCCTGAGCCAGGCCCAGGCCGCCGACACCCGTCGCGCCAACGGTGAGAGCGGTGTCCTGCTCGGCGCGCCGATCGCCCACAAGGATCTGTTCTGCACCCAGGGCATCCGCACCAGTTGCGGCTCGAAGATGCTCGACAATTTCAAGGCGCCCTACGACGCCACCGTGGTCGCCAAGCTGGCCGCCGCCGGGACCGTGACCCTGGGCAAGACCAACATGGACGAATTCGCCATGGGCTCGGCCAACGAGTCGAGCTGGTACGGCGCGGTGAAAAACCCGTGGAACCTGGAACACGTACCGGGTGGTTCGTCAGGCGGTTCCGCCGCAGCGGTTGCTGCGCGCCTGCTGCCAGCCGCCACCGCCACCGACACCGGCGGCTCGATCCGCCAACCGGCCGCCTTCACCAACCTCACCGGCCTGAAGCCGACCTACGGTCGCGTTTCCCGCTGGGGCATGATCGCCTACGCTTCCAGCCTCGATCAGGGTGGCCCGCTGGCACGCACCGCCGAAGACTGCGCAATCCTGCTGCAAGGCATGGCCGGCTTCGACCCGAACGACTCCACCAGCATCGATGAACCGGTGCCGGACTACAGCGCCGACCTCAACGGTTCGCTGCAGGGCCTGCGCATCGGCGTGCCGAAGGAGTACTTCAGCGCCGGTCTCGACCCGCGCATCGCCGAGCTGATCCACACCAGCGTCAAGGAGCTGGAAAAGCTCGGCGCGGTGATCAAGGAAATCAGCCTGCCGAACATGCAGCACGCGATTCCTGCGTACTACGTGATCGCCCCGGCGGAAGCCTCCTCCAACCTGTCGCGTTTCGACGGCGTGCGTTTCGGCTACCGCTGCGAGAACCCGGCCAATCTCGAAGACATGTACAAGCGCTCCCGCGGCGAAGGCTTCGGCAGCGAGGTACAGCGCCGGATCATGGTCGGTGCCTATGCCCTGTCCGCCGGCTACTACGACGCCTACTACCTCAAGGCGCAGAAAATCCGTCGCCTGGTGAAGAACGACTTCATGGCCGCGTTCAAAGAGGTCGACATCATCCTCGGCCCGACCACGCCCAACCCGGCCTGGAAGCTCGGCGCCAAGAGCAGCGACCCGGTCGCTGAGTACCTGGAAGACGTCTACACCATCACCGCCAACCTCGCCGGCCTGCCGGGCCTGTCGATGCCGGCCGGTTTCGTCGACGGCTTGCCGGTCGGCGTGCAACTGCTCGCCCCGTATTTCCAGGAAGGCCGCTTGCTCAACGTTGCGCACCAGTATCAGTTGAACACTGACTGGCACACCCGCACCCCAACCGGCTTCTGAGGAGACACACATGCAATGGGAAGTCGTGATCGGGCTGGAGATTCATACCCAGCTCACCACTCAATCGAAGATTTTCTCCGGTAGCTCCACCGCCTTCGGTGCCGAGCCCAACACCCAGGCCAGCCTGGTCGACCTGGGCATGCCCGGCGTGCTGCCGGTGCTGAACCAGGAAGCGGTGCGCATGGCGGTGATGTTCGGCCTGGCGGTAGACGCCGAGATCGGCCAGCACAACGTGTTCGCCCGCAAGAACTACTTCTACCCGGACCTGCCCAAGGGCTACCAGATCAGCCAGATGGACCTGCCAATCGTCGGCAAGGGCCACCTGGACATCCCTCTGGAAGACGGCACCATGAAACGCGTCGGCATCACGCGCGCGCACCTGGAAGAAGATGCCGGCAAGAGCCTGCATGAAGAATTCAACGGTTCTACCGGCATCGACCTGAACCGCGCCGGCACGCCACTGCTGGAAATCGTCTCCGAGCCGGACATGCGCAGCGCCAAGGAAGCCGTGGCCTACGTCAAGGCGATCCACGCCCTGGTGCGCTACCTGGGCATCTGCGACGGCAACATGGCCGAAGGCTCGCTGCGTTGCGACTGCAACGTTTCGGTCCGGCCCAAAGGCCAGGTCGAGTTCGGCACCCGCTGCGAGATCAAGAACGTCAACTCGTTCCGCTTTATCGAAAAGGCCATCAACACCGAGATCCGTCGCCAGATCGAGCTGATCGAAGACGGCGGCAAGGTGATCCAGCAGACCCGCCTGTACGACCCGAACAAGGACGAAACCCGTCCGATGCGCAGCAAGGAAGAAGCCAACGACTACCGTTACTTCCCCGATCCGGATCTGCTGCCGGTGGTCATCGAGGACTCCTTCCTCGACCAGGTGCGCGCCACCCTGCCCGAGCTGCCACCGCAGAAACGCGAGCGCTTCCAGGAGCAGTTCGGCCTCTCGGCCTACGATGCCAGCGTCCTGGCCACCAGCCGCGAACAAGCGGACTACTTCGAGAAAGTCGCGAGCATCGCCGGTGACGCCAAGCTCGCCGCCAACTGGGTCATGGTTGAGCTCGGCAGCCTGTTGAACAAGCAGGGCCTGGAAATCGACGAAGCCCCGGTTTCCGCCGAACAGCTGGGCGGGATGCTGCTGCGGATCAAGGACAACACCATCTCCGGCAAGATCGCCAAGACCGTGTTCGAAGCCATGGCCAATGGCGAGGGCACGGCGGACGAGATCATCGACAAGCGCGGCCTCAAGCAGGTCACCGACACCGGCGCGATCTCCGCCGTGCTGGACGAGATGCTCGCGGCCAACGCCGAACAGGTCGAACAATACCGTGCTGCCGATGAGGCCAAGCGCGGCAAGATGTTCGGCTTCTTCGTCGGCCAGGCGATGAAAGCCTCCAAAGGCAAGGCCAACCCGCAACAGGTCAACGAACTGCTGAAAAGCAAGCTCGAAGGCTGATCGCGGTTTAACCGCAAGCGGCCCGGGCCGCTTGCGTGTGACGAGGGAGCGGGCTCCCGTTCGGTCGCGCAGCAACGGCATACCGGCCGGCACCATTCCCCAAGGAACATCGCCGCCGGCTTGCGGTCTGCCAGACAGACCGGCGGGAGCTCGCTCCCTCGCCACATCAACCATCGGAGCCCCCGAATGAAGCGTCTGGTTGCCACTAGCGCCCTGCTCGCTCTGCTCACCGGCTGCGCCACCAGCCACGTCATCGACCCTCGGGGCTATGACGAAACCGGCACGGCCTCCTATTACGGCGCTCGCCACCACGGCAATCGCACCGCCAGCGGCGAACCCTTCGACCAGAACGGCCTGACCGCCGCCCACCGCGAGCTGCCCTTCGGCACCCGGGTCCAAGTCACCAACCTGGGCAACGACAAGAGCGTCGTGGTCCGTATCAATGATCGTGGCCCGCACACCCGCGGCCGCCTGATCGACCTATCCCGCGGCGCCGCGCAACAGCTGGACATGCTGCGCAGCGGTACCGCCAAAGTACGGGTCCAGGCCCTCAGCGACTGACCGACGGAGCCCAAGCCATTACCGCCTTTGCCGAACTGCCCCTGCTCAGCGTGATCCAGCTAATCAGCGGCCTGGTGATGCTGATCGCCGGTGCCGAACTGCTGGTGCGCGCGGCCGTGCGCTTGTCGGCGCGCCTGCGGGTGCGTCCACTGATCATGGGCCTGAGCATCGTCGCCTTCGGCAGCAGCGCGCCGCAGATGGCCATCAGCCTGCAGGCGACCCTGGCCGACAACACCGACATTGCCGTGGGCAGCGTGATCGGCAGCAGCATCTTCAACATCCTGGTGATCCTTGGCCTCTCGGCCTTGATCATTCCCCTGCGGGTGTCGCGACAGCTGGTGCGCCTGGATATCCCGCTGATGATCGGCGCCAGTGTGCTGGTGTTTGTCCTGGCCTATAACGAACGCCTCACCCCCTCAGACGGCCTGATCCTGCTGGCGGCCCTGGTGCTCTATCTGGTTCTGCTGCTGCGCCAATCCAGGCACCCGGCGCGGCCGCAGCCTTGCGCCACCGGCCGCCGCGGCAGCGCCCCGCGCCTGAGCAGCATGTTGCTGGTGCTTCTCGGTCTGGGGCTGCTGGTGTTCGCCGGTCACCTGCTGCTCGGAGCGGCGGTCACCGTCGCCGACGACCTTGGCTTGTCGGAACGGGTCATGGGACTGACAGTGATCGCAATCAGTACCTCACTGCCGCAACTGGCCACCTCGCTGCTCGCCGCCCTGCGGGGCCAGAGGGACATTGCCGTGGGCAACGTGATCGGCAGCAACCTGTTCAATCTGCTGGGCGTATTGGGCTTCACGGCGCTGGTCGCGCCGAGTCCGCTCTCGGTTTCGCCCAATGCCCTGGACTTCGACCTGCCGGTACTGCTCAGCGTGGCCCTGCTGTGCCTGCCGGTGTTCTATTCGGGGTATCGCATAACCCGCGCCGAAGGCCTGCTGTTTCTCGGGCTGTACCTCGCCTACGGGCTGCACGTGGTGTCCTTCACCACCGGCATGCCGCTGGCCGGCAAGCTGGAACACTTGATGCTGTTTTTCGTCCTGCCAGCCTTGGTAGCGTTTCTGCTGTTCAGTTCGCTACGGGCCTGGCGCCGCCAACACAAGAGAGAAACGCCATGAGCGAGAACAAGAAAAGCGGACTGCAGATGCGTCGCCAGGTGATGGGCGATGCTTTCGTCGATCGCGCCCTGGGCAATGCCACCGACTTCACCCAACCGCTGCAGGACTTCGTCAACGAGCACGCCTGGGGCGGGGTATGGAATCGTGAAGGGCTGCCGTTGAAAACCCGCAGCCTGATCACCCTGGCCACCCTGACCGCCTTGAAATGCCCGCAGGAGCTCAAAGGCCACGTGCGCGGCGCCCTGAACAATGGCTGCACCGTGGAAGAGATACGTGAAGCCTTGCTGCATTGCGCGGTGTATGCCGGAGTGCCGGCGGCCATCGATGCATTTCGCGCGGCCCAGGAAGTGATAGAGACCTATCAGCAAGCGCAGTGAATCCGTCATTTGCCAACACGCCGGCTCCTACCCTCGCCCTGTAGGAGCCGACTTGCCGGCAAACAGCCTCAGATCCAACCGCCCCACTGCAAGACAAAGATCCCGATATTGGTGGTCACCGCCGCCATCACCGTGGTGATGACGATAATGGCCGCCGCCAGCTCATGATTGCCATTGGCCGCCCTGGCCATGACAAAGCTCGCCGCCGCGGTGGGGCTGCCAAAATACAGAAACAAAATCCCCAGCTCCGCACCACGAAAGCCGCATAGCCAGGCGCCGAAGGTCGCCAGCGTCGGCAAGCTCACCATCTTCAGCAGGCTCGAACTCATGGCCATCCGCCCGCTGTTGCGCAAGGCCGCCAGAGACAGCGTGCCGCCAATGCAGATCAACGCCAGAGGCAGGGACATCTGCGCCAGATAGCGGCCCGAGGTTTCCAGCCAGCCGGGCAGACCGATCTGCCAATAGGCGAACGGCGCCGCCACCAGCACGCTGACGATCAACGGATTGCTGAATACGCTCTTGCAGATGCTCCAGGGATCAGACTTGATCACCGGGCTGTAGACCGCCAGGACAACGGTCGACAGGGTGTTGTAGAACAGAATCACCAGCGCCGCGAGCAACGCCCCCAGGGAAATCCCGTAATCCCCGTACATGCTGGCCGCCAGGGCCAGACCGATGATCGCGTTGTTGCCGCGAAATGCCCCCTGGGTATAGATCCCCCGATCCTCCTTGGGACAGCGCCAGATCGCCCAGCACCAGGCCAGGGCGAAACAGGCCAGGGTGGCCACGGAGAAGTAGATCAGCACCCCGGGTTTTAGCGAGGCATGCAGATCGGCGTGGACGATGCCGAGAAACAACAGCGCCGGCATGGTGACGTTGAACACCAGGGCCGACGCGGTATGGATGAAGTTGTCGTTGATCCAGCCAACGCGCTTGAGCACCAGCCCAAGAAACAACATGGCAAAGACCGGCGCGGTGATGCTCAGGGTTTCGAAGAAGATTGCCAGCATGCACGGGGGCCTTGAGCCTGTCGTTAGGGCGCTAATGATAATCCAATCGAGCAACGCCGTCGCAGTGGGCTGCTTGACGCCCGGTGATTTTCAATTATGCTGAAAATAACTGTATATACATACAGTAAAACCAGGCATAAACATGACATATCAAGGAGCTAGAAATGTCAGGAATCTCTGCACAGATGCAGCAACAGTCACAACCGGCGGGCCAGATCATTGCCGACCTGGATCGCCTGTTCAGTGAACAGGGCATCGCCATCACTGGCGATGGCGACACCCTGATGCTGACCGCCGACGGCCACCACACCGTCAAGTACCACCGCCCGCAAGACCTTCCCCAACCAGCGCGCAACGCCCGCAAGGCATTGCCGCAATTGCGTTTCGAGGGAGGCGAACACACCGCCATCGGTGACAGCACTCTGCTGCGCTTCGTCAAGGATGGCCCGACCATTCCCGCCTGGCAGGTGGAGCTGCACCTGCCCAACGGCCTGGCCCTGACCTACGGCCAGGTGGTGGCCCTGGGAGGCGACTTCTACGGCATTCCCGAGCGCCCCATCTGCGAAGGCGCCACCGCCGCCGAGCGAGTGCAGCGCTTCAACGCCGCCTTCAATTCCCTCGCGGTGCTGCCGGCGTCCAAGGACGAAGCCCGACAGATCCTGGCCGTGATGCAGAAGGAAGTTCTCGCCGCCAATCAGGCGATCCGCGATGGCAAACAGCCCCATGAAGCCTATGACGCCCTGGGCGATACCTTGTCCGAAGAGTGGAACCGGATTACCGGCGGCGGCAGCGTGGTATCCGCGCTGTTCCCCCTGGGCCGCTATCTGAAGCTTGCGGCCAACAACGCCGACCACTTTGGCGAGTGGGCCCTGGCGGCCTATGTCGCCGGGCATACCGCTGCCCTGCAACAGGCGGCTCTGGCGGGCAAAACCGCGGACGACAAGCAACTGGAACTGGCCTACGCGATGAACGCCTTCGCCGACCACTTCCTCACCGACCTGTTTTCCGCCGGCCATGTCCGAGTACCACGCAAGCAACTGGCCGCGGTAGTCACCCCCAGCGACCTGGGCTCGTTGATCACCCGCTTCATGCACGACGAAGACAGCAAGTTCGGCCTCAATGTCAGCAACGCCCTGGGCGAACGCTGGCATGCCTACGGCGACAAGCGCTACTTCGACAGTGTCGATCACCGCAATCGCCAGCAAGTGAAACAGGCAGTACAGCGTTCGGCGGATGAGATCTTCGCCTGCTACCTGAGCGGCAACGTGCCGGCTGCCGGCAGCTATGGGGCGCTTCAGGTGCTGCCGGATCTGAACGCGGCGAAAACCGGCAATTTCTCGCCACTGTTCGTGATGAGCGGGGACAAAGTGCTGCGCCGCAGCGACGTCAACAACCTCAACGACAGCAAAACCATCGACAACTGGTGGGGCTGGAGCACCTACCTGCTGCTGAAGAACTACAGCCCGAACAAACCGGCGGGTTATCTGGACACCCCAAGTGCGGTGCCGTCGATCCTCGCCGACGGCTGGCAGAGCCACAGCCCCAGTGAGCCCAACTGGCTGCCAGGCCAGGCAGTGCGCTATGCCCTCAGCGAAACCAACGGCTTGAACGAGTCCTACATCGGCCCCTGGTCGGCCTATGTCGAACTGAGCGACAGCTTCCAGCCCACCCTGGGCATCCCACCCGGCACCAGCAACAGCGGCGCCACAGGACGCAATGTATTCCGTCAGTTCCGCGGAGGCTCACCGGAGCTGATCGGCTCCATCGACAAGAACACCAGCCGCTTCATCGATCGCAACGCCTGATAAGGACATCACCATGACTATCAACCTGAACCTGCAACTGGCCTCTGGCCAATCCCTGAAGGATGCACCACTGGAGCTGTTGCTCAACGGCGCGCCCATAGCCCGAGCGCGCGTGGATGAACGCGGCAACGTGACCTTCAACGCCAAACCGGGAACTGGCCAACTGGCCGTGCGTGTAGACCGCTCGATCCTGCCCCAGACCTGATCGCCCCCTGTAGGAGCGGGCTTGCCCGCGAAACGGCCTCAGCGCCACGGCTACGCCATGAGCCTGGGGCCTGCGCCGCCCTGGCAGGCGGCGTGCGACGGGATTCGAGCAGCAGGGAGCCGCTGCCGCCTCGCCGGCAGCGCCCTCAAGCGGTGACAGCCTGCTCCCGCAGATGCCCCTGCTCGATGCGCACATGCCGCGGGTGGAAGCGCTTGAGACTGCTGCGGTGACCGACACTGACAATGCTCAAGCCCGGCAACTGATCGATCAGTGCCTGGTACAGGCTGGCCTCGTCTTCCTCATCCATGGCCGAAGTCGCCTCGTCCATGTACAGCCATTGCGGCGCATAGAGCAGCGCCCGGGCAAAGGCCAGACGTTGTTGTTCGCCCGGGGACAACATGCGTTGCCAGTGATTGCTTTCGTCCAGGCGCGCCACCAGATGCGGCAAGCGGCAAGTCTCCAGGACCTGTGCATAACGCTCCTGGGCATAGCTGTCGCCGGCTTGTGGATAACTCAAGGCGTCGCGCAGGCTGCCAATGGGCAGGTAAGGTTTCTGCGGCAGGAACAGGTAACGCTGATTGGGCAGCAGAATGCTGCCATGCCCCGCCGGCCATAAGCGTCCCATGGCGCGCAGCAGGGTGCTCTTGCCACTGCCGGAGCGGCCACTGAGCATCAACCGCTCGCCGGGATTCACGGTCATCTGGGCTCCGGCCAGCAGATGCCGGCCGTCTGCCAGGTCCAGGCTCAGGTCACGCACTTGCAATTGCTCGCCCTGATGCTGCACGTCAATCGCCGGCGGACACTCTTCGTTTTCGCTCATGGCCTGACGAAAGCTCAGCAGACGATCACAGGTGGCGCGCCAGGCGGCCAGGTCCGAATAGGCGCTGATGAACCAGCTGAAGTTCTCCTGGACGTTGCCGAAGGCCGAGTTGATCTGCATCAGCTCGCCCAGCTCGATCTTGCCGGCGAAATAGCGCGGCGCGGCCACGATGAACGGGAAGATGATCGCGATCTGACCGTAACCGGCGGTAAAGAAGGTCAGGCGCTTGGACACCTTCATGATGTCCCAGAAGTTGTGCCAGACCTTGCCGAAGCGGCTGCTCAGGCGCTGGTTTTCGTTTTTCTCACCGTCATACAGGGCAATGCTCTCGGCGTTCTCCCGGACCCGCACCATGGAGAAACGCAGATCGGCTTCAAAACGCTGTTGCTGGTTGTTGAGGCCGATCAAGCGACGTCCGATCAAGTGGGTCAGCCAGCTGCCGACGGCGGCATACACCAGCGCACACCAGAACATGTAACCGGGAATGGTGTAGCCGAACACCTCGATGCTGCCGGACACGCCCCACAGAATGATCGAGAACGACACCAGGCTGACCACGTTGCGAATCAGCCCCAGGCCCAGGGACAAGGTATTGCTGGTGAAGCTGTTGAGGTCTTCGGAAATCCGCTGGTCCGGGTTGTCGGTGTAGCCGCCCTGCTCCAGCCGGTAGTAGTTCTTGTTGCCAAGCCAACGGGCAAAGTGCCTTTCGGTCAGCCAGGCCCGCCAGCGGATGGTCAGCATCTGGGTCAGGTAGAGACGATAGACCGCCCCCAGAATGGCCACCGCGGCGATCCCGCAGAAATACAGGATCAGGCTCCAGAAAGCCGCCTCATCCTTCTTCTGCAAGGCGTTGTAGAAGTCCTTGTACCAACTGTTGATCCACACCGAGATGGCCACGCTGAACAGCGACAAGCCAATCACGGCAATCAGCAGCAACCAGGCCTTGCCCTTTTCCTCACTGCGCCAGTAAGGCGTGATCATGGCCCAGACCCGTCGGAAGAATTGACCGCGCACAGCGTCGTTGACCGCAGAGTATTCAGCGTTCTGATTCATCGTTGAGGCTCGATTGGAAGGAGGACAAGCATTGAGCCGATCTTAGTAGATCGGCTCGCTTTTTCACGATGTCCGGCGGACATTCGTTCAGTCGCGGTTCAGCGACGGACGGGGCGTTTCTGCAGTTTGCGCTGCAAGGTACGACGATGCATGCCCAGCGCGCGGGCCGTGGCGGAGATATTGCCTTCGTGCTCGGTCAGTACACGCTGAATGTGCTCCCATTGCAGGCGGTCCACGGACATCGGGTTTTCCGGCACCAGGGTGTCCAGGTCGGCGTGTTCGGAGAGCAGTGCAGCCAGCACATCGTCGGCGTCCGCCGGCTTGCACAGATAATTGCAGGCGCCACGCTTGATCGCCTCCACCGCTGTCGCAATGCTCGAGTAGCCGGTGAGGATCAGCACGCGCATTTCCGGATCCAGCTCCAGCAGCTTGGGCAACAGCACCAAACCGGAGTCGCCGTCCATCTTCAGGTCCAGCGCGGCGTAGTCCGGCAGATCCTGCTGGGCGATGCTCAGGCCCTCCTCGGCAGAACCCGCGGTACTGACGCGAAAACCCCGCCGGCTCATGGCCCGGGCCATGACCCGGGTAAAGGTGGCGTCATCGTCCACCAGCAACAGGTGCGGCAGTTCTTCGCCTTCGACTTGGATCTCTTCACTCATGGTCGTCTCCTCGGGCGGCACGAGGCAGGCGCAGCTCAGTGAGCGTTCCGCCTTCCTCGTGACTGTAGAGTTTCACTGAGCCGCCAGCACGGGTCACGCTGGCCTTGCTCAAAAACAGGCCCAGGCCGAAGCCTTTGCCCTTGGTGGTAAAAAACGGCTTGCCGATCTGCTCGGCGATGGCCAAGGGTACTCCGGCGCCGTGGTCGCGAATACTGATGGTGAGGTTTTCCGCATCCCAGTCCAGGCGCACTTCCAGGCCTTCGGCACAGGCATCGGCTGCATTGTTCAACAGATTGAGCAAGGCCTGGGTCAGGTCCGGCGGCGGCGCCAGGCGCGGCACCGGCCCCTCTCCCAGCAGATGAAAGCGGTAGCTGGCCTCAGGGCGCATCAGGTGCCAGCGATTCAGGGCTTCGTCCAGCCACTGGGTGACTTCCTGCATCTCCACCGCCAGACGGCGATTGGCCTCGGCGGCGCGCACCAACTGCTGCAGGGTTTCCTTGCACAGCTTGACCTGGTCCTGGAGCACGCTGAGATCATCCTGCAACAGCGGGTCGGGATGGTCCTGGCGCATCTCCTTGAGCAATACGCTCATGGTCGCCAGCGGCGTACCCAGCTCATGGGCGGCGCCGGCGGCCTGGGTCGCAACGGCCAGCAATTGCTGATCCCGCAATCCCTCTTCGCGGCGGATCGCCCGCAGCTCTTCCTGGCGGCGCAGCTCTTCGGCCATCCGCGCGGCGAAAAAAGTGATCACTGCTGCCGCCAGGGCAAAACTCAGCCACATGCCATAGACCTGCAGGTTTTCCCGGGCGATGGGGAAGGTCTGCAAGGGATAGAAGCGGGCCAGCAGCAAGGTGTAGAGCGTCAGCGCAATGCCCGACAGCACCACCGAATAGCGCCAGGGCAGGGTCACTGCGGCGATCGTCAGGGGCACCAGGTAATAGGAGACGAAGGGGTTGGTTGAGCCCCCGGAGAAGTACAGCAGCACGCTGTGGATAAACAGGTCACAGGCCAGTTGCAGGGCATATTCCAGCTCCGTCACCGGCCACGAGGTGCGCAGGCGGATGGCCGTGAAGGCACAGAGCACCATGGAAAACATCAGAGTGACACCCAGCTGCAGCCAGGGCAGGGGCAACAGGTCGAACCAGTAGGCGAGCCCTACCGAACCTGCCTGAGCGGCCAGCACCAGGGTGCGGATGAAGGTCAGCCGCCAGAGATTCTGACGGGTGGCGGACAGCAATTTTAAGGGGGCGAGCATGAGCTCTCCTGATGAGCGCTCCAGGGCAATCGGCGGGAGTATAACCAAGCAGCCCCCGACCCAGGCAAAACTGCGGCAAAGCGTCACAGAAAAACAGTGGCAAGCTGCGGACTTTCAGCTACAAGCGTAGTGGCTTGCCGCTTGCGGCTTGAAACTTGCCACTGCCTTACATGTCTGAAGGTTTCGCGCAGGTCGGGATCAACCCTGCGGACCGCACTCAAGGAGTTTCCATGCAGCATTCCAGTCGCAGCCTCGCCCTTCTGGCCCTCAGTGCCGGCACGCTCACCAGCCTGCCCGCCCTGGCCGCCGATGAACTGCACTACAACCAGATTTCCCTGCGCGCCGAAGTCAGCCAGGAAGTGGCCCGCGACCTGATGATCGTGACCCTCTACAGCGAATCGCAGAACAGCGACCCGGCCAAGCTCGCCACGGAAATCACCACCACCATGAACAAGGCCCTGGAGCAGGCCCGCCAGGTCAAGGACGTGACCCTGCGCCAGGGCAGCCGCAACAGCTACCCGATCTACGACGGCAAGGGCCAGAAGATCACCGGCTGGCGTGAGCGCGCCGAACTGCGCCTGGAAAGCTCCGACTTCGCCGCGCTGTCCAAGCTCACCGGTGAGCTGCTGGGCGACCTGAAAATGGGCGGCATGGACTTCGCCATCGCCGATCCGACCCGCAAGGCCAGCGAAGATGCCTTGCTCAAGGACGCGGTCAAGGCATTCAAGGCCCGCGCACAACTGGCCACCGATGCCCTGGGTGGCAAGGGCTACAAGATCGTCAACCTGAACCTCAACAGCAACGGTTATCCACAGCCCTACATGCGCGCGCCGATGATGATGAAGGCCGCCAGCATGGACTCGGCACCGGTCACTCCGGAAGTGGAAGCCGGCACCAGCCAGGTCAGCATGACCGCCGATGGCGCCATCGAAGTGCTGATGCCGTAACCTTTTCCCCGCCTCTTCCAGCGGCGATAACCTTCTGCAGAAAGGTTATCGCCGTTTTTCATTACCAACTATTTCAATCCGGACCCGGGGAACTCGGTTCGCAGATGTTAGAGTTGTGGCCCCGGCATGGGGCAAGTCAGATGTTACTGATGTCCGCCGGGTATACTGCGCCTTTCCTATAAGAGTCTCGTCAATGACCGCAGATCGCATCGGCGAACGCCTGCGTCGCTATCGCCGCGCCGCCAAGAAAACCTTGCGTCAGATCGCCAGTGAATCGGGACTGACCGCCAGTTTCCTCTCCCAGGCAGAACGTAACCTCACCGGGGTTTCCATCTCTTCCCTGGTCAACATTGCCAAGTCGCTGAACGTCCCCCTGAACGCCCTGTTCGACCAGCCGATTCAGGCGCAACCCGACTCCCACGACGGCAAGCGGGTGCGCTACACCATCGAGGGGCAGCCGCTCGCCTACGAGCGGCTGTCCAGCTCCTTTCCCGGCAACCTGATCAACGCGGTGAAGATGAACATACCGGTGGGCTATCAGTCGGAGCTGATCTCCCATGACGGCTCGGAGTTTTCCTATGTGCTTTCCGGGCAGATCGTCTACACCATCGAAGGTCAGCAATACCCACTCAGTCCCGGAGACTCGGTGCACTTCGACGCGACCAAGAGCCATTTCCTGGCCAATGCCGGCCATGGCCCGGCGGAAGTGCTGACCGTCACCACCATGGGCCTGTTCGACGATCATTCAGCGGCCTGAGCCAACTCCACAGCCCCCCATGGAACCGCACAAGCGGCCCTGTGCCGCAGAGAAATGTTAGTCAGGCTTAATTTTCGTTGACCACGATTTCAGCATGACTTAATTTCGGCATCGGCGAATCGACAATCAATCACATAACAAGCGATCGCCGTCGCCACACAGGGTCCATGGGGCTGGATCAACGCCCCATAGCAAGGCGAATTGCCACGGCCCACAAGGCCAATCCTCAGATCTGCCCTAGAAGAAGAAAAAATGAGGTTTGCATGTGTAAGACCTTTGCGCTTCAGGTTTGGCGAACAACGAGGCTGACCCACCCCCGCGGCCGGTCGAACGCCTCCAGCAAACTCCACAGTGACCACCTCACTGCGAGCCAAGACTCCCACACTGCCGACGATGCGCTGTTCCCCCGCCATCGCCTGCAAGGTCCCGGGCATCCGTCTCCCACGGCCTCCCCCAACCAGGCAAACGCCGTCATCCGCCCAAGCGAATGCGCCGAGCCCCCGTGTGCGCCAGCCAAGGCCCGGCGGCTGCGGCACAAGCCCCTCGGCGTCGGCGCCAGCGAAGCACCCATTGGAGGCACGGCCCGCCCTGCCCGCCCAAGAAAAAGGCAACGCATGCACCAGAAACAACCCACGCAAACGGTCAAATGCGTCAAGTTTTATACAAATGCGTCATTCGTGTACGTTCGTTCCACTCTTTGAGACTTGTGACAGCCCCGCATCTTGCATTGGGTACGGGGCCTGCATAAGTATCGGCGGGTCGACTCACAAGGTCGCCCTCAACACCAAAAATGACAACAAATCATGAGGCCACCATGTTCAAGAAAGCAGTCCTTCCGTTTTTAGTCAGCGCCGGCTTGCTTGCCAGCGCCCCCTTCGCCCAGGCGGCAACTAACCTGGTGTTCTGCTCTGAAGGGAGCCCGGCCGGTTTCGACCCTGGCCAGTACACCACCGGAACCGACTTCGACGCCTCAGCCGAAACCCTGTACAACCGCCTCAGCCAGTTCGAGCGTGGCGGCACCGCCGTCATCCCGGGCCTGGCCACCAGTTGGGACATCTCGGACGACGGCCTGACCTACACCTTCCATCTGCGTGAAGGCGTCAAGTTCCACACCACGCCGTACTTCACCCCGACCCGCACCTTCAACGCCGACGACGTGCTGTTCACCTTCAACCGCATGCTCGACAAGGACATGCCGTTCCGTAAGGCCTACCCCACCGAATTCCCGTATTTCACCGACATGGGGATGGACACCAACATCACCAAGGTCGAGAAAATCGACGACAAGACCGTCAAGTTCACCCTCAAGACCGTGGACGCCGCGTTCATCCAGAACCTGGCCATGAGCTTCGCCTCCATCCAGTCCGCCGAGTACGCCGACAAGCTGCTCAAGGAAGGCAAGACCAGCGACATCAACCAGAAGCCGATCGGCACCGGCCCGTTCGTGTTCAAGAGCTACCAGAAAGACTCCAACATCCGCTACACCGGCAACAAGGACTACTGGAAGCCTGAAGACGTGAAGATCGACAACCTGATCTTCGCCATCACCACCGACCCGTCGGTACGTATTCAGAAGCTGAAGAAGAACGAATGCCAGGTGACCCTGTTCCCGCGTCCGGCCGACCTCAAGGCCCTCAAGGAAGACAAGGACCTGAAGATGCCTGAACAGGCAGGCTTCAACCTCGGCTACATCGCCTACAACGTGATGCCGGTGCTCAAGGGCCGTACCGACGCCAACCCGCTGGCCGACCTCAAGGTTCGCCAGGCGCTGGACATGGCCGTCAACAAGCCGCAGATCATCGACTCGGTGTACCAGGGCGCCGGCCAACTGGCGGTCAACGCCATGCCGCCGACCCAGTGGTCCTACGACACCAGCATCAAGGACGCCAAGTACGACCCCGAGAAAGCCAAGCAGTTGCTCAAGGAAGCCGGCATCAAGGAAGGCACCCAGATCACCCTGTGGGCCATGCCGGTACAGCGTCCCTACAACCCCAACGCCAAGCTGATGGCTGAAATGCTGCAGTCCGACTGGGCCAAGATCGGCCTCAAGGTCAACATCGTCAGCTACGAATGGGGCGAGTACATCAAACGTTCCAAAGGCGGCGAGAACCAGGCCATGATCATCGGCTGGAGCGGTGACAACGGTGACCCCGACAACTGGCTCGGCACCCTGTTCGGTTGCGATGCGCTGAACGGCAACAACTTCTCGAAATGGTGCGACAAGCCTTACGACGCGCTGATCAAGCAAGCCAAGGCCACGTCGGATGTGGCCAAACGCACCGAGCTGTACAAGCAGGCGCAACACATCCTCAAAGACGCCGTTCCGATGACACCTATCGCACACTCGACGGTGTTCCAACCCATGCGCGCCAACGTGCAGGACTTCAAGATCAGCCCCTTCGGCTTGAACTCCTTCTACGGCGTCAGCATCGGCAAATGAAGTCTGGCAACGGCGGCGTCCCTGACGTCGCCGTTGCTTTACCGGCCCACGCAGTAAGCACCCGGCCCATCTTCGACACACCGCCTCGACAAAGAGCGGTCCCTCGAATTTAGAGCCGATTCTTACAGGGCTTTCAGGCACAGCGGATATACGCCCCGGCCTTCGACCCTTAACGTCGAGGCGAGGCAAGACTGCGTCTGTCAGCGGGCATTTGCTACAGCCATGGTTTGGCATCAATGGCCTGTACAGGCTCCAGGAAGGAGCCATGGTCCATTGATCATCACAACAAAAAATGGAGATGGACGGTTATGCGGCATTCCCTGATTTTCTCGGCCCTGATAGGCGGCAGCCTGCTGGCCGCCAGCGCTATCTGCGGCGCCGCCGATCGCAGCCTGGTGTTCTGTTCCGAAGGCAGCCCGGCGGGATTCGACACCGCGCAGTACACCACCGCCACCGACAACGACGCCGCCGAGCCGCTGTACAACCGCCTGGTGGAGTTCGAAAAAGGCGCCACCAACGTGCTGCCCGCCCTGGCCAAAAGCTGGGACATATCCGAAGACGGCCTCACCTACCGCTTTCATCTGCGCGAAGGGGTGAAGTTCCACAATACGCCCTACTTCAAGCCAACCCGGGATCTCAACGCCGATGACGTGCTGTTCACCTTCAATCGCATGCTCGACGCCGGACATCCGTTCCGTAAGGCCTACCCGACGGAGTTTCCCTACTTCAACGGCATGAGCCTGGACAAGAACATCGCCAAGGTCGAGAAAACCGACCCGCTGACCGTGGTCATGACCCTCAATACCGTGGACGCGGCGTTCATCCAGAACCTGGCCATGAGCTTCGCCGCGATCCTCTCCGCCGAATACGCTGAGCAACTGCTCAAGGCCGGCACCCCTAGCCAGATCAACCAGCAGCCCATCGGCACCGGGCCGTTCGTGTTCCAGCGCTACCAGAAAGATTCACAGATCCGCTACGCCGCCAACCCGCACTACTGGGACCCGAGTCAGGTCAAACTCGACCGGTTGATCTTCGCCATCAACACCGATGCCTCGGTACGGGTGCAGAAACTGCGGGCCGGCGAATGCCAGGTGACCCTGCATCCGCGTCCCGCGGATATCGATGCGCTGAAAAACGATCCGAAACTGCAAGTCATCGAGAAGCCCGGCTTCAACCTCGGCTACATCGCCTACAACGTGCAGCACAAACCCTTCGACCGCCTCGAAGTGCGCCAGGCACTGGACATGGCGGTGAACAAGCAGAGCATTCTCAACGCCGTGTACCAGGGTGCCGGCCAGCTGGCGGTCAACGCCATGCCACCGACCCAGTGGTCCTACGACGAAACCATCAAGGACGCGGCCTACAACCCGGAAAAGGCCCGCGAACTGCTCAAGGCCGCCGGGGTCAAGGAAGGCACGGAAATCACCCTCTGGGCCATGCCCGTGCAGCGTCCGTACAACCCCAACGCCAAGCTGATGGCCGAAATGCTGCAGGCCGATTGGGCGAAGATCGGCCTCAAGGTGAAGATCGTCAGCTACGAATGGGGCGAGTACATCAAGCGCACCAAGAATGGCGAGCACGACATCAGCCTGATCGGCTGGACCGGAGACAACGGTGACCCGGACAACTGGCTGGGCACCCTGTACAGCTGTGACGCCATCGGCGGCAACAACTACTCCATGTGGTGCGACCCGCAGTACGACAAGCTGATCAAGCAAGCCAAGCTAGTGACCGACCGTCAGCAACGCACCGAGCTCTACAAACAGGCCCAGCAGTTACTCAAGCAACAGGTGCCGATCACGCCGGTGGCCCACTCGACGATCAATCAGCCATTGAGCGCGAAAGTCGAGGGTTTCAAGGTCAGTCCTTTCGGCCGCAACACCTTCTCGGGTGTCAGCCTGGTCCCATAACCGATGAGCAAAAACCCTGGGGGCATTATTCGCCCCCATGCAGGCGCTTTGCCTGAATTAGGCGATCAAGCCCAGTGCAAACGTTTGCGATGCAGTGAATGAGTTCCCAAAACCAGCCGGCCGAAAAAAACCGGCATCTAAAAAAGAAAACAAAGGAGCTTCACCCATGAAACTGAGCAGCAGCGCATTGTTAGCCTTGGCTATCAGTAGCATCACCGCCACGGCCTATGCGGAGAACGTCAGCCAGGACTTCGTCCCGACTGTACAGAACAGCACCAATGCCCAGGCTGAAGCCAAGGGTTTCATCGAAGGGCAGAGCCTGTCGGGCACCACTCGCAACTGGTACGCCAACGAGCTGAAACGTCGCAATGATCGTTTTTCGTACAACCACAATGGCGTGGATACCTCGACTCCACGCCGGATCAACTGGGTCCAGGGCACCATCCTCAACTACAGCTCCGGCTTCACCGAAGGCACCGTGGGGGTCAGCACCGAAGTGGCGGCCTACAACGCCATTGCCCTGGATCGCGACCGCAAGGACATCGCCGGCAAGAACAACCGCACCCTGACCCATTCCGACGGCGACGCCGTAGGCCAGTGGAGCAAGCTCGGCCTGGCCAACGTCAAGTTCCGCGTATCCAACACCACCCTGACCGCCGGCCGGCAGAACTTCAGCACGCCGATCGTCGACGTCATCGGCAACCGTGCGCTGCCTTCGAGCTTTGAAGGGGTGAGCATCCACAGCGAAGAGTTCAACAACCTGTCGTTCGATGCCGGCACCTTTGACCGGGTATCGCCACGGACCGAGCAGAGCCTGTCGAAATTCCGCTCCGAGTACACCAGCAACACCGCCGAAACCGACCGCGTGAGCATCGTCGGCCTCAACTACCAGCCGCTGAAAAGCCTGAAGACCAGCCTCTACGCCTCCAAGGTGGAAGATTTCTGGAACCAGTACTACTTCGGCGCCACCCATGAGCTGGGCGACAGCTCGGTGCTGAGCCTGACCACCGGCCTGAACTACTACAAGACCGTCGACACCGGCAAGAAAGAGATGGGCGAGATCGACAACGATACCTACTCCCTGTCGATGGGACTGACCCACCAGGCCCACAGCCTGACCTTCTCGTACCAGGAAGTCAGCGGCAACGAGTACTTCGACTACCTGCACGAAACCAACGGCATCTACCTGGCCAACTCCCTGCTCTCGGACTTCAACGGCCCGAACGAGAAATCCTTCCAGATCGCCTACGGCCTGAACATGGCCGAATACGGCGTGCCCGGCCTCAAGTTCAACGTCTACCAGGCTCGCGGCTGGGGCATCGACGGTACCCACTACACCGGCAGCGCCTACGGCGGCATCAACTCCGAAGGCAAACTCTACGGCGTAAGGACCATGGATGGCGAAACCCACTACGAATACGGCATCGGCGCCTCCTACGCGGTGCAGAGCGGACCACTCAAAGCCACCGCGATCCGTGCTACCTACACCACGCACCGCGCCAGCAAGAACCAGGCAGACGGCAACATCAACGAATTCCGTCTGGTTACCACCATCCCGTTCAACATTCTCTAACCCACCAGTTGAAGGGCGGATTCATGACGAGTCCGCCAATCAAGCTAATCTGGTTCAATGATTGCAGAGGGTTCCTGATGAACATGCTTCCCCTGAAAGCGGCCATTGGCGCCGCCTTGCTGAGCGCCGCCCTCGGCGCCACAGCCAAACCCTTGGTGGTCTGTACCGAAGCCAGCCCGGAAGGCTTCGATATGGTCCAGTACACGACTGCAGTCACGGCCGACGCAGTGGCGGAAACCATCTTCAACCGTTTGGTCGACTTCAAGCCCGGCACCACTGACATCGAACCGGCCCTGGCCGAATCCTGGGACATCAGCCCGGATGGCCTGCAATACACCTTCCACCTGCGCAAGGGCGTCAAGTTCCACAGCACCGACTACTTCACCCCGACCCGCGACATGAACGCCGACGACGTACTCTGGAGCTTCCAACGCCAGATGGACCCGAAGCACCCCTGGCATGACAAGTCCAGCGTGGGCTTCCCCTACTTCGAAAGCATGGGCTTCAAGGAGCTGCTCAAAAGCGTCGAGAAGACTGACGAGCACACCGTGGTCTTCACCCTGACCCGCCGTGAAGCGCCGTTCCTGGCCGACATCGCCATGGCCTTCTCATCGATCTACCCGGCGGAATACGCCGACAAGCTGCTCAAGGAAGGCAAGACCTCTGAGCTCAACAGCAAGCCCATCGGCACTGGCCCGTTCATTTTCAACCGCTATGCCAAGGACGCCCAGGTACGCTTCAAGGCCAACCCGGACTACTTCCGCGGCAAGCCACCGGCCGACCCGCTGGTGCTGGCGATCACCACCGACAACAACGTGCGCCTGCAGAAGCTCAAGGCCAACGAGTGCCAGGTTGCCCTGTACCCCAAGCCCGATGACATCCCCAGCATCAAGGCCGACGCCAACCTCAAGGTCGATGAACTGGCGGCCATGACCACCGGCTACATCGCCATGAACACCTCCCGCAAATACATGAGCGACGTGCGGGTACGCAAAGCCATCGACATCGCCTTCGACAAGGAAGCCTACGTCAACAGCCTGTACGGCAAAGGCAATGCGCTGATCGGCACCGGCCCTTATCCGCCGACCCTGCTGGGCTTCAACAACAGCCTGAAGAATCCGCCCCGGGATCTGGACAAGGCCCGCGCCCTGCTCAAGGACGCCGGGGTGCCGGACGGCACGGTGATCACCCTGTTCACCCGCAACGGCGGTGGCCCGACCAACCCCAATCCCCTGCTGGGTGCGCAGATGATGCAGGCCGACCTGGCCAAGATCGGCCTCAAGCTCGAGATCCGCGTCATGGAATGGGGCGAGATGCTCAAGCGGGCGAAAAACGGCGAACACGATATGGTGTCGGCCGGCTGGGCGGGGGACAACGGCGACCCGGACAACTTCCTGACTCCGAACCTGAGTTGTGACGCGGCGAAAAACGGCGAAAACTACGCCCGCTGGTGCAACAAGGAGTTCCAGGAGCTGATCGACCAGGCCCGCGCCGACGCTGAACCTGCCAAGCGCGCCGCGCTCTATGAAAAGGCGCTGCTGGTTTTCCAACAGGACCAACCCTGGATTCCCATGGCTTATCCAAAAATGTTCACCGCCATGCGCAAGAACGTCGAGGGTTACCACCAGAGCCCCCTGACCACCAACAACTTCGCGACCACCCAAGTGAAGTGATAAGAAACGCCCGCCGCCCTTGACCCCAAGGGTGGCGGGTACGCCTAACCGGCTGATTGAGGTACTTCAGAAGATGTTTAGTTTTATTGCCCGCCGTGTGGGGTTGTTGATCCCCACCTTCTTCGGCATCACCTTGCTGACCTTCGCCTTGATACGCATGATTCCCGGCGACCCCGTGGAAGTCATGATGGGCGAGCGTCGGGTCGACCCCGAGATGCATGCCCAGGCAATGGAACGCCTTGGATTGAACAAGCCGCTGTACGCCCAGTACCTGGACTACATCGGCAAGCTGGCCCACGGTGACCTGGGTGAATCCCTGCGCACCCGTACCAGCGTGTGGAGCGAGTTCACCTCGCTGTTCCCCGCGACCCTGGAACTGTCCATGGCCGCCCTGCTGTTCGCCGGCATCATCGGGCTGCTGGCCGGGGTGATCGCCGCCTTGAAGCGAGGGTCATTGTTCGACCACGGGGTAATGGGCATCTCGCTGGCGGGCTATTCGATGCCGATCTTCTGGTGGGGCCTGATCCTGATCATGCTCTTCTCGGTGAGCCTGGGCTGGACCCCGGTGTCCGGGCGCATCGACCTGCTCTACGACATCGAGCCCAGAACCGGCTTCATGCTCATCGACACCCTGCTGGCCAAAGACACCAGCGCCTTCTTCGACGCCCTGCAGCACCTGATCCTGCCCGCCATCGTACTGGGCACCATTCCCCTGGCGGTGATCGCGCGGATGACCCGTTCCTCGATGCTCGAAGTACTGCGCGAGGACTACATCCGTACCGCCAAGGCCAAGGGCCTGTCGCCGGCGCGGGTGGTGTTCGTCCACGGCCTGCGCAACGCACTGATTCCGGTCCTGACCGTGGTCGGCCTGCAAGTCGGCACCCTGCTGGCCGGTGCGGTCCTGACCGAAACCATCTTTTCCTGGCCGGGCATCGGCAAGTGGCTGATCGAAGCCATCGGCGCCCGCGACTATCCCGTGGTGCAGAACGGCATCCTGCTGATCGCCTGCCTGGTGATCATGGTCAACTTCGTGGTGGACATCCTCTACGGCTTTGCCAACCCACGCATCCGTCATCAGCGCTGAGATCAAGACCCATGAGCACTCCAACTTCCTCAGTAGCAGTCGATCAAAGCCTGCTCTACCCGTCCGTGTACAAAGAATTCTGGCAGCACTTCTCCCGCAACAAGGGCGCGGTGGCCGGCCTGCTGTTCATGTTGCTGATCGTCTTCTGCGCGCTGTTCGCCCCCTGGGTGGCGCCGCACAACCCCAGCGAGCAATACCGCGACTTCCTGCTGACCCCACCGGCCTGGCTCGAAGGCGGGCAGATGCAATTCTTGCTGGGCACCGATGAACTGGGCCGCGATCTGCTGTCGCGCCTGATCCAGGGCTCGCGCCTGTCGCTGCTGATCGGCCTGTCGTCGGTGGTGATGTCGCTGATCCCGGGGATCCTCCTGGGGCTGTTCGCCGGGTTCTTCCCGCGTTTGCTGGGCCCAACCATCATGCGCCTGATGGACATCATGCTGGCCCTGCCCTCGCTGCTGCTGGCCGTGGCGATTGTCGCCATCCTCGGCCCGGGCCTGATCAACACCGTGATCGCCATTGCCGTGGTGTCCCTGCCCTCCTATGTGCGCCTGACCCGCGCCGCGGTGATGGGCGAGATCAACCGCGACTACGTGACTGCCGCGCGCCTGGCCGGTGCCGGCCTGCCGCGCCTGATGTTCATCACCGTGCTGCCCAACTGCATGGCGCCGCTGATCGTCCAGGCCACCCTGAGCTTCTCCTCGGCGATCCTCGACGCCGCCGCCCTGGGCTTCCTCGGCCTCGGCGTGCAACCGCCGACTCCGGAGTGGGGCACCATGCTGGCCTCGGCTCGCGACTACATCGAACGCGCCTGGTGGGTAGTGAGCCTGCCGGGCCTGACCATTTTGCTCAGCGTGCTGGCAATCAACCTGATGGGCGACGGCCTGCGCGATGCGCTGGACCCGAAACTCAAGAACGCCGCCTGAGGAGATTCCCATGTCATTGCTCGAAATCAAGAATCTCAATGTCCGTTTTGGCGACGCCAAGGCAGTACCGGTGGTCGACGGCCTCGACCTCAAGGTCGACAAGGGCGAAGTACTGGCCATCGTTGGCGAGTCCGGCTCCGGCAAATCGGTGACCATGATGGCCCTGATGGGCCTGATCGAGCACCCCGGCATCGTCACCGCCGATGCCTTGAGCTTCGACGGTCGCGACATGCTCAAGCTCAGCGCCCGCCAGCGCCGGCAGATAGTCGGCAAGGACCTGGCCATGGTCTTCCAGGACCCGATGACCGCGCTGAACCCCAGCTACACCGTGGGCTTCCAGATCGAGGAAGTGCTGCGCCTGCACCTGAAGATGTCCGCCAAGGCCGCGCGCAAGCGTGCGATCGAACTACTGGAAAAAGTCGAGATTCCCGGCGCCGCCAGCCGCATGGACGCCTACCCGCACCAGCTGTCCGGCGGCATGAGCCAGCGGGTGGCGATCGCCATGGCGATTGCCGGCGAACCCAAGCTGCTGATTGCCGACGAACCCACCACCGCCCTGGACGTGACCATCCAGGCGCAGATCATGGACCTGCTGCTCAACCTGCAACAAGAGCAGAACATGGGCCTGGTACTGATCACCCACGACCTGGCCGTGGTGGCCGAAACCGCCCAGCGTGTCTGTGTGATGTACGCCGGGCAAGCCGTGGAAGTCGGCCAGGTGCCGCAACTGTTCGACATCCCCGCCCACCCCTACAGCGAAGCGCTGCTGGCGGCGATTCCCGAGCACAGCCTGGGCGCCACTCGCCTGTCGACCCTGCCGGGCATCGTCCCCGGACGCTACGACCGGCCCCAAGGCTGCCTCTTGTCGCCACGCTGCCCCTACGCCCAGGACAACTGCCGCCAGCAGCGTCCAAGCCTTGATCCGCAAGCCGCCAGCCTGGTGCGCTGCTTCTACCCGCTGAATCAGGAGGTGGCGTAATGGCCGTCGTTCTTACCGCCCGCGACCTGACCCGTCACTACGAAGTGTCCCGAGGCCTGTTCAAGGGCCATGCCACCGTGCGCGCCCTCAATGGTGTGTCCTTTGAGCTGGAAGCCGGCAAGACCCTGGCCGTGGTCGGCGAGTCCGGCTGCGGCAAGTCCACCCTGGCCCGGGCCCTGACCCTGATCGAAGAGCCGTCTTCCGGCTCGCTGAAAATCGCCGGCCAGGAAGTCGCCGGCGCCGACAAGGCCCAGCGCAAGCAACTGCGCAAAGACGTGCAGATGGTGTTCCAGAGCCCTTATGCCTCGCTCAACCCGCGGCAGAAGATCGGCGACCAACTGGCCGAGCCGCTGTTGATCAACACCAAGCTGTCGGCCGCCGAACGCCGGGAGAAAGTCCAGGCGATGATGAAACAGGTGGGCCTGCGCCCCGAGCACTACCAGCGCTACCCGCACATGTTCTCCGGCGGCCAGCGTCAGCGCATCGCCCTGGCCCGGGCGATGATGCTGCAACCCAAGGTGCTGGTGGCGGACGAACCGACCTCGGCCCTGGACGTGTCGATCCAGGCCCAGGTACTGAACCTGTTCATGGACCTGCAACAGGAGTTCAACACCGCCTACGTATTCATCTCCCACAACCTGGCAGTGGTGCGTCACGTCGCCGACCAGGTGCTGGTGATGTACCTCGGCCGCCCCGTGGAAATGGGCCCCAAGGAGGATATCTACACGAGGCCGCTGCACCCCTACACCCAGGCGCTGCTGTCGGCGACCCCGACCATTCATCCGGACCCGGACAAGCCGAAGATCAAGATCGTCGGTGAATTGCCCAACCCGCTGAACCCGCCGCCCGGCTGCGCCTTCCACAAACGCTGCCCCTACGCCACCGAGCTTTGCAGCACCCAAGAGCCGGCCCTGCGCCCGCTGGACAACCGGCAAGTGGCTTGCCACTACGCCGAGCAATTCGTGCTGTAGCGGCCATGAAAAAGGCGCTCCCGAATATCTCCGAGAGCGCCTGAACCTTGTTCGACCCGCCCCTGGCGACGGATTGCGCATCAGTCCGTCGCTGGGGGTTTCTTTTAACCCTGGCTGTCGCCTTCACCGTCATCGGTGGTCTGGTCGTCATCGCCGGAACTGCCACCCTGGCCTTGATCGCCCGGCTCCGAGTCGGACTTGGCAAGCATCTGCACCGGTGCGCTATGGCTCGACTGATAGCCCGGCTCTTTCACCTGCATCAGGTTGTGGGCCCAGGCCGCCGAGGTTCCGAGCGACAGCATCACCAGCACTTTGATCAACAGCACAACGCGTTGGACAATTCTCATGGTCGATTCCATCCCTTCATAGGTGAATCTTCGAAGGCTGCGAGCCCTGCCTTACAGTGACCACAGCACTGTCTGAAACCTAGTCGCGATCCCCCGGCTTTTCCAGACACCCCGCTATCGATAGCCGAGCCGTCCAAGCCCTTCCGACTAACGGCGCGCCCTGAAATACACCACCCCCCGTAGGAGCCGGCTTGCCGGCGAAGAGGCCCGCAAGCCATGCACCACAGCGTCTGCCGCCTTCGCTGGCAAGCCAGCTCCTACGGGGCGGCAGCGGGCCAATCCTGCGCGCAACAAAAAGCCCCGCTGTCTGCACAGCGGGGCTTGGGGACTTGCCGGCGAACTTTAGTGGTGTTCGCGGGTGGCGCGGAATTTCACGTCCGGCCAGCGCTCTTCCATCAGCGCCAGGTTGACCCGGGTCGGCGCCAGGTAGGTCAGGTGACCACCGCCGTCCAGGGCTAGGTTTTCCACCGCCTTGTTGGAAAACTCCTCCAGCTTCTTCTTGTCGTCGCAGCTGATCCAACGAGCCGACCACACGGTGATCGGTTCGTAGGCGCATTCGACCTTGTATTCTTCCTTCAGGCGGCTGGCCACCACATCGAACTGCAGCACACCGACGGCGCCGAGAATGATGTCGTTGCTGCGCTCGGGGAAGAACACCTGGGTAGCACCCTCTTCGGCCAGCTGTTGCAGGCCCTGGCGCAACTGCTTGGACTTGAGCGGGTCCTTCAGGCGCACGCGGCGGAACAGCTCCGGGGCGAAGTGCGGGATACCAGTGAAACCCAGGGCCTCGCCTTCGGTGAAGGTGTCGCCGATCTGGATGGTGCCGTGGTTGTGCAGACCGATGATGTCGCCGGCGTAGGCTTCTTCCAGTTGCTCACGCTCGGAAGAGAAGAAGGTCAGGGCGTCGCCGATGCGCACGTCCTTGCCGGTGCGCACGTGGCGCATCTTCATGCCCTTCTCGTACTTGCCCGAGCAGATGCGCATGAAGGCAATACGGTCGCGGTGCTTGGGGTCCATGTTCGCCTGGATCTTGAACACGAAACCGCTGAACTTTTCTTCCTGGGGCGCCACGCTGCGCTCGTTGGCTGCACGGGGCAGCGGCAACGGCGCCCAGTCCACCACGGCGTCAAGCACGTGATCGACCCCGAAGTTGCCCAGGGCGGTACCGAAGAACACCGGGGTCAGCTGACCGTCGAGGAACTCCTGCTGGTTGAACTCGTGGCAGGCGCCCTGCACCAGTTCCAGCTGCTCGATGAAACGCTCGTACTCGTCACCCAGGTGGGCACGGGCTTCATCGGAATCGAGCTTCTCGATGATCTTGGTTTCGGTGCGTTCATGACCGTGGCCGGGGGTGTAGACAATGATGTAGTCGCCCGCCAGGTGGTACACGCCCTTGAAGTCGCGGTAGCAGCCAATCGGCCAGGTGATCGGCGCGGCCTTGATCTTCAGCACCGCTTCGATTTCATCCAGCAGCTCGATCGGGTCGCGAATGTCGCGGTCGAGTTTGTTGATGAAGCTGACGATGGGCGTGTCGCGCAGGCGGCAGACGTCCATCAGGGCGATGGTCCGGGGCTCAACGCCCTTACCGCCGTCGAGCACCATCAATGCCGAGTCCACCGCGGTCAGGGTGCGGTAGGTGTCTTCCGAGAAGTCTTCGTGGCCCGGGGTGTCCAGCAGGTTGATCATGTGATCGCGATAGGGGAACTGCATGACCGACGTGGTGATGGAGATACCCCGCTGCTTCTCCATTTCCATCCAGTCGGAAGTGGCATGGCGGTCGGACTTACGCGATTTGACCGTACCCGCCACCGCAATGGCCTTGCCCATCAGCAACAGCTTCTCGGTGATGGTGGTCTTACCCGCATCCGGGTGGGATATAATGGCGAAAGTGCGGCGTTTCGCGACTTCGGCGGCCTGTTGGGTCATGGGAAATCGCCTGGCGGTGATCAAAAAAGGGCGCAGATTATAGCCCAGACAAAGCCTTGCGGGCCACCGCTGCCCCCGTCGCCGACGCCACCGCGCGGCAGATGAACGGTGGCTATATGCTGCCAATTATGGAACCTTTTAAAACCCGGAGACGTCCACTCCCCTGTCACGCACTGTCGTCAGGGGCTGAAATATCAGCAAGTTAGCTTGACGAAGCTGCGCTCATGGCTCGTTCACCCGCTGCTTTGCCGGCGCTCGACGAGCTGCTTTTCGCGCGCACTGTCCCGGCAGCCAGGAATGGCCCTGCCACACGGGAAAGTGCCCGCCGACCGACAAAAGGAGTCCGCCTGTGGCTATTCGCTATGGCAAAGGGCTGATAGGAGGGGTTGCGGTGATCGCCCTCCTGGCCCTGCTGGTCCACTGGATCGGCATCACGACGATCGAACACTACCGCGACGATCTACTGTTCTACCTGCAAGCTCATCTGTTCCTGGTCCTGGCGTCCATGCTCGCCGCACTGCTAGTGGGTATCCCCGCCGGCATCCTCCTCAGCCGCCCGAGCATGGTCGGACGCGCCGAACGCTTCATGCAAGTGTTCAACATCGGTAACACCGTCCCCCCTCTGGCCGTCCTGGCCATCGCCCTGGGGATTTTCGGCATCGGCAGCGGCCCGGCCATCTTCGCTCTGTTCCTCGCCTCCCTGCTGCCCATCGTGCGCAACACCTACGAAGGCCTGAAAAACGTCCAGGGTTCCCTCAAGGAAGCTGCGGTCGGCATCGGCATGACCCCGCGCCAGGTGCTGTGGAAAGTCGAATTGCCCAATGCCGTGCCGATCATCATCGGTGGCGTGCGGGTAGCCCTGGCGATCAACGTCGGCACCGCGCCCCTGGCCTTCCTGATCGGCGCCAACAGCCTGGGCAGCCTGATCTTCCCCGGCATCGCCCTGAACAATCAGCCGCAATTGCTGCTCGGCGCCGCCTGTACCGCGCTGCTGGCCTTGCTCCTCGACGGTCTGGTCACCCTGGCCAGCCGCCTCTGGCTGGAACGTGGTCTGCGCCCGTCCTAAGTCCGTAAGCGCCAAGGAATGAACATGAAAAAAACAAGCCTGATACTCGGCTGCCTCCTGCTTTTCGCCGGGTGGGTGCAAGCCGCGGAAAAACCACTGATCCGCATCGGTGCCCGGGTCTTCACCGAACAGACCCTGCTGGCGGAAATCACCTCCCAATACCTGCGCAGCAAGGGTTACGACACCCGCGTCACCGGTGGCCTGGGCAGCAACCTGGCCCGCAGCGCCCAGGAAAGCGGGCAACTGGACCTGATCTGGGAATACACCGGGGTGTCGCTGGTGGCCTACAACCACATCGACGAGAAACTCGACAGCCAGCAGTCCTACGCCCGAGTCAAAGAGCTCGACGCAAAAAAAGGCCTGGTCTGGTTGGCGCCGTCCAAGTTCAGCAACACCTACGCCCTGGCCCTGCCGCAGAACGTGGCCAAGGCCCACCCCGAGATCAACAGCATCAGCGACCTGACCCGAGCCCTGGCCGCAGACTCCAGGGAAAACCGCCTGGTGGCCCTGGACACCGAGTTCGCCAACCGCTCCGACGGCCTGGCCGGCATGGTCAAGCTGTACGACATGAACCTGACCCGCCAGAACACCCGGCAGATGGATGCCGGCCTGGTCTACACCGCCCTGCGCAACGGCCAGGTGTTTGCCGGCCTGGTCTATACCACCGACGGTCGGCTCAACGCCTTCAAGCTCAAGCTGCTGGAGGACGACAAGCACTACTTCCCGGACTACACCGCAGCCCCCGTGGTGCGCCAGGCATACCTCGACGCCCACCCGCAACTGGCCGCAGACCTCAAGCCGCTGGCGGCGCTGTTCGATGACGAAACCATGCGCCAGCTGAATGCACGGGTCGACGTCGATCACGAAAGCCCCGCCGCCGTGGCTGCAGATTTCCTGCGCCAGCATCCGCTCAACCACTGATAGAGAGGAGAAGACATGGAATTCTTGAACGCCTTTTCCCATCTCGATTGGGCCCAGGTCCTGCACCTGACCTGGCAGCACATCACCCTGGTGGGCATCGCCGTGACCCTGGCCATAGTCATCGGCGTGCCCCTGGGCATCCTGATGACCCGCTTCCCGACCCTGGCCGGCCCGTTGCAGGCCAGCGCCACCGTGCTGCTGACCATTCCGTCCATCGCCCTGTTCGGCCTGCTGCTGCCGTTCTACTGCGGATTTCGGAGCACCGTGACCGGCCGTTTCGGTTGATCGTGACCGGTCATTTCGCTAACGCGTGACCGCTCATTTCGGTAGCAACGTGACCGATTTTCCGCCTGTTCCGAAACAGGTGGTCACGGCTTACCGAAATCGCCGGTCACGACTTAGCGAAAGCCTTCCCCTTCGTTGCGCATGACCTGATGCGCCGCCATCCTCGACCGATTTCGGGAGAGGAAGATGGCGGCGCCGCGAGTAGCCATGCGAAACATCAAAGAATGTCTGCGCCTCAAGTTTGAGGCCGGCTTGTCCCACGAGAAGATTGCCCGTGCCTTGCAGCTGTCCAAGGGCGTGGTTAGCAAGTACATCGCGGCGGCGCGGGTGGCCGGGCTGGACTGGCCGGCGCTGGTGGCCATGGACGAGGCCGCGCTGGCGGCCGCCTTGTTTGCACCGACGTCGACGAACAAGCCGCGCGGTGAGCGAGTGCTGCCCGATGTGCTGAGCATCCACCGCGAGTTGCGACGCAAGGGCGTGACCTTGCAGCTGCTGTGGGAGGAATATCTCGCCGCGCATGCGGGCCAGCCGACCTACCGCTACACCCAGTTCGTCGAGCACTACCGGCGCTACGCCCAGACGCTCAAACGTTCGATGCGTCAGCTGCACCGTGCGGGCGAGAAGCTATTCATCGACTATGCCGGGCCGACGCTGCCGGTGGTCGACCCGGCCACCGGCGAAGTGCGCCGGGCGCACATCTTCGTCGCCGCCCTGGGCGCCTCGAATTACACCTATGCCTGCGCGACGCCAGGCGAAACCCAGGTGGACTGGCTGACCTCGCTGGGCCAGGCTCTGACCTACTTTGGCGGCGTGCCGGAAATGGTTGTGCCGGACAATCCGCGCGCCCTGGTCGCCCAGCCGGATCGCTACGAGCCGGGCCTGAACCGGGCCACGCTGGAGTGCGCGCGTCATTACCAGACGGTGATCCTGCCGGCACGGCCACGCAAGCCTCAGGACAAGGCCAAGGCCGAGGTGGCGGTGCAGGTGGTCGAGCGCTGGATCATGGCGCGGCTGCGCCATCGGCAGTTCTTCAGCCTGCATGCGCTTAACCAGGCCATCGCCGAGCTGCTGGAGGATCTGAATCGGCGCCCGTTCAAGCGGCTCGATGGCTGCCGGCGCGACTGGTTCGAGCGCCTGGATCGCCCGGCCTTGCGAGCGCTGCCGGTGCATCCCTACGAGGTCGCCACCTTCAAGCGCTGCAAGGTCAGCATCGACTACCACATCGAGGTCAATGGCAGCTTCTACAGCGTGCCCTCCGCCCTGGCCCGGCAGAACGTGGACGTGCGACTGACGGCACACACCCTGGAAGTGCTGCATGGCAACCGGCGGGTGGCCAGCCACCTGCTGCTGGGGCGACGCGGCGCTTACAGTACCCAGCGCGAGCACATGCCCGCGGCGCACCAGGCGCATCGCGAATGGACGCCACAACGCCTGCTCGACTGGGGCGCGCGGATCGGCCCCTACACGCGCCAACTGATCGATCACCAACTGACCCACAAGCCGCACCCGGAGATGGGCTACCGCGCCTGCCTCGGCCTGCTCTCGCTGGCCCGGCGCTATGGCAATGCACGCCTGGAAGCCGCTGCCGAACGTGCCGTACACCTGCGCGCCTTCACCGGGCGCAGCGTGCGCAACCTGCTCCAGCAAGGCCTGGATCAACAGCCGCTGCCCCAGCGTGCCGCCGAAACGACCTTACCCGGCGACCACGAGAACGTCCGTGGCGCCGACTACTACCAACCCCCGCAACAGGAGCTGTTCGATGATGCCGCAACACACCCTGAATCAACTGCACCAGCTACGCCTGGACGGCATGGCCCGCGCCCTGGAAGAGCAATGGACGCTGCCGGCCAGCCACAGCCTGAGCTTCGATGAACGCCTCGGCCTACTGCTCGACCGCGAACTGGCCTGGCGTGACAACCAGCGCCTGGTACGGCTGCGCAAGAAGGCCAAGCTCAAGTACGCCAACGCCTGCCTGGAAGATCTCGACCGCCGCACCGGACGCGCCCTGGACGAGCGTCTGATCGCCACCCTGGCCAGTGGCGACTGGATCCGCCAGCAGCACAACCTGCTGCTGACCGGCCCGACCGGTGCCGGCAAAACCTGGCTGGCCTGCGCCCTGGGCAACCAGGCCTGCCGCCAGGGCTATAGCACCCTGTACCTGCGCACCCCGCGCCTGCTGGAACAACTGCGCATCGCTCATGGCGACGGCAGCTTCGGCCGTACCCTGCAACAGCTGGCAAAGGTCGACGTCCTGGTGCTGGACGACTGGGCGCTAGCCCCGCTGGAGGAAGGAGCCCGGCATGACCTGCTGGAGGTGATCGACGACCGCGCTGGCAGCCGCTCCACCATCCTGACGAGCCAACTGCCCATCGAGCACTGGCACGGCTGGATCAACGACCCGACCCTGGCCGATGCCATCCTCGACCGCCTGGTGCACAACGCCTACCGACTGACGATGAAAGGCGAGTCGCTGCGCCGAAAAAAAGCCGAGGAACAAGCCGCATCGTGACCGATGCGATTACAATCCAGAACCCGCGCAACCGGGGTGGAAGCACCGGTCACGTATTAGCGAAACGCTCGGTCACGTTCACCGAAATCCGCATTCTACTCCAAGTTCGGCCAGGGCCTGGGACCGCTGCCGGCCATCACCGCGGTGTTCCTCTATTCCCTGCTGCCGATCATGCGCAACACCTACCTGGCGCTGACCGGTGTCGAGCCGGGTATCCGCGAAGCCGCCCGCGGCATCGGCATGACCTTCGGCCAGCGCCTGCGCATGGTCGAGCTGCCGATCGCGGTGCCCGTGATCCTCGCCGGGGTGCGCACCGCCGTGGTGATGAACATCGGCGTCATGACCATCGCCGCCACCATCGGCGCCGGCGGCCTGGGCGTACTCATTCTTGCTTCCATCAGCCGCAGCGACATGTCGATGCTGATTGTCGGCGCGGTGCTGGTCAGTCTCCTGGCCATCTTCGCCGACCTGCTTCTGCAATGGCTGCAACGCTCGCTGACTCCAAAAGGACTCCAGAAATGATCGAACTTCAAAACCTGACCAAGACCTTCCAAAGCAACGGCAAGACCATCACCGCCGTTGACTCCGTAAGCCTGACCGTCAATGAAGGCGAGATCTGCGTGTTCCTCGGGCCATCTGGCTGCGGCAAAAGCACCACGCTGAAAATGATCAACCGCCTGATCATGCCCACCTCGGGCAAGGTGCTGATCAATGGCGAAGACACCACCGATCTGGATGAAGTGACCCTGCGCCGCAACATCGGCTACGTGATCCAGCAGATCGGCCTGTTCCCCAACATGACCATCGAGGAAAACATCGTGGTGGTCCCCAAGCTGCTGGGCTGGGACAAGCAGCAATGCCACGACCGCGCCCGCGAGCTGATGAGCATGATCAAGCTCGAACCCAAGCAGTACCTGCACCGCTATCCGCGGGAGCTGTCCGGCGGCCAGCAGCAGCGTATCGGGGTGATCCGCGCCCTGGCGGCGGACGCCCCGCTGCTGCTGATGGACGAGCCCTTCGGCGCGGTGGACCCGATCAACCGCGAGATGATCCAGAACGAGTTCTTCGAGATGCAGCGGGCGCTGAACAAGACCGTGATCATGGTCAGCCACGACATCGACGAAGCCATCAAGCTGGGGGACAAGATCGCCATCTTCCGCGCCGGCAAGCTGCTACAGATCGACCACCCGGACACCCTGCTGGCGCACCCGGCAGACGATTTCGTCAGCAACTTCGTCGGCCAGGACAGCACCCTCAAGCGCCTGTTGCTGGTGAAGGCCGAAGACGCGGCGGACAACGCCCCGTCGGTGAGCCCGGAAACCCCGGTGGCCGAAGCCCTGGACCTGATGGACGAACACGACCGCCGCCATGTGGTGGTGACCTGCGCCGAGAACAAGGCCCTGGGCTATGTACGTCGTCGCGACCTGTACCGTCAGACCGGCACCTGCGCCCAGTTCCTGCGCGAGTTCAACGCCACGGCCGCCTACGACGAACACCTGCGGATCCTGCTGTCGCGCATGTACGAGTTCAACCGTTCGTGGCTGCCGGTGCTGGATGCCGAACGGGTATTCCTGGGCGAGGTGACACAAGAATCGATTGCCGCTTACCTGAGTTCGGGTCGCTCGCGCGGGGCCAAGACCAGCATCGTTTCCCCGGCGGAGACGGCGCCTGCCTGACAGGTTCAGCCCTCCCCCGTAGGAGCGGGCTTGCCCGCGAAAACGCCCGCCAGAACTGCACAAGATTCAAGGGCGTCTTCGCCGGCAAGCCGGCTCCTACAGAGGGCGGCAAGAAATATGAACACTCGGCCCTGTCGCAACCTCTTCAAGGAGGGGCCGTAATGGTCAAAAAAGCCCTCTGACGAAGCGTTTCGCAGGCAACATCGCCGATGTTGATGCCTTCGTTGTTTACCGCGATCAAGCAGGCAAAGGCGGCGAACGTGCAGGTATTTTTAACACTGGCCAATTCTTCGGGAACATCTGCCCGTCATCTGTGTCGGCTACAAAGAGAGGTGTCGTTAACGCACGTCAGACAAGTGCAAAAACGCGACATTTTTTGTTGATCTCAGGCCCCTCACCGCCTAAAGTTCGCGCCGAACGTCCATGCTGGAAACGATCCATCCGGCTCAAGTACTGACGACGAGACAGCAAGGCCAAGGGCAGATAGCCCATGGCCTTTTTGCTTTCGGCGACATGCCTTGGGAAGTAGGCGAACCAAAGTGGGGATACGGAGGACGTTCACAAGGCTGCGCCTCACGGCACAGCCTTACACCCATTGATTAGCAACGTTTGCCATCAGGAGCTCCCAACGCATGTCGATTAACGTCGAAGACTATTTTGCGCGCGACACCTTTCAGAAAATGAAGGCGTTCGCCGACAAGCAAGAAACCCCATTCGTGGTCATCGACACCCAGATGATCGCCCAGGCCTACGATGACCTGCGCGCCGGTTTCGAATTCGCCAAGGTCTACTACGCGGTCAAGGCCAACCCGGCCGTCGAGATCATCGACCTGCTGCACGAAAAAGGCTCCAGCTTCGACATCGCCTCGATCTACGAGCTGGACAAAGTGCTGAGCCGCGGCGTCAACCCGGCCAACATCAGCTACGGCAACACCATCAAGAAGTCCAAGGACATCCGCTACTTCTATGAGAAGGGCGTGCGTCTGTATGCCACCGACTCCGAAGCCGACCTGCGCAACATCGCCAAGGCCGCCCCGGGCTCGAAAGTCTACGTGCGCATCCTCACCGAAGGTTCCACCACCGCCGACTGGCCGCTGTCGCGCAAATTCGGCTGCCAGACCGACATGGCCATGGACCTGCTGATCCTCGCCCGCGACCTGGGCCTGGTGCCTTATGGCGTGTCCTTCCACGTCGGTTCGCAACAGCGCGACATCAGCGTCTGGGACGCGGCGATCGCCAAGGTCAAGGTGATCTTCGAACGCCTGAAGGAAGAAGACGGCATCGAACTCAAGCTGATCAACATGGGCGGCGGCTTCCCGGCCAACTACATCACCCGCACCAACAGCCTGGAAACCTACGCCGAGGAGATCATCCGCTTCCTCAAGGAAGACTTCGGCGACGACCTGCCGGAAATCATCCTGGAGCCGGGCCGTTCGCTGATCGCCAACGCCGGCATCCTGGTCAGCGAAGTGGTGCTGGTGGCACGCAAATCCCGCACCGCCGTGGAGCGCTGGGTCTACACCGACGTGGGCAAATTCTCCGGCCTGATCGAAACCATGGACGAGTCGATCAAGTTCCCGATCTGGACCGAGAAGAAAGGTGAAGTGGAAGAAGTGGTGATCGCCGGCCCGACCTGCGACAGCGCCGACATCATGTACGAAAACTACAAGTACGGCCTGCCGCTGAACCTGGCCATCGGCGACCGCCTGTACTGGCTGTCCACCGGCGCCTACACCACCAGCTACAGCGCGGTGGAATTCAACGGCTTCCCGCCGCTGAAGGCCTTCTACGTTTAACGGCAGTGCCTAGCTGCTAGCGGCAAGCGGCAAGAAAAAGCCCATGACCTGTCATGGGCTTTTCTGTATCCGAATACACATCCGCCCGTAGGAGCGAGCTTGCTCGCGAAATGCAGACGCCCCATTGCCTGGGTCTGAGCCCTTCGCCGGCAAGCCAGCTCCTACAGGTCACGGTGCATCGTCCAGCTCCACCGCACGCCGCTGATAGGCCAGGGCCAGTTCGCGAATCCTTGGGTGCGTGGCATTGAGCAAGGCGGCGCAAGCCACTCGCAGGAAATTCAGATTGCCGCCCGCCAGGGCCTGTTTCAGCCAATCCACCGCTTCGTCGATCCGCCCGGCATCGGCCAGTACCGCGGCATAGCTGAACTGCCCACGGAAATCTCCGCCCTCGGCTGAACGCCGATACCAGTCCCGCGCGGCTTCGGGGTCGGCCGGGCACACCAGCCCTTCTTCCAGGTAACGCCCCAGCAGGTTCATCGATTTGGCATGGCCAAGGTCCGCCGCGCGGCGGTAGCAGGCCAGGGCCAAGGCATGGTTCTGCACCACGCCACGGCCGGTGGCCAACAGGTTGGCGTAGTTGTACAGGCCCCAATCCAGCCCCGCTTCGGCGGCCAATCGATAGTGCCCGGCAGCGCGGGCGGCATCCGCCGGGCAGCCCCAGCCGTGTTCATGGCAGCGCCCAAGCATGTTGCGGGCCATCAGGTGACCGCCTTGGGCGGCGATCTCGAACCAGCGCAAGGCCAGGGCCTGGTCCTGCTGGATGCCATGGCCGTCGAGGAGGATCTGCCCCAGCAGCGCCTGGGCTTCCACCAGGCCCTCGCCAGCGGCCACCAGGATCGCCTGGGCCGCGCGGGCCGGGCTCTGCTGGAGCATGGCGCTTAGTTGCGCGCCATCGAGGACTTCCTTGCGGCGAAGTTGAACAGTCACCGCCTACACCTCGACCCAACGCCGCAACAGGTTGTGATAAGTGCCGGTCAGGCGGATCAGCGAAGGATGGTCGGGCACATCCCGGGTCAGTTCCTGGATCGCTCCGTCCATCTCGAACAGCAAGGCGCGCTGGCTGTCCTCGCGCACCAGGCTCTGGGTCCAGAAGAACGAGGCGTAGCGGGCGCCGCGGGTCACCGGGTTGACCTTGTGCAGGCTGGTGCCGGGGTACAGCACCAGATCCCCCGCCGGCAGCTTGACCCGCTGCAGGCCATAGGTGTCCTGAATCTCCAGCTCGCCGCCGTCATAGTCCTCGGGGTCGCTGAAGAACAGGGTCGACGACAGATCGGTGCGCACCCGCTCCGGGCTGCCCTTGGGCTGACGCACGGCGTTGTCGATATGGAAGTCGAAACTGCCGCCGGCGGTGTAGCAGTTGATCAGCGGCGGGAACACCTTGTGCGGCAGGGCGGCGGACATGAACAGCGGGTTCTGCCACAAGCGTTCGAGCATCGCCGCACCGATTTCCTGAGCCAGCGGGTGGCCCTCGGGCAACTGCAGGTTGTGCTTGGCCTTGGCCGACTGGTAACCGGCGGTGATCTTGCCATCCGCCCAGTCCGCCTGTTCCAGGGCTTCACGGATGCGCCCCACTTCATCACGGGTGAACACGCCGGGGATGTGCAGCAACATGGCCAGATACCTGAGCAGCGAAAAGGTCGCCAATGATATTGATTCTTATTGACTGTGTAAAACCCGATGACGAATGAGCGCGAAAAAACCGTAAGGATAAATTGTAAAGATTGTAAATTCATTGCGAATAGTAACGTTTCGCAATTGATAACGATTGTTTCTTTCCCCTATATTCCGCGACCTCAAATCCTTGGGGAGGGGAACCACCATGTCACGCCAACAACCACCATCCGCTGTCAGCTCACCGCGCCTGCTGGCCTCCGCCATTGGCGTAGCGCTCAGCGCCGGCTCTGCGGGCCATATGGTCCAGGCTGCTGAAGACACCCAGCAAAAGACCGCGGGCAAGGCCATTGCCCTGGATGCCACCAGCATTAGCGGTGAGGCCCAGGACAACACCTCCTACCAGGTCGAAAAAGCGTCCTCGCAGAAATACACCGCCCCGCTGGTGGATACACCGCGTTCGGTCACGGTGGTTCCTCAGCAAGTCCTCAAGGACACCGCTGCCACCTCCCTGCAAGATGCGCTGCGCACAGTACCCGGCATCACCTTTGGTGCCGGTGAAGGTGGCAACCCTCAAGGTGACCGTCCGTTCATTCGTGGTTTCGACGCCCAGGGCGATACCTATCTAGACGGTGTGCGTGACACTGGCGGCCAGAGCCGTGAGATCTTCGACATCGAAACCATTGAAGTGAGCAAAGGCCCGAACTCCGCCTTCGGTGGGCGTGGCTCGGCCGGTGGCAGCCTGAACCTGACCAGCAAGATGCCCAAGCAGCAAGACTTCCTCAATGGCGGTTTCACCTACGGTTCCGACCAGACCCGACGCTACACCCTGGACGTCAACCGGCAGTTCCTCGAGGGTGCCGCGTTCCGTCTGAACCTGATGAGCCACGAACAGAATGTGGCAGGCCGCGACGCCGTCAATTACGACCGTTGGGGCGTGGCCCCCTCGCTGACCTTCGGCCTGGGCACCCCGACCCGGGTCAACGTCAGCTACTACCACATGGAAAGCGATGACCTGCCGGATTCGGGCATTCCCTATGGCTACAGCTCAAAAGCCCCCAAGGCCGCGCACATCCACGACAAACCCACCGATGGCGGCGATAGCAGCAACTTCTACGGCCTGAAGGACCGTGACTTCCGCAAGACCCGTGCGGACATCAGCACCTTCTCCATCGAACACGACCTGAATGACAACATGACGCTGAAAAATACCCTGCGTCATGGCAGCACCGGCCAGGACTACATCCTCACCCAACCGGACGACAGCCAACACAACGTCAACCAGTTCGGCACCGTATGGCGCCGGGCCAACTCGCGAGTCTCCACAACCGAGACCACCACCAACCAGACCGATCTGTTTGGCGAGTTCCAGGCGCTGGGTTTCAAGCACAGCTACTCCACCGGGCTTGAGTTCACCGGGGAAGAAACCCGGGTCAGCAGCTACACCGTCACGCCTAACAGCAACCCGACCTGCACCCCGAACAAGGTCGGCAACAGCGGTGGCAGTTGCACCTCCCTGGGCAATCCGAACCCGGATGATGCCTGGACCGGCAGCGTTGCCCGCAACTACTACGGCACCAACACCAAGGCCACCAGCCGCGCCGCCTACGTCTTCGACACCATCGAGCTGGACCCGCAATGGCTGTTGAACCTGGGCCTGCGCTACGACACTTTCGACACCGTGGCCAACACCAACGCCGCCACGGGCCGCACCAAGCTCAAGAACGACAGCCAGTTCTGGAACTGGCAGGCCGGCCTGGTCTGGAAGCCGATGGAAAACGGCAGCGTCTATGCCTCCTACGCCACCTCGGCCACCCCGCCCGGCGCCCTGGTGGGTGAAGGCGCAGAGGGCAACCCCCTGGCCGCCGGCGCCAGCACCAGCGATCTGCAGCCTGAAGAAACGGTCAACTACGAGCTGGGCACCAAGTGGAACGTGCTCAACGACCGCCTGTCCCTCACCGCGGCGGTATTTCGCACCGAGAAGAAAAACACCCGGGTCCTGGTCGACGCACTGACCTACCAGAACGCCGGTGAATCCCGCGTCGATGGCCTGGAACTGGGCGCCAGCGGCAAGATCACCGACAAGTGGCAAGTCTTCGCTGGCTACAGCTACCTCAAGAGCGAACTGGTGGACCCAGGCTTGACCGGTCGCAACGGGGTGATCACCGCCGGTGCCGCCTCGGCCAAAGGCAATGAAATGCCCAACACGCCGAAGAACAGTTTCAGCCTGTGGAGCACCTACGCCATCACCCCGAAATTCACCGTTGGTGGCGGTGCGTTCTATGTCGACGAGGTCTACGGCGACACTGGCAACACCGTGTACGTACCGTCCTACACCCGCTACGACGCCATGGCCAGCTACAAGCTGACCAAGAACGTCGACCTGCAGTTGAACGTGCAGAACCTGACCGACAAGACCTACTACGACAAGGCCTACTCGGCGCACTTCGCCAACCAGGCCGCCGGCCGTACCGCGCTGATGAGTGCCAACTTCCACTTCTGATCCCGCACAACACCCACCTGTGGCCCCGGCCACGGGCGCAAAAGCCCCACGCATTCGAGTGCCTGGGGCTTTTGCGTGTAAAAACGAATGCTTCTCGACAACGCACGGCATAATGCGCGCCGTGTTTTCTCTCTCTGGACGAACAAGGCGAGTGACGTGTTGAAGAAAACCCTGTTCCAGCTGCACTGGTTCTTCGGCATCAGCGCGGGGCTGGTCCTGGCCCTGATGGGCATCACCGGGGCGACAGTGTCGTTCCAGGACGAGATCCTGCGCGCCCTCAATCCTTCGGCGCTGCAAGTCGACCCGCTCCCGGCCGGGGTGCTGCCGCCCGCCGAACTGGTGGACAAAATCCAGGCCGCCGCAGGCAAGAACGTGTCCATGCTGTGGGTGGAAACCGACAGCGACAACGCTGCGCGGGTATTCTTCACCCCGCCGCCGGGGGAGCGTCGCGGCCAGATGCGCTACTTCGATCCCTACACCGGCGAGCTCCTGGGTGACGCGGTCGGCCAGGACTTCTTCGGCTTCATGCTGCAACTGCACCGCTTCCTGGCCATCGGCGACACCGGCCGGCAGATCACCGGTGCCTGCACCCTGATCCTGATCTTCTTCTGCCTGTCCGGGCTGTACCTGCGTTGGCCGCGCCAGGTTGGCAACTGGCGGGTATGGCTGACCCTGGACTGGGCCAAGAAAGGCCGCGGCTTCAACTGGGACCTGCACGCGGTGTTCGGCACCTGGTGCCTGCTGTTCTACCTGCTGTTCGCCCTCACCGGCCTGTACTGGTCCTACGACTGGTATCGGGAAGGCCTGACCAAGCTGCTCTCCGACTCGCCACACAGTGAACGCCAGCGCGGTGGGCGCGGTGGCCCGCCGCCCAAGGGTCCGGCCCCGGTGGCGGACTACAACGCCTTGTGGAGCAGCATCTACAGCGCCGCCGGCAAGGACCTCAGCGCCTACAACATCCGCATGCCGCCGGTGGCCGGGCAGCCAGCGACGGTGTTCTACCTGCTCAAAGGTTCGCCCCACGATCGCGCCCTGAACCAGCTGACCCTGGACCCCGTCACCGGGGTTATCAGCCGTCATGAGCGCTATGCCGAGCAGAGCCTCAAGGCGCAACTGCTCACCAGCGTCTACGCCCTGCACGTGGGCAGCTACTTCGGCCTGATCGGGCGCATCGTCCTGACCCTGGCCTCACTGAGCATGCCGCTGTTCTTCATCACCGGCTGGCTGCTGTACCTGGATCGCCGGCGCAAGAAGCGCCAGATCAAGGACGCACGCCAGGGCCTGGAAAGTGCCGCCAACGACGGTTCGGCGTGGCTGATCGGCTTCGCCAGCCAGAGCGGTTTTGCCGAACAACTGGCCTGGCAGACCGCCGGGCAACTGCACAGCGCGGGGATCGCCGCCCGCGTCCTGCCCCTGGGCAACTTCGGTGAACAGGACTTGCGTGGTGCCCAGCGTGCGCTGTTCGTGGTCAGCACCTTTGGCGACGGCGAAGCCCCGGACAGTGCCCGCGGCTTCGAGCGCAAACTGCTGGGCCGCGAGCTGTCGCTGCCGAGCCTGGAATACGCCGTGCTCGGCCTGGGCGACCGCCAGTACCCGCACTTCTGCGGTTTTGCCCGGCGCCTGCACGACTGGCTGGCGAACCAGGGCGCCAGCACCCTGTTCGCCCCCATCGAAGTGGACAGCGGCGACAGCTACGCCCTGCGTCATTGGCAGCAGCAACTGGGGCAACTCACCGGCCATGCACCGGTGGACCTGTGGCAGGCCCCGGCCTTCGACAACTGGACCTTGACCAGCCGCCGCCTGCTCAACCCCGAGAGCAGCGGCTCCGGGGTCTACCTGCTGCAACTGCAGGCCCCTAGCGCCAGCGGCTGGCTGGCCGGGGATCTGGTGGAAGTGATGCCGCGCAACAGCCGTGGCGCGGTGGCGGATTTCCTCGCGGGCCTGGGCCTTTCCGGCAGCACCCCGGTGCAACTGGATGGCCTGCAGGAAAGCCTCGAACAGGCCCTGGGCAGCCGCCAGCTCCCGGAAAACCGCGCTCATTTGATCGGCCTGCACGCCCAGGCCCTGGTGGACGCCCTGGTGCCCTTGAACATGCGCGAATACTCCATCGCCTCGATTGCCGCCGATGGTTGCCTGGAGTTGCTGGTACGTCAGGAATGCCACCCTGACGGCAGCCTGGGCATTGGTTCCGGCTGGCTCACCGAACATGTCGCGGTGGGTTCGAGCATCAGCCTGCGGGTGCGGCGCAACAGCGGCTTCCACCTGCCGGCCGAACCTCGCCCACTGATTCTGCTGGGCAACGGCACCGGGTTAGCGGGCCTGCGCAGCTTGCTCAAGGCACGCATCGCCGACGGCCAGCAACGCAACTGGCTGATCTTTGGCGAGCGCAACGCCGAGCATGATTTCTACTTCAAGGACGAACTGCAGGAATGGCGCACCCGTGGCGACCTGAGCCGCCTGGACCTGGCCTTCTCGCGGGATCAGGCCGAGAAGGTCTACGTCCAGGATCGCCTGCGCCAAGCGGCCGACGAACTGAAGAAATGGCTGGCCGATGGCGCCGCGATCTACATCTGCGGCAGCTTGCAGGGCATGGCTTCGGGGGTAGACCAGGTGCTCGACGAGGTGCTGGGCGCCGACCAGGTCGAACGCCTGATCGAACAGGGACGCTACCGCCGCGACGTTTACTGAGCCGAACGCTTCGCCGGCAAGCCGGCTCCTACCCCGACCGTGCGTCCCCCCACCTCCGTAGGAGCTGGCTTGCCAGCGAAAGCGCCCGCCCGGATAGCGCAAGGCTCAAGGGCCCATTCGCCGGCAAGCCGGCTCCTACACCGACCGCGCGTCCCCCCAACCTCCGTAGGAGCTGGCTTGCCAGCGAAAGCGCCCGCCCCGATAGCGCAAGGCTCAAGGGCCCGTTCGCCGGCAAGCCGGCTCCTACCCCGACCGCGCGGCCCCCCCACCTCCGTAGGAGCTGGCTTGCCAGCGAAAGCGCCCGCCCCGATAGCGCAAGGCTCAAGGGCCCATTCGCCGGCAAGCCGGCTCCTACGGGGCGTGGTGTGGTCGGGGAGGCTTACACCAGCTGCAGTTTTTGCTCGTACACCGCCAGGCCATCCAGGTCCCGCAGGATCACGCTCAACTCGGCGCTCTGCCCGTCGATCTGCACCTCGCCAAAGAATTGAAAGCCGGCAAAGGGCGAGGTGTTCTGCGCGGGTGGCGCCTTCTGAAATACCACTTCCGGGCCGAAGGTCTTGTCCAGCACATTGGGCCCGAAACTCCCGGCATTCAGGGGGCCGGCGACAAACTCCCAGAACGGCTCGAAATCCTGGAACGCCGCGCGATCCGGGTGGTAATGGTGGGCCGCGCAGTAATGCACATCCGCCGTCAGCCACACATGGTTGCGCACCTGATGCTTGCGCAGGTGCGCCAGCAATTCGGCAATCTCCAGCTCACGCCCCTGGGCCGGTCCTGGGTCGCCGTTGGCAATCGCTTCCCAGCGCGCCACTCCCGGGCTGACCTCGCCATCCGGCACACCCAGGCCAATCGGCATGTCCGCTGCCACCACTTTCCACTGGGCCAGGGAATCCTTGAGTTCACGCTTGAGCCAGTCCAACTGCTCACAGCCCAGGAAGGGCTTCTCACCCCCGAGGTTGTCATCGTTGGCGCCGCGATAACTGCGCATGTCCAGCACGAACACATCCAGCAAAGGTCCATAACTGAGCTTGCGGTAAATCCGCCCACCACCATCGGCGCTCTGCCGGCGCATCGGCGCATACTCCAGCCACGCCTGACGCGCGCGGCCCACCAGGGTCTGGATGTCCTTGACCACATAGCGCTCGTCCAACTGCTTGCCGGGCGACCAGTTGTTGACCACCTCATGGTCGTCCCACTGCCAGATCTGCGGCACCTCGACATTGAAGCGCCGCAGGTTGTCGTCCATCAGGTTGTAGCGGTAATTGCCCCGATACTCGTCCAGGGTTTCGGCCACCTTGCTCTTGGCCTCGGTGGTGATATTGCGCCAGATACGCCCATCCTCCACGGTCAACTGCGCCGGCACCGGGCCGTCGGCGTAGATGGTGTCGCCGCTGTGGATAAAAAAGTCCGGCAGGCGCAGGCGCATGGCCTCATAGATACGCATGCCGCCAATGTCCGGGTTGATGCCGAAGCCCTGGCCCACCGTGTCGCCGCTCCAGACAAAGCGGATGTCCCGGCGTTGCGACGGCGCACTGCGCAAATGGCCGAACCACGGCTCACTGGCCGCACCGGATTGCGCGTCCTCGAACCTCACCCGATAGAAGATCGCCTGATCGGCCGGCAACCCGGTCAACTCCACCCGCGCCGTGAAATCCGTGCGCGCATCGGCCAGGGGCGAGATGAAACGCCGAGGGTTACTGAACATGCTTCGCGTGTCCCACTCCACCACCATCCGCGCCGGGCGATCGGTGCGGCTCCAGATCATCGCCTTGTCCCCCAGCAGATCCCCGGACTGCACCCCATCGGTGAGCTGCGGCCGATCCTTGACCGATGCAATCACCGCCGGTGCCAGACTCGGCAGCAACAGCCCCGCCCCGGCGATTTGCATGATCCGACGACGGCCGAGGTTGAACTCGCTCATGGTGACTCCCTGACAATGGTCAAAAGGCAACCTTAGTCAGGGGGGATGAAGGGGGTGTGACAGCACAGTGGCGAGGGAGCTTGCTCCCGCTCGGCTGCGCAGCGGCCGTAACTCCTGAATGCAGGAAATGCCTGACAGACGGCGGTGGCTGGCCATGGGCGCGCTGCGCACGCCAGCGGGAGCAAGCTCCCTCGCCACAACAAGCGGCTAGCTACGCGCTCAACCGGGAGCGTGGCGATTGCCATCAAGCAAGGCATCGACCACGCCACGGGCCATTTCCACCGAATGCACCAGGGACCAGATCAGGCCACGCTCGACGCCGCTGGCCTGCTCGGTGATCTCGTCGGACACCTCTTCGGCCGCCTTGAGCAGCATGGACACGTGGAGCAAGGCTTCTTCGGCGCTGATGCCGGGGCGGACGGTGAAGGGCGAGTCGGTGCCCGCAGGACCCGCAGCGGTGGGGTGGAGAGCCGCGATCAACGAGCCGTTTATGCGGGTGTTGGCCAGTGCATGGCGAATGACTTCGTTGGCCAGATCGTGGTCGGGATTACGACGGGAAGAAGGATGGAAAACAGGTGGATCGGGGACGATCTTTTTCATGGTGTAGCTCCTTGGGGTGGAGCCACCACCTGACGCTGCTAAACGTAAGGTGGCAGCTGTACGCGGGTTAGCAGACCGGTCCAAGGAATCCGGCGCACCCAAGGGCGCCCCACGCACAGCCGCCATGACAGAACTCGGCAGGCCAAAAGCCAACCGGGACAGGGGCAATACTTGCGTGTCTTGGAATCAGGCTGCTAAACCCGATCACTGAACATTCAGTGACACCCCGAGCCTAGTGAGCCGAGTACCCAGCCGCAAGCGCCAAGGAGTGTCTCGGAAACGCCTTACAAAAGAAAGAGACTTGGCCGACGGTGGCCGCTGGAGAAAGCCGCAATAAGCCCTGGGCGCAGCCTGCAATAGCAGGTGCGCCGAGGTTGAGCGGCGAGGAAAAAGGCCGAGCCCGGCTTGAGGATGTCTTCGCCAGCCAGAACGGTGCAAGGCTTGCGGGCCTATTCGCCGGCAAGCCGGCTCCTACGGAACTGCGGTGGCGCGCCCTTCTCTGTAGGAGCTGGCTTGCCAGCGAAGGCGTCGGCCGGAACGGCGCAAGGCTCAAGGGCCCATTCGCCGGCAAGCCGGCTCCTACGGAACTGCGGTGGCGCACCCTTCTCCGTGGGAGCTGGCTTGCCAGCGAAGGCGTCGGCCGGAACGGCGCAAGGCTCAAGGGCCCATTCGCCGGCAAGCCGGCTCCTCCGGAACTGCGGTGGCGCACCCTTCTCCGTGGGAGCTGGCTTGCCAGCGAAGGCGTCGGCCGGAACGGCGCAAGGCTCAAGGGCCCATTCGCCGGCAAGCCGGCTCCTACGGAACTGCGGTGGCGCGCCCTTCTCCGTAGGAGCTGGCTTGCCAGCGAAGGCGTCGGCCGGAACGGCGCGAGGCTCAAGGGCCTATTCGCCGGCAAGCCGGCTCCTACGAAGAGGCGGGTTGCAGGGCCAGCTCCACCGCCTCGGGCCGTTTCACCACCGCATACACCAGCGCAGTGAGCAGGCTGCCCGCGACAATCGCCAGCAGGTACAGCAGCGCATGGTTGATGGCATTCGGGATCAGCATGACGAACAGGCCACCGTGGGGCGCCATCAGCTTGCAGCCGAAGTACATCGACAAAGCCCCGGTCAGGGCGCCGCCGGCAATGCTCGCCGGAATCACCCGCAACGGGTCCTTGGCGGCGAACGGAATCGCCCCCTCGGAGATAAAGCACAACCCCAGCACCAACGCCGCCTTGCCGGCCTCACGTTCGGTCTGGGCAAACTTGCGCCGGGCGATGAAGGTGGCAATGCCTAAGCCAATCGGCGGCACCATGCCCGCGGCCATGGTCGCGGCCATCGGTGCATAACTCTGGGACGCCAGCAGCCCTACCGAGAACGCGTAGGCCGCCTTGTTGATCGGCCCACCCAGGTCGACGCACATCATCGCGCCCAGCAATACCCCCAGCAGAATGGCGTTGGTGGTGCCCATGCTGTCGAGGAAATGGGTCAGGGCTTCGAGCATGCCCGCCACCGGTTTGCCCACCACGTAGATCATCACCAGCCCGGTGAACAGGCTGGCCAGCAGCGGGATGATCAGGATCGGTTTCAGCGCCTCCAGGCTTTGTGGCAAGCGCGCATATTTGTTGATCGCCTTGGCCGCATAACCGGCAAGGAAGCCGGCGACGATGCCGCCGATGAAGCCCGCGCCCAGGGTGCTGGCGAGCATGCCGCCGATCATCCCCGGCGCCAGCCCCGGTCGGTCGGCGATGGAGTAGGCGATGTATCCGGCCAGCAGCGGCACCATCAACTTGAAGGCGGTCTCGCCGCCGATCTGCATCAGGGCCGCGGCCAGGGTGCCTTGCTCCTTGAAGGCGGTGATGCCGAAGACGAAGGACAGGGCAATCATCAGGCCGCCCGCCACCACCATCGGCAGCATGAACGACACCCCGGTCAGCAGGTGTTTGTAGACCCCGGTCTTTTCCTGCTTGGCCGGTGCCTGGGCGCCGGGAGCGGCGGTCTCCAGCTGGCCTTCGGCCAGGGCCTTGTTCAGGGTCGCCTCGGCTTGTTTCAGGGCCACGCCGGTGCCGCAGCGGTAGATGCGCTTGCCGGCAAAACGCTCGGTGGCCACTTCGATGTCCGCCGCCAGCAGCACCACGTCGGCGGCGGCGATGGCTTCGGCGCTCAGCGGATTACGCGCGCCCACCGAGCCCTGGGTTTCCACTTGCAGGTCGTAGCCCAGGCGCTTGGCGGTCTGCTGCAAGGCCTCGGCGGCCATGAAGGTGTGCGCCACGCCGGTCGGGCACGCGGTGATCGCCACCAGGCGCGGCGCACGTTTGCCGGCCTCGATCAGCGGCTCGGCACTGGCTTGGGCGGCGACATGGATCTGGGCCTCTTCGGCGCCACGACGCAGCACGGCATCGACGTCCTGCAGGGCCTGGGACGGGGTGCTGCGGTACACCCGCTTGCCGACAAAACGCGACAGGTCCACAGGCCCGGTGCTGACCACCAGTACCCACTCGGCGGCTTCGATGGTAGTGGCCGAGAGTTGGCGTTCCGGGTGCGCGTCATCGTGCACTTCCACGCTGGTGCTCCAGCCCTGGCGCTGGGCCGCGGCGTCCAGCAGGCGGGCGCAGAGTACGCTGGTGACCATGCCGTTGGGGCAGGCGGTAATAATGGCTAACTTCATACGCAACCCTCTTATTGTTCTATGAGGGGGTGCACGCGCACCCCCTGCTCCAGCCGGGCCAGTTGGGCCCTGTCGCGGATGCCGAAACCGATCTGGGTCACGGCCATGGCGGCAATCGCCGTGGCGGTGCGCAGGGTCTGTTCGAACGGCTGGGCGCCGAGCAGGCCATGGAGCATGCCCGCCAGCAGCGAGTCGCCGGCGCCCACGGTGCTGACCACGCTGACCTTGGGCGGCAGGGCCTGCAGGGGCGGTGCGGCGCTGAACCAGTTGACGCCCTCGGCGCCGTGGGAGATCACCACGTGCTCGACGCCTTGGGCCAGCAGAAGACGCGCCGCCTCGGCCTGCACCGCCACGCCAAGCACCGGGCTGCCGAGGACGTCCGCCAGTTCCTCGGTGTTGGGCTTGATCAGCCAGGGCCCCGCCGCCAGACCGGCGCGCAAGGCGGCGCCACTGGTGTCGAGGGCGACCTTCAGGCCCAGGCTTTTCAGGCGCAGCAACAGCGCCTGGAACCATTCGGGGCTGATCCCTCGCGGCAGGCTACCGGCCACTACCACCGCCTCATGCCCCGGAGCGATCTGTTCCAGACGCTCAAGCAGGGCCTGTTGCGCCGCCTCGCTGACTTCGGGCCCAAGGCCATTGATATCGGTGATGCGCCCGTCGTCTTCGGCCAGCTTGATGTTGCTGCGGGTGTCGCCGGGCACACGAATAAAGGCGTCGACAAAGCCGCGCTGGGCGAACAACGCGTCAAACGCCTGTGGATTGTTTTCCCCGAGAAAGCCACTGACGGTCAGTTGATGGCCGAGGTCGGCCAACACCTGGGCCACGTTCAGGCCCTTGCCCGCTGCGTGGCTGTGCAGGGCATTGCTGCGGTTGACTTCCCCGACCTCCAGGCGGGCCAGCTGCACCGTCAGGTCCAGTGCCGGGTTGAGGGTCAGGGTGAGAATCTTTGCCATTACATGGCCTCCACAAGGGCACGCACTTCGTGAGCGCTGCCGACGGCCAAAGCCTGTTGAGCAAGGGTTTGCGCCTGGGTCAGGCTGAGCTCGCGAATCCGCGCCTTGACCTCGGCGATGCTGCGGCCGGAGACGCTCAGTTCATCCACCCCCAGGCCTACCAGCACCGGCACCGCCAGCGGGTCGGCCGCCAGCTCGCCGCAGACCCCGACCCATTTGCCGTGGGCATGGGCGGCGCGCACGGTGATGTCGATCAGTTGCAGCACCGCCGGGTGCAGGCCGTCGGCCTGGGCCGACAAGGTCGGATGGCCACGGTCGATGGCCAGGGTGTATTGGGTCAGGTCGTTGGTGCCGACGCTGAAGAAGTCCACTTCCTTGGCCAGCACCGGCGCCAGCAAGGCGGCGGACGGCACTTCGATCATGATCCCCAGTTGCAGGTCGGCCACCGGGATTTCCCGGCGCAGGCGTTCGGTCATGTCCCGGGCTTGGCGCCATTCTTCGACGCTGCCGACCATGGGGAACATGATCCGCAGCGGGCGGTTGTCCGCCGAGCGCAGCAGGGCGCGCAGCTGCGCCTCCATGATGAGCGGCCGTTGCAGGGTCAGGCGGATGCCGCGCACGCCGAGGAAGGGGTTTTCTTCCTTGGCGATCGGCCAGTAAGGCAGTGGTTTGTCGCCGCCCACATCCAGGGTGCGCACCACCAGCGGCCGTCCGGCGAGACCGTCGAGCACGCGGCGGTATTCGGCTTCCTGGGTGGCTTCGTCCGGGGCCTGGGGATGGGCCATGAAGATCAGTTCGGTGCGCAGCAGGCCAATGCCTTCGGCGCCGTGTTCCACGGCGGCGGCGACACCGGCGCTTTCACCGATGTTGGCGAACACCTCGACGGCGTGACCGTCCGTAGTATGGGCCTGTTGATGGCGTTGCTCGGCGGCAGCCTTGAGCCGTTGCTCGCGAGTGTCACGCTCTTCGGCGGCCCGCTGCAGGGTGTGGCTATCGGCGTCGACATGCAGGCGGCCGCGCTGGCCGTCCAGCAGCAGGGGCGTGCCGGACTTGATCAGCAGCACGCTGGCGCCCGCGCCCACCAGGGCCGGAATCCCCAGGGCCCGGGCGACGATGGCGCTGTGGGCGGTGGCGCCGCCGCGGGCGGTGAGAATGCCGGCGACCCGGGTCGGATCCAGGCGCGCGACGTCAGAGGGGCCGACTTCGTCCATCACCAGGATGTAGGGCTGGTCCGGCTCGGCCGGGGTTTCGATGCCGCACAGTTGCGCCAGCACCCGGCGGCCAATGTCCCGCAGGTCGGCGGCGCGTTCGGCGAGCAAGGCATCCTGCAGCGCTTCCTGTTGCTTGGCGGCGCTTTCGATCACGGTCATCCACGCCGCTTCAGCGCTTTCGCCCTGCTTGAGGCGGGTGTCCACTTCGTCGGTGAGCTCGGGGTCGTCGAGCATTTCCTGGTGGGTGATGAAGATTTCGCGAATGGCCTTGGCCTGGCTGCGCTGGACCAGTCCGTCGATGTCCTGGCGCACGTCGGCCAGGGCCTGCTGCAGGCGCTGGCGCTCGCGGGCGGTGGACTCGCCCCGCAGCGGGTAGTCGATGGCTTGCTGGACCTGGATGTGGGCCGGGCCGATGGCGATGCCGGGGGCGGCGGCAATGGCCTGGATCAGGCTGCCGGAAGCCGGGGCGCTGATCGGCACCACGACGTCCTGCGGCTCTTCCCGGGGGGCGCTGACCGCCGGCAATGGCTCGACGGCTTCGCCCAGGCCTTGCTCGATGGCCGCCAGCAATGCGGGCAAGGCATCGGCGGCAATGCTCGGTTCGGCGATCAGTTCCAGCACCTGACCGCGCCGCGCGCCGAGGCTCAGCAGCTTGCTCAGGCTTTTCACCGACACGGCGGCGTCTTTGCCATCGGCGATGCGGATGCGGATTTCGCCTTCGAAGTTCTTCGCCAACTGCGCCAGCTCCTTGGCCGGGCGGGCATGCAGGCCGTGAGCGTTGGCCAGGGCGATACGGGCGCTGGGCCAGTCCGCCGGCAACTCACCGCCGAGCACTTCCAGCACCGCGCGGCTGCTGGTGGCGCGGCCCAATTCCTGGCCACGGCCTTCGATCAGCAGCGCGCACAGGCGCTCCAGCAGGGCCTGGTGGGCTTCCCCCAGGCTGGCCAGGCAAAACAGGCCGCTCAGAGGCTGGCCCAGGTAGCGGATGGGTTTGTCCGGGGTGACGAACGCCAGCCCTGGGCGCAACACGGTCTGCTCGCTGTGCAACCACCAAAGACCGTCGCCCAGGGGCAGCGCATCCACCTGTTGCAGCACCGCGGCAAAGCCGTTGCTCACGCATTCGGCCTGGCGCAGCAGGCGGGCACCGCGCCAGACCAGTTCTTCGAAATCTTCCGCCGCCACTCCAAGGCCGATCATCTGCGCGTCCAGCGCCAGCTCCTGGGGCGCCCCCTGCAACAGCTTGAGCAGGGCCTCCGGGGAACTGGCGCGACGCAGGGCCTGGCCCAGGTCGGTTTCCCCCAGGGCGCGGGTCAACAGTTGCAGGAGTCGCAAATGCTCATCGGATTTGGCCGCAATGCCGATGGCCAGGTAGACGATCTGCCCGTCGCCCCAATCCACGCCGTCGGGAAACTGCAGCAGGCGCACGCCGGTGGCAAACACCTGGTCGCGGGTTTCCGGAGTGCCGTGGGGAATGGCGATGCCTTGGCCGAGAAAGGTCGAGCCCTGGGCTTCGCGGGCCTTGAGGCCAGCCAGGTAGCCCTCGGCCACCAGGCCGTCAGCCACCAGTTTATCGGCCAGCAAATGCAGCGCCGCGGACTTATCCACAGCCGTTTGGCCCATGGATATCTGCTCAACAGTGAGCTCGAGCATGGCTTCTCCTATTTAGCGCGGCAGGTGGCGGCGCTAGGTATTGTTTTAAGTAAGCAGCGTAGGCGTCTTTATGGCCACAAACGGGACTTGTTACCTGGCAGAGGTGTTTTTTCGTTTGTGATCTAGCCTAGAAAATACGCCTGCTGAAACGTTTAATCTAGCAAGTTTGCTAAGTTACTCGATAATCTCGTCGCCTTGAAGTCCTTCCGCTCGATGGCCGGTTCCGACGTTGGTCGCCTGCCCAGATCAGGTAGGATTGGCGAAAATGTCGGGGCAAGCACCAAAAACAAGGAAATCCCGGGTTGAAACTCAGTGATATCGCTCGCCTGGCCGGTGTGTCCGTCACCACCGCCAGTTACGTCATCAACGGCAAGGCCGAACAACAACGCATCAGCAACGCCACCGTGGAACGGGTGCGCGCGGTGGTGGAAGAACACGGCTTCACCCCCAATCCCCAGGCTGCCGGCCTGCGCAGCCGGCACACCCGGACCTTGGGGTTCATTCTTCCGGACCTGGAAAACCCCAGCTACGCGCGCATTGCCAAGCTGCTGGAACAAGGCGCCCGGGCCCGGGGTTATCAATTGCTGATCGCCAGCTCCGACGACGCGCCAGACAGCGAGCGGCAGTTGCTCCAGCTGTTTCGCGCGCGGCGTTGCGATGCGCTGTTCGTCGCCAGTTGCCTGCCACCGGAAGACGACAGCTACCAGCAGTTGCAGGCCCAGGGCCTGCCGATTATCGCCATCGACCGGGTGATGCCGCCCGAGCTGTTCTGCTCGGTGATCAGCGACGACCTGCAGGCCAGCCTGCAGTTGACCCAAAGCCTGCTTGAGCCCGAGCCCAAACAGATCGTGCTGATTGGCGCTCGACCGGAGCTGAGCATCAGCCAGGAGCGCGCCGCCGGTTTTCGCCAGGCGCTGGAGGGCTTCGGCGGCGCGGTGCTGATCGAGCACGGCGAAGCCTTCAGCCGCGATTGCGGTCGCCAACTGATGGAAGAACTGCTGCAGCGCCTGGGTCATTTGCCGGACGCCCTGGTGACCACTTCCTATGTGCTGTTGCAGGGGGTGTTCGATGCCCTGCATGACTTCCCGCTCAAGTCCCGACCGCTACGCCTGGGCACCTTCGGCGATACCCAGTTGCTCGATTTCCTGCCGCTGCCAGTCAACGCCATGGCCCAGCAGCATCAACTGATTGCCGAAAAAGCCCTGCATCTGGCCCTGGCAGCGATTGAAGAGGGGCATTACCAACCCGGCGTCCAGGCCATCGCCCGGACCTTCAAACGGCGCATCCAACAGGGCTGAAGCGTGGAACTGATCGACAGCCACACCCATCTGGATTTTCCGGATTTCGACGACGACCGTGAGGCGCTGCTGGCCGACAGCCGCGTCCGGGGCGTCTCGCGCATGGTGGTGCTGGGGGTCTATCAGGCCAATTGGCAGCGGCTCTGGGACCTGGTGCAAAGCGATTCGCAGTTGTACGCGGCCTTTGGCCTGCACCCGGTGTACCTGGAGGATCACCAGCCGCAGCATCTCCAGCAATTGCAAGACTGGCTGGCGCGGCTGGCGGGGCATCCGCAGCTATGCGCAGTGGGCGAGATCGGCCTGGATTATTTTCTTGAACAACTGGACCGCGAGCGCCAGCAATCGCTGTTCGAGACCCAGTTGCAGCTGGCGGCGGACTTTCACTTGCCCGCCCTGCTGCACGTGCGTCGTAGTCACGCCGCGGTGATCGCCACCCTGAAGCGCTTCAAGCTCAAGCGCGGCGGCATCATCCACGCCTTTGCCGGCAGCCGCGAGGAAGCCCGGGAATACCTCAAGCTGGGTTTCAAGCTGGGCCTGGGCGGCGCAGCCACCTGGCCCCAGGCCCTGCGCTTGCGCAAGGTGATCGCCGAGTTGCCCCTGGAGTCCGTGGTGCTGGAAACCGACTCGCCGGACATGGCCCCGGCCATGTTTCCCGGCCAGCGCAACAGCCCGCAGCATTTACCCGCCATTTGCGCCGCCCTGGCGCAGATCATCGGCATTGCTCCCGAGCAACTGGCCAGCGCCAGTACCCGCAATGCCTGTGAAGTGTTCGGCTGGCCTTCAGCCGGCCTGTAGCTGCAAGGGCCGGCGCAATCGCCGCCGAGCAATGCCCATCACCAGCAGGTAGCCCAGCAGCATCAGCGCCGAAAGGCTCAATTGCTGGGCCAGACTGACCAGTCCCAGCCACTCCAGCACCAGGGTCACCAACAGCAGCGTGGCGCACAGCACGAGCATCAGCGCCCGCAACCCGGCCAGGCCGCCGAAGCGTTTGAGGCGCTTGATCTGCGCGGGGCAACTGAGCTTCAGGGGTTTGTGGCAATGGTTGCAGTTGAACGGCTCCTGCAATGCCATGGCGTTGAGTTGCCAGGGCTCAAGATCGAGCAGGGCCTGGCAATGGGCGCAGCGGCCGCGGATTCCAGAAGTTGCAGTCATCAGCACATTCCTCAGGGCCATGGGAGGGTCATGGCCGACGGGCGAGTCGCCCGACGTGGGACGCTCAAAAAAACCGACGCGCAGGAAAACAGCAAATCCGCCCAAGACAAAGACTTTAATTACTACAGTTTGTATGCAGGACGGCGGAGCACCCTTGCACAAGGCGCCCCGCCGACGTTCGTCACCGGCCGCCTCTAGACCCGGAAGGCGCCGATCAGTTGCTTGAGCTGCATCACTTGGGCCGAGAGCTGACGGCTGGCGTCCTCGGTCTGGTGCGCGCCCTCGGCGGTACGTTCGCCAGCGCGGTTGATCTCGACGATGTTCTGGTCGATGTCGTGGGCCACCGACGTCTGCTGCTCAACGGCGGCGGCAATCTGCTGGTTCTGGTCGACGATCATGCCCACCGCGCCGAGGATGTTTTCCAGGGCCTGCTGGACCTTTTCCGACTGATCGACCGTTCCGTTAGCCATGGCGTGGCTGCTGCCCATGGCCTTGACCGCCGCGCCGACACCGCCGTGCAGCTTGCCGATCATCTCCTCGATTTCCTCGGTGGACTGCTGGGTGCGCTTGGCCAGGGTCCGCACTTCATCGGCCACCACGGCAAAGCCCCGGCCCTGCTCGCCGGCACGCGCGGCCTCGATGGCCGCATTGAGCGCCAGCAGGTTGGTCTGCTCGGCAATGCTCTTGATCACTTCCAGCACCCGGCTGATGGACTGGCTGTCGCTGGCCAACTGGTTGATCACCCGCACCGACTGATCGATCTCGCTGGCCAGGCGAGCGATGCTGCCCTGCTGCGACTCCACCAGGCCACGGCCGCTGATGGTTTCGTCGTTGACGCTGTGGGCGCTGCTGACCGCCGCCGCCGCGCTGCGGGCCACTTCCTGGGAGGTGGCGGACATCTGGTTCATGGCCGTGGCCACTTGTTCGATCTGACTGCGCTGGCCGGCCACTGCCTGGTTGCTCTGGGCCGAGACGCTTTCCACTTGCCCGGCCTGACGTTCGACTTCGCTGACGGTATCGCCGACCCGTTCGATCAGGTCGTGGATCTTGCGCACCGTGCCATTGAACACACTGCCCAGCTCGCCCAGTTCATCACGACTGTGGGCAGTGAAGGTCACGGTCATGTCCCCCGCCGCCACCTTGTCCATCATCGCCCCCAGGCGCCGCAAGGTGGTGCGGGTCGAGGCGTAGAAGCCGCCGTACAGATAGACGATCGAGAGGAACACCAGGGCCAGGGCGGCCACCAGCAGCACCATGTGGCTGCGGTTCTGCGCCAGGCGCTTTTGCAGCTCGACATCGAGGAATTTCAGGGTGCCTTCGTTGAGTTGATAGGTCTGGGCCATCAGGCCGCTGATCTGGTCGTAGAAGCCCTGCCAGGGGGCATCCAGGGTATCGGCCATCACCACCTGTTCCTCGAACAGTTCACTGGCCTGCTTGAGGCTGCTCTTGCTGGCGCTGGCCAGGCTGTCCAGGGCGTCGTGGGCAGCACGGCTCGAACCCAGGGCGTCCTGCAGCTTGAGTCCGTACTCGGCCTGGAGCTTTTCGATCTGCACCAGCAGTTCGTCGAAGCGGGTGCTGGATGACGAGTTGAGAAAGCCCTGGCCCAGGGAATAGGCGCCCATGGCCCGGCCTTCCCCGAGGGTCTGGGTGACTTGCGGGGTGACGCTGGTGATCAGCTCGCTGAGCTGGCGGATGTCGCCCTGGCCATCGCGGCTCAGGCCCGACTGGCTGGCGATGATCTGGCTGAACAACTGCGCGCTGCCCAGGAGCTTGCCGATCAACCCGCTCTTGTTCAGCAGCGAGCTTTCCGTCTGCTGGGCCTTGAAGGCCGCCACCAGCTCATCGCGCTTGGCGTTGAACACCTCGACTTGCTGTGGATCGACGGTGACCGCCTGCAGGGCCTGCAGGCGCTCCAGCACGGACTTTTCCAGGGCCTGGATCTTGCTTTCCAGGTCCCCCGCCTTGCCCGATTGTCCGAGACTGGCGTTGATCTGCACCAGGTTGTTGAGCGTCTCCAGATCCCGGCGCAGGCTCAAACTGCTGCCCAGCAGGTCGAGGCTTTGCAGCTCGACCCGGGTGCCCTGGAACTCGCGGTAGGAATCGCGCACCAGGTAGAAGTTGGTCACCAGCATGGGCACAAAGAACAGCACGCTGATCAGGCTGAACTTCATGCCGAAGCTCAGGCGGTTCATCAGCGCGACAGCGGGATAGAGCAAGCTCTTCACAAAGAAGTCTCCCTTTTCTTTTATTTTTATTGGCAGGCAGGCGAAGGCAGCAGATAGCCACTATTCGGCGCTCCGTCTGTATAGCTCAATTTCGGGGGAGGTTTTGTAACTTAAAGTTAACCGCTGCGGATGAGGGAGCATGCTCCCTCATTCGTTCAGGCCAGGACGGTCCACAGGGCAAAACCGGCGTACCAGAGCACGGCGGCCCGTAGCAGCAGTTCCCAGATGCGGTCCAGGCTGTTGATGCCTTCGGGGCCGGTCAGGGGCGGCGGAATTTCGGCGGCCACCAGGCCGACCCGCTCCACCAGTTGCGCCGCGCTGATGTGCCAGTTGAGCAACTCGTGGAGCATCACCCGGCTCACGGCCACGAAGTTGCCCACCAGGGCGAAGCTCGCCGCCAGCAGGCGCACGGGCAACCAGTCGAAGGCATGGCGCAGTTGCGCCGCCCGTTCCACCAGAGGCGGATGCTTGCCGTGCTCGGCAGCCAGGGCCAGCAGGCGGTAGCTCAAGGCCGCCACCGGCCCCAGCAGGAAGTACCAGAAGATCACCACGAAGAAGCTCTGGAAGGCCTGCCACAGCAGATAGCCCTGCACCCGCTCCAGCAGTTGCTCGCCGCTGTCGGCGCCAATGTCCAGGTCACGCTTGGCGACATGCACTGCCGCTTGCAGGTCCTCGCGCCGCCAGGCGTCGCGAAACGGCCCGAGGCCCCCGAGCAGATCACCGCGCCCCAGGGCGTAGATCACCACCAGCAGATGCAGCGGCAACACCAGCAAGCCGTAGGCAAGCGGTTGCAGCACCAGCAACAGCAGACCGAGCAAGGCCACCGGCAGCAGCACCAGTATCAGCAACAGCCACCAGGGGTGCGCAGCCAGACGCGGGCTGGACTCCAGCTGCGCCAGCTTCTTCAGCCACCAGCCGTCACGCTGCACCCGCTGCCGCAAGGCCGAGAATTTCTCGACCCACACCGCCAGCAGCAACACCAGAAAACTCATTGTCCTTCCCCCTTTTCCAAGGCGGCACGATAGCGTGCCCAGTCGAAAGCCGGACCCGGGTCGGTCTTGCGCCCGGGCGCAATGTCGCTATGGCCACAGATCCGTTGTGTGGTGATGGCGCTGTATACAGCCTGTAATTGTTCGGTCAGGGCATTCAAGGAGCGGTACTGGGCCTCGGTGAACGGTAGCTCGTCGGTGCCTTCCAGTTCGATGCCGAGGGAAAAGTCGTTGCAGGTATCACGCCCCTCGAAGCTCGACACCCCCGCGTGCCAGGCCCGGTCCAGACAAGAGACAAACTGGGTGACCGCGCCGTCACGTTCGATCAGGAAATGCGCCGACACGCGCAGATCGGCAATCCCGGCAAAATAGGGGTGCTCTGTGACATCAAGGCGATTCTGGAAGAACTCCTGGACCTTGCCGGTGCCGAACTGCCCCGGCGGCAGGCTGATGTTATGAATCACCAGCAGGGAGATTTCCCCCGCGGGACGTTCATTGAAATTGACTGACGGGCAGTGCCGCACGCCGTGACACCAACCCGTGGCAGGGTCCAGCCGCATACCGATTCCTTCAACTAGAGCCTTGAGTGGCCCAGTATGCCGCGTTACCCCCTCAGGTTGCGATCACTTGCCGTGATTGAGTCGCTGCAGATTGCCAATCACCGATTCCAGGGCCCGGTCGAACAGCAGGGTGTCGTCCAGAGCCCGCACCGCGCCGCGCTGGAACTCCAGGGCCAGGCCCATGCGCGTGCGCTCCAGGACCTTCATCCCGGTGCGGTTGACGAACACGTACTTGGCCACAGGATGGGGGACAATCGCCGCCAGTTTGCAGCGCAAGGTGGTGTCCTCCTCTTCCTGGAACTCGACCCAGGCTCCCAGCCGCAATTGATCGACCAGCAGCACGCTGGGGTCATTGGCCGGCAGGGCCAGGGGTGCAGCCTCCAGCGGTCCTTCTTCGGCAGAAGGCAGGACAATCTCCTGGGCGACCACGATCATTTGCGCAGGCTCGGCCAGCGAAGCGCTGCCGCGCAGCGGTGGCGCCAGGGCTTGGCGCTCGAATGCCTGGAGGTGCAGGGCCTCCAGCTGGCTGAAGAATTCACTGGTGGCAAAGGGATCGAACGCCGCACCGCTCAAGCCGTCACGCAGGCCCTTGAGCAGCCCCGGCACCCGCTCCAGCAAGCGCGTGGCGGTGTCCGCTTGCTGCTGGGGCTGCACACTCCAGATCAAGTCATGCAGGGTGCGCTCGGCGGTCTGCCATTCGACCGAGCCCTCGCCGTGTCGGAGGCAATTGAGCAGCAACACCTGGCTCCAGGCATCGCGAACAAAATCCACCACCTTGTGCGGCAGTACCTTGCCCAGCAGCGCCTCATTAAGTGCCTGCTCGACCCGGCGCCGGGCCAGTTCCGCCTTGGCTCGCCCTTCCTCGGCGTCCCGGGTGCGCTGCTCCAGCAACTCGGCACGACGTCGTTCGTCGGCGGTAAAGGCGAGAAAGTCGGCCAGCAGTTCGGAGAAGATCGCCGGGTCGTCGCTGAACTCGCTCAGCAGGCGCTGCACCACTTGCTCGATGCGCAGGTACAGGCTGTCGCGCTGGTGGTCATCGCAACCGCCCCAGCCCATCGCCGCCGCGGCGATTTCATTGAGCAGGCGCCGGGCCGGGTGGCTGCCGCGACTGAAGAAGCTCTTGTCCAGCACCGCCACCTTGAGCATGGGAATCTGCAGGCGCCCGATCAGCGCCTTGAGGGAATCTGGCAGGTTGCGGTCATCGAGGATGCACTCGAAGAGCATGGCGATCAGGTTGATCACGTCCTCGTCAGCCACGTCCACCACCCGCGACTTGCCGCTCTTGACGCTGACCCGGGTGAGCAGTTGCTCCAGCTGGTTGCGCAGGTCGAAATCTTCCTGGGCGCTGGGCGGCGGCACGTATTGCTGCAAGTGCGAGAGCATGCGCATCAGGTCGCGGGTGGAAATCGGCTGCGTCTCGGCGCTGGCTTCCAGGGTCGGCGCCACGCTGCCACGCACCTGCAGCAACAAGGTCTGCAAGGCCGCGAAAACTTCCTGCACGCTCTCGTCAAGCTGGCATTGGCTGGGCTTGGTGCCTTCGCCGGCCTGTGCCTGGGCTTCGACCCGGGCTCGGTCCGAGGCTCGACGCGCCGGTGCCGGCATCAGTTCCGGCAGAATGCCGGTGGCGATCAACAACTGGTTGGCTTCGCCATAAAGCAGCTCGGCATCGCTGAGCACGTAACGCTCGAACAGCTTGAGGATGATCAGCTTGACCTTGATTTCCACCCCCAGGCTGCGTCCGGCCTGCAGGAAGTACTCGCAAAGCAGAGCCGGCCCCAGGGGATTCTCTGCATCCAGCAGGCGTCGGCCCAGCAGCACACTCAGGCGCGCCGTCAGTTGCCCGAGGGCGAAGCCGTCGCGGTTGAGGACCTTGGCCACCATGGCCTGCACCGCGACGTTCTTTTCCAGGTCATCCCGGGAGGGGTCAAGGGACGGGTCATATGCCACCGCGTGGGGAATGACCAGGGCCGGGTCGTATTGCACCAGGCTGGCGAAGGCTTCGAAAAACTTCTCCAGGAACGCGCGCTCGATGCTCTTGCGCTTCAGGCGCAGGTCGCGCATGGCTTCGAACAGGGTGTTCTGCTCGACATTGTTCTGGGCGCGGTCGGCCATTTCGAACAGGGTGTCGTCGGCGTTATCGAACAGCTCCTGCAAACCGTGACGCAGTTGCTGGGCGGCTTTGTCACGAACCTGAAGCAGAATCACCGGCAGGCGGGCAAGCGGCGAAGCGTTCGCCTGATCTGTAGCTACCTTGTGCAAAGGCACTACATTCCCGTCGTTGTGCATCCAAGCCTCCTGGAAAGGTGTTTCTTCGGTTCGAGATCAAGATTCAGTCAAGCCGACGGCGCTCACAGTCGGTTCTCAGCGGAGGCAGGTGCACTCCACAGCACTTCGTTTAAGAGGGAGCCAAAGATACGTCAAAGCTATGACGTCAATTACAAGTCATATTATCTTGTAAAACTCCCCTCCTGCGCCAGCAGACTCTGCCACCTCTCCGGAAATAACCTCGATCCCGCCAAGAAAGTTCACGTAATTCCATCAGACAAAACGACGAAAGAGCGGTTCACCAGAGCTTCACCGGCACTTGCCGCCTTGGGTTCGCTGATCCCATGCCCCTATAATCGGCGCACCTTGATTGTGGAGCCCGTTATGCCGAATCTACGCCTCGCCGACCTGACCGCCGAAATCGAAGCCAACGTGCGCCGCGCGTTGCTGGAAGACATCGGCAGCGGCGACATTACCGCGCAATTGATCCCGGCCGAACGTCTGGCCAAGGCCACCATCATTACCCGCGAAGCCGCGGTGATCGCCGGCACAACCTGGGTCGACGCGGTGTTCCGCCAACTGGATCCACGGGTCGCCGTGCACTGGCAAGTGGCTGACGGCGAGCGAGTGGCACCCAATCAGGCGTTGTTTCACCTCGAAGGACCGGCCCGGTCGCTGCTCACTGGCGAACGCAGCGCGCTGAACTTCCTGCAACTGCTGTCCGGCGTGGCCACCCGCGCCCGCTATCTGGCCGACTTTGTCGCCGATACCCAGGTCAAGCTGCTGGATACCCGCAAGACGCTGCCTGGCTTGCGCCTGGCGCAGAAGTACGCGGTCACCTGTGGCGGCTGCCATAACCACCGCATCGGCCTGTATGACGCCTTCCTGATCAAGGAAAACCATATCGCTGCCTGCGGGGGCATCGCCCAGGCGATCAGCGCCGCCCACAAGATCGCCCCGGGCAAGCCGGTGGAAGTGGAAGTGGAAAGCCTTGAGGAGTTGAAGGAAGCGCTGGCAGCCGGAGCCGACATCATCATGCTCGACGAACTGAGCCTGGACGATATGCGCGAGGCCGTGCGCCTGAATGCCGGCAAGGCCAAGCTGGAAGCCAGTGGCGGGATCAATGAAAGCACCCTGCGGCCGATTGCCGAAACCGGGGTGGACTACATTTCCATCGGCGCCATGACCAAGGACGTGAAGGCTGTGGACCTGTCCATGCGCCTGAGCCTGTGATGAATGAAAAACGCCAGCCTGGATCAGGCTGGCGTTGGGCTCAATCGTCGATTTCGTTGAGCTGCAGATAGTCCTCAAGGTCCATGCCCAGCGCTTCAGCAACCTCCTGATGCACCTCCAGGCGCATGGCCTTCAGTTCCTCCGGTGTCTCGGCCACCAGATCGAGCACCAGTTCCCACGGCTCGATGCCGCGAGACTCTGCCTCGTCCTCAAACGCCCATTGCGCTTGCTGCTTCTGTTCTTCGGGGCTCAGGGCACTGATTTCCTCTTGCAAGGAAGGCGTGGCAGCCAGGTACCGTTCAAGCGCTACGTCGATTCTTGCCTCTTTAGGAATCATCTCGTTCTCTCTGATCATGGGAATGGAAGATGGATCTGGATCGTTGGGATCTCTCTGCCGCAAAAAATCGTCGTAAACGGCGATTTATCTGGCCTTCAGAACCATTCGGGATCATCTGAAAACAGCATGCTGGTACTCAGACAGCAACCGAATATAGGACCTTTGAGCGACGATTTATATGACCTGATGCACCCACGAGAGAAAAACCGGCGGATTTGCGGGCCATCACCACATACAGCCTCGCCAGAAACCTCAGGAAACACGGTTGCTCAGCCGGTCGTCGTGCCTTTTCTCAAGCAGAGTCCTGCCTTGCCGAGTTCGAAAAATCTTCTGAGATTTTCCAGGATGTCGTACTTCTGAACGGCTCCATCGCGGGCAATATTCATTTCATCCTTGGTCACCCACAAGTGTCCTTCCTTGCTTTGATTAGGAATAACGGAAAGTACGATATTAAATTTTGCAGCCTCAGGAGGTGTCGCTGATTCCTTAGCCCGGATTTCTCATGACCGCATAAACAAAAACGGCTGAAAGCCTTATGATTCTTGTCGCCAAACAAAGCCCCATAAGTCTTCAGCCGCGCACAAAATGCTACCAGAAAAACTCCACTTTTCACCCCTCTCTCGCCGCCTCGTCGAGGCCTCTTTCACCGGTGGTCACATCACCTCGGATGCGGGCTTGTTGCTGCTGCGCGAGGTCGACCGGCAACATGGCTTGACCCGCCGCCTGGCCAAAATCGTTCCCGATCGGCGTGATCCTGGGCGTGTCCAGCATGGACTGCAGACACTGCTCGCCCAGCGTATCTATGCACTGGCCGCCGGCTACGAGGATCTCAACGATCATGACGGCCTGCGCCATGACTACGCGCTGCAGACTGCGGTCAACCGCCTGCAACCGCTGGCCGGCAAATCCACTCTGGGGCGCCTGGAACAGCAAGCCGATCGCGAAACGGTGGTGCAAGCCCATCGCCTGCTGTGGGAGCACTTCATCGCCCAGCATGACCAGGCGCCGGCTGAGATCGTGCTCGACTTCGATGCGACCGATGTGCCGGTGCATGGTGATCAGGAAGGGCGCTTCTTCCATGGCTATTACGACCATTACTGCTTCCTGCCGCTCTATGTGTTCTGTGGTCGCCATCTGCTGGTGAGCTATTTGCGCCCGAGCAACATCGATGGCGCCCGACACAGTTGGGCCATCCTGGCACTGCTGGTCAAGTTCATTCGCCGCTTCTGGCCAGAGACCCGCATCGTGTTCCGCGGTGACGGCGGTTTTTGCCGACATCGCATGCTCGACTGGTGTGACCGCAAGCAGGTGGATTATGTGGTGGGTCTGGCCCGCAACACCCGCCTGCAGCGGATGGCGGCGCCGGCCATGCAAGCTGTCGCCGAGGCCTACCAAGAAACCGGGCAGAAGATGTCCGGCGTGTATCGCTTCCTCTATCAGGCCGGTAGTTGGCGTAGGCGCCGCCTGGTCGTGTCGCGCCTGGAACATGGCGAGCAGGGTGCCAATCCACGCTTCATCGTCGTGTCCCGCTTTGCCGAGGATGCTGCCCAGCAGTACTACGAAGACTACTGCGGCCGTGGCGACATGGAGAATCGGATCAAGGACCAACAGTTGGATCTGTTCGCCGACCGCACCTCCAGCCCACGCTGGTGGACCAACCAGTGGCGGCTGATGCTGTCGGCCTTTGCCTATGTGCTGTTCGAACGGCTACGCGATCATCTCCAGGGCACCGCATTGGCGCGCATGAGCATCCATAACCTGCGCTTGAAACTGCTCAAGATCGGTGCGGTGATCATTCGCAACAGCCGGCGCATCCGCGTGCTGATCAGCGAGGCCTATCCGCATCAGGAACTCTTTGCGGGGCTGGTTGCCCGCCTCAAGCCGACCTGAACAGGCGGGCGCCCCCGGCCCGGCTCAATGGGGGAAAGGGGGCAGTGCGCCCCATACGCGGGAATTGAATAAAAAACGATCAATTTTTAGCGGTGGAAGGCAGGTTGTTGATACACCGAGGCTTCACCGGCCACGCCTGCCGGCCTCATGAGAAATCCGGGTTAGGCGCATAAAAATTAAAAGTCAGCTGGTTATCATCATCGGGTGAGGCGCTTTGCGCACTGACAACAGGCAATCCAGTTTTCGAAGCCGTTGGAAAGTTGGCCGAGAACGATACGCTTCCACCCCGAACTTCTTTGGTTATCTCCAAATAATATTGTTCACGATCTTTCGTGTTTTCTGGGGTCGTGCATTCTTCACCCTCAGTTACAAAATACTGCCCCTCAAACTCATACGAAGGGGCTTTCTCACAGGCTGCCAGGACCAGCGACACTGCACCGATTAACGCCAACTTCCACTTCTTCACGCTGAATACTCCGCCATTACCGGGCGCCATTATGGGCAACATCGCTCACTCAACAAAAAAACCACAGCACCGCCCAACTGAATAGAACAGCTGCTCCTGAAACTTGCAGAGCAAACCCTGACAACTATCAATAATGACTCATGGACACTAACCACGAACTCAATACAGGTTAAACCTGCCTGCCGGCGTTTCTCGGAGAAGTATCTTTCGAGGGCGCTCATTCAGCGCTAGACGGGCGTTGCTGGAGGGTCCGTATTCGACAACCACTCCAAACTCGATTCTGGTGCGGAGACAGGAACGAAACCTACCCACCAAAACCCTTTAATTTTAGTAGATACCTCTGTTTAAGACGACGAAAGGGTACTCGTTTAGGTACTCAGCTGCTTTTCCCCTGCGCGCAATTGATACAGACAGGTCTTGCTTAACCGCCAGCGATAATCGTAAGGTGTAACCTTACACTTTACAAATGTCGGAGCCAGGCCATGGAAAAGAAAGATACCTCCCCGCACCCGGGTCACTGGGTCCGAGATAATATCCTCAAACCTCGAAAGCTGACGGTGACCGAAGCAGCCAAACTCATCGGCATCAGCCGTCCCGGAGTGTCAAACTTCCTCAACGCGAAGGTGTCAGCGACACCTGATATGGCCGCCCGGTTGGAGCGAGTTTTTGGTGTACCAGCCACAGATATCCTTAACCTACAGAATTCTTTTGACTCACACGCCGCGAAGACAGGTGCTGCAACTGCGAGCGCGCGCGCCTATGTAGCACCTTTTCTCAGTATTACGGGCAATGACATAAGCGATTGGTTTTCAAAAACAATCGCGGCCCGCACACAGCTTTCGGTTCTGCTTCGCACGCTTGTCAATTCGACTGGCGATAACTTGGAGAAGGTTGACTTCCCCGGTAATGATGATGCGGAACGCCCAGGATGGGATGGCTTCATCAAAGCCTCTTCAGGTACGCCTTGGATTCCTGAAGGAGTGTCAGGGTGGGAGTTCGGGGTCAATGTTGACATCAAAGGAAAAGCTGACGGCGATTTTTCGAAGAGCGTAAAGGCGATTGAGAAAGCGGATCGAGAAAATACAACATTTGTGTTTGTCACACCGCGGCGATGGCCTGGAAAGACAGCATGGGTTACTGCCATGCAGGCAAAGGGGCTTTGGAAGGACGTCCGAGCCTACGACGTCAGCGACTTAGAGCAATGGATGGAAACATCGATTGCGGCACAAACATGGTTTGCCAATCAAACTGAACGCCCCTCGAAAGGCGTTCGCACTCTCGAGAAGTGTTGGACCGATTGGGCCAATGTCGCAACCCCCCCCCTTCACCCGTCACTCTTCAGCACCCCGATTGATGTCTGGCGCAGCCGTATAAAATCATTTCTTTCGAAGTGCGACTCAGAGCCACTCATTATAACGGCCGACTCGGTTGAAGAGGCAATTGCATTCTTGAGCCAGATGTTCAGCGAGCCGGAGTTCCACACTCACAAAGACCAAGTACTTGTTTTTGACGAATGTGGAGTGCTACCACATCTTGCACAGAGCACGACTAATTTCATTGCCGTTGCCCATACTCGAAACGTCGAGCGGGAATTCGGGCCTTATAGTGGGTCCCTGCGTACTATCGTGGTGTACCCGCGCAACGCTGCGAATGCTAACCCGAATATCATCCTAGAGCCATTAGGTTATGAGGCCTTCAACAAAGCTCTTGAGGCGATGAACAAAGGACGCGACGACATCAATAGATTCACCAACGCTTCTGGCCGCTCGTTGACTGTGCTGCGACGGGTACTTTCTACAATCCCAGCGATAAAGACTCCTACTTGGGCAGTCAATCATCAGACCGCCTCTGACCTCGTCCCGCTCGTGCTCTTAGGAACTTGGGATACGCGCAATGATGCAGACCATACAGCTCTATCACTGCTAGCGAATGACCTCTCCTTTGACGCACTGGAAAGACGCGTGCAGGAACTACTTCTGCTTAACGATTCACCCATGTGGTCCTTAGGAAACTATCGCGGCGTCATTTCAAAAATTGACTCACTATTTGCGATTTCCGGGTCGGTAACCCTTGGTGACCTCAATCACTTTTTCGAAATCGCGAAAATCGTTTTAGGTGAAGACGACCCTGCCCTTGACCTCCCAGAGAAAGATCGCTGGGCGGCGGCAATTCATGGAAAGAAACGAGAGTTCTCCTCAGCTCTGCGCAACGGCATTTCTGAAACCTTAGTTTTGCTCGCTGTGAATGGAAAGCACCTATTTGGGCAACGCCTCGGTTTTGATGGGGAAGTAGCGGCCGCCAGACTGGTGTCGGAACTTCTTGAGCCGCTTGAAACCCGTAAATTAGAAGCGAATGATCGCGATCTCCCACTCTATGCAGAAGCGGCCCCCAAGGAATTCTTGAGCATTATAGAGCGCGACCTCAGATCAGATATGCCCTGCACAATGGACTTGCTACACCCTGTCGCACCAGACCCCTTTGCATCACCTAAACGCACAGGTCTTCTTTGGGCGCTTGAGGGGCTGGCTTGGAATCCTGCAACCTTTCCTAGAGCAGTCAAAATTTTAGGGCGGCTCGCCGAGATCAAAATTCATGATAATTGGGGGAATAAGCCAATCAGTTCGCTGGGGTCGATATTTAGAGCATGGATGCCGCAGACAGCAGCTGATCACGCCTTGCGGTTGAAGGCCATGCATATGCTGATGGAGAAACACCCTTCAGTAGGCTGGGAAATCTGCCTCCAGCAGTTCGGTGATTTCGGTAGTCGGGTTGGAGACTACACCCACAAACCCAAATGGAGGCCAGATGGATATGGCTTCGGTGAGCCATTCAGCACCTGGGAGCCTATCAATAATTTTGTCCGCGAAATGGTCAATATAGCGCTGAGCAGGCCGTCCTACACAGTAGACATGATCTGTGACCTCATCGCGAGGCTTCACGCGCTATCGGTCGAGGACCAAGAGAAGGTCTGGAAACTAATTGGCGAATGGCGAATAGCTGGAGCTACAGATGCCGATATCGCCCGCGTACGTGAAAAAATCCGCGTGACGGTGCTGTCAAGACGCAGACGGAAGACCGCTCGTGACGAAGTTGCTCAGGCAATGCTTACAAAAATCGCGAAGGATGTTTACGCCTCGATGGAGCCAACTGACGTCGTCAATAAGCACGAATGGCTGTTCAGGCAGGGCTGGGTAGATGAGTCAGCAGATGAACTCTCTAGCGAGGAGCTTGATTTTGAGGCTCGCGAACGTCGCATCGAAAAACTTCGCCTTGAAGCCTTGAGCGAGATTGTCTCCACTAATGGTTTAAATGGAGTTTTTGATCTTGCTGCTAAGGGCAATTCTCACCGGCAAATCGGCTGGTATCTAACGCGCGGAATCTTGCAGGCTGAGCAGATTGGGGAACTAGTACTACAGTGCATAGGCAAGGGGAATGAAAACCCTAGCTATTACTCCATCGCAAGTGGCGTTTTGAGGGGACTTGATCAAGAACAGCACACCACTCTTTTCATGAATTTACTCAATGAGATTTCTGAAAATGACGCCCTGCAGATGTTACTTCTTTCACGTTATTGCAGAGAAACTTGGTCTCTCTTAGATCAACTCTCATCTAATGCTCAGGGTCGTTACTGGCGCGATGTAGTTCCGGAGTTTGTGCTTGATGCGCCAGACCAGAACAACGAAGGCATCATGAATCTTCTTAGTGCGGGAAGACCTCGCGCAGCTTTCTCCTCAGTTCACTTCAAGCTTGATGAAGTACGTCCAGAGCTACTGGTTAAGATGCTTTCCGGGATCTCAAAAGAAAGCAACGATAAAGGCGGTGAATACCAGCTTCAAAGCTATGAGGTCCAACAAGCCTTTAAACTCTTAGATCGAAACCCCGATGTGCCAATTGAGGAAAAAGCCGGTCTTGAGTTTATGTTTATTGATGTATTGGCTTCCTCGCTTCGAGGTGGTGATGGACATCAAATTCCTAATCTAGAACGCTATGTCGAGGACCATCCTGAAATATTCGTCCAGGCTATAACTTGGACGTACAAGCGCAGTACTCCTGGGAGTGATCCTTCAGAGTCAAGCACCGAAGAAGGAAGGCAGCGCTTGGCTAAACAAGGATATCGCTTGCTTACAGCCTTGGAGCGGATACCTGGCGAGGATGAAGCCATAGAGGAACTCGCCCGTGAAAAGCTATCTGAATGGATAGCGACAGTCCGCCAAAGATGCTTCGAACTCGACCGAAGTGAAATAGCCGATATTTGCCTTGGTAAGCTTCTATCGCATGCCCCTGTGGGGAAGGATGGGGTGTGGCCAAATGAAGTTGTTCGCGATGTCATGGAGGAGCTGGGTTCCGAAGAGATTTCGCAAGGAGCTCATACCGGGCTCTACAACTCCCGAGGCGCACATTGGCGTGGCGAGGGAGGAGGCCAGGAGAGAGAGCTAGCTGCGAAGTATCACAGATGGGCCGAGGCTCTAAACTTTTCCCATCCGTTCGTATCTTCATCACTTTTAACATCAATGGTGGAGACCTACGAACATGAGGCGGAGCGGCAGGATACGGAGGCAGGCATTCGGCGACGCCTCAGACATTAAGCGCGCCTAACTCGCCCATATCCATTGCCCGCTATTCGCGGCGGCCGACTACCAGCCAGCTGAGCCTTTGAAGGTTTAGAAAGTCGGCGCCGCTTTAGCAGGTTTCTGACGCGTCATCAAAGATAAAGCTTTACTGCCCAAGGTAGCGAGAGTCACCGATCATAAAGCTGATGCCGTAGATTTTTTTAGACAAGCTCCCACCCTTCCTATTTGAATAGCTTGCCGTAAGTTTTTAAGAAGATCAGCTTCGCTGACCTTTCCATTCCTCACGCTTGTGAGCTCTGCCTTTTTGAGCCAAAGATGACCATCCTTACTCTTGTTCGGAATGACGGTGATGACAATATCGACTGCCGGGCTACCTGAAAACGTTCCCGACACCTCTGGCTTGGTGAAGTTGAAGGTAAGCTCATCATCGTCTGTTGCCGAGACGCTTTGAGCGGCGACAATCGGGGCTCCTGCCCGCGCCGCGATTGGAAATTTAGCCGAGTAAAGTGCAGTGCCGTTGTGTACCTGCTTGGTTATCTCCAAAAAGTATTGCTCTCGGTCCGTGGCGCTGGATGGCGTTGTGCAGTCCTCACCTTCTGCGGCGAAATACTTTCCCTCGAATGCATAGTCGCCCTGCCAACATCCAGCTACAGACACAGATACCATAGCCAGTAACGCTAACTTCCATTTCTTCACCCAGCACGCTCCTTGATGACAATGTGCCATTGTTCCATTTACCTCTCGCCAAAGCTACGGCATACGCCCACAGCATTGAGCTGCTGCACAAACAGTTGGCAGCGTAATTCGTCCAGACATAAAAGCGCCGGCATCCAGTACAGGCGGATGACGGAGCCCTCCGTGGCCACGATGACCCGACGCGCCGCCGTCTGCCTCCACGACCAGGTGGGGAACATCACAGAGAGCACCAAAAGCTCCTGCAGATCGGCTCGCATCATGGTTTGCCCTCGCCATTCGCTTCTCGGCGCTCAATCCACTCGACCACTCCCCACAGCCCCGCGCCTAGTACCGCCAGAACGACGATCAACCATAGGGGAACCAAACGGTAAGCCCCTAGCCAAAAACCGGAGCCAGCACACACAACTGTGACCCAAAACTGCTTCATACCGACCTCCAGCCTCATTTGAAGCTGAAGTTACCTCCATCTCAGGGTGTGTCATTGCGCTCTAGAAAAAATGCTGAGTTCCCCCAATGGGATTTGAGGATGCCGTAACGATTTCTTGAGAGGCCGCGAGGTGCGCCAGGGAGATAACAAGATGTCACAGGGTATGAAGATGAATCCTAACGGCATGTCACTGGTGCGGCAGTGGCGCCATTAGTTGGCATGAATACATGTCGATGGTAGCGCTAAGTTTCGAGGGGATCATTGACGGGCAGCCTAGATGTGACTCACTGGCGTGCCGATGGTGAAGCGGTGCAGCCTAATACCGGGGCGGGACGAAACTTGAGATTTCTGTCGGAGACATGCAGCAGCACGAGAGCTCCTGCGAAATGGGGGGCTTGTGCAGACGCGCCCCACTGAACGTGGCGTCATCATCTGCACCAGGGCGGTCAACGCCGCCCCTCCTGCCCAAACTCTACTTGTTAGGTTTCGGGGGGTTTAGCGACCGCCCCGCACCTTGACTACTTGGCCGAGGTGGTGGAATTGAGCTAGGCCCCACCGGATTGGGAGGCCGTGGGACCGATGGAGACACTCCAGCACCGTTCTGAGGACTCGAACCACCCCCACCTCGTGATGAAGCCGCAGCACCTATCCCGACCAGTCTAGCCCCCAACATGGCGACGCCAACCGCTTTCATAGCGAAGCGACCCGCATCGCTAGCTGTAGCCACGGCGCCTGAAAGGCTGCCCGCTAGGCCTCCCAGCGAAACACCTAGCATACTCGAAGTGATCCAAGTGGAAAGGCCAAGCGATACGGCAGCTACGGCTGACATCAATCCACGAAGACCATCGTAATCAGCCCCTACTCCAGTCCATCCACTTGCAGCTCCCGCCTGCGCTACGGCTACAGCAGCCATAGTTTGTGAGATCGCGACGGTGATCATCTGGGCTGTCATAACCGCGATGACCGGAAGAAGGAGCAGAGATAGCCAATTAACGAGTATCGTAGCGCCCCGCAGCGGCGCGAGCAGCAGGAAAAGCGGGGCAAGGATCAAGACAATCCAGAACAACCAAGCCGATATGATGACATATCCCGGCAACAGCGTTTGCAGATCCAGCCAGCTACTGAAGTTTTTGAACATCTGCGCAGCGGCCAAGATTCCACCGGCGACCTCGGTGCCCCCAGCCGACATGCCCGTCGTTCTCTCTAGAGAACGAGCCATGAATCGTTGCCACGCCACGGCGGTACTGACCGCTCCGACCTCTGCGCTGACTCGCTGCCCACCCGCAATGACCTGACCTGAGTCGCGCAGCGCTTGGTAGGCCTGCTCTGCTCCCATCTGCGCGATCTGGTACGCCTCTACACAGCTGGATGGCCGAAACATGATTCCCTGATCATCCCCGACGATTGTCGATTTCTGATTAGGCATTTTGCTGATTGGCAAATAGGACGGCGTCGCATCATCTTGACCTGCAAGCCTTGCAGCCCAATGTGCCTGAGTTGGCAACGCATAGCTGCTCCCCATGAAGGGGCCTGCCGATTCTAAAGCTCGTGTACCCGCTTCTCGGCGTGATTGGATAGCTCTCTGATCGAGCACATGCTCCAAGCCTGTACGAGCAGCTCCTCCTCCCAGCAAGTAGGCTCCCCAACCGCCATTTTCTTCAGCGGAGCCAAAAACGTATGTCCATGCACCTCCAAGGCCGGTACGCGCCTGCGCAATGAGGCCAACTTCTTTATCCGGAATACCAAGCCCGCCGCCGCCCAATAGGCCAATGGCATGCAACGCCTCCACTTTGGCTGCATGCTCAGGCCCTGCCAGCTCAGCTGGTGCTGGGGCACAACTGGCGTTGTAATCCCTGATCAGCCGGGCGAGATCGCTACCCGCAAACACATCCGCTGAGCGCCCAACCATATTGTCGATTGCCGCCTGCGCAGGGACGATTGTGCCGGCCACAGTCTGGTCGCTCAAAACCTGGTCAAATGCCTGCCGGTACATCACGTGTATCGCCATGACAATTTTAAGCGGAACCGCTTGGACCTCGACCATCCGCACTGACGCACCACTAGGAAGCGTCACGGTAGCCGGTCTCATCCCGTACGCCAAAAGCAGGAAAATTAGGATACCGGCAAAAAACGTACGGCCTGCACCTTCACCTAAACGCAGGATAACCAGCAGTAGCCAGCCAAACCCCACGACCACTATCAGTTCAGTAGTCGTCTCATTGAGCGCAACGAACAGTGGTTCGGTAGCGGTCATGATCGTCAACGCGACGTTTTCCCATAGACCGAATACCCAGTTGAACCCGGCAAAATCCTCAGCCGACGCGACACCCATTACACTGCCCGCCGCCGAATTATCCAGCTACGAATGGCCAAACCAATCCTGGCAGCCCACAAACCAAACCAGAGCAGACACAGTGAAAAACCGAACAGGATGAAATACTGGGTTGCAGGTGCAGCTAACAAATTGCCCATGCTTTGAACGGCATCGTACTGCTCCACCACATGCTGACCATATGGCCGCATAACTGCTGCAGCGAGCAGGTGCAGCAGGCCAAGGATTGGCCCAAGGACAATGCCCGTCCGGCCTACCCACTTAGTGGCAAAAGGCATCCGCAGGTGCGTTGAATCCAGAAAATCCCTCAGTTTCATGCTCACATTTGCGGATTTCGGTGAACGTGACCGAGCGTTTCGCTAATACGTGACCGGTGCTTCCACCCCGGTTGCGCGGGTTCTGGATTGTAATCGCATCGGTCACGATGCGGCTTGTTCCTCGGCTTTTTTTCGGCGCAGCGACTCGCCTTTCATCGTCAGTCGGTAGGCGTTGTGCACCAGGCGGTCGAGGATGGCATCGGCCAGGGTCGGGTCGTTGATCCAGCCGTGCCAGTGCTCGATGGGCAGTTGGCTCGTCAGGATGGTGGAGCGGCTGCCAGCGCGGTCGTCGATCACCTCCAGCAGGTCATGCCGGGCTCCTTCCTCCAGCGGGGCTAGCGCCCAGTCGTCCAGCACCAGGACGTCGACCTTTGCCAGCTGTTGCAGGGTACGGCCGAAGCTGCCGTCGCCATGAGCGATGCGCAGTTGTTCCAGCAGGCGCGGGGTGCGCAGGTACAGGGTGCTATAGCCCTGGCGGCAGGCCTGGTTGCCCAGGGCGCAGGCCAGCCAGGTTTTGCCGGCACCGGTCGGGCCGGTCAGCAGCAGGTTGTGCTGCTGGCGGATCCAGTCGCCACTGGCCAGGGTGGCGATCAGACGCTCGTCCAGGGCGCGTCCGGTGCGGCGGTCGAGATCTTCCAGGCAGGCGTTGGCGTACTTGAGCTTGGCCTTCTTGCGCAGCCGTACCAGGCGCTGGTTGTCACGCCAGGCCAGTTCGCGGTCGAGCAGTAGGCCGAGGCGTTCATCGAAGCTCAGGCTGTGGCTGGCCGGCAGCGTCCATTGCTCTTCCAGGGCGCGGGCCATGCCGTCCAGGCGTAGCTGGTGCAGTTGATTCAGGGTGTGTTGCGGCATCATCGAACAGCTCCTGTTGCGGGGGTTGGTAGTAGTCGGCGCCACGGACGTTCTCGTGGTCGCCGGGTAAGGTCGTTTCGGCGGCACGCTGGGGCAGCGGCTGTTGATCCAGGCCTTGCTGGAGCAGGTTGCGCACGCTGCGCCCGGTGAAGGCGCGCAGGTGTACGGCACGTTCGGCAGCGGCTTCCAGGCGTGCATTGCCATAGCGCCGGGCCAGCGAGAGCAGGCCGAGGCAGGCGCGGTAGCCCATCTCCGGGTGCGGCTTGTGGGTCAGTTGGTGATCGATCAGTTGGCGCGTGTAGGGGCCGATCCGCGCGCCCCAGTCGAGCAGGCGTTGTGGCGTCCATTCGCGATGCGCCTGGTGCGCCGCGGGCATGTGCTCGCGCTGGGTACTGTAAGCGCCGCGTCGCCCCAGCAGCAGGTGGCTGGCCACCCGCCGGTTGCCATGCAGCACTTCCAGGGTGTGTGCCGTCAGTCGCACGTCCACGTTCTGCCGGGCCAGGGCGGAGGGCACGCTGTAGAAGCTGCCATTGACCTCGATGTGGTAGTCGATGCTGACCTTGCAGCGCTTGAAGGTGGCGACCTCGTAGGGATGCACCGGCAGCGCTCGCAAGGCCGGGCGATCCAGGCGCTCGAACCAGTCGCGCCGGCAGCCATCGAGCCGCTTGAACGGGCGCCGATTCAGATCCTCCAGCAGCTCGGCGATGGCCTGGTTAAGCGCATGCAGGCTGAAGAACTGCCGATGGCGCAGCCGCGCCATGATCCAGCGCTCGACCACCTGCACCGCCACCTCGGCCTTGGCCTTGTCCTGAGGCTTGCGTGGCCGTGCCGGCAGGATCACCGTCTGGTAATGACGCGCGCACTCCAGCGTGGCCCGGTTCAGGCCCGGCTCGTAGCGATCCGGCTGGGCGACCAGGGCGCGCGGATTGTCCGGCACAACCATTTCCGGCACGCCGCCAAAGTAGGTCAGAGCCTGGCCCAGCGAGGTCAGCCAGTCCACCTGGGTTTCGCCTGGCGTCGCGCAGGCATAGGTGTAATTCGAGGCGCCCAGGGCGGCGACGAAGATGTGCGCCCGGCGCACTTCGCCGGTGGCCGGGTCGACCACCGGCAGCGTCGGCCCGGCATAGTCGATGAATAGCTTCTCGCCCGCACGGTGCAGCTGACGCATCGAACGTTTGAGCGTCTGGGCGTAGCGCCGGTAGTGCTCGACGAACTGGGTGTAGCGGTAGGTCGGCTGGCCCGCATGCGCGGCGAGATATTCCTCCCACAGCAGCTGCAAGGTCACGCCCTTGCGTCGCAACTCGCGGTGGATGCTCAGCACATCGGGCAGCACTCGCTCACCGCGCGGCTTGTTCGTCGACGTCGGTGCAAACAAGGCGGCCGCCAGCGCGGCCTCGTCCATGGCCACCAGCGCCGGCCAGTCCAGCCCGGCCACCCGCGCCGCCGCGATGTACTTGCTAACCACGCCCTTGGACAGCTGCAAGGCACGGGCAATCTTCTCGTGGGACAAGCCGGCCTCAAACTTGAGGCGCAGACATTCTTTGATGTTTCGCATGGCTACTCGCGGCGCCGCCATCTTCCTCTCCCGAAATCGGTCGAGGATGGCGGCGCATCAGGTCATGCGCAACGAAGGGGAAGGCTTTCGCTAAGTCGTGACCGGCGATTTCGGTAAGCCGTGACCACCTGTTTCGGAACAGGCGGAAAATCGGTCACGTTGCTACCGAAATGAGCGGTCACGCGTTAGCGAAATGACCGGTCACGATCAACCGAAACGGCCGGTCACGGTGCTCCGAAATCCGCACACATTTCTCCGCAAGTTAAGCTGAACGACTTCCAGCCTATCGCCACCCTTCTTGCGTCTCCACTCAACTCGATACAGTTACTACCGTCTCACTTTTCAGCACCTATGCGCCCGCTATGTAACGCGCCTAGATGGCGCTCTACATAGCGGGCACACTCGACCATTCCGATTTGACGCAACAAATACAACGCAGCGACATTGCGTTGTCTGCCCATCCCCATTTTCGTAAGCTGATCAGGAACCAAACCGCACTGCCCGGCAGTCTCGTTACCCGTGTGATTCATGGGTTGGGACAGTGGCAGGGGGCTCGGCCTGCGTCATCGCGGGCAGTAGCCCATCGGCCACACCTGCGTCATCGCGCGTGTGCCCTCCCTAACGCCGACTATGTGTCGGGACCATCAACGACCAATCACTTAAGGAGAGAAGACAACCCAGCATGGTCAGCCAGACCCAATGGCAACCGAACCTGAGCGGACATTCAGGAACTCACTCGGAGACTCCGAGTAGGCGTGAACAGTCCCCGCCTGCATCTGATGCAAAGGGGGGCGAACAGGCACACAACGAACCATCTACGGATGGTGTGTCGCTGAATCGGTAACGGTCAGGAGTTCTTACATCTGATAGAGAGAATCCCATGAGCGAATTCGATGCGCATAGCATTACTGCACGCCTCAAGGCCGAATCTAGGATTCGGAGAAAACCCCGAACCTATGCCCAACGTCGCTCATTGCTGGATAACTACAAGTGCGAGCTGTTGCAGCTTGATTCAGCAGGTTGCAATGGCAGCGAACTGCAACGCTGGATAGCAGAGAAAGGCATCAAGATCCAACGCTCAACAGTGCACCGATGGCTACATCGGAATCGCCTGAGTGGCTAAGTTTGCCAAGCCTGCGAAACAAGCCGCGTCCGTGATGAAAAGCCTCCAAGGCACCCACATCCGCTCAGTCGGCACCGTTCGCAACTATGAGCAATGTTTGGTGCGCATTACCACTTACCTTCAAGAGCATCGACTAGGCAGCCTCCGTGAAGTGACACCTGCCCGTGCTCTTGAATACCTCCAGCAACGTGCAACGTTCGTTGGCCAGAAAACCTTGGACATGGAGCGCCAAGCCCTCCAAGCCATGATGCAGCATGTCACTCATCAGCTACCGCCAGGACAAACCCTGGAGGTAATCAGGAGCACCGCGACAAGTCGCATGGGAACGACAAACCATCCCACTTTGGGTCGCAGGCTTGCTGATCAGGCAAGAGCATACAACCGCGAGCAAATGACATTGATTGCAGCTCGCCAAGCTCCGCATAACGCACTGGCGACAGAGATTGCGCACGCCGCCGGCCTTCGTGCTCATGAGTTACTCGGCCTTCGCAGAACGCACCAACGCGTGCCGGATCAACGTCCGGCGCACGGAATGAAGTTTTCAGGAATTCGCGAGATGACTATCAGCTACACCGTCCACGGCAAGGGTGGGCTAATCCGCGAAGTACGTATTCCGATTCCCCTAGCCCAACGGCTGGAAAGAACACGGTTGGCAGAGCCACGAATCGTTAAAGATCGAGGAATCAACTACCAACAGTTTTACGGGATTGGCGGCGGTCAGCCGTGGAGCAAAAGTGTTAGTGCAGCTTCCAAAGGAGCGCTCGGCTGGTCGAACGGCGCACATGGACTGCGGCATACCTACGCCCAGGAGCGCATGGCGACATTGCAACGCCACTTAACGCGAAAACAGGCTCTGGCGGTGGTTTCACAGGAAATGGGCCACTTCCGGCCAGAAATTACAGAGGTCTATCTGCGTTGAGAATAAACATCGACCCTACCTGGATCAGCAGCAGCTTGCTCTTCGTGATCGGCACATCAGTGATCGTGATTGGTGTCTTGGCAGTGTTGCTCTTGGAAAGCAAAAAATCTAGAGCACGAATCAAAGCCATCCTTGATGCCAGTGTCGAGCGGCAGAAAGCTCTGCTCCAGAAACACAGCGACGAACTCAAAGACATCGAGCACCGGCACCTCGACCATGTTTCTGAAATTACAAAGCGGCACAATCAAGAAATCGAAAGCCTGAGGGACATTCTTGCCATTTCTGACCAAGACCGCGACGTGGCATTGAAAGCTGCCTACAGAGACCAAGAACACGTCCGATTGATACAGGACCGGCTCGACCGAGTCTCTGCGCTGATGGATTCCTGGGCGTCTGGTAGCGATGAAACAGCTTCTGCCGTTAGGCATGCCCTCAAAGCCGAGCACTCTCGCGCTTTTTATGCCCTCTCATAGGCCCTGGTCATGGGCCCATCGCGTCATTTCCTCCAACACCCGATCCAGGTGCGGAGCAAGCTTCAGCACCTCCAGATCTACACTTTGGACGGAGTTAGCTTCGTACGGATATCGAGTTCCAACGAATAACTTCGAGGATGCCCTGATCCATTTTTCCAGGGGGAAGTCCGGTGCCAGACGCTCTGAAATTTCGCGTAGTTGATTGGCTAGTTTGGGCGAAATGGCGTGGTACAGATCGATCAAGCCGTGACCATTCCCAGGTATCCTCACACCCAACCGCAAATGCCCCTCAGGGTCATGTTCAGTCCTCGGATAGCAGGGATCAGCCTCCACCAAGCACGATTTCAGGAGCAGCTCACAAGCAAGCGCCGAATTCATCACAGCTGGCCAGAACAGATTCAGATCGTGGTCATCAATAGCCCTTTGCTCCAGGATCTGAGCAGCTCTGATAAACGTTCGCGCTTCCTCAATAACCCAAGTACTAGGCAATGGTTCGTGATCCATCCTTGAGAACCTCACGGGCTTAGCCGAAATGGAAGTGATTAGAATTGATTAATAACAGATTAGTGCACACCGTAAAAATCGCTGCACCACTGATTCTTATTGGGCTTGAGGGCTATTTCACAGTCAAACTCAAGGAGTGCTAGAACGGTACATCATGGGTGCTGGAACGGTATTGTCGGGGTCTTAGAACGGTAGCCTAGGGTGCTGGAACGGTAAGTTCAGGGGCGCTGGAACGGCAAAATAGGGGGGCTGGAACGGTATTAACATTAGCGCTTTTTGGCCAAATGACGCAGCTGAGAAGCGCTTGGGCTAGTTTTAACTTTCACTAGATTCCCTTCCAAAAGATAACTAAACGGCTGTCCTTCTGCGGTGCTCGCACGCACTACAGCTTCAAGAGACCGCCGCAAATCTTTTTTGAAGTCAGATAAAGAGCTCGCACGACTCCCGCATAGCTGATGTAAAGTCTCAACCTTGTAATCATAGGACCTAGCATGCGTCGAATAAAAACCGTGCACCCATTGAGCAAGTGGCTTTCCATGTAGCGCTTGGCGAATAGACCAGTTCACATTGGTGTACTGATCCCCATTAAACAGCACATGAAGTTTAGGATTCAACCGAATGACGTATATACGTTCGCTCCGTTCATCCTGGGCACGATATACCTCATTTATAAAACTCCCCTCATATGAAAACCTTCCCACTTTAATCTGCAAGGCGGTAGCCTTAAGCCTACTAATATGCTTATCTAAAATTTTTCTATTTTTCCCCGTATCTGTTTTACCCAGAACTTTCAGAAGTCTATACGCTGTCACCCTGCACTCCGAACCCAACTCTTGCATTCTCGCTAGGTGCAACACCGTTTCCCAAACATCCAGATCACCTTGATCAAGTAGCACACCTGTATAATAAATACTGATACTGCGGATTTCGGAGCACCGTGACCGGCCGTTTCGGTTGATCGTGACCGGTCATTTCGCTAACGCGTGACCGCTCATTTCGGTAGCAACGTGACCGATTTTCCGCCTGTTCCGAAACAGGTGGTCACGGCTTACCGAAATCGCCGGTCACGACTTAGCGAAAGCCTTCCCCTTCGTTGCGCATGACCTGATGCGCCGCCATCCTCGACCGATTTCGGGAGAGGAAGATGGCGGCGCCGCGAGTAGCCATGCGAAACATCAAAGAATGTCTGCGCCTCAAGTTTGAGGCCGGCTTGTCCCACGAGAAGATTGCCCGTGCCTTGCAGCTGTCCAAGGGCGTGGTTAGCAAGTACATCGCGGCGGCGCGGGTGGCCGGGCTGGACTGGCCGGCGCTGGTGGCCATGGACGAGGCCGCGCTGGCGGCCGCCTTGTTTGCACCGACGTCGACGAACAAGCCGCGCGGTGAGCGAGTGCTGCCCGATGTGCTGAGCATCCACCGCGAGTTGCGACGCAAGGGCGTGACCTTGCAGCTGCTGTGGGAGGAATATCTCGCCGCGCATGCGGGCCAGCCGACCTACCGCTACACCCAGTTCGTCGAGCACTACCGGCGCTACGCCCAGACGCTCAAACGTTCGATGCGTCAGCTGCACCGTGCGGGCGAGAAGCTATTCATCGACTATGCCGGGCCGACGCTGCCGGTGGTCGACCCGGCCACCGGCGAAGTGCGCCGGGCGCACATCTTCGTCGCCGCCCTGGGCGCCTCGAATTACACCTATGCCTGCGCGACGCCAGGCGAAACCCAGGTGGACTGGCTGACCTCGCTGGGCCAGGCTCTGACCTACTTTGGCGGCGTGCCGGAAATGGTTGTGCCGGACAATCCGCGCGCCCTGGTCGCCCAGCCGGATCGCTACGAGCCGGGCCTGAACCGGGCCACGCTGGAGTGCGCGCGTCATTACCAGACGGTGATCCTGCCGGCACGGCCACGCAAGCCTCAGGACAAGGCCAAGGCCGAGGTGGCGGTGCAGGTGGTCGAGCGCTGGATCATGGCGCGGCTGCGCCATCGGCAGTTCTTCAGCCTGCATGCGCTTAACCAGGCCATCGCCGAGCTGCTGGAGGATCTGAATCGGCGCCCGTTCAAGCGGCTCGATGGCTGCCGGCGCGACTGGTTCGAGCGCCTGGATCGCCCGGCCTTGCGAGCGCTGCCGGTGCATCCCTACGAGGTCGCCACCTTCAAGCGCTGCAAGGTCAGCATCGACTACCACATCGAGGTCAATGGCAGCTTCTACAGCGTGCCCTCCGCCCTGGCCCGGCAGAACGTGGACGTGCGACTGACGGCACACACCCTGGAAGTGCTGCATGGCAACCGGCGGGTGGCCAGCCACCTGCTGCTGGGGCGACGCGGCGCTTACAGTACCCAGCGCGAGCACATGCCCGCGGCGCACCAGGCGCATCGCGAATGGACGCCACAACGCCTGCTCGACTGGGGCGCGCGGATCGGCCCCTACACGCGCCAACTGATCGATCACCAACTGACCCACAAGCCGCACCCGGAGATGGGCTACCGCGCCTGCCTCGGCCTGCTCTCGCTGGCCCGGCGCTATGGCAATGCACGCCTGGAAGCCGCTGCCGAACGTGCCGTACACCTGCGCGCCTTCACCGGGCGCAGCGTGCGCAACCTGCTCCAGCAAGGCCTGGATCAACAGCCGCTGCCCCAGCGTGCCGCCGAAACGACCTTACCCGGCGACCACGAGAACGTCCGTGGCGCCGACTACTACCAACCCCCGCAACAGGAGCTGTTCGATGATGCCGCAACACACCCTGAATCAACTGCACCAGCTACGCCTGGACGGCATGGCCCGCGCCCTGGAAGAGCAATGGACGCTGCCGGCCAGCCACAGCCTGAGCTTCGATGAACGCCTCGGCCTACTGCTCGACCGCGAACTGGCCTGGCGTGACAACCAGCGCCTGGTACGGCTGCGCAAGAAGGCCAAGCTCAAGTACGCCAACGCCTGCCTGGAAGATCTCGACCGCCGCACCGGACGCGCCCTGGACGAGCGTCTGATCGCCACCCTGGCCAGTGGCGACTGGATCCGCCAGCAGCACAACCTGCTGCTGACCGGCCCGACCGGTGCCGGCAAAACCTGGCTGGCCTGCGCCCTGGGCAACCAGGCCTGCCGCCAGGGCTATAGCACCCTGTACCTGCGCACCCCGCGCCTGCTGGAACAACTGCGCATCGCTCATGGCGACGGCAGCTTCGGCCGTACCCTGCAACAGCTGGCAAAGGTCGACGTCCTGGTGCTGGACGACTGGGCGCTAGCCCCGCTGGAGGAAGGAGCCCGGCATGACCTGCTGGAGGTGATCGACGACCGCGCTGGCAGCCGCTCCACCATCCTGACGAGCCAACTGCCCATCGAGCACTGGCACGGCTGGATCAACGACCCGACCCTGGCCGATGCCATCCTCGACCGCCTGGTGCACAACGCCTACCGACTGACGATGAAAGGCGAGTCGCTGCGCCGAAAAAAAGCCGAGGAACAAGCCGCATCGTGACCGATGCGATTACAATCCAGAACCCGCGCAACCGGGGTGGAAGCACCGGTCACGTATTAGCGAAACGCTCGGTCACGTTCACCGAAATCCGCAGATACCACCCAAGGAGTTAATTTCGACTTGTTCAACATATGGCCGCCCCCCCTTTCCGATTGCGCCAAAGAGTGCTGAGCGAAGAGCGATGTTGGGAACACGACGTACCGATTCGGGCCAGTTCGGCAGTGTAACAACCTCGTCCTCGTCTTCGGCCTTACCCTCTTTAGGCTTCGCGATAGACCGTTTCCAGTTTTCCTTTAGCTGGGCCAACCGGCTAGGAACTGACATATTTTCGGTCATTGTTGAGGAGTGGATGCGCTGATCTTCGCGGCCACCCAGGCACGCACCTGCTCGGTGGGCCAAGCTACAGAGTTCGCGCCAAGGGAAATACCAGCAGGAAACTCTCCAGCCCGGATCAGGCGATAGATCTGAGATTTGCTAAGCCCTACCAAAGCACAGACACCAGGCAAGCGGAGCAATAGAGGTGAGATAGGTTGACTAGCCATCGGGACGGGTCTCCTTGGGACCGGGTTAGATGGCTAGGTATTCAATGGCACATCGAACGAAGAAGCATGGGAATCCCCGAGTTTTCAGGGAGAATCCCAAAATCATTACTAAGAAAGCTTATTCCCCGCTACTGGTTTTGGATTCGCCGTGCATATATCTTCTAAGGGTCTGGCGATCCTTGACCAATTCAAATCCAGCATCTTCTGCAAATTCTATTAGTTCTCTATACAGATCCGAGTTCTTTCGTGGTGGATTGTTAAGCCTGGAAGCACGAAGCTTAATCCTATCCGAGCGCCTCTTTTCATCATAATTAATTGGCTGCTCGCTGTGGGCTCTGTCAACCTCTTTAATCAGCCTAACTAGGCCAACCATTATCTTCCTAATACTTTCCAGTTCCAAGGTTTTTAGGGTGCTATCAGTTGCCTCAGCTAAAGATTTTCTAGCTACACTTGCCTTGGATATAGATTCTGGCGGATCAATTCCTGCCTCCAAAGCCCACTCTGAGAACTTGCGCCGGGACATCCACACCAGGCTCACAGGAATATCTTTAAACCTCTGATCAGACTCAGAATAGCAGCTGATGCAAACAGGGGTCGCCTCGGATTCCGAAGCAAAAAAACCCTCAAAATACTGATTCACCAACTGAAAGTGAAAGTTATACTTCCTGGATGTTCTCCCTGGGGACTCAGACCTACCCACCCAGAGAACCTCATTAATAGAAAGCCTATTTCCACGCCTTTCACCATACTCTAAATATAGATCATCAATCAGTTCATGCAGGGCATATGCAGCTTCTTTGGGCGTGACCTTATAGTAATGAGAGTATTCCGGAACCAATTCGGATAGGCGAACGGCATCATCACTCATGCGACTTACCCTCCATTGCTCTCGGACGCGATAAGGCTTCTAAATGCTCCGCATACCACTGAAGCATCTTCCGGCGCCCCTCAAGATACTGGGCATGGTTATAAGTGCCGCGAATACTATTCTTATCAACGTGCGCAAGCTGGGTCTCGACCCACTCACTACGATACCCCTGCTCATGTAGAGTGGTGGACATCGTGTGACGGAATCCATGGCCCGTAGCCCGGCCATCATATCCAGAACGCTTAAGCAGCTGGTTGATAGCGGCCTCACTCATCGGCTTGGCCGGATCGTTGCGGCCAGGAAAAGCGAGCGTGTAGCCACCTGTAATACCTTCCAGCTCATTCAATGCAGCCACCGCCTGCCTTGAAAGAGGGACCAAATGTGCGCGACGCATTTTCATACGTGAAGCTGGGATCTGCCAGAGAGCGTCCTTGAGGTCAAACTCCGACCAAAGCGCTCCCCTCAGTTCAGCTGTGCGCACCCCCGTCAGGATCAGCAGGCGAGTAGCGATTTTCACCACGTCGTGCCCTGGACACGCCTGAAAACTGCGTATCAGTTCCGGAAGCTCTGCAATAGGCAGGAAGGGATAGTGCCGAGAGGTAGGCGTCTGAAGTGCTCCACCAATATCAGAGATAGGGTTGTACTCAGCACGGCCAGTGGCGATCGCGAAACGATAGACCTCCTGGCAGCGTTGTCTGACCTTGCGCAGCTTCTCCAGAGCACCCCGCGACTCTATGCGACGAAAAACCTGTAGCCACTGCATAGGCTTTATGTCGGTTAGGGGGAGACTTCCCAGCAGGGGGAAGATGTCCAGCTCGAACGCTTCCATCACATCATTGGCATAACCTACCGACCAGCGCTGCGATTTGTGTTGATGCCACTCCAGCGCAAGGCTTTTGAACGTGTTGGCACGAGAGATTGCCGCCTGCGCTCGCGCAACCTTCCGTTCAAGCCCAGGATGCCGCCCCTGCGCCACAAGCTGGCGAGACTCGGAAGCAAGCTGCCGCGCCTGTGCGAGGGTTACCTTGTCGACTGTGCCAAGGGAAATGTGAGATTGCTTGCCATCCAGACGGAAGCGAAAGCGCCAGGACTTGCCGCCTGCCGCGCGAATCCAGAGGAAAAGACCACCACCATCCGCAAGGCCATAGTCCCTCTCGCGTGGTGCAGCATTCTTAACCTGCAAAGCCGTCAAAGGCATGCTGAGTACCCATAGATTATTGAACTAATACAAGGTACTCGGATAGGTACTCATAAGACAAGCGCTTGGATGAAACTGGATGGCACTGCATGAAGCAAGACGCCCGCACTAGGCTGGATTATAAGGGGTTTCATGCGACTGCTTGGCACTGCATGAATCTATTGACTGGTGCCGGAGACAGGAATCGAACCTGCGACCTTCGCGTTACGAGTGCGCTGCTCTACCGACTGAGCTACACCGGCGTGGGCTAAAAACTAGCACCCGTACCCTGGACCAGCAACCAAGAAGCCTTACCGCAGATAGCAAAACGCCCCGAACCAGTCGGGGCGTTTGCTTGTTCAGCGTGAAGCTAAGGGACGATTAAACGCCCGATGCCTTGGCCGCTGCCACGTCTTTGATGGACAGTTTGATACGGCCGCGGTTGTCCACGTCCAGTACCAGCACTTCCACTTCCTGACCTTCTTTCAGGATGTCGGTGACTTTCTCAACGCGAGCGTCGCTCAGCATGGAGATGTGCACCAGACCGTCCTTGCCCGGCAGGATGTTGACGAAAGCGCCGAAGTCGACGATGCGCTCAACCTTGCCGAGGTAGATCTTGCCGATCTCGGCTTCCGCGGTGATGCCCAGAACGCGCTGACGCGCGGCTTCTGCAGCTTCCTTGGTTTCGCCGAAGATCTTGATCGAACCGTCGTCTTCGATGTCGATCGAAGCCTTGGTTTCTTCGCAGATCGCGCGAATGGTGGCGCCGCCTTTACCGATGACGTCACGGATCTTGTCGGTGTCGATCTTCATCGCGATCATGGTCGGTGCGTTGGCCGACAGTTCGCTACGGGACTGACCGATGATCTGGTTCATCTGGCCGAGGATGTTCAGGCGAGCTTCCAGGGCCTGGCCCAGGGCGATCTCCATGATTTCTTCGGTGATGCCCTTGATCTTGATGTCCATCTGCAGCGCGGTGACGCCTTTGGCGGTACCGGCTACCTTGAAGTCCATGTCGCCCAGGTGGTCTTCGTCACCCAGGATGTCGGTCAGGACGGCGAACTTCTCGCCTTCTTTAACCAGGCCCATGGCGATACCGGCAACCGGTGCCTTCATCGGTACACCGGCGTCCATCAGTGCCAGGGAAGCGCCGCACACGGAAGCCATGGAGCTGGAACCGTTGGATTCGGTGATTTCCGAGACTACGCGGATGGTGTAAGGGAACACGTCGGCGGCTGGCAGCATGGCCTGTACCGAACGACGGGCCAGGCGGCCGTGACCGATTTCACGACGACCCGCGCCGCCCATGCGACCACACTCGCCCACCGAGAACGGAGGGAAGTTGTAGTGCAGCATGAAGGGGTCTTTTTTCTCGCCTTCCAAGGTGTCCAGCAGCTGTGCGTCACGGGCAGTACCCAGGGTCGCAACCACCAGGGCCTGGGTTTCGCCACGGGTGAACAGGGCCGAACCGTGAGTCTTCGGAAGTACGCCAACTTCGATGTTCAAAGGACGCACGGTGCGGGTGTCACGACCGTCGATACGCGGCTTGCCGTTGACGATGTTTTCGCGAACGGTGCGGTATTCGATCTCGCCGAAAGCGGCTTTGACTTCGGCAGCCGAAGGCTGGCCTTCTTCACCGGACAGCTTGGCGACCACTTGGTCCTTCAGCTCGCCCAGACGTGCGTAACGATCGGCCTTGACGGTGATGGTGTATGCCTGGGAGATGGCTTCGCCGAACTCGGCACGGATAGCGCCCAGCAGTTCGGTGGCTTCTGGGGCTGCAGCCCAGTCCCAGGTAGGTTTGGCAGCTTCGGCGGCCAGCTCTTTGACAGCCTTGATCACCGACTGGAATTCGTCGTGGGCGAACAGTACCGCGCCCAGCATCTGGTCTTCGGTCAGCTCTTTGGCTTCCGATTCAACCATCAGCACGGCTTCTTCAGTACCGGCCACGACCATGTCCAGGCTCGAAGCAGCCAGTTGCTCGTAGGTCGGGTTCAGCAGGTAGCCGGTGCTTTCGTGGAAAGCCACGCGAGCGGCGCCGATCGGGCCGTCGAAAGGAATGCCGGAGATTGCCAGGGCAGCCGAGGTACCGATCATCGCAGCGATGTCCGGATCGGTCTTCTTGCTGGTGGAAACCACGGTGCAGACAACCTGCACTTCGTTCATGAAGCCTTCTGGGAACAGAGGGCGGATCGGACGGTCGATCAGACGCGAGGTCAGGGTTTCTTTCTCGGAAGGACGGCCTTCGCGCTTGAAGAAACCGCCAGGGATCTTACCGGCAGCGTAAGTCTTTTCCTGGTAGTGCACGGACAGAGGGAAGAAGCCCTTGCCTGGATCCGCTTGCTTGGCGCCCACCACGGTCACCAATACGCTGACGTCGTCGTCAACGGTGACCAGTACTGCGCCGGAAGCTTGACGGGCGATACGGCCAGTCTCGAGGGTTACGGTCGACTGACCGAACTGGAATTTTTTGATTACCGGGTTCACGGTGTCCTACCTTCTTTGTGGCTCTTGGGGAAACTTGCTTCTTGCGAAATTCTTGGGCAATGCGGGGAATCGGCCCAGCCTTTATTGTCCAGGTAAAACGGTGCAGCAGATAAAACTTGAGGCTGGGAGCCTGCCATACGCCGGCGGAAAAACCGCTGACGCATGGCAAACAACCAACCTCATAGCGCAATCGCTGATTAGCGACGCAGACCCAGACGACCGATCAGGGTGCTGTAACGGCTCAGGTCCTTGCCTTTCAGGTAGTCCAGCAGCTTACGACGCTGGTTTACCATGCGGATCAGGCCACGACGGGAGTGGTGGTCTTTACCGTTGGCTTTGAAGTGACCTTGCAGTTTGTTGATGTTGGCGGTCAGCAGTGCAACTTGCACTTCTGGCGAACCAGTGTCACCAACAGCTTGCTGGTAGTCGGTTACGATCTGAGCTTTTTCTTCAACGCTGAGTGCCATGTGGGCAATCCTTATATCAGGAAACTGTTCAAGAACAGTTTCAACAGGCCAGGGACAAATCCCTGTATCTATAAATGAGTAGTGACCGTGCCTGTTAACAGCCACCCTCGTCCGGTCATTCTGACCGAATCAGTCGACGCGGCGCGATGCGCCCGTCTTCGCTCACTTCACCGATACCGATGAAGCGACCGTTGTGATCCTGTACCCGCACCATGCCGAACTTCGGTGCATCCGGGGCACGTACCGGCTGGCCATTGAGCCAGTAGAATGCGCTGTGCTCCGAGAACTGCAGCAGCGGCCAATCCAGCAGGCCGCTGTCCGATGGCATCAGGAAGCGATCTACCGCTTCATTGCCGCCCTCGGCGTGCACTGCTTCAAGCTCTTCCAGGGTGACCGTCTGGGCCAGGCTGAAAGGTCCAGCCTGGGTCCGTCGCAGTTCTGCAACGTAAGCACCGCAGCCAAGTTTTTCACCGATATCTTCCACCAGGGTGCGGATATAGGTGCCTTTGCTGCAGTCCACCGCCAGGCGCGCAGTGTCGCCTTCGAAGGCGAGTAATTCCAAGCGCGCAATAGTAACAGAACGCGGTTCACGCTCCACCACTTCCCCTGCACGAGCCAGTTTGTAGAGTGGCTGGCCATCACGCTTCAAGGCTGAGTACATCGGCGGTATCTGTTTGATTTCGCCGCGAAATTCCGGCAATACCGCTTCGATATCGGCACGACCAACGGTCACTTCACGGGTCTGCAAAACTTCGCCTTCAGCGTCCGCCGTGGTGGTGGTCTTGCCCAATTGCATCAGGGTTTCGTAACCCTTGTCGGAATCGAGCAGGTATTGCGAGAACTTGGTGGCCTCGCCAAAGCACAGCGGCAAAACACCGGTGGCCAGGGGGTCGAGGCTGCCGGTATGACCGGCTTTCTCGGCATTGAGCAGCCAGCGGACTTTCTGCAGCGCCGCGTTGGAGGTGAAACCCAGGGGCTTGTCCAGAAGGATGATGCCGCTGACGTTACGACGGATACGCTTGACCTGAGCCACCGCTTACTCCTTGGCGTCTTCAGGGGCAGGCGCGTCGCCATGCTGGCTGTCTTCAGCCACGGCACGCTCGATCAGGGCCGACAGGTGTGCCCCGCGGGCCACGCTTTCGTCGTAATGGAAGTGCAGTTGCGGCACGCTGCGCAGCTTCATTTCCTTGGCCAGTTGCATGCGCAGGAAGCCTGCCGCCGAGTTCAGCACCTTGATGCTCTGGGCAATTTGTTCGGCGTTTTCCTGGCCCATCACGGTGATGAAAATCTTCGCGTGACCGACATCACGGCTGACTTCCACGGCGGTGATAGTCACCAGGCCGACGCGTGGATCCTTGACTTCGCGACGGATCAATTGCGCCAGTTCGCGCTGCATCTGATCACCGATGCGTTGGGTACGGCTGTATTCTTTTGCCATGTCTTGTTACCTGTTACTGCCTCACGGTGAAACCCGTGTGGTCTGAAAGCGGCAAACGCCCGGCCTGGCAGGAGCCAGACCGGGCGTTGCGTTTAGAGGCCGCTGGAAGCGCCGCGCACTTGCATGCGGCGGGCCACCAGGGCTCTTGAAGTGCGCGAGTTAGAGGCTGCGAGCAACCTGGACCTTCTCGAAGACTTCGATCTTGTCGCCGACTTTGACGTCGTTGTAGCTCTTCACGCCGATACCGCATTCCATGCCGGCACGCACTTCGGACGCGTCATCCTTGAAGCGGCGCAGGGATTCCAGCTCGCCTTCGAAGATAACGATGTCTTCACGCAGTACGCGGATTGGACGGTTACGGTGCACGACACCTTCGATGACCATGCAACCGGCGATCGCACCAAACTTCGGCGAGCGGAACACGTCGCGAACTTCGGCAACACCCAGGATGTTCTCCCGAACGTCGCTGCCCAACATACCGGTCAGGGCTTTCTTGACGTCTTCGATGATGTCGTAGATCACGTTGTAGTAACGCATATCCAGACCTTCCTGCTCGACGATCTTCCGAGCACCGGCATCGGCACGCACGTTGAAGCCGAACAGTACAGCGTTGGAGGCCAGTGCCAGGTTGGCATCGCTCTCGGTGATACCACCGACGCCGCCGCCCACTACGCGCACTTGCACTTCGTCGTTGCCCAGGCCGTTCAGAGCGCCTTGCAGAGCTTCCAGCGAACCACGGACGTCGGATTTGAGGACGATGTTGAGCGTCTTCTTCTCTTCCTGGCCCATGCTTTCGAAGATGTTTTCCAGCTTGCCGGCGTGAGCACGGGCCAGTTTGACCTCGCGGAACTTGCCTTGACGGAACAGAGCCACTTCACGGGCTTTCTTCTCGTCGGCCACTACGCTCATCTCGTCGCCAGCATCCGGGGTACCGTCCAGGCCGAGGATCTCGACCGGAATGGAAGGACCGGCTTCCTTGATTGGCTTGCCGTTCTCGTCGAGCATGGCGCGCACGCGGCCGTAGTTCGAGCCGACCAGCACCATGTCGCCTTGACGCAGCGTACCGTCCTGAACCAGCACGGTGGCTACCGGGCCACGGCCCTTGTCGAGACGGGATTCAACCACGACACCACGGCCAGGAGCCGAAGGAGTCGCCTTGAGTTCCAGTACTTCGGCTTGCAGCAGAACTGCTTCCAGCAGGTCGTCGACGCCGGTACCCATTTTCGCGGAGACCGGTACGAACGGCGTATCACCACCCCAATCTTCCGAGGTCACGCCGTGAACCGAGAGTTCACTGCGGATACGGTCCAGATCGGCGCCCGGCTTGTCGATCTTGTTCACCGCCACCACCAGCGGAACGCCGGCAGCTTGTGCGTGCTGAACAGCTTCAACGGTCTGCGGCATCACGCCGTCGTCCGCTGCAACCACCAGGATCACGATGTCGGTGGCCTTGGCACCACGGGCACGCATGGCGGTAAACGCGGCGTGACCAGGGGTGTCGAGGAAGGTGACCATGCCGCGCTCGGTTTCTACGTGGTAGGCACCGATGTGCTGGGTAATGCCACCGGCTTCGCCCGCGGCCACTTTGGCGCGACGGATGTAGTCCAGCAACGAGGTCTTACCGTGGTCAACGTGGCCCATTACGGTCACGACCGGCGCACGGGCAACCGCTTCACCTTCGAATTTCAGGGACTCGGCCAGGGAATCTTCCAGGGCGGTATCGCTGACCAGGGTCACTTTGTGGCCCAGTTCTTCAGCAACCAGCTGGGCAGTTTCCTGGTCCAGAACCTGGTTGATGGTGGCTGGAGTACCCAGCTTGAACATGAACTTGATGACTTCGGCGGCCTTGACCGACATCTGCTGGGCCAACTCGCCCACGGTGATGGTCTCGCCGATCTGCACGTCACGTACCACTGGCCCGGTCGGGCTCTGGAAACCGTGAGCATTGCGTTTCTTCAGCTTGGCCTTGCCGCGACCACCACGACGGAAGCCATCGCTTTCTTCGTCGGTGGTACGTGGAGCAACACGCGGTGCCGGGGCCTTTTCCTTGACCGAAGCACGATGAGGAGCGTTTTTGCGCTCGCCATCGCCGCTGCGACGGTTGTCGTCGTTGCGGGACTTGTCCGGACGGCGCTGCTCGTCTTTCTTGCGCTCGGCCACGGGTGCCGGAGCGGCCACCGGTGCTTCTTGCACAGTTTCGACCACAGGCGCAGGTGCTGGGGCTGCAGCGGCTTGCGCAGCAACAGGCTCGGCAACCGGAGCAGGCTGGCGACGCGCTTCTTCTTCGGCGCGACGCTTGGCTTCTTCTTCAGCCTTTTGACGAGCAGCATTTTCTACTGCACGACGTTCTTCCAGTTCGCGTTGACGCTCGGCTTCGATTTCTTCCGGGCTGCGCTGCACGAAGACTTTCTTCTTGCGCACTTCAACGCTGATGCTCTTGCTGCCAGCCACACGCAGGGTGCTGGTGGTCTTGCGCTGCAAAGTGATCTTGCGTGGTTCTTCCACCTTCGCCTTGTGGCTGCTTTTCAGATGAGTCAGCAACGATTGCTTCTCACTGTCGCTCACATGTTCCTCGGCGGCGGTGTGCGGCAGACCTGCCTCACGCATCTGCTGCAGCAGGCGCTCTACCGGTGTTTTGACCTCATCGGCCAGTTGTTTCACCGTGACTTGCGTCATGCACTTCTCTCCTCAGGCCGCGCCTAATTACTCGAACCAGTGGGCTCGGGCGGCCATGATCAACTTGCCGGCACGATCATCGTCAATGCCGTCGATGTCGAGCAGGTCGTCAATAGACTGCTCGGCCAGGTCTTCGCGGGTAATTACGCCGCGCACCGCCAGTTCCATCGCCAAATCCTTGTCCATACCCTCAAGCGAGAGCAGGTCTTCGGCCGGATGGGCGTCTGCCAGCTTTTCCTCAGTAGCGATGGCTTTAGTCAACAAGCGATCCTTGGCCCGAGCGCGAAGCTCGTTGACGATGTCTTCGTCAAAGCCGTCGATGTTGAGCATTTCTTCCAGCGGTACGTAGGCAATCTCTTCCAGGCTGGTGAAGCCTTCATCAACCAGAACCTGTGCCAGTTCTTCATCGACTTCCAACTCGTCGATGAAATTGCGCAGGATGTCGCCGGTTTCTGCTTGCTGCTTGGCCTGGATGTCCGATTCGGTCATCACGTTCAGGGTCCAGCCAGTCAATTGGCTGGCCAGACGCACGTTCTGACCACCGCGACCAATGGCCTGAGCCAGGTTGTCTGCGCCAACGGCGATGTCCATGGCATGGGCATCTTCGTCAACGATAATTGCCGCGACCTCAGCCGGCGACATGGCATTGATCACGAACTGCGCCGGGTTCTCGTCCCACAGGACGATGTCCACACGCTCGCCGCCCAACTCGCCGGAAACGGCCTGGACGCGCGAACCGCGCATGCCAATGCACGCGCCCTGCGGGTCGATGCGCTTGTCTTTGGAGCGGACTGCGATCTTGGCCCGCGAACCCGGATCACGGGAGGCGGCCATTACTTCGATCAGGCCTTCGGCAATTTCCGGCACTTCGATACGGAACAGCTCGATCAGCATTTCCGGCGCGGTACGCGACAGGATCAGCTGCGGGCCGCGGTTCTCGGTGCGGATTTCCTTGAGCAGCGCGCGCAGACGCACGCCAACCCGGAAAGTCTCACGGGAGATGATGTCTTCACGGGCCAGCAACGCTTCGGCGTTGTTGCCCAGGTCGACGATCACGTTGTCACGTGTCACTTTTTTCACGGTGCCGGAGATGATTTCACCCAGGCGCTCGCGATAGGCATCAACTACCTGTGCGCGCTCGGCTTCGCGAACCTTCTGCACAATGACCTGCTTGGCGGTCTGGGCAGCGATGCGGCCGAACTCGATGGATTCGATTTTCTCTTCGATCACATCACCGACTTTGGCGTCGGGATGGGTTTCACGAGCCTTGCTCAACCAGGTTTCGACCGCAGGATCATCCAGATCGGCCTCTTCGACCACCGTCCAGCGACGGAAAGTCTCGTAGGAACCAGTGTGGCGATTGATTTCCACACGCAGGTCCACTTCGTCCTCAAAACGCTTTTTGGTAGCAGTGGCCAGAGCCAGCTCCAGCGCTTCAAAAATCACGCTTGCCGGTACACCCTTTTCATTGGATACCGACTCAACAACCAGCAGTACTTCTTTGCTCATCGTACGCCTCGCCTTTCGCAAGCCATTGGATCCGCGGGATCCGCGTCTCAGTCAAAACTGGGAATAATGTTGGCCTTGTCGATCATATCGATCGGCAACAGAAACTCGTGATCATCTACCTGCACCACGACGTCCTGCTCCTCCACCCCGCGGAGAAGGCCCTGAAAATTACGCCGACCTTCGAAGGGCGAGCGCAGCTTGATCTTCACTTGCTCACCGACATACTTGGCAAACTGTTCAAGGGTGAACAGCGGGCGTTCCATGCCAGGAGAGGAAACTTCAAGGGTGTATTCAACGGAGATCGGGTCTTCCACGTCGAGAACACCACTGATCTGACGGCTGACGATGGCGCAATCGTCCACCAACACGCCGCCTTCTTTATCGATATAAACGCGCAACAATGAGTGGCGACCCTGAGCCGAAAACTCAATACCCCAGCATTCATAGCCAAGGGCCACGACCACCGGGGCCAACAAGGCCTGCAACTGTTCTAGCTTGCTCGACACCTGAACCCCCTCGTGCATGCTTGTGCAAATAAAAAATGGGCGAAGCGCCCATCCCGGAAACGCCGTTGAATAGCGGCGTTGTAAAGTGTCCAGCTAACAAAAAGCCCCTGAAAAGGGGCTCCGCTAAAACTGGTTGCGGGGGCCGGATTTGAACCGACGACCTTCGGGTTATGAGCCCGACGAGCTACCAGACTGCTCCACCCCGCGACAAAGCTGGGGCGGAAGTATACGACCGATCCCTTTTTGGGTCAATGTAACCTTCCACCTACAAGAAAGCCCGCAACAGCGGGCTCTCCTGACAATTGGTACCGAGAAGGGGACTCGAACCCCTACACCCTATGGGCACAACCACCTCAAGGTTGCGTGTCTACCAATTCCACCACCTCGGCATAGACTACGTTACTGCGTGAAACTCTTCTTACTTCTGCTCTGGAGCTGGAGGTACGTCAGTCGCACTGTTGGCCGACTTTTGCTCTTGGAGCACCGGGACATCATCAGAAGCCGGTTTTTGCTTTGGTACTTCAAGTACTGCTGGATCTGGCAAACCTACTTGAGTCAGCTGATGAGCTTTCTCTTTAGCAAAGTAACCTAACCCCAAGCTGGTTATGAAGAAACCGGCGGCAAGTATAGCAGTAAACTTACTAAGAAAGGTAGAGGTTCCTTGGCTTCCGAACACAGTATTTGAAGCACCTGCACCGAAAGACGCGCCAGCATCGGCACCTTTACCCTGCTGCAGCAAAACCAGAGCAACTACGCCCAGGGCACCCAGCAGATGAAAAACGACTACGACTGTTTCCAGCATTTTTTCAGTTTCCCGCGGCGCGACAGATCGCACCGAACTCATCTGCATTCAGGGACGCTCCACCAATGAGCCCCCCATCGATATCCGGCATGCCGAACAGTTCGACCGCATTGGCCGCCTTCACGCTGCCGCCGTATAGAAGCCGCACTCCTCGTGCCACTTCAGAATTCTCTGCCGCCAACTGCGCGCGAATGGCTGCGTGCACATCCTGCGCTTGTTGCGGTGTTGCAGTCAGCCCGGTACCAATGGCCCAGACCGGCTCGTAGGCGATAACTGCATTGGCGAAAGCACCAACACCCAACTCTTCGATGATGCTGCCCAGCTGACGCCCGACAACCTCCAGAGTCTTACCAGCCTCGCGCTGCTCAAGGGTTTCCCCTACACACAGAACCGGCTTCAAACCACAGGCCTGCGCTGCTGCGAACTTGCGATTGAGCGTCGCGTCACGCTCGCCCATGATCAGGCGGCGCTCGGAGTGCCCAACCAGCACCAGGGAGCAACCTGCATCCACTAATTGACTCGGGGCGATTTCGCCTGTCAACGCACCTTGCATGGATTCCACCGCAGAGTTCTGCGCGCCGACCTGAATCGACTTGCCTTTCAAGCCATCAATCACTTGATTGATATACAAGCAAGGCGGGAATACCGCGACATCAACACCGCTTGGCAAGGCCAGATGACGAAGGCCATTGATCAGCTCAGCGACGCTGGCGCGGGTACCGTGCATCTTCCAGTTACCAGCTACCATAGGGCGACGCATGCTGTACCTCGTCGGTCAAAGTGGGCGCAGATGTTACCCAACCAAAACAACACTGGCAAGCCGAAATCAGGCAGAAACTTCAGCAACAAGCTTTGCCAGCTCGTCGGCGTAGGCTCGAACCTGCGCTTCATCGTCACCTTCGACCATGACACGCACCAACGGCTCAGTACCGGACTTGCGCAGCAAAACCCGGCCACGCCCCGCCATGGCGCTCGTGACGCGCTCGCAAGCCTCTTTCACAGCAGGATGCTCAACCGGACTGTCGCCGCCACCAAAACGGACATTGACCAGCACTTGCGGGCATTTGCGCAGCCCTTGTCGTGATTGCGCCAGGCTTTCACCACGCGCCTTGAGCGCCATCAGCACCTGCAGCGCGGCGATGATCGCATCACCGGTGGTCGCGTGACGAAAGCAAACGATATGGCCGGAATTCTCTCCACCCACCAACCAGTTACGCTCAAGCAGTTCAGCAATCACATAACGGTCGCCAACATTGGCTCGCACAAAGGGAATACCCAGATCCGCCAACGCCAACTCAAGACCGAGGTTACTCATGAGAGTACCGACCACGCCGCCCTGCAACTTGTCACGCTCATGCAGATCACGAGCGATGATGAACAACAACTCGTCACCATCAACGATCGCACCGGTCTGATCGACCATCAGCACCCGGTCACCATCACCGTCGAAGGCGATACCCAGATCCGCATGCTCAGCGAGAACCGCAGCCTGCAATTGCGCCATGTGAGTCGAACCGCAGTTCTCGTTGATGTTCAAGCCGTTAGGTTGCGCGCTAAGCACCGTTACTTGCGCACCCAACTCACGGAACACGCTGGGCGCAACCTTGTAGGTAGCACCATGGGCGCAGTCCAGCACGATCTTCAAGCCAGCAAAGCTGGTGCTGGAAGGCACGCTGCTCTTGCAGAACTCGATGTACCGCCCCGAGGCATCATTGATTCGCGACACTTTGCCGAGCTTGCTTGACTCCACAACAGTCATTGGAGCGTCCAGCAACTCTTCGATCATCAGTTCCACTTCATCGGGCAGCTTGGTGCCTTCGCCCGAAAAGAATTTGATGCCGTTGTCATCGTGAGGGTTGTGCGAAGCACTGATGACAATGCCCGCTTCGGCGTGAAAGGTGCGCGTCAGATAAGCGATCGCCGGCGTTGGCATCGGCCCCAACAACATCACATCCGCGCCGGCGGCGGACAATCCAGCCTCCAGGGCCGACTCGAACATATAGCCAGAGATACGCGTGTCCTTGCCCACCAGTACACGGCAAGCACCCATGCTGCGGAAAGCCATGCCTGCCGCCCAGCCGAGCTTGAGCATGAAGTCTGGAGTAATGGGGTATTCGCCCACACGACCACGAATGCCGTCGGTGCCAAAGTATTTCTTCGTCATAAGTACTCCATCATTCTTATTCGGCGGATTCCACTACCGCAATCATTCGCACCACATCCACCGTTTCAGCAACATCATGGACGCGGATAATCTTCGCGCCCTTGGTCACCGCCAGTGCTGCAAGTGCCAGACTGCCGTGTAATCGCTCGGCTACAGGTCGATTCAGGGACTGACCAATCATGCTCTTGCGCGACACCCCAACCAGCAGGGGGCGCCCAAGGGCATGCAAGGCCTCCATATGTTTGAACAGACTCAAGTTGTGCTGCAGGGTCTTGGCAAAACCAAAGCCCGGATCAAGGACAATCCGCTCAGCCTCGATTCCCGCCGACGCACACACTGCCATCCGCTCAATCAAAAACTCACTCACCTCCCGAGTGACGTCCTGGTAATGCGGGCTGTCCTGCATATCGCCAGGCTCACCGAGCATATGCATCAGGCATACAGGCAAACCAGTAGCAGCCGCCGCATCCAGGGCACCATCACGGCGCAATGCGCGCACATCATTGATCAACCCTGCTCCCAGGCGAGCCGTTTCACGCATGACCGCCGGCGTCGAGGTATCAACGGAAATAACCACATCCAACTCGCGATTAATTCGCTCCACAACCGGTGCCACACGCTCCAACTCTTCCAGTGGCGAAACCGCACGGGCGCCCGGCCGCGTCGACTCGCCACCAATATCGATGAGCGTAGCACCCGCCAGGACCATGGCCTCGGCGTGCCGCAAGGCGACATCCAGCTGACTGAAGCGACCGCCATCGGAGAAGGAATCAGGGGTTACATTGAGAATGCCCATGACATGCACACGGGCCAAATCAAGAACCCGGTTGCCGCAAGGCAACCGGGTAGAGGATGGGACAGAAGTCATTTAGAACCTTAGTGGTCGGCAGCAGGACCGCCGATGGGTGTTTCCGGACGTTCGTTTTGCACCACTGGAGGAGTAGTGCCCGAACCGCCCTCCCAATCACGAGGTTCACGTGGAGCGCGCCCGGCCATGATGTCGTCAATCTGGTCAGCATCGATGGTTTCGTACTTCATCAAGGCATCCGCCATGGCGTCCAGCTTGTCGCGGTTGTCGGTCAGGATCTGCTTGGCAGTGCCGTAGCACTGATCAATGATGCTGCGCACTTCAGAGTCGATCAGTTTCGCCGTTTCAGCGGACAGGCTGGCGTGCTGACTGCCTGCACTGCGCCCCAGGAACACTTCGCCCTCTTCTTCCGCGTACATCAACGGACCGAGCTTTTCGGATAGACCCCATTTGGTAACCATGTTCCGAGCGATCTGGCTCGCACGCATGATGTCGTTGGATGCCCCGGTGGTTACACCGTCAAAACCAAGAGTCATCTCTTCTGCGATACGGCCACCATAGAGCGAGCAGATCTGACTGATCAGGGCCCGCTTGGACAGGCTGTAACGGTCTTCTTCCGGCAGGAACATGGTGACACCCAACGCACGGCCGCGAGGAATGATCGAGACTTTGTAGACCGGATCATGCTCAGGTACGACTCGACCGACAATGGCGTGACCTGCTTCGTGATAAGCGGTGTTCTGCTTTTCTTTCTCGGACATGACCATGGATTTGCGCTCAGCGCCCATCATGATCTTGTCCTTGGCCAGTTCAAACTCTTTCATTTCAACGATGCGCTTGCCGGCACGTGCAGCAAACAGCGAGGCTTCGTTGACCAGGTTGGCCAAGTCGGCACCGGAGAAACCCGGGGTGCCACGAGCGATCACCGCGGGTGCGACATCTTCACCCATTGGCACTTTGCGCATATGCACTTTGAGGATCTGTTCGCGACCACGAATGTCCGGCAGACCAACCACCACTTGCCGGTCGAAACGACCTGGACGCAGCAGTGCCGGGTCCAGTACATCAGGACGGTTGGTAGCAGCGATCACAATGATGCCATCGTTCATTTCAAAGCCGTCCATCTCAACCAGCAATTGGTTGAGAGTCTGCTCACGCTCATCATGACCGCCGCCCATGCCAGCACCACGATGACGACCGACCGCATCAATCTCGTCGATAAAGATGATGCAAGGCGCATGTTTCTTTGCCTGTTCGAACATATCGCGAACGCGGCTAGCACCCACACCAACAAACATCTCGACGAAGTCGGAACCGGAAATAGTGAAGAACGGAACCTTGGCCTCGCCAGCAATGGCCTTGGCCAGCAAAGTCTTACCGGTACCTGGCGGCCCCACCATCAGCACACCGCGAGGAATACGACCACCCAGACGCTGGAACTTGCCTGGGTCGCGAAGGAACTCAACCAACTCACCCACTTCTTCTTTCGCCTCGTCGCAACCAGCGACGTCAGCCAAAGTGGTCTTGACCTGATCTTCGGACAGCAGGCGTGCCTTGCTCTTGCCGAAGCTCATCGGCCCGCCCTTGCCTCCAGCACCACCCTGCATCTGGCGCATGAAGAACATGAACACTGCAATGATCACCAGGATAGGGAAGCTGGCGACCAGCAGTTGAGTCCAGATACTTTGTTGCTCTGGCTGCTTGCCCTCGACTACCACGTGGTTATCCACCAGATCGCCGATCAGACCATTGTCCTGGATTGCAGGACGGATGGTCTTGAAGCTGTCACCATCATTACGCTTGCCGGTAATCACGTAGCCATCAACCGCTACGCGCTCGACCTTGCCATCCTTAACTTGCTGGATGAAGTCGGAATAGTTGAGGGTCTGCGGCTCGTTAGGGCTGGAGAAGTTGTTCATCACCGTCACCAGGACGGCAGCGATGATCAACCACAGGATCAGATTCTTTGCCATGTCGTTCAATTAACTACCCTCTGAAGCAAGCTCCGCTACTGGCGCGCGCTTCGCATGATATTCACCGGCCTAACTTACTACATTACCTACAGCTCTGGCAGGCGCTGTCTGTAACCCTATGTGAAACTTAGACTACACAATATGCGCTTAATCTGACGGGGCGAAATACGAAAATCCTATCACCCCGGTCAAAAACCTTACTTACTCACTGCGACCCCGGAAGCCGCGCCCAAGCAGATACTGCTCTCGGGAACGGTCACGGGAAGACGTCGGCTTACGCATCTGCACTTTCTCGAACATCTGCCGAACGCTCTTGTGGTACTCGTCAAAGCCTTCACCCTGGAAGATTTTGATCAGAAAATCACCACCTGGACGTAGTACACGGCTAGCAAGATCTAGCGCCAGTTCGCACAAAAACATCGCACGCGGCATATCCACAGCCGCTAACCCACTCATATTGGGGGCCATATCGGAAATCACAAGGTCGACTTCCGAATTTCCAACAGCCTCGAGAATCTGTGCCAGCACCGCATCCTCGGTGAAGTCCCCTTGAATAAAGGTCACATCGGGAATGCTGTCCATCTCCAGGATATCGGAAGCAATCAGTCGTCCCTGACCACCAATCAGACGACTGGTCACTTGCGACCAGCCACCCGGTGCAGCTCCCAGGTCGATAACACTCATACCAGGACGGATAAGGCGGTCCTTCTCCTGAATCTCCAGCAGCTTGTAGCTGGCACGAGAACGATACCCATCTTTTTGCGCCATTTTGACGAATGGGTCGTTGAAGTGCTCTTTCAGCCAGTTATGGCTTGTCTTGGAACGGGCCACGGGCCACCTCAAAAATAAAACGGGTCGTGATTAACTGGGCGGTCCCGGACTCGCTCGGGTAAACTGGCCGCCGCTTTTTACAAGATCAGACGCAGGGGTCAGATTATGCCGCTCACTCAAGAGCAGAAGAAACAGTACAAATCCATTGGCCACCATCTGAAACCAGTATTGACTGTGGCTGACAACGGTTTGACCGAAGGTGTGCTAGCCGAACTTGAACGCGCCTTGAGCGATCACGAGCTGATCAAGATCAAGCTCAATATCCTCGAGCGCGAGTCGCGCCTGGAAGCCATTGCCGAACTGTGCAAGGCCGGCAAAGCGGATCTGGTGCAAGTCATCGGCAAGATGGCGTTGATCTACCGCAAGAACGCCAAGGTAAACAAGCAATTGTCGAACGTCCATCGTTTCCACTGACGTCGACAAGGGTCAGGGGTGTGCCTGGCGCACCCTTGCACTCCATCCCGGCACTGGCTGCAACACCAAGACCAGGCCGGAAAACCCCAGAACCAGATAACTGAACAACTGCCAGCGCTGAGCCTCCGGCAGCAGAGTGCGTACAGTGAAATACATCCCGCACGCATACATCGCCATCAGCAGCAGTTGCCCCCGAATATCCCGCCAAAGACTTTTCAGCCCTTCGGACTGAACCAGCACTGCCGCCTGCAGAATCAGGCATGCCGCCGAAAAACCCACCAACAGCGCACTGAGCAAGGTGGAAACTTCTTCGATCAGCAAAGGGGCAAGCCCAATCTGCCCCAGAGCGGGAAGCAAGCCGAGGTGCAACAACCATAAGCCGCCAACCCACAACATCTGGGTCAGCTGCCAAAGCATGGCGCCCGCTTGTAGCGGGCGCCTTCTTTCAGATGTGACGGACTTCGACAATCTCATACTCGATAACGCCGCCAGGCGTTTTGACCGCCACCACATCACCCTCTTCCTTGGCAATCAAGGCGCGAGCGATAGGCGAACCGACGGAGATTTTACCGAGCTTGATATCAGCCTCGTCCTCACCAACGATCTGGTAGGTGACACTTTCGTCGGTTTCGACGTTGGCGATCTCCACCGTGGTACCAAAGATCACCTTGCCGCTATGAGGGATGGTCGTGACATCAATGACCACCGAGTTCTGCAAGCGGCCTTCGATATCACGGATCCGCGCCTCGACCATACCCTGCTGCTCACGAGCAGCATGGTATTCGGCGTTTTCTTTCAAATCACCCAACTCACGGGCCGTACCGATGTCCTGGCTGAGCTTCGGACGCACGACCTTGGTCAGGTGAGCATGCTCTTCTTCCAAGGCGCGAGCGCCCTGGACGGTCATTGGGTATTTATTCATGCCTTCAATCCTGCGTGTAGATCCTGCAAGCGACGCACGGTCTTTTCCGGACCGAACTTCAACGCTTCGCAGATAGCTTCGCCAGCAGCAATGGTGGTAGTGCAGTAGATCTTGTGCTGCAAGGCGTTACGACGAATGGAATATGAGTCAGCGATAGACTGACGACCTTCGGTGGTGTTGATGATCAGGGTGACTTCGTCGTTCTTGATCATATCGACCACATGCGGACGACCTTCAGTCACCTTGTTCACGCGACGCACTTTCAGGCCAGCCGCCTCGATCACCTTGGCGGTGCCTGCAGTCGCAACCACTTCGAAGCCCAAGTTGATCAGATCACGAGCCACACCTGCAACCAGAGGTTTGTCATCATTACGCACGCTGATGAATGCGGTACCGCCAGTTGGCAATACTTCGCTAGCGCCCATTTGAGCCTTGGCGAAGGCTTCGCCGAAGGTATCGCCGACACCCATCACTTCACCGGTGGATTTCATCTCTGGGCCGAGGATCGGGTCAACACCCGGGAACTTGGCAAAGGGGAACACCGCTTCCTTGACGCTATAGAAGTTCGGGATGATCTCCTTGGTGAAACCCAGTTCTTTCAGCGTCTTACCGGCCATCACACGGGCAGCGATCATTGCCAGCGAGACACCGATGCACTTGGATACGAAAGGCACGGTACGGGAGGCACGCGGGTTCACCTCGATCACGTAGATCTGCTCACCCTGCAGGGCCAGCTGAACGTTCATCAAACCGACCACACCCAGTTCCAGGGCCATTTTCTTGACCTGCTCACGCATCTCGTCCTGGATGTGTGCCGGCAGCGAGTATGGGGGCAGCGAGCACGCGGAGTCACCGGAGTGAACGCCGGCCTGCTCGATGTGCTGCATGATCGCGCCGATCACCACATCGGTGCCGTCGCAGACCGCATCAACGTCCATCTCGATGGCGCAGTTGAGGAAGTGATCCAGCAGCACCGGGCTGTCGTTGGACACTTGCACTGCTTCACGCAGATAGCGCTTGAGTTCTTCTTCCTCGTAGACAATTTCCATTGCCCGACCGCCCAGAACATAGGACGGACGCACCACCAACGGATAACCGATCTTGGTCGCGGCACGAATAGCTTCGTCTTCGCTGCGCACCGTGGCGTTCGGTGGCTGACGCAGATTCAGGCGCTCAACCATTTGCTGGAAACGCTCACGGTCTTCGGCACGGTCGATGGCGTCAGGACTGGTGCCGATGATCGGCACGCCCGCAGCTTCCAGGGCGCGAGCCAGTTTCAACGGGGTTTGGCCGCCGTACTGAACGATGACGCCTTTTGGCTTCTCGACACGGACGATTTCCAGCACGTCTTCCAGGGTTACCGGCTCGAAGTACAGGCGATCAGAGGTGTCGTAGTCAGTGGAAACGGTTTCCGGGTTGCAGTTGACCATGATGGTTTCGTAACCGTCATCGCGCAGCGCCAGTGCAGCGTGCACGCAGCAGTAGTCGAACTCGATACCCTGGCCGATACGGTTTGGACCGCCACCCAGGATCATGATCTTGTCGCGAGTCGACGGCGCAGCCTCGCACTCTTCTTCATAAGTCGAGTACAGATATGCGGTGTCAGTGGCGAACTCGGCAGCGCAGGTGTCGACGCGCTTGTAGACCGGGAACACTTCTAACTTCTGACGGTGAGTACGCAGGTTTTTCTCGGTCACACCCAGCAGCTTGGCCAGACGCTGATCAGAGAAGCCTTTGCGCTTGAGGCGGAACATCAGATCGCGATCGATGGCCGACAGCCCCAGAGTCTTGACCTTCTCTTCTTCCTTGATCAGGTCTTCAATCTGCACCAGGAACCAAGGGTCGATCATGTTCATGCCGAAGATCTGCTCGACGGTCATGCCGGCACGGAAGGCATCAGCCACGTACCAGATACGCTCGGCGCCCGGCACGGTCAGTTCGCGCTTGAGCACGTTCATGCTTTCCGGATTGCTCAGGTCGAGCTTCGGATCCAGGCCGCAAACGCCTACTTCCAGGCCACGCAGGGCCTTCTGCAGGGATTCCTGGAAGGTCCGACCGATAGCCATGACTTCACCAACAGATTTCATCTGAGTAGTCAGGCGTGCGTCGGCCTTGGAGAACTTCTCGAAGGCGAAGCGTGGCAGCTTGGTCACGACGTAGTCGATGGACGGCTCGAAGGACGCCGGAGTCTTGCCGCCGGTGATGTCGTTGGACAGCTCATCCAGGGTGTAACCCACTGCCAGCTTGGCCGCCACCTTGGCGATCGGGAAGCCAGTAGCTTTCGAGGCCAGCGCCGAAGAACGGGACACCCGCGGGTTCATCTCGATAACGACCATGCGACCAGTGTTCGGGCAGATGCCGAACTGAACGTTGGAGCCGCCGGTTTCCACGCCGATCTCGCGCAGGACCGCCAGGGAGGCGTTACGCAGGATCTGGTATTCCTTGTCGGTCAGGGTCTGCGCTGGAGCCACGGTGATCGAGTCACCGGTGTGCACGCCCATCGGGTCGAAGTTTTCGATGGAGCAGACGATGATGCAGTTGTCCTTCTTATCGCGGACCACTTCCATCTCGTACTCTTTCCAGCCGATCAGCGATTCGTCGATCAGCAGCTCCTTGGTCGGCGACAGGTCCAGACCACGGGCGCAGATTTCTTCGAACTCTTCACGGTTGTAGGCAATACCGCCGCCGGTGCCGCCCATGGTGAAGGACGGACGGATGATGCAAGGGAAGCCCAGCTTGTCGAGGACCGCATTGGCCTCTTCCATGCTGTGAGCGATACCGGAGCGCGGGCAGGCCAAACCAATGGACTTCATGGCGGCGTCGAAGCGCGAACGGTCTTCGGCCTTGTCGATGGTATCGGCGTTGGCACCGATCATCTCCACGCCGAATTTTTCCAGAACGCCTTCGCGCTCCAGGTCCAGAGCGCAGTTCAGCGCCGTCTGGCCACCCATGGTTGGCAGCAGCGCGTCAGGACGCTCTTTTTCGATGATCTTGGCAACGGTCTGCCACTTGATCGGCTCGATGTAGGTGGCGTCGGCCATGGCCGGGTCGGTCATGATGGTGGCCGGGTTGGAGTTCACCAGAATGACCCGGTAACCCTCTTCGCGCAGGGCCTTGCAGGCCTGGGCGCCGGAGTAATCGAATTCGCAGGCCTGGCCGATCACGATCGGGCCAGCGCCAAGAATCAGGATGCTTTTAATGTCTGTACGTTTTGGCATGGGTTGTCACTCAAATCCGCAGGTCAGTCGGCAAGCCGTCTTGAACATTCTCTGAGGCGCCTGAGGGGATTCCGCCGGACTCGCCGGGGCCACCCTCAAGCGCTGCTCGCTACACTTTCAAGGCGAACGCTTAGCGTCGCTTGGCCATCTCGTTGATGAAGCGGTCGAACAGCGGCGCTACATCGTTCGGGCCCGGGCTGGCTTCAGGGTGGCCCTGGAAGCTGAACGCGCTCTTGTCGGTACGCTCGATACCCTGCAAGGTGCCGTCGAACAGCGACTTGTGGATCGCCCGGACGTTACCCGGCAGCGTGGCTTCATCCACGGCAAAGCCGTGGTTCTGGCTGGTGATCATGACCACGCCGGTATCCAGGTCCTGGACCGGGTGGTTGGCGCCGTGGTGGCCATGCCCCATCTTCAGGGTCTTGGCGCCGGAGGCCAGGGCCAGAAGTTGGTGCCCCAGGCAGATGCCGAATACCGGAATCTCGGTCTCGAGGATTTCCTTGATCGCCTTGATTGCGTAGTCGCAAGGCTCGGGATCGCCAGGGCCGTTGGACAGGAACACGCCATCTGGATTGAGAGCCAGGACGTCGCTCGCCGGCGTCTGGGCAGGCACCACGGTCACGCGGCAGCCACGCTCGACCAACATGCGCAGAATGTTCAGCTTGACGCCGTAGTCGTAGGCAACCACGTGGTACGGCAGATCAGCGGCTTCGATGGTTGCGTGGCTGTCGGTCTTCAGATCCCAGACAGTCGAACGCCACTCATAGCTTTGCTTGGTGCTGACGACTTTCGCCAGGTCCATGCCTTTCAGGCCCGGGAATCCACGGGCTGCTGCAATCGCCGCTTCTTCGGAAATGTTGTCACCGGCCATGATGCAGCCGTTCTGCGCGCCTTTCTCACGCAGGATGCGCGTCAGGCGACGGGTATCGATACCAGCGATCGCCACCACATTGTTGGCTTTCAGGTAATCGGACAGGGACAGGGTGTTACGCCAGTTGCTGGCCACCAGCGGCAGATCACGAATGACCAGGCCAGCCGACCAGACGCGGTCGGACTCGGCATCTTCCGGCGTGGTGCCGGTGTTGCCGATGTGGGGATAAGTCAGGGTAACGATTTGCTGGGCGTAGGAAGGATCGGTAAGGATTTCCTGATAGCCGGTCATTGCGGTGTTGAACACCACCTCACCAACGGTTTGACCGTCGGCTCCAATGGCTTCGCCACGAAAAATGCTGCCATCAGCAAGGGCGAGTATGGCTGGCTTAGTCAAGAAGACCTCCCGTAAATAGAGCCTGAAAGGGCGATCGCAGGTTGCAAAAAAGCGGAATGACGTATAGACACGTCACCCCGCTTCTTCGTCGAATTATCTGCGCGCTTTTAGTGGACACACTAAAGCTGTAGCTTACAGAAAAAGGCTTTTTCGGTCCACCGCTAATGAGCCCTAAAGGCAGAGGAATGCGACAGAACATCGCCTAGCGGTGCGAAGCGGGGTTGAAGGACAACCTCAACCCCACTTCAGATGCTTCTCAACGCAGATCCAGCACATCCTGCATGTCGTAAAGACCCGCCTCACGACCATCCAGCCACAGGGCAGCGCGTACCGCCCCCTTGGCGAACGTCATGCGACTGGAAGCCTTGTGAGTAATCTCCAGGCGCTCACCCTCGGTGGCGAACAACACGGTGTGATCCCCTACCACATCGCCGCCGCGCACAGTGGCAAAGCCAATGGTTTCACGCTCACGTGCACCGGTATGACCTTCACGACCATAAACCGCCACTTGCTGCAGATCGCGCCCCAAGGCATTGGCGATCACTTCACCCATGCGCAGAGCCGTGCCCGACGGTGCATCGATCTTGTGTCGATGATGGGCTTCGATGATTTCGATGTCCGCGTCATCACCCAGGACCCGCGCCGCCATATCCAGCAGCTTCAGCGACAGGTTGACCCCAACGCTGAAGTTGGCGGCGAAGACGATGGGAATATCCTTGCTCGCCTCGACCAGTAACTGCTTTTCCTTACCCCCAAGACCGGTGGTGCCAATCACCATGGCCTTGCCCGCCTTGCGGCAGAACGCCAGGTTCTTGAGCATCACCTCCGGCAAGGTAAAGTCGATCAGCACATCAAACTCATCAACGACTTTTTCCAGGCTGTCGGACATTGGCACGCCAAGACGCCCAAGAGACGCCAGCTCACCCACATCCGCACCGACCAGCGAACTGCCCGGGCGAACGATCGCCGCCGTCAGACCGGAGAGCGGAGAGCGCAGCTGCACGGCCTCGACCAAAGTCTTGCCCATGCGCCCTGCGGCCCCCATCACTGCTATACGTCGCATGCCCTACTCCTTACAGGTCGCCGAAGAAGCGCTTGACGCCCTCGAACCAGCCAGTGGTTTTCGGCGAGTGAGAGTTATCACCATCCAGCGAACCACGCAGCTCTTCCAGCAACTCCCGCTGACGACGACTCAGATTCACCGGCGTCTCTACCGCTACCCGACACATCAGGTCGCCAGCACCGCCACCACGCACAGGAGCAACGCCCTTGCCGCGAATCCGGAACTGCTTGCCAGTCTGAGTCCCCTCGGGAATCTTCAGCTTGACCCGACCATCCAGGGTCGGAATCTCCAGCTCACCGCCCAACGCCGCATCGACGAAACTGATGGGCACCTCACAGAACAGATGCTTGCCGTCGCGCTGGAAGATCGCGTGCTCACGCACATTGATCACCACATAGAGGTCGCCGGTCGGACCACCCTGGGTTCCCGCCTCACCCTCACCGGAAAGACGAATACGATCCCCGGTATCGACACCGGCCGGCACTTTGACCGACAGCGTCTTGTACTCTTCGACACGACCCTCGCCGCGGCACGAATCGCACGGATCGGAAATGATCTTGCCCTGGCCATGGCAACGCGGGCAGGTCTGCTGCACCGAGAAGAAGCCCTGCTGCATGCGCACCTGGCCAATGCCGCCGCAAGTCGGGCAAGTCACAGGTGACGAGCCTTTCTTGGCTCCCGAACCATCGCAAGGCTTGCAATTGACCAGCGTCGGCACACGGATATTGACCGTGGTGCCACGCACCGCCTCTTCCAGATTCAGTTCCAGGGTGTAACGCAGATCGCTGCCGCGCTGCGCGCCGCCGCGGGAACCACCGCGACCACCACCGAAGAAATCACTGAACACATCACCGAAGATATCGGAGAAATTCTGACCACCGAAACCGGCACCGCCGCCGCCCATGCTCGGGTCGACACCGGCATGACCGTACTGGTCATACGCTGCACGCTTACTGGAATCGGACAGCACTTCGTAGGCCTCGTTGGCCTCCTTGAACATGTCCTCCGACGCTTTGTCGCCGGGATTACGATCCGGGTGATGCTTCATCGCCAGGCGGCGGTAAGCCTTTTTCAGCTCCGCTTCGCTGGAGCCGCGCTCCACACCCAACACTTCGTAATAGTCACGCTTTGCCATAAGTCTTTGCACTCTTAAGGACGTCCGGCAAACCCTCCTGAGCTCTGCCAAACTCGCTGAGCCCCAATACAGGCCCGGACCCAACTCACGTCAATTCAACGATCCTGGTCTTGGATAGACGACCCGATTGCAGGTCGACGACTGCGGTCGTCGCAACCGGAAAGCAGGAGCTTCTCCGACCCGACCGCCAGCGCACAAACGGAGGTTGTACGCCGTCAAAAATTCACTGACTCCAGACACGCCAACGCGGGAGCAAGCTCCCGCGCGGCGACATCCTACCAGTCACTGCCCAAAGGCAGTCAACCGGCCGACCAACAAGCTATTACTTGTGCTCTTTAACTTCTTCGAACTCGGCGTCGACAACGTCATCGGCTTTTTCAGCGGATTCGGCGTGTGCTGCCGCGCCCTCTGCAGGCTGAGCCTGTTCGGCGTACATCTTCTGAGCAACCGGAGCCGAGACTTTCGACAGCTCTTCGACCTTGGCTTCGATGGCAGCCTTGTCGTCGCCTTTGACGGCGGCTTCCAGAGCCACCACGGCGGCTTCAATTGCAGTCTTCTCTTCCGCAGTCACCTTATCGCCTGCGTCAGCTACCATCTTGCGAGTCGAGTGCACCAGCGCATCACCCTGGTTACGGGCAGTGGCCAGCTCTTCGAACTTGCGATCCTCTTCCGAGTTGGCTTCAGCATCACGGATCATCTGCTGGATTTCTTCATCCGACAGACCGGAGTTGGCCTTGATCACGATCGACTGAGTCTTGCCGGTAGCCTTGTCCTTCGCACCTACGTGCAGAATGCCGTTGGCGTCGATGTCGAAGGTCACTTCGATCTGCGGCACGCCACGTGGAGCAGGTGGAATGTCGGTCAGGTCGAACTTGCCCAGGGACTTGTTCTGCGCGGCTTGCTTGCGCTCGCCCTGCAGTACATGAATGGTCACGGCGCCCTGGTTGTCGTCGGCAGTCGAGAACACTTGCGATTTCTTGGTAGGAATCGTGGTGTTCTTCTCGATCAGCGCGGTCATCACGCCACCCATGGTTTCGATACCCAGGGTCAGCGGGCTAACGTCCAGCAGCAGTACGTCTTTCACGTCACCAGCCAGTACCGCACCCTGGATGGCAGCACCCATGGCAACCGCTTCGTCCGGGTTGACGTCCTTGCGAGCTTCCTTACCGAAGAAGTCGGTTACGGCTTTCTGCACCAGCGGCATACGGGTCTGGCCGCCCACCAGGATCACGTCGTTGATCGAGCCAACGTCGATACCGGCGTCCTTCAGAGCAATACGGCAAGGCTCGATGGTGCGCTGAACCAGGTCTTCAACCAGCGACTCCAGCTTGGCGCGGGAGATCTTCACGTTCAGGTGCTTAGGACCGGTGGCATCTGCAGTGATGTACGGCAGGTTCACGTCGGTCTGCTGGCTCGAGGACAGCTCGATCTTGGCTTTTTCGGCAGCTTCTTTCAGGCGCTGCATGGCCAGCGGGTCACCCTTGAGGTTCATGCCGCTTTCTTTCTTGAACTCATCAACCAGGTAGTCGATCAGGCGGATGTCGAAGTCTTCACCACCGAGGAAAGTGTCACCGTTGGTAGCCAGCACTTCGAACTGGTGCTCGCCATCAACTTCAGCGATCTCGATCACGGAAACGTCGAAAGTACCGCCACCCAGGTCGTAAACGATCACGGTGTGATCGCCCTTGGCCTTGTCCATGCCGTAGGCCAGCGCGGCTGCGGTTGGTTCGTTGATGATGCGCTTGACGTCCAGACCAGCGATCCGGCCGGCGTCCTTGGTGGCTTGACGCTGGCTGTCGTTGAAGTAGGCCGGAACGGTGATGACCGCTTCGGTCACGGCTTCGCCGAGGTAGTCTTCGGCGGTCTTCTTCATTTTCTTGAGGATTTCAGCCGAGATCTGTGGCGGCGCCATTTTCTGGCCGTTCACTTCGACCCAAGCGTCGCTGTTGTCAGCCTTGACGATCTTGTAAGGGACCATCTGGATATCTTTCTGCACAACTTCTTCGTCAAAACGACGACCGATCAGACGCTTTACTGCGTACAGGGTGTTGTGCGGGTTGGTCACAGCCTGACGCTTGGCCGACTGACCTACCAGAATCTCGCCATCGTTGGCGTACGCGATGATCGACGGCGTAGTACGCGCGCCTTCGGCGTTTTCGATAACTTTTACGTTGCCGTTTTCAAGAATGGAGACGCACGAGTTGGTGGTCCCCAAGTCAATACCGATAATTTTGCCCATGTTAACTCTCCCGAAACTTTGGATTTGGATGCCGCAGCCGTGGTGGCAAACTGCGGTAGCACTTAAACGCTTGACTGATAAATGGGGGCTCTACAGCCGTTTTCAAGCCTTTTCGTCAATCGAAGGCGAAACCGGTGCAGGAACCTTGCTGACCACGACCATGGCCGGGCGCAGCAGGCGACCATTGAGCTGATAGCCCTTCTGGAACACCTTGAGAACACTGTTGGGCTCGACGTCCGCGCTTTCCTGCATGGCCATGGCCTGGTGCTGTTCAGCGTTGAACGGCTCGCCGTGCGGGTCGATGGCTTCCAACTGATAACGCTTGAGGGTGTCGTGGAACATCTTCAAGGTCAGCTCAATGCCTTCGCGCATCGGGCGGATGCTCTCGTCGTCCGGATTGGACAGCTCCAGGCCGCGCTCCAGACTGTCGATCACCGGTAGCAGGTCGCCGGCAAATTTTTCCAGAGCGAATTTATGAGCTTTTTCCACGTCCTGCTCGGCGCGGCGGCGGACGTTCTGCAGATCAGCTGCAACACGCGATGCCTGATCCTGCGCACCAGCCAGTTGCTCTTCGAGCACTTGTACACGAGCCGCCAGGTCTTCACCCGAAGCCTCGGGAGCCTGATTGGCGTCTAGATTTTGCGTATCCAGAGTCTGTTCGTCAGCCATGAAATTCTCCTTTCAATATCTTCAGTGAGCCAGGCCCACTCTTCTGCCCTGCTATATGGGGTCGCATTTTCAGGGTTCAAGCCCGCCACCCCAGCAAAAGTCATCAGCCGTCAGGAAATCCCAGTAACAGTGATTACCCAACGCGCTAAAAAGGTGAGTCATCCAAGCTAATCAAGCTAAGGGAAAGCATTGTCAGCCCAAAACAAAACACTGTATAAATAACCAGACATTTAGCTTGGGAGCGGCCTTCATGCTGGTGCACCTGTCCGTACACAATTACGCCATCGTCGAACACCTGGATCTGGAGCTGGATCGCGGGATGAGCGTCATCACCGGCGAAACCGGCGCCGGCAAGTCGATCATGCTCGACGCACTCGGCCTGACCCTGGGCGACCGGGCCGATAGCGGCGTGGTACGACCAGGAGCCGACAAGGCTGACATCCTCGCGACCTTCGACTTGGCGGACATCCCCGAGGCCCGCACCTGGCTGGCCGAGCGCGACCTGGACAACGACGGCCCCTGCATCCTGCGTCGGGTCATCACCGCCGAAGGGCGTTCACGCGGCTATATCAATGGCACGCCCTGCCCGCTTGGCGACCTCAAGGCACTGGGCGAATTGCTGATAGACATCCACAGCCAGCACGAACACCAGTCACTGCTCAAAACCGATACCCATCGACGCCTGCTGGATGAATATGCCGGCGCTACCGATCTTGCCCGCCAGGTACAACTGGCAGCCCAACGCTGGCGCCAGACCCGCCAGGAACTGGAGCGTCTATCCAATTCCGGCGATGAGCAGCGCGCCCGCCATCAACTGCTGAGCTATCAGCTTGAAGAGCTGGAGAATCTCGGCCTGGGAGAAAACGAACTCGAAGAACTGGAGCAGGAGCACAAGAACCTGACCAACGCCGAAACCCTACTGGGCATCTGCCGCCAAGTGGTCGAACAGTGCAGCGAAAGTGACTCCGGCAATGTCCTCAACGCCTTGACCGTCAGCCTCAACCGCCTGTCCAGCATCGGCAACTCGACAGGGTCATTAGGCGAGGCCACCAATCTGCTGGCCAGCGCCCAGATCCAGGTGGAAGAGGCCGTGGGCGAACTGAATCGCTTCCTCGATCACTTCGATGCCGACCCGGCACGCCTGCAACAGCTGGAGGAACGCCTGGACTCCATCTATACCCTGGCACGCAAGCATCGCATCCAACCCTTCGAGCTGGCGGCCATGCAGCAAACCCTACTGGATGAAATCGAAACACTGGACGCCAACGACGAGAGTATCGAGCGCCTCGGCGAGGAGCTGCAGTCCTTCGCCCGTCACTATCAGGAGAAAGCCCAGGAACTGAGTCGTTTGCGGGAGCAGGCGGCCACCGGGCTGGCCAGCGCGGTAGAACTGGAAATTCAGCGCCTGGGCATGCCCGGCGGACGCTTCACGATCGAGCTGCGAGCCAACACCAGCGATGAGCTGCTGCCCAATGGCCTGGAACAGGTCGAACTCCTGGTCAGTGCCAACCCGGGACAACCGCTCAAGGCGTTAGCCAAAGTCGCCTCGGGCGGCGAACTGTCACGTATCAGCCTGGCGATCCAGGTGATCACGGCACAAACCTCAAGAGTTCCTACCCTGGTGTTCGACGAAGTCGACGTAGGAATCGGCGGCCCGACTGCCGAGATCGTCGGCCAGTTGCTGCGGCGCCTCGGCGAGCGCGGCCAGGTGTTGACCGTCACTCACTTGCCACAGGTTGCCGCCCAGGGGCATCAACATCTGTTCGTGCACAAGGTACGTGGCAACAACGCAACTCATACTGCGGTTTCCAAATTGGGCAAGAACGAAAGAGTCGAGGAAATTGCACGAATGCTGGGCGGTATCGATTTGACCAAGGAGTCCCTGGCCCACGCCAAGAAAATGGTGGTAACAACCAAGGCCTGAGGCTGGAACGCTTCCTTTATATAGGTACAAAACACGAAGGCGACCCTGAGGTCGCCTTCGATCGTTTCACGACTATGCCAGTCGCGTGAGCGGCTTACTTCTTCTTGCGCACATACAGCACAAGATTGTGATCCACCAACTCGAAACCGTGCTTTTCGACAATCGCCTTCTGAAGCTTTTCGATTTCCTCGTCGAAGAATTCGATCACTTCACCAGACTCCACGTTGACCATATGGTCGTGGTGACCGCCATCCGCCAGCTCGAATACAGCGTGACCGCCATCAAAATTGTGGCGCACCACCAGTCCGGCTGCTTCGAATTGAGTCAGTACACGGTAAACCGTGGCCAGGCCCACATCCTCGCCAGCTTCCATCAGCGCCTTGTAGACATCCTCAGCGCTCATGTGCCGCTGCTCGGTGGAATCGAGCATTTGTAGAATTTTGACTCGCGGCAGAGTCACTTTGAGGCCGGCTTTACGTAGTTCGCTATTTTCAACCATGGTCAGCTTTCTCGCCGATGCTGCTTCGCAGCTTCTCTTAATGCGGGTATGATCGGGGTTTACGTTGTCCCAGCCAAGATAGTGGAAGTCGCCCACCGATGCAAAACACCAAGCTCTTGCTAACCAGTTTCACATTCGTGGGACTGCTCGCACTCGCCGGTTGTTCATTCCCCGGGGTTTACAAAATCGACATCCAGCAGGGCAATGTCGTGACGCAGGACATGATAGACCAGTTGCGCCCGGGAATGACCCGACGGCAAGTAAGGTTTATCATGGGCAACCCTCTGTTGACCGACACGTTCCATGCCGATCGCTGGGATTATCTCTACAGCCTGCAACCTGGCGGCGGTGAACGCCAACAGGAACGCGTCAGCCTGATCTTCAATGGCAACGACCAACTGGTCAGCTTGGCCGGCGACTTCATGCCCGGCGTGAGCCGCGACGAAGCCCTGCTTGGTAAAGAGAGCGGCAACACCGTCACCGCACCTGCCGAGAACGCCGAGAAGCCCAAAGCCGAGAAGCCGGTCAAACCGGGCTCGCTGCTGGACCAGATCCAGAAAGACGTGGATGGCGTCAAAACCGTACCAGTGCCTATTCCTGAACCACTGGATACCTCTCCGCAATAATTTGTGGCGAATGAAAAAGCCCGGGCATGCCCGGGCTTTTTATTACCTGAGGGTTCACTGTCCGCGCTTACGCGCCTGAGCGGCCTTGGCGGCACGCAAACGCCGAACCTCTTTCGGGTCCGCCAGCAGCGGACGATAGATTTCGATTCGGTCCCCGGCCTGAACCAATTGCTGCTCAGGGTTCATGACCTGCTTGCCGAAGATACCCACTGGACAGTTCGCCAGATCCAACTCGGCAAAATGCTCACCTATGGAAGAAGCCAGTAGCGCACCGCGCAACGTCGAGCCCTGGGGCACCCATACAGTGATCAGCAACTGACGATCGACTGCGGCATAAACCACCTCGACCGAGATCAGGGACTCAGCCATGCAGTTGTTTGGCCCGCTGGCAGAATGCATCCACCAGGGTATTGGCCGCCTGGTTGAACAGCGGTCCTAATGTAGCCCGCACCAAAGGCCCCGCATAATCGAAAGACAGATCGAGACTGATCTTGCAGGCCTTCTCTCCCAACGGCTTGAACACCCACAGACCATGTAATTGATTGAACGGCCCCTCCTCCAGGTTCATCTCGATCGACTGTCCCGGCACCAGGTTATTACAGGTCACAAAACGCTGACTCATGCCGCCCTTGGCCACCGCCAGACTGGCACGCATCCGCTCCTCGCTGTTTTCCAGCACCTCGGCCGAAGAACACCAGGGCAGAAACTCCGGGTAACGGGCCACATCATTGACCAGGTCATAAAGGAATTGCGCCGGATAAGGCAAAAGGGCCGAACGTTGAATATGGGTCGTCATGTGAGCTTCATTTCCACAACTGGGCGGCAAACACCACAAGAATGCCGACGGGCGCCACATAGCGCATCAAAAACAAGGCCAAGGTGAACAACAACGGACTGCGCAACGACAACTCATCACGAACAGCCTCACGGCCCATCACCCAACCTGCAAACACCACGAAGCACAAACCGCCAAGAGGCAACATGATCCGCGAGGTGAAAAAGTCGATCACACCAAAGAAATCCAGACCGCCGGCCGCGCCCCATCGATAGAGATGAAAAACGCCGCCTTCGTTCACGAAAAACTTGGCCTGCTGCCAGATATTGAAGGAGAACACCGTCCCCAATCCCACGAACCAGCAGCTGAACGCCAGCCAGAATGTCACCCAGCCGCGGCGGATTTTAGTCCTCTCGACGAGATAAGCCACCATCGGTTCCAACAAGGAAATGGCCGAGCTCCAAGCAGCAATCGCCACCAGGATAAAGAACACTACGCCCATAAGCTGGCCGAACGCCACATTGCCGAAGGCGAACGGCAAGCTGATGAACATCAAGCCTGGCCCCTCACTGGGGTTCAGCCCGGCAGCGAACACAATGGGGAACAAGGCCATTCCCGCCACCAGGGAAACAAAGGTGTCCAGCAGCGCCACCCCCACCACAGTGCCGGACAGCGACGAATGCTTCGGCATATAGGCGCCGTAGATCATGATCGAGCCGACACCAACACTGAGGGAAAAGAACGCATGCCCCATGGCCGGCAACAGCCCATCCAGTAGTCGGTCCAGGCTGAAGTCGAACATGAAATGCAGGCCCTGCATGAAGTGCCCGGTGGTCATGCTGTAACCCAGCAGCACCAGCAACATCACGAACAGCAGCGGCATCATGACCCGCAAACTGCGCTCCAGCCCCGCCACTACCCCCTTGGCAATCACCCAGGCCGATAGCAGCATGAACAGCGTGTGCCAGAAGGTCAGGCGCCAAGGGTCGGACGTCACGGCAGAGAAATACGCCCCGACCTGGCCCGCCGTCACACCTTGGAAATCCCCTCGCCCCATGTCGATGATGTAGTCCAGGGACCAACCACCCACCACGCTATAAAAGGAAAGAATCAGCAGCGCCGTAATCATTCCGGCGAAAGCGCCCCAAGACCACCTGGCCGAATGCCCAGCCTCCAGGGCCAGCACCTTCAGGGCATTCGCCGGGCTTTGACGGGCGCGGCGGCCAATCAGGGTTTCCGCCAGCATCACCGGCAACCCGATCAGCGCAATGCACGCCAGAAACACCAGGACAAAGGCACCACCACCATAGACGCCGACCATGTAGGGGAATTTCCAGATGCTCCCCAGGCCCACGGCCGAACCAGTTGCAGCGAGTATAAAGACCCAGCGGCTTGCCCAGCCGCCGTGGACAGAGACCCTGTCTGTCGACATCGTTAACGCGCCCAACCGAAAAAAAAGAGCGCGCATTGTCCGGGATTCAATCAACCTGCTCAAGCACGCTGCGTCACCGTAGCCGAGGCGCGCGCAACTCCCTATAATGCCGCCCCTATGGCTAAACAGAAGAAACACCCAACAGGGACCATCGCGCAAAACAAAAAGGCGCGTCACGATTACTTCATCGAACATCGGTTCGAGGCTGGACTGGTCCTGGCCGGCTGGGAAGTAAAGAGTCTGCGGGCGGGCAAGGCGCAACTGGTGGACAGCTACGTGCTGCTCAAGGATGGCGAGGCCTGGCTGTTCGGCAGCCATTTCACCCCGCTGACCACCGCCAGCACCCACGTCATTGCCGACCCGACCCGCACGCGCAAGCTGCTGCTCAACCAGCGCGAGCTGGAGAAGCTGTTCGCCGCTGTGCAGCAGAAGGGTTACGCCTGCGTCTGCCTTTCGCTCTACTGGAGCAAGCACCTGGTCAAGTGTGAAATTGCACTGGGCAAGGGCAAGAAGGAATACGACAAGCGTCATACCGAACGCGAGCGCGATTCCGATCGTGAATTGCAGCGTGCGGTGCGGACCAAGGGCAAGGAAGACTAATCTTCCTGCCTTGAAGTCGCTTTCGCCGGCAAGCCGGCTCCTACAACACCCAGGTAGGAGCCGGCTTGCCGGCGATTTGCATTACATGCCCTTGCGTCGTTCGGCCCGGGCCACTCGCTGCACTTCCTGACGCACTTCCTCGAGCACTTCCTGCACATAGAGAATGTGCCGGCTGGAAATTTCCCGCGCCTCTTCGGCACGCCCTTCGATAATCGCCAGGTACAGGTCGCGATGCTGACTGATCAGCATGTCGCGGGTTTCCGTGCGCTGTTTGTACATGCCACCGATGTTGGTCACCACGTTGCGCTTGAGCAGGTCGAACAAGCCGCGAATGGTGTGCAGCAACACCGCGTTATGGCTGGCCTCGGCAATCGCCAGGTGGAACTTGGCATCGGCCGCGCCTTCCTCGGTACGGCTGACATCATCGGCCCGGGAGTAGCAATCCTGCAGCTCCTCGAAGGCTTGAGTCAGCCGCTCGCGATCCACCGCCGTCGCCCGCAACGCCGCGTAATAAGCGCAGGACGCTTCCAGGGTGTGGCGAAATTCCAGCAGGTCGCGCTGAGCATCCGTGTTGTTTTCCAGCAGGTGCAGCAGCGGGTCGCTGAAGGTCGAGCCCAGCGATTCCACCACATAGTTGCCACCGCCCTGACGGCTGATCAGCAAGCCCTTGGCCGTGAGCTTCTGGATCGCCTCGCGCAGTGATGGGCGGGACACACCAAACTGCTCCGCCAGTGCACGCTCGGCCGGCAGCCGCTCACCGGCCTTCAAGGTGCCTTCGAGAATCATCCCTTCCAGGCGCTCGACAATATCGTCGGACAAACGGCGCTGGCGTATCTGATCAAACCCCATAACTCACTCTCCACCCTCCCGACCCTTCGCCGGGGGGCTCTATTCTGGCCTATTCACAGCGTGCCAACACCTGGCAGAACGCAGCCATTTGTACCCATCAGATGGCCGCCATATAGCGCATTCGACAAAAGTTTCAGGGCGGCAAATTGACACACCGTGCACAAGGCTTTTACCCTAGCCAACAGCGATTGTAAATTGGTCTTACCAATTAACCAAGACGCTAGCAGTGCCTGACCAACAACAATTAGGGGCCACCCCATTATGCAAACCTGGCAACAGCTCTATAGCCCGCTTGGCAGCCTCGGCCTGTCCGCCCTCGCCGCCGTTATCCCGATCGTGTTCTTCTTCCTGGCTCTGGCCGTGTTCCGTCTCAAAGGACACGTCGCCGGGAGTATCACCCTGGCCTTGTCGATCCTGGTGGCGATCTTCGCCTTCAAGATGCCCGCCGACATGGCCTTCGCTGCCGCTGGCTATGGATTTGCCTACGGTCTGTGGCCCATCGCCTGGATCATTGTCGCCGCCGTGTTCCTCTACAAGCTGACCGTGAAGAGCGGCCAGTTTGAAATCATCCGCAGCTCGGTGCTGTCGATCACCGACGACCAGCGCCTGCAGGTGCTGCTGATCGGCTTCTGCTTCGGCGCCTTCCTCGAAGGCGCGGCCGGCTTCGGCGCACCCGTGGCAATCACCGCCGCCCTGCTGGTGGGCCTGGGCTTCAACCCGCTGTACGCCGCCGGCCTGTGCCTGATCGCCAACACCGCGCCCGTGGCCTTCGGCGCCCTGGGGATTCCGATCATCGTCGCCGGCCAGGTGACCGGCATCGACGCCTTCAAGATCGGCGCCATGACCGGCCGCCAACTGCCGCTGCTGTCGCTGTTCGTGCCGTTCTGGCTGGTGTTCATGATGGACGGCCTGCGCGGCGTCAAGGAAACCTGGCCCGCCGCCCTGGTCGCCGGCCTGAGCTTTGCCGTGACCCAGTACTTCACCTCGAACTTCATCGGCCCGGAACTGCCGGACATCACCTCGGCCCTGGCCAGCCTGATCTCCCTGACCCTGTTCCTGAAGATCTGGCAGCCCAAGCGCACTGCTGGCGCGCAGATCGCCGGTGCCACCTCCAGCGCGGCCGTGACCGCCAGCGCCGGCGGCTTCGGTCAGCCCCGCAGCACCGTCGCTTCGCCCTACAGCCTGGGGCAAATCTTCAAGGCCTGGTCGCCGTTCCTGATTCTCACCGTGCTGGTGACCATCTGGACCCTCAAGCCCTTCAAGGCGATGTTCGCCGCCGGCGGCTCGATGTACGGCTGGGTATTCAACTTCGCCATCCCGCACCTGGATCAGCTGGTGATCAAGATGGCGCCGATCGTGACCACGCCGACCGCCATTCCGGCGGTGTTCAAGCTCGACCCGATCTCCGCCACCGGCACGGCGATCTTCTTCTCCGCGCTGATCTCCATGCTGGTGCTGAAGATCGACGTCAAAACTGGTCTGACCACTTTAAAAGAAACCTTCTACGAACTGCGCTGGCCGATCCTGTCCATCGGCATGGTGCTGGCGTTCGCCTTCGTCACCAACTACTCGGGCATGTCCTCGACCATGGCCCTGGTCCTGGCGGCCACCGGTGCGGCATTCCCGTTCTTCTCGCCGTTCCTGGGCTGGCTCGGGGTGTTCCTCACAGGTTCTGATACCTCGTCCAACGCCCTGTTCAGCTCGCTGCAGGCCACCACCGCGCACCAGATCGGGGTCAATGACACCCTGCTGGTGGCGGCCAACACCAGCGGCGGCGTGACCGGCAAGATGATCTCGCCACAATCGATCGCCGTGGCCTGCGCCGCCACCGGCCTGGTGGGCAAGGAATCGGACCTGTTCCGCTTCACCCTCAAGCACAGCCTGTTCTTTGCCACTATTGTCGGCCTGATCACCCTGGCCCAGGCCTACTGGTTCACCGGCATGCTGGTGCACTAAGCGACACCGAAAGAACCGACGCCGCCCTGACCCGCGGCGTCCGCATTCACCACCCGGTCTGCAAGGCTGCTGAAAGCTTGCTGGTTTATCTTTCAGCCGCCGCAACGGACGAATAACCGGGACCACCCGGAGACACGCCTGATGAGCGAGCTTTTCTACAACGCCGTGCCCAATGCGACCCGCGTCGCACCGCCGCTGGCCGAACCCCGGCAGTACCCCAGCGCGAAACCTGCGCGGGTCTACCTGTTCGGCACCTGTGTGGTCGACCTGTTCTATCCCGAAGCCGGGATGGATGCGATTCACCTGCTGGAGCGCGAAGGCATTCGCGTGGACTACCCGCAAGGGCAAAGCTGCTGCGGACAACCGGCCTACACCTCGGGGTACACCGAGCAGGCGCGCACCGTGGCCCGCTCGCAACTGGCGCTGTTTGCCGGCGACTATCCGGTGGTGGTGCCGTCAGGCTCCTGCGCGGGCATGATCCGCGAGCACTACGCGGACTTGTTCAAGGACGAGCCCGAAACCCTGAAACAGGTGCAGGCGCTGGCCGCCCGCACCTTTGAACTGGCCGAGTTCCTGCTGCACGTGTGCAAGGTGCAACTCAAGGACAGCGGTGCGCCGGTCAAGGTGGCGCTGCACACCTCCTGCTCGGCCCGCCGGGAAATGAACACCCACCTGCACGGCCGTGAGTTGCTGTCACAGCTGAGCAATGTGGAACGGGTAGAACACAGCCACGAAAGCGAATGCTGTGGCTTTGGCGGGACTTTCAGCGTCCGAATGCCGGACATCTCCGGCGCCATGGTCGCGGACAAGACCCGCGCGCTGAAGGAATCCGGCGCGCACCAGGTACTGAGTGCCGACTGCGGCTGCCTGATGAACATCAACGGCGCCCTGGAAAAGCAGCAAGAGGCCTTGCGCGGCCAGCACCTGGCGAGCTTCCTCTGGCAACGTACCGGAGGTGCGCGATGAGCACCCCCGAGCTGATTCCGACCACCACGGTGGCGGACGATTTTCGCACCCGGGCCCACCAAGCCCTGGGTGACAAGCAACTGCGAAACAACTTTCGCAGTGCCATGGATTCACTCATGGCCAAGCGTGCGGCCTCGTTCAGCGATGCCCACGAAAGAGAACACCTGCGCGCCCTGGGCAACGCGATTCGCGCCCGGGCGTTGTCCAAGCTGCCCGACCTGCTCGAGCGCCTGGAACAGAACCTGACCCGCAACGGTGTGACTGTGCACTGGGCGGAAACGGTGGACGAAGCCAATGGCATCGTCCTCTCGATCATCCGCGCTCACGAGGCGCGGCAAGTGATCAAGGGCAAATCGATGGTCAGCGAAGAGATGGAAATGAACCATGTCCTCGCTGAACAAGGCATTGAATGCCTTGAGTCGGACATGGGCGAGTTCATCGTCCAGCTCGACCACGAGAAGCCTTCACACATCATTATGCCGGCGATCCACAAGAATGCCGGTCAGGTCGCGTCCTTGTTCCACGACAAACTCGGCGTGGAGTACACCAAGGACGTTGACCAACTCATTCAGATCGGTCGCAAGGTCTTGCGGCAGAAATTCTTCGAAGCCGATATCGGCGTCTCCGGCGTCAACTTCGCCGTGGCCGAAACCGGCACCCTGCTGCTGGTGGAAAACGAAGGCAACGGGCGCATGTCCACCACCGTGCCGCCGGTGCATATCGCCGTCACCGGGATCGAGAAAGTCGTCGAGAACCTGCGCGACGTGGTGCCGCTGCTGTCGCTGCTGACCCGTTCGGCCCTGGGCCAGCCCATCACCACCTACGTCAACATGATCTCCGGCCCGCGCAAAGCGCATGAGCTGGACGGCCCCCAGGAAGTGCACCTGGTGCTGCTGGATAATGGCCGCAGCCAGGCCTTTGCCGACAGTGAACTGCGCCAAACCCTGAACTGCATCCGCTGCGGCGCCTGCATGAACCACTGCCCGGTCTACACCCGGGTCGGCGGCCACACCTACGGCGAGGTCTACCCGGGACCGATCGGCAAGATCATCACCCCGCACATGGTCGGCCTGGCCAAGGTCCCGGATCACCCTAGCGCCTCATCGCTGTGCGGTGCCTGTGGCGAAGTCTGCCCGGTGAAGATCCCGATCCCGGCATTGCTGCGGCGCCTGCGGGAAGAGAACGTCAAGGCCCCGGACAGCCCCCATCAAGTGATGCGCGGCCAGGGCAGCAAGTACTCGCGCAAGGAGCGTTTGATCTGGAACGCCTGGGCCCGCCTCAACAGCTCACCAGCCCTGTACCGCCTGTTCACCCTGGCCGCCACCCGCCTGCGGGCGCTCACCCCGAGCAAGGTCGGCCCCTGGACGCAGAACCACAGTGCGCCAAAACCCGCCGCCCGGTCGCTGCATGACCTGGCCCGTGAGCACCTGGACAAGCAGGGAGACCGCTGATGAGCGCCAAACACAAGATCCTCGCCAAGCTGCGCAACAGCCTCGCCGGCACCACGCCCATTGTGGATAACTTCGACGAAACGCTGGTCACCGAGCCTTACACCTACAGCGCCGAACAACGCATCCCGCAGCTGCGCAAACAGATGGAAGCGGTGCACACCGAAATCCACCTGAGCACTGCCGCAGGCTGGCCTGAGCTGCTGGCCCGCCTGCTGCAGGAGCGCCAATTGCCCAGCCTGCTGATCGCCCCCGGCACGCCCCACGGCCAGCGGGTCACCCAGCACTGGGCCGAGCACCCGCAACTGCCGGCGCTCAAGGCCTACGACCGGCCGGTGGAAGAGTGGAAAGCCGAGCTGTTCAACGACACCCCGGCCAGCCTCACCGGCACCCTGGGCGCGATCGCCGCCACCGGCAGCCTGATCCTCTGGCCGACCCGGGAAGAACCGCGGCTGATGAGCCTGGTGCCGCCGGTGCATTTCGCCCTGCTCAAGGCCAGTGAGATCCGCGACAACTTCTATCAGGTGCAGCAACAGATGAACTGGGCCGCCGGCATGCCGACCAACGCGCTGCTGGTATCCGGCCCGTCGAAGACCGCTGATATCGAACAAGTCCTGGCTTACGGCGCCCACGGCCCGAAAGACCTGGTGGTGCTGATCCTGGAGGACCAATGAGCCTGCCAGCCGCTTTTCTGCGTGATGCCCAGCAACTGATTCCCCAAGAGCGGCGCTTCGACGATCCGCTCTCGACCCTGGCCTTCGGCACCGACGCCAGCTTCTACCGACTGATCCCCAAGCTGGTGATCCGCGTCGAGTCCGAAGATGAAGTGGTGGCCCTGCTCCAACTGGCCCAGCGCGACCGGGTGCCGGTGACCTTCCGCGCCGCCGGCACCAGCCTGTCCGGGCAGGCCATCAGCGACTCGGTGCTGATCGTTCTGGGGGATAACTGGAACGGCAAGGAAATTCGCCAGCAGGGTTCGCAGATCCGCCTGCAACCCGGGGTGATCGGCGCCCAGGCCAATGCCTGGCTGGCCCCCTTCGGGCGCAAGATCGGCCCCGACCCGGCCTCGATCAACGCCTGCAAGATCGGCGGCATCGTCGCCAACAACGCCAGCGGCATGTGCTGCGGCACCGCGCAGAACACCTATCACACCCTGGCCGGCATCCGCCTGGTACTGGCCGATGGCACCCGGCTGGACACCGAGGACGCCGCCAGCGTCGCGGCCTTCCGCGCCAGCCATGGCCCGCTGCTGGAGCGCCTGGCGGAACTGGGCCGCAGCACCCGCGCCAACAGCGAACTGGCGGCGAAGATCCGCCACAAATACCGGCTGAAAAACACCACGGGCCTGTCACTCAATGCCCTGGTGGATTTCGACGAGCCGCTGGAGATCCTCAGCCACCTGCTGGTGGGTTCCGAGGGCACCCTGGGCTTTATCAGCGCGGTGACCTACGACACGGTGGTCGACCACCCGCACAAGGCCTCGGCGCTGATCGTCTTCCCCGATGTGGAAACCTGCTGCAACGCGGTGACCGTGCTCAAGAGCCAGCCGGTGTCGGCGGTGGAGTTGCTGGACCGCCGCAGCCTGCGTTCGGTGCAGGACAAGCCCGGCATGCCGGCCTTCGTCCAGCAGCTCTCGGCCAACGCCTGTGCGCTGCTGATCGAGTCCCGCGCTGCGTCCTCGTCGCTGCTGCACGAGCAACTGGCGCAGATCATGAATGCCCTGGCCGCCTTCCCGGTGGAAAAACAGGTGGACTTCACCGAAGACCCACAGGAAAACGCCAAGCTCTGGGCGATCCGCAAGGACACCTTCCCGGCGGTGGGCGCGGTGCGCAAGACCGGCACCACGGTGATCATCGAAGACGTGACCTTTCCCGTGGAACAGCTGGCCATCGGCGTCAACCGCCTGATCGAGCTGTTCGACAAGCACCACTACGACGAAGCGATCCTGTTCGGCCACGCCCTGGAGGGCAACCTGCACTTCGTCTTCACCCAGGGCTTCAACAGCAGCGATGAAGTGAACCGCTACCAGGCGTTCATGGACGACGTGGCGCAACTGGTGGCGGTGGAATTCGGCGGCTCGCTGAAGGCCGAGCACGGCACCGGACGCAACATGGCGCCCTTCGTCGAGCTGGAATGGGGCAGCGATGCCTACCATCTGATGTGGCAGCTCAAGCGCCTGCTGGACCCCAACGGCATTCTCAATCCGGATGTGGTGCTCAGTGAAGATCCGCAGATCCACCTGAAAAATCTCAAGCCGCTGCCGGCGGCCGACGAGATTGTGGATAAGTGCATCGAGTGCGGCTTCTGCGAGCCGGTGTGTCCGTCCAAGGGACTGACCCTGAGCCCGCGCCAGCGCATCGTCATCTGGCGCGATATTCAGGCGCGCAAACGCGCCGGCATCGACACCTCCGAGCTGGAAGCGGCCTATCAGTACCAGGGTGTCGACACCTGCGCCGCCACTGGCCTGTGCGCCCAGCGCTGCCCGGTGGGCATCAACACCGGCGAGCTGGTGAAAAAACTGCGCAGCGAGCACGCCACTCACAGCGGCACCGCCGACTGGCTCAGCTCGCACTTCGCCAGCACCTTGCAGGGCGCGCGCTTCACCCTGCATGTGGCCAACGGTGCGCGCATGCTTCTGGGGGCACCGCGACTGAGCAAGCTGTCGGCGAGCCTGACGCGCCTGTCCAAGGGCCGGGTGCCGCAGTGGAACAACGCCATGCCGCAACCGGAAAAGGCCATTCGCTTTAGCCCAAGCGTCAGCGACGCGCGCCCGCGAGTGGTGTACCTAGCGGCCTGCGTGTCCCGAGTGATGGGGCCAGCGGCAGGCGACAAGGAACAAAGCTCGCTCTACGAAAAAACCCTCGGCCTGCTGGAAAAGGCCGGCTACCAAGTGGTGCTGCCGGACAATCTGGACAACCTCTGCTGCGGCCAGCCCTTCGCCTCCAAGGGCTACACCACCCAGGCCGAAGACAAGCGCCAGGAACTGATCGGCGCCCTGCTCCACGCCAGCCGTGGCGGCCTCGATCCGATCTACTGCGACACCAGCCCCTGCACCCTGCGCCTGGTGCAGGACCTGGGGGACGTGCGCCTGGACCTCTACGACCCGGTGCGCTTCATCCGCACCCACCTACTGGAGCGCCTGGAATTCACCCCTCAGGAAGCACCGATCGCGGTGCACGTCACCTGCAGCACCCAGCACCTGGGCGAAAGCCAGGCGCTGATCGACCTGGCCCGGCGTTGCAGCAACAACGTGGTGATCCCCGAAGGCATCCACTGCTGCGGTTTCGCCGGCGACAAGGGCTTCACCACGCCCGAGCTCAATGCCCACTCCCTGCGCAGCCTCAAGGACGCGGTGCAATATTGCAGCGAAGGCATCTCCACCAGCCGCACCTGTGAAATCGGCCTCAGCCAGCACGGCGGGATCGACTATCACGGGCTGGTGTACCTGGTGGACCGGGTGACCCGGGCCAAGACAGTCTGACCTAAGGGACGGCTTAACAAGGGGCGGTTTCGCCCCTTTTTTGTGCCTGCTTGAACGCGATAACGGCGGCTGCGTTCATCGCAAAAAAAACCGAACCCCGGCACGCAGCCAGGGTCCATTTTCCAGGCCCGTACAAAAAGGGCTTAGCCCCACTCGGCCGCCCGTCCTGTTGACCGGCAGCACCGAGCCCCTGCAATCAAGGAGATCACCATGAAGCGTTCCGCACTGGCTGGACTGTTCATTACCGCCGCGATGCTGGCCTCCCCGGTGTTTGCCGCCGGGCAAGAGGACCTGTGCCAGATCAACCTGCAAAAAATCAGAGACGCCAAGGTCAGCACCGAAGCCATGAGCTCGGACCTGAGCAGCGACATCGACGCCACGGTGCAGCAAGCCACCGCCGAGCACGCCAAAGGCACCGAGCAAGGCACCAAAAACTGCATCTCCCTGACCACCCAGGCGCTACAGCGCTTGCAGAACAACACCAAGGGCGATCAGTAGGCCGATGCATGGGGCCAACCTTCGGGTTGGCCTTCTGGCCTCGGTTAGCGTAGAATCCGCCCACCTGTTGGTAATGCACAACAGGTTCGGGGCCGTTTAGGATTCGACGCCGGTTGCGAAACTTTAGGTGCATGCCGAGTTGGTAACAGAACTCGTAAATCCACTGTTGCAACTTCCTATAGTTGCCAATGACGAAACCTACGGGGATTACGCTCTCGCTGCGTAAGCGGCGTTAGCCCTTCCCCCCTGGTACCTTCGGGTCCAGCAATCATCAGGGGATGTCTGTAAACCCAAAATGATTGTCATATAGAACAGAATCGCCGTGCAGTACGTTGTGGACGAAGCGGCTAAAACTTACACAACTCGCCCAAAGCACCCTGCCCGTCGGGTCGCTGAGGGTTAACTCAATAGACACGGCTAAGCATGTAGTACCGACAGCGGAGTACTGGCGGACGGGGGTTCAAATCCCCCCGGCTCCACCAAATGATCAAACAAAGACGTCCACGGACGTCTTTTTTTGTGCCTCTAATCCATTGAAATCAAGGGGTTGCAGCTCTTTTAAGGACCACAATGGTTTTTTGAGTTCCAGCCATCCCGGTATTCCCGGTGGTATTCCCGCCTACCTAGGGCTAATCTTGGGAATACCAAATGGTGTCTTGGAGCTCATCCCATGTGCGCTCAAACAGCTCGCCTCTCCGACCGCCAGCTCAAGGCGATCAAGCCCTCAGACAAGGACTATGTCCTCACGGATGGCGACGGCCTCCAGCTCCGCGTCCGGGTCAACCGCTCGATGCAGTGGAATTTCAACTACAGGCATCCGATTACCAAGAATCGAATCAACATGGCGATCGGCTCATACCCTGAGGTCTCTTTGGCGCAAGCTCGGCGGAAGGCGGTTGAGGCCAGAGAAATACTCGCGCAAGGGATCGATCCTAAAGCTCGCCGCAACGATGTCGCGCAGGCCAAGCTAGCCGAGACTGAACACACGTTCGAGAAAGTAGCTACCGCCTGGTTCGAGCTGAAAAAGGACTCGGTCACGCCGGCCTATGCAGAGGACATCTGGCGCTCACTCATCCTGCACGTTTTTCCGAGCATGAAATCGACTCCGATTTCGGAAGTCAGCGCGCCGATGGTGATTAGGATCCTTCACCCCATCGAAGCCAAAGGCAGTTTGGAAACCGTGAAACGGGTTAGCCAGCGCCTCAATGAGATCATGACCTACGGGGTCAATTCGGGAATGATCTTCGCGAACCCACTCAGCGGGATTCGAGCGGTGTTCAAAAAACCGAAGAAAGAAAACATGGCTGCCCTTCCCCCCGAAGAGCTCCCCGAGCTCATGCTGGAGATCGCGAATGCCAGCATCAAACGCACCACTCGCTGCCTGATCGAATGGCAGTTGCACACTATGACTCGGCCAGCCGAGGCGGCGACCACTCGCTGGGCAGACATCGACTTTGAAAGGCGTGTCTGGACTATCCCAGCGGAGCGGATGAAGAAACGCCGCCCGCACAGCATCCCGTTGAGTGATCACGCTGTCGCACTACTTGAGTCACTCAAGACTCATAGCGGTCATCGCGAATACGTCTTCCCGGCAGACAGAAATCCGCGCACCCACGCCAATAGCCAGACCGCTAACATGGCGTTGAAACGCATGGGGTTCCAGGATCGGTTGGTCAGCCACGGCATGCGCTCGATGGCCAGCACCATCTTGAATGAGCATGGGTGGGACCCAGAGCTCATCGAGGTGGCCCTGGCGCACGTCGACAAGGATGAGGTGCGGAGCGCCTACAACCGAGCCGACTACATCGAGCGCCGGCGCCCGATGATGGCCTGGTGGAGTGAGTACATCCAGAAAGCCGCCACCGGCAGCCTGCTCGCCTCTGCATACGGCCAAGTCAGAGCCAGGACCGTGGTGCCGATCCGCTAGCGCTGTATGGTGTAAGAACGGCAGCAACAACAACTGAGCGCTCAAGATTCTGGGCAAGCAGCTTCGCTCATCCGCTTCCAAGAGCGGGTCCATACAAACAGGGCTGCAAAGCCGCCCTGTTTGTATGGACCTCACTTTGTAGAGCTAAAAGCCACGACGCTGTCCGGGATTTACCACGGAATTCCACCGATGGCTAACCGCTTTTCACGTCCTTAAGAGCGCTGAATCTCGGCCCTTGACCGGGTTTATCCACAGGCGTAGAACTGGCCGTGCAAGCGCTGTCGATGACAGCCCCCCAGGTGACCCGAACCTTAAAGGTCACGCCGCTCCCGCGGTGGTTCTCCCCAAGGGCGATTCGCATCCGGCAGCTCGCCCGGTCACCTCCCAGGTGATGGGTGCCAACTACATTTCATGGCCCTCGTGCGCCAGACGACACTTCCTATTGCGCTGCCCTGCAGCAACCTATCCGCTTGGCCGAATCTTGCGCCAACCTGCGCCCGTCTCTTTCTCCTGGAAAGAGACGGGCGCTTCTAACGCTGCTGCAGCCCTCATCGCACTTGGCTTTGCGGCAATCCTCATCGTGACAATCGGCGTGACAAACGCCGATGTCACCAGCAACAGCCATGTAGATGATGGTGCCGCAGACCAAGGAATGGACTGCACCTGACTGACAGTCAGGCATGCCCCGGTCATCGCATTGCTGCGTTTACCTGGCTCAGTATCTCGCGGCACTGGTCTCGTCAGCCAATGCAGCCTCCACCCGCCCACCGGTAACGGTGCTCAGGAGGCCAGATCATGAGATGCCCTTGCTCCCGGTCGTAAGGAGCCGCCAGTCCCGCGTAGAGGACATTCCCCACAGGTCGCAGGGGCCTTGATCCCTGATAACACTCAACATTCTTGGCGGGATGACGTGGAGCGTGGATCGGAGAACAGGCAATGAGGTGATTCGACATGGCATTGGTAGGTAGACGCGATGGCCGCAATTTCGGCTACGGCAGGCAATTGAGCTATGCAGGACCGCAGGCACTGAAAGACATGTTGCGGATTTCGGAGCACCGTGACCGGCCGTTTCGGTTGATCGTGACCGGTCATTTCGCTAACGCGTGACCGCTCATTTCGGTAGCAACGTGACCGATTTTCCGCCTGTTCCGAAACAGGTGGTCACGGCTTACCGAAATCGCCGGTCACGACTTAGCGAAAGCCTTCCCCTTCGTTGCGCATGACCTGATGCGCCGCCATCCTCGACCGATTTCGGGAGAGGAAGATGGCGGCGCCGCGAGTAGCCATGCGAAACATCAAAGAATGTCTGCGCCTCAAGTTTGAGGCCGGCTTGTCCCACGAGAAGATTGCCCGTGCCTTGCAGCTGTCCAAGGGCGTGGTTAGCAAGTACATCGCGGCGGCGCGGGTGGCCGGGCTGGACTGGCCGGCGCTGGTGGCCATGGACGAGGCCGCGCTGGCGGCCGCCTTGTTTGCACCGACGTCGACGAACAAGCCGCGCGGTGAGCGAGTGCTGCCCGATGTGCTGAGCATCCACCGCGAGTTGCGACGCAAGGGCGTGACCTTGCAGCTGCTGTGGGAGGAATATCTCGCCGCGCATGCGGGCCAGCCGACCTACCGCTACACCCAGTTCGTCGAGCACTACCGGCGCTACGCCCAGACGCTCAAACGTTCGATGCGTCAGCTGCACCGTGCGGGCGAGAAGCTATTCATCGACTATGCCGGGCCGACGCTGCCGGTGGTCGACCCGGCCACCGGCGAAGTGCGCCGGGCGCACATCTTCGTCGCCGCCCTGGGCGCCTCGAATTACACCTATGCCTGCGCGACGCCAGGCGAAACCCAGGTGGACTGGCTGACCTCGCTGGGCCAGGCTCTGACCTACTTTGGCGGCGTGCCGGAAATGGTTGTGCCGGACAATCCGCGCGCCCTGGTCGCCCAGCCGGATCGCTACGAGCCGGGCCTGAACCGGGCCACGCTGGAGTGCGCGCGTCATTACCAGACGGTGATCCTGCCGGCACGGCCACGCAAGCCTCAGGACAAGGCCAAGGCCGAGGTGGCGGTGCAGGTGGTCGAGCGCTGGATCATGGCGCGGCTGCGCCATCGGCAGTTCTTCAGCCTGCATGCGCTTAACCAGGCCATCGCCGAGCTGCTGGAGGATCTGAATCGGCGCCCGTTCAAGCGGCTCGATGGCTGCCGGCGCGACTGGTTCGAGCGCCTGGATCGCCCGGCCTTGCGAGCGCTGCCGGTGCATCCCTACGAGGTCGCCACCTTCAAGCGCTGCAAGGTCAGCATCGACTACCACATCGAGGTCAATGGCAGCTTCTACAGCGTGCCCTCCGCCCTGGCCCGGCAGAACGTGGACGTGCGACTGACGGCACACACCCTGGAAGTGCTGCATGGCAACCGGCGGGTGGCCAGCCACCTGCTGCTGGGGCGACGCGGCGCTTACAGTACCCAGCGCGAGCACATGCCCGCGGCGCACCAGGCGCATCGCGAATGGACGCCACAACGCCTGCTCGACTGGGGCGCGCGGATCGGCCCCTACACGCGCCAACTGATCGATCACCAACTGACCCACAAGCCGCACCCGGAGATGGGCTACCGCGCCTGCCTCGGCCTGCTCTCGCTGGCCCGGCGCTATGGCAATGCACGCCTGGAAGCCGCTGCCGAACGTGCCGTACACCTGCGCGCCTTCACCGGGCGCAGCGTGCGCAACCTGCTCCAGCAAGGCCTGGATCAACAGCCGCTGCCCCAGCGTGCCGCCGAAACGACCTTACCCGGCGACCACGAGAACGTCCGTGGCGCCGACTACTACCAACCCCCGCAACAGGAGCTGTTCGATGATGCCGCAACACACCCTGAATCAACTGCACCAGCTACGCCTGGACGGCATGGCCCGCGCCCTGGAAGAGCAATGGACGCTGCCGGCCAGCCACAGCCTGAGCTTCGATGAACGCCTCGGCCTACTGCTCGACCGCGAACTGGCCTGGCGTGACAACCAGCGCCTGGTACGGCTGCGCAAGAAGGCCAAGCTCAAGTACGCCAACGCCTGCCTGGAAGATCTCGACCGCCGCACCGGACGCGCCCTGGACGAGCGTCTGATCGCCACCCTGGCCAGTGGCGACTGGATCCGCCAGCAGCACAACCTGCTGCTGACCGGCCCGACCGGTGCCGGCAAAACCTGGCTGGCCTGCGCCCTGGGCAACCAGGCCTGCCGCCAGGGCTATAGCACCCTGTACCTGCGCACCCCGCGCCTGCTGGAACAACTGCGCATCGCTCATGGCGACGGCAGCTTCGGCCGTACCCTGCAACAGCTGGCAAAGGTCGACGTCCTGGTGCTGGACGACTGGGCGCTAGCCCCGCTGGAGGAAGGAGCCCGGCATGACCTGCTGGAGGTGATCGACGACCGCGCTGGCAGCCGCTCCACCATCCTGACGAGCCAACTGCCCATCGAGCACTGGCACGGCTGGATCAACGACCCGACCCTGGCCGATGCCATCCTCGACCGCCTGGTGCACAACGCCTACCGACTGACGATGAAAGGCGAGTCGCTGCGCCGAAAAAAAGCCGAGGAACAAGCCGCATCGTGACCGATGCGATTACAATCCAGAACCCGCGCAACCGGGGTGGAAGCACCGGTCACGTATTAGCGAAACGCTCGGTCACGTTCACCGAAATCCGCAACATGTTCGGCGATGGCCATTACGGAACGGTCAAAGCGCACTGTGATCGGTGGCAGGCATTCGTGAAGTGGTGCCGCTCCGAACAGGGGCCCGGTATCAATGATGCGCGACAGATTGATCGGAAGGTGTTGGCCGACTATGCGGCGTATCTGCGCGACGTGGTTGGGCGAGGTGACCTCGCCGTCAGCACCGCGCAAAACCGACTATCCAGCGTGAACAGGACCATGGCAGCGCTTCGTGGTGATCAGCATGTGAAACTGCCAAGTCCGTACAAGGCGCTGGGTATGCAGCGCAGCGGAGTTCGACACTCGGTGCCACAGGGCCAAGACCGCGAACAGGTTAAACAGATCGTCGATGCACTTTGCAGCCGCGACCAGAGACGGGTCGCAGCTATCGTCCTGCTGGCGCGAGCCACCGGCAAGCGCTTGCGTGAGGCCATCTTGGCCGACTTATCACGGCTAAGCCGTGAGGCTATCGATCTAGGCAGGATCAATATTCAGGACGGCACCAAAGGTGGCCGCGCCGGTGCCTCCGCACCCCGCTGGATTGCGGCGGACGACCATATTCGAGAGGCGCTTGGGTTTGCACAACAGGTGTCGCCTGTGGGTAGCCGCAACCTGATCGCTCAACACGAAAGCTACCTTCGTGTACTGCAAGAAACCATCCGCCCTGCGCGGGACATCCTCCATGCACACAACCTCAAAGGTTTTCATGAACTTCGAGCAGCGTACGCATGTGAGCGCTACGAGCAAATCACCCAGCACCGTGCGCCTATCAACGGCGGCCAATTTTGCCAGGTAGACAGGAGCCTTGATCGAGAGGCCCGGCGACAAATCAGCTATGAGCTGGGGCATGGGCGGATCGATGTGGTCGCTGCCTACATTGGAGGGCGCGCATGAAAAAGTCATTCAACATGGAGCTGTTTTTGTCTGCGGTGTTGACGGGCTCGCACGCAACTCGACAACGCCATGTACGACAGGCGAAAATCATTCAAGCTGAGATTGCAGAGCGCTGGCAGCGAGAAACGCCTTGGACTTGGCAGCGGAAGCATGTGATTTGGTTCCTCGAAAAGCATCTAGCCCGGCGCAGCAAGGCTACGCGGTATTACTACCTCCTAACCCTGCGACTGCTCACTCGTCGCTTAGAAAAGTCATGGGTGTGAATATGGTAGGCAGCGCGTTGAGATCAGCAATTTGGCTCACTAAAACAAAGCGCAGTAGCTGAGCTGCTACGTTGGACTAAGCCTCTCATCAGGAATAGAAAGAGCCATGTCAGTCCCGACCTACGACCAGTTCATAGAGCCCATCCTACGTTTTCTCGCCACACATCCTGACGGTTCCACCGCGAGCGAGGCTCACGAAGCCGCTGCCATGTCTCTTGGCCTGAGCGAGTCACAGCGGCAGGAGACCATCGCAAGTGGCCAGGCCACCTACAAGAATCGATCAGGCTGGGCGCATGATCGGCTAAAGCGAGCTGGCTACTCCAGCAGCGCCAAGCGTGGCTACTGGCAGCTGACCGACACCGGCCGCGCATTCGCCCAGGCAAACCCGAGCCCGTTGAGCCCAGAGCAAGTCGAGCACCTAGCCGTGAACTTCATGAGTGTGAAGCTGAAGACATCACCGGACGCCGCTTCGCTGGATGAAAGCAGTGACACTTCAGAGCCTATTGCTAAGGCCGGACTCGCCACTAGCAGCCCGCAGGAGCGCCTAAACCAAGCCATCCTCGAGCTGCGCACCAGCGTCGCGGGAGACCTGCTGGACAATTTGCTGCAAGCCAGCCCTACGCGCTTCGAGCACATCGTACTCGACGTGCTGCACAGTCTGGGCTATGGCGCGAACCGGCAGGCTCTGCAACAAGTCGGCGGCAGTGGCGACGGCGGCATCGACGGCGTCATCTCGCTGGACGCACTGGGGCTGGAAAAGGTTTACGTGCAGGCCAAGCGCTGGCAGAACACTGTCGGGCGCCCCGACCTGCAAGCGTTTTATGGCGCCCTGGCCGGGCAGAAAGCCAAACGCGGTGTATTCATTACCACCTCTGGCTTCACCGCCCAGGCCGTTGACTTCGCACACTCGGTCGAGGGGCTGGTATTGGTCGACGGTAAACGCTTGGTAAACTTGATGCTCGACCACGAGGTGGGAGTCAACTCGCAGCTTTGCAAAGTGCCCAGGCTCGATAGCGATTACTTCGACGAATCGCTCGGCTAAGCCGAGGCTCGACAGCCCAAATCCATTGTAAGCAATTCATAGACCCAGTTACATGAAAAATCAAAAGGGGCAACTTGAACAAAAAGGGGGCAAGATTTATTGCTCATCATCAAGCGCAGAGCAAATAAATCTCTCCCATTTTTGTTCCGTCATGCCACTTTGATCTGGCCATTCATTAGCATAGGGAGAAGCCAGTCGCGAAGTCTTGCCAATCCAGCATTCTCTCTTTGATTGATTATAATCGCTTTAATCATGGAGTCTAATTTTTCGCCAAGAGCCTTAGCCACTTCGAGATTGAACGGAACTTGAAAGCGCATCATGACACCTGGAGTTACGCGCTTATGGCTGTTGGAGGTACCCGTTGCTGATTGTGTACAGTGCGCTATAAATTGTGGTGATGTGGCCACCATGTACAAGAAGTTCTTGATATTATTACTTGGCGTTCGCCATACGACAAACTCCGTGGAACAAATCAAGTCAGCTTCTTCCATGGCATAAATAACTCGACTGAACCACGGATTCAGCTTTGAGACCAAAACATCACTATCTTTGACAGTGAATTTGTTACTCCCAATGGTTTTGCCAGCCTCAAGACCAAAGTTATTAGTGGCATCATATACTGGAATACTAAAGTGCCTAAATACCTTATCGGGATAGTCCGCTGGACTTACTGACTGACTGCTAACTGGAGTGATTTTCGACAAAGGTGTGGCACCCCATCCCTCCGGAATTTCCCGCTTCAGAGTTTGGTTGTAGGCCATTTTACCGCCAGAGGTTTTGTACGGTTTGCCATTAGTGTCAGGGAAGTCGAACTGTACAAACCAGTAGTCGTAAAGGGTTTTGGCAACAGCTTCCAGCTCGGAATTAATGCGATTGTTCGTCTTTATCTTGTCAGTAATTGCTTTTAGTGCTGCCGCAACATTGCTAGTATTTTCTAGAATAGGTATTTCTAGCGCCCTCAGATCCGGCAGACACAAATTGCTAACAGTCGAGCCGGTTCTGTCACTCTTCCTAATTTGTTTTTGCACAAACTCAGACTGTAGCGCAAAGAGCAAATATTGGCTCGATATTTTCTTTTGATTGACTTTAAGTAACACCATGCGTTGGCCAAGGCAGCATTCTAGACCAGCTGGAATCAAGCAAACCTCTCCCATTGGGGCTTCTCTAGTTATAACTATGTCGCCTGACTCTGGCGCGGCTCTTTTAACCCTCTCTTTAAATGAAATGTGGTCTGTAAAGGACGGCGAGGACAGATCAAGCTCACCGCCCTTTATATTAGAGCTTCTTAGGACGACCACACCCTCATCAGCCCACTTAGGGGTTGAGTGAGGGCAGTCCGTAATTGAAGTACACAGATCATCTAACGGAATGGTTTTTCCTGAAAAACCTTTTAAGTACGACGATACTGCATGACTGTTATTCATACTTCAACCCCGCCAGTTGTTTCTTTATTTCAGCCTCCAGTTGGTGCGACTTCCCAAATAGGCCTTCTAGATTTACGGTAAAGCTCTTCATCTTGTCGGCGAATTGATCTGGCGTAATATCAATATATTCAATTTTAACATCGAAATACTGACCGGCACTCAGACTGTAGTTTTTAGCTTCGATCTGCTCATAACTTACAGTCACGGAAAAATCTTCTACGGCCTCTCTGGAATTAAAGGTATCGATAATGCACTGCTCTTCCTTCAGACTGAGGACGGTCCTCTGATTTTTACCGTCCTTTATTTTTCCGCCGAGATTAGACGCGTCAATCAGCACTACCTTGTCTTTGCTGCTGGCATCTATAAACAAAATGGAGACGTTTGTGCCGGTGGTGGCAAAAATATTGGAGGGCATGGATACCACACCGGCCAGCATCTTGTGTTCAACAAGGTATTGTAGGATGCCCTTGTCGATACCTGATTTCGCGGAGATAAAGCCGGTGGGCACTACCACGGCAGCCTTTCCACCGGGCTTGAGCGAATAGATGATGTGCTGCAAGAACAACTGGTAGATTTCCATTTTGTCCGTTGCTTTCGGTTTTACCTTGGGAATACCGGCAAAGAAGCGTGGCTTGTTTTCCTTGCTGTCCAACGCATCGCGAAAATCGCTGAAGTCCAATTTAAAAGGAGGATTGGAGACGATGTAATCAAATTTTTTCAGGTCTTTGCCATCACGGTGATAGGGGTGTAAGACGGTGTTGCCCTGAATCACATTGGGGATGGAGTGCACCAGGTTGTTCAGAATCAAGTTCAACCGCAGCAGGCTGGAGGATTTTTGCGAAATATCCTGGGTGTAAATGCTGCAACGATTTTCACCGATGGCATGTGCGACGTTCATCAGCAAGGTACCGGAACCTGCGGAGGGGTCGTATACGCTGACGTTGCGTACGTCGCTGCGGGTGCCCTCCGGCACCAAGATTTCCGCCATGATGCGCGCTACCGCATGGGGGGTGAAGTATTCGGCGTATTTGCCACCTGAGTTGCTGTTGTAATCCTTGATCAGGTATTCAAACAGGGTGGCATAGAAGTCAAATTTCTGAGTAAAAATACGCTCGAAGCTAAAGTCCACCAGCTTATTGATAATGGCCCGGCAAAAATCATCACGCTTGGATTCGTCGGCAATGTACTGGCTCAGACGGTCAAACAGCACAACTTTTGTCCCGCGATCGGTTTTTACTGCGAACACGTCGTTGTTGCTGATGGCTATATCCAGCAGGGTATCGTCAAATAGCTTGGCGAAATCAGCAGTGGCCTGCCTATTGTAGAGGTAACCGATGAAGTGCACTGGTTTCAGCCGAGCCGTGTCACCGCCCATCCGCCGCTGCAGCATTTCCAGTTCGTCTTTTGGCATCTTTGCCAGTGCGTCTTCCAAGCTGGCTTCGGCAACCAAGATAGGTTTAATTCGTTTCGCCTCGTAGGCGAATTTGTCGTTTAGAAATTTGTACAGGAACGCTTGGGTGATGATCTTGAATTCGTTGCCATCATTGCCCAAACCATAGTTAGCACAAATGCTTTTAAGGCTGTCGATCAATGCCTTGGCTTTCTGTTGAAACTCAAGCTCTACCACGAACGTGCTCCACTGTTGTATTCATTAAGGTATTCGGTGACGACCAAATGATTGATGTAATCTGAGGTGTCGGGGTCAAGTTGTATCTGCTGCTCATCCATAAAGCGGACGATAACTCGCGGCATCATTTGTCGCTCAAAATAGTTTTCATTGAGCAATATTTGATGGTTATTCAACGCCTGTTCGTCGGCATCCTGCTTCACCCCGGTGAGTGCAGCGAATATTTTGCGCTCTGATTCACTTATGTCGTTATTGCTGTGTTGGCGCTCATGCAAGCGCTTATGGATGCGGGTGTATTTAGCATCGCCCAGATACTTCTGCCGAAGTTGGTTATTCTGGCGATTGAGCTCTTTGACACGCTCATTTATTTTTTCCAGCGCCCCGATATTGGCAATCATTTCATCCTGGGTGACTTCGCTGAGGTTCTTCTTCTTGAACAAGCGCTCCAGCTCTTCCTTGAGAGTGATGAACTGCGGGTCCTGCTGGTCAAAGTTGCTGGCCAACGCCTCGCGGGTTTGGCGCAGGGTGTTTTTCAATCGGTCGGCCAGTACCAATTCTTCTTCGCCGATCTTGATAAATTTGAAGACAACATCCTCAAGGGCGACATTGAGCAAATTAGTGGTGTCCGCGCCTTGCTCGATGCTTTCCTTGAGGTTAAGCAGGTCCAGATAGTTGCAGGTTTCCCGATACAGAATGTTCAGCTTGGCGAAATCCAGCTCATCAAGAGCGCCGTACTCGCCTTGAAGGCGGATCAGATTGTAGAGGCTTCTGGTATTTTCCAGTGCCCTTTTCAGCGCCAGGATGGTATGCCGGTCTTGTATCTGGCTGATCTGGTCGGCAAAAACTTCGGCGTTTTCAACATCGAAGCGGAACAGCACGTCCTTGATTTGCTCGATTTCCTGCTGAATCTCTTCGCGGGATTTGAACAGCTTAGAGTAGTGCTCCATTTCATCGCCGAGTTCCGCTTGCAACTCATCAAAATAGGCTTTGTTAGTGGCGTCAAATTCCTTGCTAATATCGGCAAAGTCCACCACGTAGCCATAACGGAAATCCTTGTAAGTGCGATTGACTCGGGTTAAAGCTTGCAACAGATTGTGTTTGCGGATCACCCGGCCCAGATAAAGCTTTTTCAGGCGTTTCGCATCAAAGCCGGTGAGGAGCATGTTGTAGACGAACAGTAGGTCTATTTTTCCCGCCTTGAAGTCCTCCACCCAGCCTTTGCGGTCTTCCTTGGTGCCGATGTCGTGCAGGATCAGCGCTGCACTTTTGACCTTGTTATCCAGCCTGACTCTGGCGGCATAGCTGCCTGGTTTAGCTGCAGCAATCAGGGTTTGAGCGGAGTCCTTGACTTCATAAGGTGCGCTGGAAGTTTGTGCATAGACCGCATTGAAGATGTCGAACATCTGCTTGGCTTGTTCCGAGCTGTCACAGATCACCAAGCCACCAATGCTCGCATCGTTAAGCGTACCCCGGCTTTTTTCAAAGTCGCTGACGATGTAGTCAAGCATTGGCTCGACAAAACTTGCATGGGCGTAGATGAGCTTGCGGTCTATGTCGCCCACTTTGACTTCCACGTCTTCCAGCGCCTGTTGCAGCACCATTTTGTAGTTGGTGGCGATTTCTTCCCGGATCAGGCGTAGCGTGTAACCGTCGGCAATAGATGCGTTGTAATAGTATTTATGGATGTAGTCTCCAAACAGCAGCCGCGAGTTATAATCGTCGCCCAGGAGTGGCGTGCCGGTAAGACCGATCTTGATGGCGTTGGTGTCCGATTGACTCAGATTGGCAAGGAAACTGCCCTTGGGGTTGTAGCTGCGGTGCACTTCATCGAGAAAGTACACTCGCTGGATGGCGACGTCGTAGTCATTGATCGAGACGACATCCGGGTCGTCCTTGAATTTCTGGATGTTGACCACGGTGATTTCCGGTTTGCCCGAATGGTTGTGAATCACCTGTGTAGCCTTGATGGCACGGGTAAAGGCTTCGCGCGAATCGATGGTGTGAACCGTCAGGCCGCGCGCGATGAATTCTCGCTGTGCCTGTTGCAGTAGATCAAGCCGGTCAACGATGAAGTAGAACTTGGGAACGATTTGCCGCTTCTGAAAATGGTCGGTCAGAAAGTGGACGTTGTAGAAAGTCAGTGCGGTTTTGCCGCTGCCCTGGGTATGCCAGATAATCCCCTTCTTGATGCCTTTATCGAGCGTTCTTTCGATGGCCTTGGTGGCGAAGAGCTGCGGGTAACGCATGATGTGCTTGTGTATCCCGTCAGCTTCCGACACATATGCGAGCGCGTAACGCAGGATAAATGCCAGCCGCTCTTTGCTAAGCAATGAGGTGCAGATACGGTTGGTCGGCCGATTAGGGTCTTTGTTGATCTGGAACTCGGGATTGTTACGGATTACTTCAAGGTTGTTGTCTTTCAACACCCTGATTTCTTCCGCTTCCGGCATCGGCTTGAGCAGGAGCGTTAGGTCCAGTACTTCTTCTTCGCGGAAATAGTTGAAGACCGGCTTATGGTAGGAGCTGCTGGCATAGAAAGCACCTTGAACAGGCTCCGGATCGCCGTCGTCGTACTCCATGTTGTTGGAGAAAATCGCGAACTGGGTGATGTTGGCAAAGCGCCTGAATTTGGGATTTTGAAAGCGCTTGTTGATGCGGTCGCGCTCGGCCAGAATGCCTTCCCGGTTGTTGGGCTTTTTCACCTCAATAAAGACCAGCGGCATACCGTTGATCAATAGCGTGATGTCTGGGCGAAATTCTTCATCGCCATTCTGGCAGGTCAGTTCCGTGACGACATGGAAGCTGTTGTTGTTGAAATTCTCGAAGTCAATCAGCCGGGTATTGGAGCGGGCGCTCAGGCGGTCAAAGAACGCACGGCCCAGATCTTCGTTATCCAACAGCAGTTTGGTGTCTTCCAGCAGGCGATGCACATCTTCCGGTTCGATGCCTGGGTTGATTTTGCTTATGGCGGCAACAAAAAGCGCTGGGAAGATATTGGTATTCTGATCCCAGGTTTGATCCTTGAGTGACAGGTACTGATAGCCCAGCCGCATCAGATGGAGGATGACTGGGATTTTCACTCGGGTGTCTTCATTGAACTTCATTCGATTCCCTTATTTTTGCGCCGTGCGACGCCACTTCGCCCCACGCCCTTTGCCGGTCGATTCGATCAACTCCTCCGATTTCATTGCCGGCAGCCCCAGCCGCACCATGTCCCGGCTGACGCCTGGGCAGGTTTCCTCGATCTTCGAAATAGAAAACGGCAGGGCTCGATCCAGGATTCCCGTGCGAGCCCGGTGGCCTTTGCTGCCTCGAAAGCGCTCAATGGTGCCGACACGCTCTTCAAACTCACGATAGGCCCGCAGCAAAGCTCGCCAGAAGTAGTCGAGCCAGAGTTTGACGTCGTGTCGCCCTTGATGCCAGCCCTGTGAGCTGACTTCCAGCGTCTCGTATAGCCTTCCTTGGTGTCCTCGAAGATGCGCTCTAGGCTGATATAGCGACCCACGGCGTAGTCGAAGCGTTAGATCAGCACAGACTCAGCATGCGAGACATGCGGCCATTGCCGGCTTGGAAGGTGTAAATACATAGTAGGTCAAGTATCGCCAGCGGTATTAGCCCCAGTGGGTCGGCCAGGTGCTGATCCAGTGCGGTGGAGTAGTGTCAAGTCGGCCACGGCCATCGGCGTCAAATGAGCGGCTTTTGGCTGGACGCGCGGCAGTGAAGTGCCGTCCGGAAGGTGTTCGATGATATCATTTTTTGGCGGCTTTCCAGCGTCCGCTGGGCAGCGGAATGTACCGATAAATCATGCTGTGCAGTTGCAGCGCCGCGCCTTCTTTGACGGTCATGTGTGCGGCCGATTCGTGGATCAACGCCAGGACATCGCGGTAGCCGGCAATATGCTGTTCGGAGCGACTCTTCGGGGCTGCATTGCGGATCCAGAGACTTTAGTCGTGAGGACGCGACAATAACACCTACCAATCGATTGGATGGCTTGCTGAACTCGACCAATGCGATCTGGCGCAGGCCCTTGAGGGTTTCAGGGGACTGCGACGCATAACTGTTGCTTGCCCTGATCCTCTGTTACTGCCACCAAACCTGAGCACTCAATCATCCCACTGAGGAGAAATGGTAGCACTGCAGCATTCCAGTTGGCATTCCAACCTATCAGTTGGATCGGATTTTTATATAAAAAACAATATGTTAACAATCTAATTCAGATTACCCCGGCCCAAACGAAGCACCAACAAAGCCCGCCTTGTGCGGGCTTTGTTGTTTCTGGGCTCAGCGCTCGGCCACCATTGCCAACCTTCCCCTCCCCGCACTCACAGACCAAACCTTCGTTCCCCCGAAGCCGCGTTAAGTCTCTTTCTATTGTGCGAAACGTCCTAGTTGCACCTAGCCCCTTGTTTCGAGAATTCCTGCTGACTAGCCTCGACCTGTCACCGAACATTCGATGGCCGGGTTTAGCAGCTCGATGTTGACTAGGCGCTTGGAGTTACGCCATGAAAAAGCTCGTTCCCGATCAGTCCAAAACACCCGTCCGCAACGGCAGAAGCCCTGAACTAGACCAAGCCAATAAAGAGTTGCTTCAGAAACTGGCTCTTCGGCCTACCGGTACATCCCTGGCCAAATCCATCAAGCACACTTCAGGCATCCCGGTGGGTAACAATTCATTGTTTGCCATCCGAGAAGGCATCAACGCCGAAGAAGCCCTGCTCCACGTCTCCCTGCTGCTCAAAAGCGCCGAAGAAGTCTCCGATGAAATCACCGAGCGCGGCAGCGGCATCGAACGCGGTCTAATCTGGTCCCTGGTGCATTCGGTGGAGATGGCCAGGGCGGTGGTGGATGCCTTGCTCGATGGCAGTCGCCACAGGCCGTCGCTGAAGTAGCACGCACCGCGAACACACGGCGCGGCGGCTCGGTCCGCCGCGTCCTTCCCTCAATATTCCACTCGCCACTACACCGTTCTCAGCAGCGCGTTTACCCCCGCCAGGCGCCGCAAACAAAGGCGCCATTGTGACAAAACCAAGTAATGGCCAATTGTCAGCATTGCTCAGTTCTGACTTTTTTCCCGTCCCTATACTCGCGCCAAACCTTTACCTCTAGCTGGCCCCGTGGGTCTCCAGTACGCCTTTTCGTGCTCGGACGCCAGGACGCCCATGCCCCCAAGGACTGCGCGGATGAATCACGTTTATCGCACCATCTGGAACCACGCCAAAGGTGTCTGGCAAGTCGTCGGTGAACACACCACCAGCCAAGGCAAGACCAAGTCCAGCAAGACCGCCAGCAGTGCCGGCTTGCTGGCCCTGGGGGCGATCCTGAGCAGTCCCGGGGTCTATGCCCAGGACATTGTCACGGATGGCAGGACGGCGACCAGCGTGGTGCAGAACGGCCAGGTGACGGACATCCGCACCAGCACCATCCAGGGCGGCAACGGTTTCAACTCTTTCTCTCGCTTCAACGTGGGCAGTGGCGAAACCGCCAACCTCTATGTGCCCGATTCGGCCAACGCGCTGATCAACATCGTTCGCGACCAGCGCACTGAAATCAACGGCATCCTCAACGGCTACAAGAACGGTCAGATCGGTGGCGATATCTACTTCGCCAACCCCCACGGCATGGTGGTCGGCGAGAAGGGCGCGATCAACGTTGGCTCCCTCAACGTCAGCACGCCCAACAACGCGGCGCTGGAGCGCCTGCTGGGGGCTGATGGGCGGATCGACGAGCAGGCCGTGGCGCAGCTCAAGGCGGGGAACCTGCCATTGTCCGAAAGCGGCCTGGTGTCCGTACGCGGGCAGGTCAATGCCCGCGGCGCCATCAAGCTGCAGGGCCATGATGTCGAGATTGCCGCCGGGGCCAGCCTCAACAGCGCGCAACCGGCCACGCCACGCATCGAGCAACTGGTGAACATCGGTGGCCTGGACAGCGGCGCCGCCATGGTCGAGGTCCAGGGCGAGATCCGTATCGTCGCGGCCCAGGACGTCAAGGTGGACGGCCGGGTGATCGCCGACGGCAGCAGTGGTCACAAGGCCGGCGAGGTGGAAATCCACGCCGGTCGCGACATCGTCATCGGCCAGGGCGCACGCATCTCGGCGTCCGGCCAGGGCGAGCATTCCGATGGCGGCAAGGTGCAGGTCAAGGCCAAGGAGCAAACCACCCTGGCCAAGGGCGCAACCGTCGCCGCCAACGCCGGTCGCAGCGGCGACGGCGGCTCGGTGGAGCTTTCGGCGGACAAGCGCGTGACCTGGGCCGGTAGCCTGGAAGCCAGCGCGGGCCAGGGCGGCAAGGCCGGCCAGGTGCTGATCGATCCGGAAGAAATCAACGTCACCCAGGACCAGCGCCTGGGCGGGGCCAACTACACCCTGCAAGCCTCGAAGCAGATCAACCTGGCCAACGGCGTGATGGTCTCGACCCGCAACATCGCCAACTATCAGAACGCCAGCCAGGACGAGCACCGTGATGCCGTCTCCATCGGCAACTCCGGCAACATCAGCCTCGAAGCGCCAAGCATTGTCCTGGGCGACAACGCCAAGCTGTATGCCCAGACCAACACCAGCGCCTATCAGGCGGGCGACATCAGCCTCAAGGCCAGCGCCACCGAAGGCGCGCTGATCACCCCGGGGATCCAGGTCGGGGTCGGCAGCAACAAGACCGAAATCACCCTGGGCAAGGGCGTCGAGGTGCGGGGCCGCAAAGTCAGCATCAGCGCCGAATCCTCCACCGCGCTGACCGACAGCCTCTCCGAGAAAGGTCTCTACAACGCCTACGACGCCGACGGCAACCCGATCGCCCAGGTGCTCACCGACCAGCAGATGGCGACCCAGCGCGAGGCGCTGCTCAAGTCCGGGGCAATCACCCCGGACCAGGCCGCTGCGGGGCAAAAAGGCTTCTTCGAAGGGCTGATCAACACCCTGGTGAGCAATGGCCTGCTGGCGGGCGTGCAGGTGCTGGACGCCCAGTCCAAGGTGAGCATCGGCGATCAGGCGCAGATCATCGGCAGCGGCGACGTGAACATTGCCGCTCACGCCGCCACCAACGCCACGGCCCAGGTCCGGGGGCTGCACGTCGGCGCCGTGGTGGCGGTCACCAGCACCGACGCCGCGCTGAACGTCGGCCAGGGCGCCCACATCGAATCCCAGACCGGCAACGTCAGCCTCAAGAGCCAGTCCGACACCACCGTCGACACCAGCGTCAAGGCGATGAAGGTGTCCTCCAAGCTGCCCGTGACCCTCACCGCCAACGTGTCCTACGCCGATGGCACGGCCGATACCCGGGTCGGTGCCGGCAGCCTGATCAAGGCCGCGGGCAACGCCAGCGTGCAGGCCGAGCAGAACAAGTCCTACAAAGTTGCCGCGATTGCCGGCGACAGCGAAGGCGCGGTGGGCATCGCGGTACTGGTGGCCCTCTCCGACCTGGACGCGCGCAACACCTTCAACGGCACCCTGGAGGCCGGCAAGAACGCCACGCTCTCGGCCACCCTCAACACCCAGCAGAACCAGCACAGCGCCAGCGTGTTGCTCGGCGACACCCTCGGCACCCGCGTCGCCAAGATGCAGAGCGACGCGGTGGGCAAGCTGGTGGACGGCATGAAGTCCTTCATCGGCAAGACCACCGACAAGGCCGGCGAACAGAACAAGGACGAGAACACCGAAGGCTTCCTCAAGAAACTCGGCGTGGCCGGTGCCGTGGCCTACATCGACCACGACAACAACGCCAGCCTCGACGTGGGCAGCCAGGCCAAGGTCAAGGCCGGCGCCGACGCCACCCTCAGCGCCCAGGTGACCGATGCCCTGAACTCCAGCGTCGCCACCACCATTTCCGACAAGAAGGCGGCGTCCAAGCCCTTCAGCTTCGACACCGAAAGCACCGGCAAGGAAAACGCCGCCTCGGTGGCCATCCTGATCAGCACCCAGAACAACACCGCCGTGCTCAACGTGCGCCCGGGCGCTGAACTGGACGCGCTCAAGGCCCTGACCCTGAGCTCCAAGGCCAGCCTGCCGTGGCTCGACCAGAGCCAGCTGTCCAACCTGATCAAAGGCTTTGGCAGCGACAATATCGACGACTTCGTGCGTACCGTAGGCTCGGGCAACCAACTGTTCAGCACCTGGGTCAACGCCACCGCCGCCGTCTCCGGCGAAAAGGCCCAGGACAGCGGCAATGCCCTGAGCGGCATGGTCGACATCAACGATGTCGGCCTGTCCGCCAAGGTCAATGTCGCCGACGGCGTGCGCATCAACCAGGACGCCGCCTACCGCGGCCAGCAGCAAAACGTCGACATCCAGGCCCGCAGCGAATCGCAGATGGTCAACGTCGCCGCCGACCCGGCGGTGTTCAACAGTTCCGGCGCCAAGAACGGCCTTGGCGCGGGCGTGATCGTCGGCCACTACACCCACACCGCCGAAGCCACCGTCGGCGCCGTGGACCTGCACGCCAATGACCTCAAGGTCCAGGCCGTCAACAACATCGACCTGATCAACTATGCGGTCGCCGGCACCAGCAACGGCTCCAACGCCCTCAGCGGCTCGGTGTCGGTGACCGGGATGAACAACACCACCCGCGCCGGCATCGACGACGGCGCGCACCTCGACCTGACCCGTGCCAACGGCGGCAACGGCAATATCGACATCAGCGCCCATGACGAAACCGACGCCCTGACCATCACCGGTGGCGTGGTCAGTTCCACCACCCGTGCCGCGGGCGTCGCCACCGGCGTGCACGACATCGATCGCACCACCGAGGCCTGGCTGGGCAGCCGCGACACCCACCTGGCCACCGGCAGCACCCGCGCCGACGGCGACCTCAACGTCAAGGCCAATGCCGACGGGCGCATTGGCAACTACGCCCTGTCCGTGGCCCTCACCGCCCCACCCGCCCCAGCCAAGCCTGGCCAGCCCCAGGCCCGCGACGGCAGCGGCGCGTTCGGCGTCAATATCTCCGGCTCCGCGGCGGTCAATAACGTCGACAACCTCGTCAGCGCCCGGATCACCGACGACCTGGACCTGACGGCCGGCGCCGTCAACGTACAGGCCGGCGACGCCACCGCGATGCACGCCATCGCCGGTGGCGCTGCCGTTTCGCGCAACACCGGCAACGGCGTCGGCCTGGCCGGCGCCTATACCCAGAACACCGTGGACTCGCGCATCAAGGCCGAACTGGCCGCCACGGGCCACGTCACCAGCCGCCGCCTCGACGTCGGCGCCGAGAACGACAGCAGCGCACTGTCGATTTCCGCCGGGGTCGCCGCCAGCGCCGCGGCCTCCAGCTACCAGGTGGCCGGCTCGGTCAGCGTCAACAGCATCGATGCCACCACCCACGCACGCCTGGCCGATGGCGACATCAGCGCCACCGACGGCGTCAGCGTCCACGCCAGCGACGACTCCACCCTGCACGCCGTGGCCGGCGCCGTGACCTACGGCGGCAAGGCCGGGGTCGGCGCGGGCCTGTCGATCAACCACATCAAGGGCAGCACCGAGGCCGAGGTGGAGAACCTGCGCGGCCTGCACAGCAACGGTGGCCTGGACGTCAGCGCCAGCAACACTTCCGACCTGGTGTCGGTGGCGGCAGCCATGGGCTACTCCAACAAGTACGCCTTCGATGGCGCCGTCTCCATCAACGAGCTGGACCACGACACACGCGCCGCCATCAGCGGCAGCCAGGGCCTGGTGCTCGGCGGCGGCCTCAACCTCGACGCCCACAACGCCAGCACCATCTGGAACGCCAGCGGCTCGGCGGCCATCGGCCGTGGCGGCGCCATCGGTGCCAGCTTCGGCTACAACACCATCAGCGACCGGGTCACCGCCGAACTGCTCAACAGCAACGTGCAGGCCGCCAGCGCCCAGCTCAAGGCGCGCCAGGACGGCGACATCAATGCCCTGGTGGCCGGCGGCGCGGTGGCGGCACAGTCCAACGCCGTGGCCGGCTCGGTGGCCATCAACACCATCGACAACCAGACCCGCGCGCGCAGCCAGGACAGCACCCTGGTCAGCCGTGGCGCGCTGTCCATCGACGCCCAGGATGCTTCGCGCATCCGCAGCCTCACCGGCGCCCTGGCCTACGGTGGCCAAGGGGCAGGCATCGGCCTGGCCGGCTCGTACAACAAGATCCTCGGCGGGGTCTATGCCGGCGCCAACGGTGGCGTCCTGCAGGCCGGCGAACTGCTGCGGGTCAGCGCCCTGCGCAACCAGCAACTGCAGACCCTGGCCGCCGGGGCCGGCGTCAGCGGCAGCAGCAGCGGCGTGGCCGGCTCGGTCGCGGTCAACATGGCCGGTGGCAGCACCCTGGCCGAGCTGGCTGGCGGCGTGAAGGCCAGCACCGACGGCAGCCTGTTGCTCAGCGCCCGCTCCGACAGCGACATCGAAACCGTGGCCGGCGCCCTGGGCGTGGGCATGGGTGGCGTGGGCCTGGCCGGCGCCGTGGCGGTCAACCAGCTCGACGGCACCACCACTGCCCGCGTCAGCGGCACAGGCACCCAGCTCTCACCCAAGGGCCAGGGCGCTGCCGTACAAGTGGACAACGGCCAGCTCGACAGCAACACCAGCCATGACCTGCGCGACCGTACCCAGCAGAGCGCGCTGAACGGCGTTGGCGTGGTCGCCAGCAGCACCGACGAAATCAACACCGTGGCCGCCAGCGTCGGCGGCGGCTCCAACGTTGGCGTCTCCGGCGCGGTCACCGTCAACCATGCCGGCGGCGCCACCCTCGCCGCCATCGACGACGCCAGTGTGACCAGCCAGGCCGCCACCCAGGTCGGCGCCTATCACCACACCCGCGTCACCACCGGCAATGGTGCGGGCGCGGGCGGCGGTTCTGCCGGTGTAGGCGCCTCGGTGACCACCAACACCCTCGATCACGACACCCAGGCTCGCGTCAGCGCCGCCAACCTGACCGCCCAGGGCGACATCGGCGTCAACGCCCGCGCCACCCACGACCTGGATGCCGTGGTGGTCGGCGCCGCCATCGGCGGCAGCGCCGGGGTCAACGGCTCGGTGGCCGTCACCACCCTGGACGGTGCCGTGCGCAGCAGCGTCCAGGGCGCAAGTCTGCACAGCCAGGGCGCCGGCATCGCGATCAGCGCCGACGCCAACAACGACCTGAACATCATCGCCGGCGGCGTGGCCGGCGGTGGCGTGGCCGGGGTGGGGGCCACCGTGGTGGTCACCGACCTCAAGCAGCGCACCGAAGCCGGCACCAGCGGCAACACCCGCCTGGACGCCGCCGGCCTGACCCAGGTCGACGCCCAGGCCGCCCAGGACATCGACGTGGTGGCCTTCACCGGGGCTGGTGGCGGCACCGCCGGCGTAGCCGGCACGGTCAACGTGCTCACCTCCACCGGCCACACCCTGGCCGGCATCGGCGCCGGTTCCCAGGTCAACACCCGCCAGGATGGCGCCCAGCAGGACGTGCGCGTCCATGCCCGGGACAGCCTCGACACCACCAGTACCCTGGGCACCCTGGCCGCCGGCGGGGTCGCCGGAGTGGGCGCTGGCGCCGACGTGCAAGTGGTGCGCAGCGGCGCCGTGGCCAGCATCGGCGACGGCGCGGTGGTCAACGCCGACCGCGACCTCAGCGTCAGCGCCGAGAACAAGCGCGACATCGACTCCACCTCCATCGCCGCCGCTGGAGGCGGTTACGTTGGCGCCGGCGCTGGGGTCTCGGTGGTCAGCGTCGCCGCGGGAGCCTCCGCCAACGCCACCGGCAGCCTGGACAGCAGCCTGGCCAATGCCCAGCAGGTCGGGCGCAATTCCGGCCTCAACGGGCAGATGGGCAATAACTTCTCCGGCGCCTCGCAATTGCAGTCTGACCTCAATGCGCGGCAGCAGGGCGTCAACCCCAACGACACCTTCCTCGCCAGCCCCGACACCACCCAGTACTCCGCGGCGGCACGGGTGGGCAATGCCACCCTCGACGCCGGCCGCAACCTCAGCGTCAGCGCCCGCAACACCACCGATGCCGCCAGCGAGGCCGCCGGGGTGGCCGCCGGTGCCGTCGGGGCCGGGGCCGGGGTGGCGGTGATCAACGTCGGCGACCGCAGCCTGGCCGAGTTGGGCGGCGTGGCCAAGGCCGGTGGCAACCTCAGCATCCAGGCCGAGGACGGCCAGGGCGGCACCACCCAAGCCAAGGCCCAGGCCGGCGGCGGTGGCCTGGTCGGGCTCGGGGCCGCCGTGGCGGTCAGCGAGAAGACCAGCAGCACCACCGCCCAGGTACTCGACGGAGCGAAGATCACCAGCGGTGGCGCGCTGCAGGTCGGCGCGCGGCTCGATCATGCGTTGAAGTCCGAGACCGTTGGCGTCGCCGTCGGCGGCGCAGCGGTCGGCGCCAGCATCGCCACCACCAGCAGCTCCGGCCAGGCCCAGGCCCTGCTGGGCAAGAACGTTCAGGTGAACGCGGGCAGCGTGGCCGTCGACGCCACCGCGCGCTCCACCAACAACGCCGAGGCGATAGGCGCCAGTGGCGGCATCCTCGCCGGCAACGCGGTGGTCGCCACCGCCAGCGATACCACCAAGGCCCGCGCCTGGGCTGGCGACGGCAGCCTGCTGCTGGCCCGCAATGGCGTCGGCATCCGTGCCAGCACCGACCCGATGACCCGCGCCCTGGCCTTTGGCGCGAGCATCGGCAGCGGCGCCATCGGCGCCAGTGTCGCCACCGCCAAGGTCAACAACACGATCGAAGCCGGCACCGGCGCCGTGAACATCGGCGCCGGCTCGCTGGAGGTGAACGCCAACGCTCAGCGCAGCCGCGACCAGAGCGCCGAAGCCAAGGCCACCGGCGCCACCGGTGGTGCCCTGGTCGGAATCAACGCCACCGTGGCCACCTCCGACCTGAACACCGACGTCCTGGCCCAGGTCGGCGCAGGCAGCCAGTTGACGATCACCGGCGATGCGGCGGTGAAAGCCAGCGACACCACCCGGGTCAAGACCGACTCCACCGGCATCGCCGTGGGCGGAGCCCTGGCCATGGGGGCCAACATCGGCAAGGCCGACATCGACGCCACCCAGCGCGTGCGCTTCGGCGCCAGCGGTCAGGTGGGCGGCACCCTCGACCTGTCCGCCACCGGCAGCAACGGCATCACCGGCGATGCCGTGGCCGGCAGCGGCGGCTTGATTGCCGGCAGCGCCTCTACCCTCGACCTGAACGCCGCCAGCCACACCGCGGTGGACGTGCTCGGCAGCACCCGCCTGCAAAGCGCCAAGGCCAACGTCAAGGCCGAACACCAACTCGACTACGACGCCGACAGCGACTCGCTGCAAGCAGCGGCGGTGGGCGCCTCCGGCACCTTCATCGACCTTTCCCTGGGCGCCGACACCCAGGTGCAGTTCGGCGACGGCGCGCGCCTGGCCGCCCGTGACGGCCTCGATGTCGAGGCCCACAACATCACCCAGGGCGGCGCCAACGCCTATTCCGGTTCCGGCGGCGTGCTCACCGGCAGCGCGGTGCTGGTGGACAACAGCATCAGCGACAGCAGCCGCATCCTGCTGGGCAACAACGTCGGCCTGGCCACCAACGGCAGCGTGCTGGACGTGGAGAAGGGCCACCTGCGCATGAACGCGCACAACACCATGCGCGTGGCCGACGTCGGCAAGCTCAAGGCCGGTGGCGCCATCGCCGCGCCCTACGCCGGCACCGACATGAAGGTCACGGTGAACAACCAGGTGCTGGTGGGCGACGACGCCAACCTGCGCAGCAGCGGCCTGCTCCAGGTCGGCGCCTACAGCGACACCCGCGCCAGCACCGACGCTCGCGTGGACGTGTTCGGCCTGGTGGGCGCCGGCGGCGGCAACTCGAAGATCGACCTGAACGCCGCGCAGATGATCCGCTTCGGCGCCAATGCCGACCTGCTGGGCTATGGCAACCTCGGCCTGCGCGCGGGCCAGAGCGCCGACGGCAACCAGTCCAACGACATCCGCGCCAAGGCCAGTACCCTGGTGGTGAACAACACCCTGATACCGATCACCGCCAAGCTCGGGGTGGACGCCACCGCCAGCACCACCAACGACCTGATCTTCGGCCGCAACGACCGCTTGCGCTCGGTGCGCAACGTCGACCTCACCGCCACCAACGGCAAGGTCAGCGCCGATGGCAGCGGCACCGGCAAGAACCCGTACCTGTCGCTGTTCTCCAGCGAGCAGACAGTGCGCTCCAACAAGGTCAACCAGCTGGCCAACCTGAACCTGGCCGACACCGAGGTCATCGCCGGTGTCGGTAACCGCCAGGAACTCTACTGGGACGGCCAGGCCGCCCGCGTGGTGTCCTCCCTGGGCGACCTGACCTACAGCGTGTCCAAGGCCGGCAGCGCCAATGCGTTCCGTCCGCTGGCGCAGATCGACGCCACCCTGGCCCAGCTCAACCAGCAACTGGCCGGGCTGACTCCTGGCTCCAGCGACCACGCGCGGCTCAGCGAACAGATCGCCCTCTACACCCAGATGCGCGCCAGCACCGCCAAGTCCCTGGGGGCCGGCGCCGACGGCAACACCACGGTGGACAGCCTGATCGTCAACGACCTGATCGCCGGGGCCGGCGACATCCGCGTCGGCGCCGACCGCATCCAGCAATCCGGAGCCGAACTGACCGCCTACGGCGCGCCCACGGTGGTGATCCACAACAGCTCGGACGACTACCTGGTGACCAACGGCATCCTGGTGTCCGCGGCCGGCACCGGCAGCATCACCTCCACTGGCGCGGCCAAGCTCAACGCCAGCGGTGCCCGCTTGACCGAAGTGGGCCGCTCGCAGTCCGACTTCTATGACGCCAACCAGCGCCCGAGCGTGCCTTCGATCGTCATTCAGAACACCTACGACACCCAGTTGGCGGGCAACACCAGCCCGGCGCCGGGGATCCTGGTGCTGGGGGATATCCAGAACCTCAAGGGCAACACCGCGCTGAGCAACACCTCGGGCAACGTCTCGCAGTTCGCCACCATCGAGAGCTACCAGCTGAGCATGAACGTGCCCAACGGCGACCTGTTCGTGAACCTGCCAGGGCGCAACTGGAACCTGGCCTCGGTGCAGGCCGAGTGGGCCAACATCATCAAGGGCCTGTCGCCGGAAGTGCTCGGGCTGCTCAACGGCCGCTCGATTCCCGATGCCATCGCCGAGTACACCGCCAACGCGGTCTACAACACCAATCCGGACGGCTCGCGCAAGTACAGCGACCAGAAGGAATTCACCGATTTCCTGATCCGCAAGTTCGGCCGTGGCGACGGCAAGGACCAGCAGGTCATCGTCGGCGGCATCGTGCGGGACTACTGGGAGAACGACAACACCAACACCGCTGACCGGGTGAGCCTCAAGGACGGCAAGTTCGTCTATACCGGCAACCAGGACGCGGACGACCTGTCGTGTGTGCTCTGGAGCTGCACGACCGGCGTGTGGGACTGGACCTACGTCGGCCTCAACACCCTGGCCACGCGCAACAACGCGGCGCTGAGCCAGTCCGACACCGGCGGTTCGTCGCAAAGCGCGATGCGCGTGGGCGGAGCCCTGGCGATCAACGCCAAGAACATCAACATCAACGCCGGAATCGAAGTCGGCAGCCGCACCGACTGGTCGCTGAACCTCAACGGCGCGGTGGCCAACGAAATCGGCAGCATCGCCTCGGGCAACGGCCTGGTGCGCCTGAACAGCGTCGCGGCCATCGACGGCAGCGACGAGGTGCCAATGGTCTATTGGGACTCCAACAACCACCGCATCCAGGTGCAGCGCATCGACGCCGCCGGCGGCGGCTCGGTATCGCTGACCGGCAACATCATCAACACCAACGTGCTGGGCAACATCCGCGTCAACTCAGGCTACGGCGACGTGCAGATCAACAACAGCACTGGCTACGACCTGCGCCTCACCGACATCGACCTGGGCAATGGCGGGCAGAGCGTGGTGCGCATCACCGACACCCTGAAGTCCTGGGGCGACGGCCGTGCGCAGACCTGGTGGTACGTGAACCAGGCGGGGCAGAACAGCGTTGCGGTCTACAACGACGCCAACGGCGCCAGTGGCCTGGGCAGCGCCCTGCTCGACAGCACCATCGGCCGCGAATTCAGCTACAAGCCACAGACCGGCGCGCGCTACGAGTGGACCCACGAGTACCACCTGACCCGCGATTACAGCGGCGCCACCTCGGTGTCCGGCGACACCACCGACATGGACGAGAAGCTCGGCCAGTGGGTGAGCACCATCTCCAACTCCGACGGCTCCTCCTACCACGTGGGCGACGGCAAGGTGGTAGTGCGCGACGCCACGGGCGACGACAAAGCCTTCATGCAGTGGGCCGATGGCAAGATCGGCTACACCAAGGTCACCGTCACCAGCGATGGCAACAACGACTGGGGCGGCTTCGTCAACGGCACCGAGTTCAACCTGGCCACCGACATCAAGCTGGACCTGACCAACAGCGTGAAGGCCGACTACGCCATCCCGATCCGCTTCGTCGGCAACAGCGAGTCGCGGCTGCGGGTGGACTCCACCTCCAACGTCATGCTCGGCGGCGATATCCGCAACAACGTCGGCACCAGCACCTTCGACGTCAAGGGCGGCTCGCTGCTGCAGGCCGGCGGTTCGCTGCAGGGCAAGGATCTGCAGCTCAACGCTTCCCAGGGCATCGGCAGCGCCACCCAGGGCCTGAACATCATCGACTCCCGCGTGGCCGGCGCCTCGGTCAGCGCCCGCAGCCAGGGCGATGTGTTCCTCAACAGCAGCGGCGACGTCTACGCCAAGTCGATCCAGACCACCGGCGATGTCACCATCAACGCCGTGGGCGGCATCTACCAGCATGCCGACAGCAATGGCGTGGCCATCGCCGGCGACGTGCTCAACCTGCATTCGGGCTCGGGCAGTTCCATCGGCGGGGTCAACCGGCCGCTGGTGACCCAGAGCAACGAGATCAACGCCTCGGCCCCCGGCAGCGTGACCCTGACCCAGGCCAGCGGCCACATGAAGGTCGGCTTCATCGAGTCGCTGTTCGGCAATGTCGAGCTCAACACCCCAAGTGGCCAGATCATCGGCGCCGCGCCCAAGGGCGAAACCCAGGACGCCAAGCTGCAAGAGAAGATCAAGGAGTGGGAGGCCTTGGGCCTGACCAACGCCGACAACGCCAAGAGCACCATCAACGGCTACCAGAATCTGGTGGTGCGCTACTACGGCGACTACTGGTCGATCCGCGATCTGGCCAACCAGCCCGACAGCGCCTTCAGCCTGAGCCAGAAGGGCCTGGGCCTGTATCGCGAGCAGGTGGCCGCAAGCCTCGGCCGCGCCCCGACCGACGCCGAGATCAACACGGCGATCAAGGCCCGCTACCAGGAAGCCAAGAGCTTCCTGGCCGGCACGCCGGGCTTCGACCAGGGGCTGCTGAAAACCCGCGACAGCAACTTCCAGTACACCCTGGACAGCCAGTCCGCGCTCTATACGCAGATGACCCATGGCGCGGTATGGGACAAGAGCATGCTGGGCACGGTGATCAACGCCGGTGCCGTGGCCGGGGAGCGGCCTTCAACCGGTGCGCTACCCAACGTCGCCGCCACCCAAGGCTCGATCCGCCTGAACAACGACCCGACCCAGCCGTTGCCGGACCCGGAGACCCTGGTGTTCACCCTCAAGCGCACCGACGGCTACCTGCCCGTCGTCACCCAACTGTCCTCGTCACAGGGCAACAGCTACAACTCCAGCCAGCTGATGGCCCTGCTGGCCGAAGCCAAGCCCGGCACCCTGCAGGCCGAGCAGGTGGACGGCGACACGGTGCGCGTGACCCTGCGTCCGCGCTATGACCTGGTGGTGGAAGCCAAGGACCCGGTGGTGATCGACGCCAAGGGCGACTACCACGTCGGCACCTCCCAGGACGTGATCCTCAAGGACATCACCGTCGGTGGCACCCTGTACGTCTACGCCGGCCGTGACGTGATCAACCAGACCGCCACGGGCGTGGCCGGTGCGGTCACCGGCGGCCTGTACATCGACGCCGGGCGCAACATCGGCTCGCCGGACAACCCGATCCAGGTCACCAACCGCGGCAACGACCCGGTCACCGTGTACCGCCTGGTGGCCCCGGGCACCGCCAACGTGGTGGTGCTCAACGGCAACGTGGTGGTGGGCAAGATCGACGTGAAGGGCGAAACCAACCTGGTGGCCAACCACGGCAACTTCAGCTCCCTGGGCGACCACGCCACCTTCGACGGTGGCCTGGTCAACCTGCGCGCGGTGGACGCCAACGGCAAGACCTCGGGCTACATCGGCACCGCCGCCAATCCGTTCCAGGTGGTGCAGCAGCAAGGCGCGCTGGGGCTGTTCGGCCTGGGCGCGAACATCCTCGCCACCCAGAAAGACCTGGTGATGAGCAACAGCGTGCTCGACGGCCGCGTGGGCCTGACCGCCGCTGCCGGCGCGATCCGCATGGACGACAAGGACTCGCTGATCCGCACCACCGACGAGGCCGACGGCCAGGTCGACCTGGTGGCGGCGACCGGCGTGGGCGAGGCGGCGACGGCCGTGCGCCTGGACACCGGCCGCTTCAACGCCCGGACCCCGGTGGGCGACGTCAACCTGCACCTGCTGCGCGAGGCCCATGCCGACCAGGTGCATGCCCTGACCGGCTCGGTCCGGGTAATTGGCGACGGCGACGGCGTGCTCGGCACCACCGATCTGGACCTGGCCGACGTGCGTGTCGCCCGCGATCTGGAACTGCGGGCCCAGAGCATTCGCGGCCAGGTCACCCAGACCGTCCAGGCCACGCCGTTGCGCCTGTGGGCCAGCAACCTGCAAGGCGGGGTCGCCGACCGCATCGACCTGGGCATCAGCAATGCCCCGTATGTACGCGCCGAGCAACTGGCGGCGCGGGTGGCCAACATCCGCTCCAATGCCGAGCGCTTCAACATCCTCAACGGCTACATCGGTGAGGAAATGAAACTGAGCACCGGCTATGTGACCGCGCTGATGGACAACACCACCCCGGCGCTGCGCTATGCCAGCGACTTCCAGTACTACATCCCCTGGAAGGGCTTCAGCCTCGACCTGGAAACCCGCGGCGCCACCGGCTCCCGCGCACCGATGTGGTTCGACTCGGCCCGTGGCGTGTTCACCCGCAACCTGGTCACCAACGGCTACGCCGCCTTCGACCTGGCTCGTCCGCACTTCAGCGCCGACTGGCGCAACAGCCATGGCGGGCAAACCATGCCGGCCTTCTCGGCGGCGCATCCGGTGTACCCGGTGCTGCAACCGGCCCAAGAACTTTCCATCGCCCCACGGGCGGTCAACCTCAGCAATCAGAGCAACGATGACTCGATCTAACCTTCAGCAGCGCGGTGGCCTGAGCGCCACCGCCTTCAGGCTGCCATTTCTGCTCGGCACCGCCGGCCTGATGTTCTCGCTCTTGGCCAACGCTGAATCACTGCCGTCCGGCGCCTTGCCGGGCGCCATCAGCTCCGAACTGCTGCGCCAGCCACAACGGGCCCTGGAGCGCCAGGACACTGCGCCGCAAGACAACACTCCGGCACTGACCGTGCCCTTGGTGGGCGACCAGAAACTGCCGGAGAACGCCAGCCTCAACTTCGAGCTCGTCACCGTGGTGTTCAGTGAAACGGCGATTCTCGACAGCGCCCAGCTGCAGGCACTGGTCCAGCCGTACCTGGGGCACAAGGTCGGCTTCAGCGAGCTGCAGCAGCTGATTTCGGCGGTGAACCGGCTCTATGACCAGAAGGGCTACGCCACCGCGCGGGCCATCCTGCCGGCGCAACGCATCGAAGGCGGTCGCGTGCGCATTCAACTGGTGGAGGGCCGGGTAGGCGAGCTGGTCCTGGAAGGCAACGGCTACATGAAACAGGACTTCGTGCGCCAGCGCCTGGACATCAAGCCCGGCGAGCTGGTCGACCCCAAGCGCCTGGAAGCCGAGCTGTCGCGCTTCAACCGCCTGAGCTCGGGCAACCTCTCGGCTTCGTTGCAGCCCGGCAAGGGCTATGGCCTGACCGATGTCTATGTGAACGTCAACGAGCCGCCGCAGAACAGCCTCGAATTGTTCGCCAACAACAATGGCTATGAATCCACCGGGGAAGAAACCGGCGGCATGATGTACCGCCATTACGGCGCCCTGGGCGGTGACGACGTGTTCTCGGCCTTCCTCACCGGCGCCCGAGGCTCGGGCATGGGCATGCTGTCCTACGACGCGCCCTTCAACAGCCTGGGCGGACGCATCGGCGGGCGCATCGGCAAGAGCCGGGCGAAGGTCATCTATGGACCGTTCAGCAGCCTGGATTCGCGCAGCGACTCGAAGAACGGTTCGCTGTTCATCAATCACCCGCTGTGGAGCAACCAGAGCTGGCTGCTCACCGGCCAACTGACCTACAGCGAGCAGAGCACCCGCAACTACATTTCCGATGTCTTCCTCAACGAAAACCGGGTCAAGAGCACCCAGGCCGACCTGACCACGCTGTACCTGGCACCCGGCCGCTCGGTGCGGGTGAGCCTGGGTTATCAGGATGCGCGCAGCGAAGTCGAGGGCACGCCGATCCGCGACCACTTCGGCCTCTGGGTCGGCTACTGGCAGCTCTATCAGGCGCTCGGCCCGGACTGGTTCCTCAATGCCAACGGCGCCTGGCAGTACTCGAAACGCGAAGGAGTGCCTTCCAGCCAGCTGTTCCAGATCGGCGGCGCTTCCACCGTGCGCGGTTACCGCCAGGGCGAGTTGGCCGGCGACGGCGGCCTGTACTCCAACCTGCAGGCGAACTACCGCATCACCCAGGCCCTGACCGGCTTCGGCTTCTACGACTACGGGCGCATCGACTCGTCGTTCCGTCAGCCCGAGAAGCTCGACAGCGTCGGCACCGGCATCAACTGGCAGGCCACTTCGCGGCTCAGTGGCGAGCTGACGGTGGGCGTGCCGTTGACCAAGGTCCGCAACGACCAGGACTCGTCCTACATCAACCTGCAACTGGTGTACAAGATCCTCTGAGATGAGCGTGGGCACCTGGTTTGCAACGCCTGTCCGATCGCCCTCCCCGGGGGGCGGTCGTTCTAACCGCGCAGCCTTTTCGCTACAATGCCCGGCGTTTCACGCCCTCCTCTCCTGGCTTTTTTCTTGCGGTTTGAGTGGTGTTTATCTTCCTGTCGTTTCCACCACAGCGCCCAATCGATGCTTGAACTGATCCTACTCGAAGACGAACCCGTGATTGCCGAGGAGCTGGCCGAGTTTCTCGGCGATTGCGGCTATCGGGTGACCCTGGTCGGCGATATCGCCGCCTTCACCCGGACCTTCGATGCAAAGCGCCACAGCCTGGCGGTGATCGACCTCGGACTCCCCGATGGCGATGGCCTGGAGCTGATCCTCGGATTGCGCCAACAGGGCGGCACCCTGGGCATTGTCGCCTTCACCGCGCGCGCAGCCATTGAGCAGAAAGTGCTGGGGCTGCGCATCGGCGCCGATCACTACCTGACCAAGGGCTGCGACCTGGATGAACTGGCGGCGGTGATCAACGCCCTGGTGCGGCGCCTGGGCCTGCAAGGCGAGGCGCAACCCTGGCGCCTGGCGACCGGGCCACGCGAGCTGTGGGCCCCCAACCAGCGGATGTTGCGCCTGTCCAACCAGGACACCCTGGTGTTGCAAGCGTTGATGAACGGCGCCGGGAGCAATGTCAGCCGGCGCCAGATCGTCGAGGCGCTGGGCGAAGACTGGCTCGGCTACGATCAGCGCCGCCTCGATACCCAGATGCGCCGGCTACGGCGCAAGGTCGAACAGGCCACCGACCTGGAACTGCCAATCAAGACCCTGCGCAACAGTGGCTACTGTTTCTACGAGCGCGTGACGATCATCGACTGAACGCGCTCAACGGTGCTGCAGCAGCGAGGCGCTGAAGGCGTAGCCCTGATTGCGCAACGACAGGATGGGGGCCGGCAATCCGGTGGACAGGCTAATCTTGCGCCGCAACCGACTGAAGATGGCTTCCAGCCGGCGTTCGTCGTAGCTCAGGTAATCCTCGCCAAGGACTTCCACCAATTGGCGCCGGCTGGCGATGCTCTTCGGCGCCTGCTGCATGCATTGCAGCACCCGGCACTCGGTGCGGCTGAGCTCCACTTGCCTGCCGTCTGGCGCAATCAGTCGCCGGTCCTGTACGTCCAGTACCCAGCAATCGCCGTCAGGGCCGATATGCATGGACACTCGCCGCATCAAGGCACCGCTGACCGCCTTGAGCTCAACGTCCACGATCGGGCTTGCCAGACAATAGTCAGCGCCCAGCGCATACCCCTGCAGGTGTTGCTTGAGAGGCGTGGGCTCGGTGACCAGGATCAGCCCGATGTCCGGCCACAATCGGCGGATACGCCTGATCAGGGCCAACTCCAGGCCATCTTCCACAAGCACCTGCAGCAGGATGATGTGCGGCGCGAACAGCGCGATGTCCACATCCTGCAGGTGCAAGCGGTCGATCATGAACAGCCGATGAGCCGTCGAGTAGCAGGCCGAGCCGGCGCTGCCGAGGCTTCCTGGCGTCGCTTCAATGACCATCAAGCGCATGGCGCATACAAGAGGAGGGAAAGGAAATGCGTTAGGGATTATCATGCCGGCGCAGTCGTCAAGGTCAGACCAATGAGCACGATGCTACGCAAATAGCCCAGAACGGAACTGAGCAAATCTGAGCAAGGAGTTCGGCTGCCAGAAGAACCACTCCCGTCCATTGCTCATGATCACCACTGATGCCCTATTCGCTCCTGTTGCTGCTGTGTCTGTTGCTAACGGCATTCCCTGCCCCCGCCCCCGCCGCCCCCCTCATGCTGGAAAGCAGCAGCCTGAGCGCCCGCGGTTTCCTTGAACGCCTGGACGATCCGCAAGGCCAGCTGGATGCCGAGGCCGCCCGGGCCTCGACAGACTGGCGCGCGCTGCCCGGCTCACTCAGCGCGGGCTTCGTTCCCGGTGTGGTCTGGCTGCGCATGCACGTGCAAGCCGGCGCAAGCTCACCGGTGCACTGGATGCTGATGCTCAGCAACTCCCTGCTGGACGAAGCCACCCTGTACGACATGAGCGGCACACCCAGGGAGATGCGCAGCGGCGAAGCCATGGGCCGCGAAAACTGGCCGGTAGACTATCGCTCGCCGGTGTTCGCGCTGACCCTGACCGACCAGCAACCGCACGTCCTGTTGCTGCGCCTCAAGAGCAAGAACGCCATGTCGGTGGGCGTGCGCCTGATGCCCCAGGACCGGTTCGCCGAAACCACCACCATGGAGTACCTGGGCTACGGCCTGTACTTCGGTATCTATCTGGTGCTGATCCTGTTCCACGGCTTTTTCTGGCGCATGACCCGGGCTCCGGAAAGTGGCTGGTACTTGGCATACGTCAGTTTCTGCATCTGGATCGAAAGCCTGACCCTGGGTCTGCCGCAACAGGTATTGAGCCTGCCCATGGAGCTGAGCGACACGCTGCTGGGGTGCGCGCTGGGCTTGAGCCTGCCGGTGGGCGTGATCTTCGCGATGCGCCAACTGCGCCTCGAAGGCTATCGCAGACTTCAGCGGATATTGACCGTGGGCAGCCTGGTCATTGGCCTGCTCTCGGCCCTGGCGGTGCTGAGCGGGCACTATCAGATCGGCGCCCCCCTGCACCAGATCACCGTGTTGCTGAGCATCCCGTTCTTCATCGGCTTTGCCCTGTGGCTGACGTTCACCGGCCACCGGCCCGCGCGCTACTTCCTGCTGCTGTTCGGCATCTACTACGCGGGCATCGGCATCAGCTTCCTGCGCAACCTGGGTTACCTGCCCGCCACCTTCTTCACCGATAACGCCGTGGCCATCGGGGCCCTGATGCACATGCTGCTGATGAGCATGCGCATCATCCTTCACTACCGATGGCTCAAGGAAAAGACCCGCCGCGCCGAAGATGCCTTCACCCAGCTGATCCAGAATCAGAATGCCGATCTGGAATCGCGGATCGCTCTGCGCACCCGCGAACTGCGCAACGAGATCCGCCAGCGCGTACTGCTGGAGCAAGAGCTGCGCGAGTCGCTGCGCCACGAAAAGCAGATCCGCGAGGAGCAACGGGACTTCGTGGCCATGGTTTCCCACGAATTCCGCACGCCGCTGGCGATCATCGGCACCTCGGCGCAACAGATGATCCGCAACCTGGCGGGGCCACCGGAACGCAATGAACGACGCTGCCAGAACATCCACGAAGCCTCCAAGCGCCTGATGACCCTGGTGGACGACTACCTCAACCATGACCGCATGACGGACGGCGCCATTGAGTTGCGGCGCACTGAACATGACCTGATGGCGTTGCTCCAGGGCTGCATGGGCGAATTCCCGCCCGAGCGCATCCAACTCCACTACCGGGCAGGGCGAAGCCACATCAGTTGCGACTTTGGCTTGCTGCGCGTGGCCTTGCGCAACCTGCTGGCCAACGCCGACCGCCATGCCCCCGCCGACACCGCGGTGCAGGTAGAAGTCGACGACGGCCCCCGAGGCATTCAGCTTCGAGTACTCAACGCCGGGGCCGAGATTCCCGCCGACCAGGCACCGCTGCTGTTCCAGAAATACTTCCGCGGCACCCAGTCCCAGCACTCGCCGGGCGCCGGGCTCGGCCTCTATCTGGTCAAGCGCATCAGCGAATTGCACGGCGGCACCCTGGTGCTGGAAAGCCGTGGGCACGAAAGCCCCATCTGTTTCCATCTACACCTGCCGGAACCGGCCTGATCAGGATCCTGATGCACTTGGTAGAGATGGCTCGACCATAAGCACTTGATAGCTCTGGCACCCGGGAAGTATCCAGGTGCCTTGAACTCACCCCAGCCCTGTAGGAGCGAGCTTGCTCGCGAAGCTCCCAAGAGCGCCGCATTCCCCCAGCGAGCGCGCGTTATCCTTGACGTCCATCGCGAGCAAGCTCGCTCCTACAAGGCTCATGGCGGCAAAGGTCAAGCCGGCCCGGACAGGGCCCGCTCCATGATCAGCGTCAGCTCCTCGCCCTCGTAGTGCTCACGTACCCGGACATACCCCAAGCGTGCATAGAAGCCTTCGGCAGTGACCGACGAGGGCACCACCAGCGAGGCCAGCCCCGCCTGCAACGCCGCCTGCTCGACTGCGGCCATCAGTTGCCGGCCCAGGCCATGGCCGTGGTACGCCGGATCGACGAACACTGAACGCACCGCGCGCCCGTCGAGGCTGGCGGTGCCCAGCAGTTTCCCGTCCACCAGGGCGACGAACATTTGCCGACGCCGCATCAGTTGCAGGACGGCGTCCGGGGTAAAGCTGTCTTGCACCCGCTCGATGACACTGGCGGGATAGTCCTGGGCATTGCTGGTGAGCAAGGCCGCCAGGATCACCCGGCTGATTTGCGCGGCATCGGCCTGCAAGGCCGGACGAACGTGACACTCCATGACCACTCCCTGGTTTCAGCACTGACGGTCCTGGCGAAAATACGGCGCGCCCCACCAGCTGCCAAGCCTTTACCGCAACTGAAACACCAGGCAGGGATTGTCATTCAACCGTCCTTCATACACCGTCTGCTGGTTTTCCAGCGAGGTGCCCCGGAGCTTCTCTCGATCCTTGCGCGCCACGATCACCCAGGAACCGTGGGGCAGTGCATCCAGCTCTCCGGGGGCGTCGCCGCGAACGAACAGCGGCTGCTCGTCGTAGTCCAGGTTCATCATGTAGCGCACGGCCCAGGTGTCCTGGCCCAGGTTGAAGAACACCAGGGGCCCGTGTTCGGCCGCGCGCAGTTGCTCCACATCATGGACAAAACCCTGGGTGTCGAATTGCCGGTCCTTGGCCGGGTCCACCACCGCTACCAGTAGCGTCCATTGCGCCGCCAGGGCCAGGGCGCTGAGCAGCACCAGGCGCCGCCCGAAGCTGCCGCGGGTGTGGCGCCAGCAGTACAGCGCCAGCAGTTGCAGCACGACGAAAATGCAGATCAGCAGCGGCATCGACACCGGCGGCCAGTAGCCGTGCTTGTGCCAGCTGTGTTTGAGCACGAACAGCACCAGGATGCACAGCCCCGGCAGCACACCCACCAGCCACAGGTAGGCGCTGCGCACCTTGCTCATTCTGCCCCGGACCATGAGCAGGCCGTAGGCGGCCACCGCGGCGAACATCGGCACCATGGGCAGGATGTAGTAGGCGCGCTTGAAGTGCGGCACCGACAGCCCCAGCAGGATCATCAGGCCGCAAGCGCCGAGCCGCAGTACCAGGCGCAGTTGCGGGTCGACATGGCGCCGGAACACTTGGCTGCGCAGCATCCACAGGGTTACCAGGGCCAGGGGCACCACCGGGAAATAGCGGTACAGCGCCAGTTGGAAGTAGAAGTAGAACGGCTCGCCACTTTCATCCAGGCGCCCGCTCACCTGCATGTTGTAGACCTGATGGACAAAGGCCTCGCCGCCGCTGACATGGGCCAGTTGCATCAGCAGCCACCAACAGCCGGCCAGTACCAGCAGGCCGCCGCAGCCGTAGCCGAGCACGCGTTTGAACAAGGTGCGGCGCGCCTCCTGGGTGCGGCTGTCGCCCAGCAGCCAGTAGGTGCAGACCACGCCACAGACCTCCACCAGCCCCAGGGGCCCGCGAATGGCGAAGGCCAGGGCGAACAACGGCAGCACCAGCAATGGCCGCAGCCGCGAGCCGCGCTGTTCGCCGCTGTGCAGCAGGTAGAAGGCTCCCAGGCACAGCAGCGAGATCATCTGGTCCAGGCACACCGAGCGGGACTTGTCCAACAGCTGGCTGGTCAGCGCCGTCAGCAGCACCGCCAGCAGCGCCCAGGTGCGGCCCATGGGCGCCAGCAGGCGGTACAGCAGCGCCAGGACCCCGGCCGAAGCCAAGGCGGTGGGCAGGATATTGGCCAGGTGATTGGGGGCGCCGAAGAGCTGGGCGAACAGGTAGCTGAAATAGGTCGCTGTGCCCGGGTAATCCGGATACGGCTGGCCGTAAGTGGTGGGGAACAGGCTCGGCCCGTGGCGGAACATTTCCTGCAGGAACAGCGCCCAGCGCCCGTCGAAACCCTGGGGCTGCTGGTCCCAGATGCCAAAGGTGAACAGCAGCAGGGCCGCCAGGTAGATACCCCAGGACTCAATCCCGAAACGCGTTTCTCGAACCATCTTCGCCCCGTCAGAAAGTGCCGTGCCATGGGCCCGGCGTAAGGCTGGACATGGTGCGCGCGCACCCACTGAACGGTGACTGAACGAGAATAAAAAAACCGCCTGCGCCGCCGACTGTCGCCGCTGCCGAGCCCACGAGGCGGCGAAAAGGCCAGCGGTGCCTTGCCTGACGGTTTCCAGGCAAACCTCTGATGACCGCAAGCCCCCTGCGCCTGATGCGCAGCCTGCGGCAGCGGCTACAGGGAGCGACGTTCCAAGCTCGAAAACCGGCGCCAGTCGAACTGCCCCACAGCCAGCGCCAACAGGATCAGGCCCATGGAGATCCCGTCATCGATGCCCACTGGCTGCTCCAGGATCAGCACCGACCCGGCCATGCCGAACACCGGAATCAGCAACGACAGGGGCGCCACCCGCGAGACCGGATACTCGCGCAGCAACAGGTTCCAGCCCCAGTAACAGAAGTGCGTTGCCACATAGACCTGGAACATCAGCGACAGCAGCGCGCCGACGGACACCTGCCCGGCCAGTTGCAGAAACGGCGCACGTCCATGGCTCAACCAGGTCAGTGCCAGCAGGGGCAACGGCGCGAACAGGCTGGCCCAGACCACGAAGGCGAACACCTCCCGCACCCCGCAGCGCTTGATGATGACGTTGCCCACACTCCAGCTGAAGGCGCTCACCAGCAGCAAGGCATGACCCAGGCTGGTGGCGTGCCCGGGGCTAGCGCCGATGATCCGCAACAACCCCCACAGCGCAATGGCCGTGGCCAGAACCTGCTGCCAGCGCAGGCGCTCGCCGAACAGCAACACGCCCCAGCCCAGGGAGAAAAAGGCGCTGAACTGGATCAACAGCGAAGCCGTGCCCGGCGCAACGCCCTGATCGA